>JAISLI010000001.1 GCA_031291035.1 Desulfovibrio sp.
TGCGTATACAGGCCGATGCCCAAATTCCATTTGCGCGACTCCCGCGCCATCGTGGTCATGTCCGCCTGAAGCTGACCGGCGACAGAGGTGTTTTTCGTAACGCGGTGAGCCTCGTCGTAGCTCACTCATATTTTATATATAATATATTGATATTTAATAATAAAATAAATTTTATAAATATTTTACCCCATTAGTTACCCCAAAATGAAACGGATGTCATAAGGGGTAGATGACCTTCACTGGACAAGTGGATCTGTAACCATAGAAAGCGGATTGTATTAAATCAGAATCCTATAATTATTTGATATAAATGCTGAAAATATTTTTTTATACCTATCGAATTCTGGAATGATGCTCTTATAGGCTTCAATCAAACATGAAGGGAGCCTGATATGCGACACAGACACCACAAAATCGGCGGTTCAACCATTGCGGCAGTTACACCGGAAACCAGCTATGCCCAAGGCAAGTGCGCCGGATGGCTCTTGCGCCTTATGGAACAGGGAGTTGAGCTGGATGACGATTTTTTTACCTGTTTCGGCTGGGCTATTGGCGGTCTGTCGCCTTTTTTGAAGTCGCTTTCCGGCGAGATCAAAAACTTGCCGGAAAAACGTTCTGTCAGCGCGTTCAAAAAGGCGGTGAACGAAGCCATAAAAAGCCCTGAATACCATCAGGATGACAAATGTGAAGAACTTGTGCGGGAACATCCCGCGATGAAGGGCATCATTGCGGAGATGCTTCGCCGGGAATGCGTTGCCGCAGCAGCCGATGCCGCAAAAAACGACGATATCTGGCGTACCGCCCGAAAACGCCTCAAGCGCATGTTCGGCATAAGCGATGCACTGCTGCAACTATGTGATTTCGTTTTTATTCAGCAGTCATTCTCAGAGGTTGAAAATTATATTGAAGATCACCTCGAGCTGTACAAATACCAGAATAGACGGATATTGGCGCATCTACTTGATTTTGACTACAAAACGCTGCTGAATTGCATTGCCGAGGCCCATACCTGCGGCTTCTTTGACGATTACAGTTGCCATAACAGGTTCCGTCTAAGGGATGAACTGTTGTCGTTTTGGGTAGAAGATGAAACATCTGACAAAAGAAAACTTTTTTACAAGAGCCTGGACGGTAAAAAGCTTCCGTTGGAAAAATTCCGCGTTTCCCGGGAAGACATTGACCATGTCATGTCTTTGCTGGAACATACCGGGCATGACCCTGTCCACATCCTGCTCTACGGCCCCCCGGGCACGGGCAAGACCACTTTTGCCAACAGCTTGGCCGACGCGCTAAAAGTCAAGGCATGGAGCGTGGTCAGCCGCGCGGACGACGATGATGCCGCCCGCAGAACATCTTTGTGCGCCTGTCTGAACCTCGCGACAAAACACAGCGGCGCCTTTGTGCTTGTGGACGAAGCGGAACGCCTGCTGGACACGAACAATCTTTTTACCGAAAACAGCAAGGATAAGGCCTGGTTGAACGCCTTTCTGGAAGAGCGCGGCAGGCGCGTCATCTGGATAACCAACCACGTCACTCACGTTGAGCAGGCTGTGCGGCGGCGTTTCACCTATAGTATCCACTTTGACCGTCTGGGCAAAAAAGAACGCGGAGAAATATGGCGGCAGGTGATCCGGGATCAACGGATGGAAAACTCCCTGTCTGAAGAACAGGTACAGAACCTTGTAAGAAATTACGATGTGCCCGCAGCCGTGATTGAAAAATCCGTGTGCCAAGTGAAGCGTCTTCACGTCAAAAAGAAGGATTGCGCTTCCGCTGTGGAGCGTGTGCTGTGCGCCCACGTTACTTTAAGCCGCGACGGCCGGAAGCCGCGTAAAAAACCTGAAGTAAACGATGACTACACCCTTGAGGGCGTGTGTATGGCAAATTCCGCTCAGGAATTGCTGGACAAATGCCGCCGCGTGGACACTTTGCTGCGCAATGAAAAATCTTTGCGGCCCGGCGGCGGAACGATGCTCTTTTACGGCCCCCCCGGTACGGGCAAGACTGCTCTGGCCCGCCATATCGCCAAAGAACTGGATCGGGAATGTATGGTGAAGCGGGCCAGCGATCTGCTCAGCATGTGGGTCGGCGAATCAGAACAACAGGTCGCGGAAGCTTTCCGCAAGTCGGAAGCGGATGGATCAGTGCTGGTCATTGACGAGGCGGACAGCTTTATCTATTCTCGCGACATCGCCCAGCGTTCCTGGGAAACGACCCTGGTCAACGAATTTTTGACCTGCCTTGAGGAATGTCGCGGTTTCTGCGTCTGCACCACCAATCGCCGCGACAATATGGACGCGGCGGCCATGCGCCGTTTTTCCTTCAAGGTGGAGTTCACCTACGCAAAACCGGAACAGATTCGCGCCCTGTACGCCTCCCTGCTTGCGCCGCTGGCAGGCCGGGATTTGCATCCTGAGGAAGAAAAGATATTGTGCTCCATGACCAGGCTTACTCCAGGGGATTTTCACGCCGTGCGTTCGCAATACTGGCTTGAGGAACCCGCATCGGTGGATATTCCGGAGTTGCTGGAGCGTCTGAAGCATGAGCAAAACATAAAGCTGGATAAAAACCAAAGCAGGATTGGATTTTGAGAGAAAGGGTAATGGGAAAAAATTCAGGAAGGGGCAAAAGTGTATCTTCCTCTACGGGTTCAGGCGTTATCCGCCACAGGAGGCACTATGCCGAAAAAATGGAATTCTGACGCTTCTCCGGCGGAAAAACTGCTTTCCCTGTATGCCATGTTGCTGTTTACCGGGCGGGAGGCCAGCCTGAGCGATTTGTCCCGCGATCTCAACTGTTCCAAGCAAGTGGTGCTCCGGCTGATAGACAAGCTTGAAGCGTCGCCCTTCGGCAAGCTCATGCGCGTAAAGCGCGGCAGAGAGGCTGTGTATCATCTGGATCGCCCGAAACTGCCCAAAATTAGCCTGAACGCCGAAGGTCTGCAGCAACTTGCCCTGTGTCGGGATTTCATTTTGCACCTCCTGCCGGAGGCCATGCGCAAACAGGTGGACGCGACTTTGCAACAGGCTTCGGCGTATCTCCCGGCAGGAGAAAATTCCGGCATGGATACGGTTTTCGCGCAGTCCATGTTCAAGGGCCGAATCAATTACACTCCCTTCCAGGACATGCTGCAAACACTGATGCAAGCCATACGGGAGCGCAAGATCTGTGCGGTGCGCTATCAATCAACCAGCAGCACGGAAAGTAGAGAATTTGAATATGCGCCCATGCGCCTGATCGCCTTTCACGAAACCATCTACTGCAACGGATGGGTTATGGAGGGCAGACGCGCGAAATATGAAAAACCCACGCCTCTTGCGTTGCACCGCCTGCGCGGGGTCACGCCGACCGCTCGTAGCGGCAAACATCTGCCGGAACCGCCTGCGGAACACGGTGAAAACTTTGGCGTGATGGATATGGAGTTGTTTACCGCGAAGATACGGTTTTCGCCCAAGGCCGCCATCTATGTGGCGGAACGGGAATGGAGCGAAAATCAAAAAATCGTCAGGCACCGGGACTGCGGCATCACCTTGACGCTGCAAGCCCGCAGTCCCGTTGAACTGACGGCCTGGGTGCTGGGTTTCGGAGACGCGGCGGAAGCGCTCTCTCCGAAATGGCTGCGGGAAAGCATGGCGGAACAGGCAGCGGCTTTGGCCGCGCTGTATGGAACGGGCGCGGTCGCGGAACCACGCGCATGAGCCGGTCCTGGGGAAGACGGAGTCTTTGTCCGGAAAATGGCGTCACGTCCCGGATGCGCATGGCGGCATCGGAAAAAAATGCTGAAAGAGGTTTCAGACCATAAAGGAAATTTTGATGGATATCCCTGTTGACCCGAAAAACCCCAGGCTCAGACTGACTCTCCCCTGGGAGCGGATTGAGAAATCCGCCCAAGAGCAGCTTGGACAGACTCTGAACAACCCCCATCTGGAAACCCTGGTGGTGCTGCCGGATGTGCATTGGGGCATGAACGTCTGCATCGGCAGCGTGGTTTTGATGAATGACGTTATCGTGCCGTCCTTTGTCGGAGTGGATATCGGCTGCGGCATGGCCCACGTGAACACGCGCCGCACCGCTGAAGATCTTGGGCTTGTCTCCTTTGAAGAAAAGAAGGCGCTTTTCCGCGTCATCCAAAAGCTCATTCCGCACGGCAAGGGCGCGGGCAATAAAAAAGACGCCCCGCCGTATCCGGTGGTCTTTGCATCAGCCGCCATGTCCCATCAAAAAAGAAGGAACATCAACCACAGGGCGCCCCATGATTGGGGAACTCTGGGGCACGGCAATCACTTTATTGAAATAGGCGTAAATGCCGGAGGCGAAATCGGCGTTACCCTGCACTCCGGCAGCCGGAGTCCGGGCTACAACATCGCGGAGCATTACATCAAGGAAGCGGCGGCACGCAACCAATGCGCAGCGCCCTTCTTTGCAACGGCCTCCGAACTCGGGCAGGCCTACTATCAGGACATGCTCTGGGCCATTGACTTCGCGGCCGCCAACCGGCGGCGCATGATGGAAAAACTTCTGGGATTGTTCGGCCTGAGCCCGGACAGCCTGGTCCTGATTGAAAAAAACCACAACCACGCCGTATGGGACAGGGAAAAAAATCAGGTTCTGCACCGCAAGGGGGCTACCCCGGCCAATGCGGACGAATACGGGATCATCCCCGGCAGCCAGCTGGACGGCGTGTATGTGACCAAAGGTCTGGGCAATGAATACTTTCTTTGCTCTTCCTCGCATGGCGCGGGCAGGGCCATGAGCAGGCGGGTCGCGTTGCGGCACGGGAGCAACGAAAAATTCAAGCGGCTCATGGCGGATGTGGTTTGCCGCACGGATACAAAAATTCAGGATGAAGCTCCTTGGGCCTACAAGGATATCCATGCGGTGGTGAAGAATCAGGTAGAGAACAGGCAGGTGGAAATAGTGGATTACTTCAAACCCATTGTGGTTGTGAAAGGCTGAACCGTTATTGCAGGGGAGGAAATGATCATGACAATCGGAGTCGCATTGCTTGAGTGTCCATGGTGGGATTTTGATGAAAATCCAAGGCAGGCCTCGGCATTCCCATTTTTTGAAGGTGTCTCGTGTTATAGTGATAATTTAGCAATTTATCATCTTAATTTTTATAATACACAGAGTTTTGAGGACGCTATAAATCACGCAGAGACAATTCCTGAGAAGAGAAAAATTCTTTATATCGGAGCGCATGGCAAGGGAGGAAGAATGGCGGGTGGAAATTTAGCTGTACAAATGCAGAAAATTCCTCCGAAGTCTTATGAAGGTATTATTTTGAGCAGTTGTGAAGTAGGTAAAAAATAAATGCTCTTGAGCCTGCTATCAATATGGTGAACTGGATATTTTCATACAAAGTTCCTGTGGATTGGATGGCAAGCACACTAATTGAAATAGCCATTATTAAGATGCTGGCAGGCACTACTATAGCATATCTTAAAAATGAACATGCACTGATTAAAAAATTCTCAGGATCAATGTCATGCTTTAAACAAGATTGGGAAATTGGAATTGAAGATGATACGCCACTAAAGGGCGCTGTTTCATTAATATATAGGCCAGGAAAGAGAAAAAAATATCTTGATGTTTCCAGCGAAATATTCGAAGCGGACTAGCATCAAAAATATACTAGCATTGCAATGGGTTGTTAGCAGAATCTTGCCGGATATCCTCATCAGTGACGGCTACGGCGTGTATCAGCAATGGGTGCACGGCCGCCAGACGTAACCGCTCACAGGGTATCAGCGATGAAGAAAGGCAGTATCAGGGCGTTGCCCTTGGAAGAAACTCTTGAAGGCGTCTACAAGCACCGGGTGGGTACGCTTTTTTTGGATGCGGCAGGTTTGGCGAACCGAAAGTATGCGTTCGACAAAACGCTCGCCTTTTTCGCGGCGTGTACCGAAACTGCGTTTGCGCCAGATCACGGGGAAACGAAGCATGCGTTCCGCGTGGTTGTTGGTTGGACCAATCCCCTCTTCTCGCAGGAAGGTCCAGAGGCAATCCATCTCTTTTACCAAATGACGCACAAGACCACCAACCACATCCTGCCGTTCCCTGTACATGCGAAAAATACGCATCAATCGCGCGTAAAACATATTCCACTCCCCCCGGGATGGAGGTTCATGGGCCATGTGGCATAACAGACGAAGCTCCTTGAGTATCCATGACCCACATTTCGCAATTTCTGGATTGGGGTGTTCAGAAACCGCCTTTGCCCGCCGGACAAGATGGGCCAGGCAGGTTTGCCGGCCATGTTCCCATTTGCAATACAGGGCGTATCCGTCACTGACAAGCAAACCCCGCCATGCGCCGATCAAGTCTTCAAAGGCTTTTTGCGAGCGGTTGGCATGAACCATAAAATAGGCAACAATACTGTTCGTCATCACCCACAGCCAACGAAGCAGTTTGCACGTTCTCCAGGATGTTTCGTCAATATTGTTGAAGGACGACTGATGCGCGCTCTCCTTGATAGTTTCATAGTAGGGAAGCAAGGCGCTGCTCGCCCGGTCAACGATCTTTTGTATAGCCCCTTGGCTGACGCTCAACCCAAAGACAGAGAAAAGGTAGTCCTGCGCCGCCCTGCGGCTGTCGCCATGCGTGCCGACCAGTTCAACGATGGAGGCGGAAAGCCGTGGCCCAAACCCGGTACGATGCTCATGCGGGACAGTCGTTTTGACCGTTTTTCCGCAAACCGGGCATTTGGCGCGGTACAGCACAAAGTGATCGACACTCAGCTCAATCTTGGGCAGTTCAATAACCTGATGGGTGTAAAACGGCTCCATTGTTTCAAATTCAGTATTACCGCAGGGGCACGCGCCGGGATGCAGGTGATGCACATTCGTGGGATCAAGCAATTCGTAGCGTTTTCCTTTACGTTTGCGCGGAGTCTTCTGTTTTGTCTCGCCGGACGGACGCCGCTTAAAAGGGCTGTCACTGGAAGGCGGCTTGTCGGAATTGGACGAATTCTTGTTCAGTCTGGCTTCAAGCGTCACAATACGTGTTTCCAGAGCCTCAATTCGGGATTGTTGCGCTGCGACCAGCTCCAGCAGACGCACAATCAGGTCAATCGCTTCTTGCGGTGTGCGGCTGAGCACCTCTGCGCTCAAAGGAATAATTGGCTTGCCGTCCGTTTGCATGATTTTTACAGGAACATAATTTCTAGACTTTGTCTATACCCTGTGAGCGGTTACCGCCAGACTTGTCTCGCTCATCTGCTTGTCCTGGCTGCCCGCGCAGCCATCCATGGCATTGAACGCCGCAAGCGGGGTGAGGATGGCCTGCTTCCCCTCCTGACCTCTCGGAGAGAAATTTTACGGATCCCCAAAATGCGAAATCAAGGGAGTTGATGAGTAACGGTCTGACCGTCTATGTGAAAACCAGGATAATCCAGTGGCCTTTGAGGCCTGCGTGGTGATTTGGACATATAGAGCGGATTTCATCATGGGCACAGGGAAATATCCCGTAAAAGATGCCGGATACATGGATTGCATTCGATTCGGAAACTCAAAAAAACCTTGACTCGCGGGGCGGGTCTATACATGGATTATGGTCGACACCACGTCTTGACAATGACGTTGCGGTGCGGGCATTATCCATGACATGCGCAACTGTCTTGTCTGCTTGGTGTCTTTGCTTTTTTCCCTTCTGTGTTTTTCGTCGGCCTATGCCTGGAACGCCTATGTGGTGCGGGTGGAGGGCGGCGGCATTGTCGTGGTGAGTGAAAAGCGTGACCGCGATGAGAACCCTGTTGTGCTGAGTTTTTACGGCGTTGAGGTGCCAACGCTTCAGCAACCCTTCGGCCCGGAAGCGTTGGAATATTTACGTGCACTTTTGCCGGTTGGTTCAACGGTAAACGTAGAGTCCGCATGCAAGGATGGCGAAGGCGCGTCGCGCGCGCTGATTCAGATTGACGGAAGATCGGTCAATTATCAGCTTTTGGTTGAGGGCCTTGCCTGGGTGAGCCGCGCCTCCTGCAAGGCCATTTTTTGCCGTCGCTGGCATATTCAGGAGCACCAGGCCATTGAGGCAAAGCTTGGTCTGTGGAGTCTTCACATGAGTACGCCGCCCTGGCAATGGAGCAGATAAGGAGACCCGTTACCGTCATGAGCGAAAAAACACATCTTCTTGTTATTGATGATGAAAAAAATTATTTGCTGGTTCTGCAGACCTTGCTGGAAGACGAGGGGTATGCGGTCACCGCCGTGAGCGATCCTGAAACAGCGCTTGCTTTTTTGAATGAGAGCGAGGTGGACGTGGTGGTGACCGACATGAAGATGCCCAAAGTGACGGGCAGGGAGGTGCTGCAACGGGTCAAAAAAAATTGGTCGCATATTCCGGTTTTGATCATGACGGCTTTCGGTTCCATCGAAAGCGCCGTGGAAGTGATGAAGTACGGAGCTTTCGATTATATCACGAAGCCCTTTTCCAACGACGAGCTCTTGCTTTCCATCCACAACGCGGCCGAGCTTTCACGCACCCACCGCCAGTACCGCCTTTTGCTGGAGTCGATGGAAGAACGTTACGGCGTGCACCAGATCGTGGGGCGCAGTCAGGCCATACGTGATGTACTGGTCATGATTGACCGTGTCGCGCCAAGCCGTTCCACGCTGCTGATTACCGGAGAGTCGGGCACGGGCAAGGAGCTTGTGGCCCGCGCCATTCATTACACAAGCCCCCGCAAGGACAAACCCTTTATTTCCGTAAACTGCATGGCGCTCAATGCCGGTGTGCTGGAAAGCGAACTGTTCGGCCATGAAAAAGGCTCATTTACCGGCGCTGTGGCTATGCGGCGCGGCCGTTTTGAACAGGCTGACGGCGGCACGCTTTTTCTGGATGAAATTGCCGAGCTGACACTGGATTTGCAGGTCAAGTTGCTGCGTGTGCTGCAGGAGCGCAGCTTTGAGCGGGTGGGCGGCAGCGAGGGGGTTGAAGTGGATATCCGCGTGGTGGCCGCCACCAATAAAAATCTTGCCGCGCTTGTTGAACAGGGGGCCTTTCGCGATGACCTGTACTACCGCTTGAATGTCGTACAGATTCCCCTGCCGCCCTTGCGTGAGCGCAGAGAGGATATTTTTCCGCTGGTGGCGCATTTCATGGAAAAAGTCACTGCGGAAAACAATATGTCGCAGAAGACGTTCAGCGCCGAGGCGCTCAATTACCTTGTGGGTTACGAGTGGCCGGGCAATATCCGTCAACTGGAAAACGTGGTGGAAAGTTGCATGGTTCTGGTGCCCGGCGCCGTGATTGAGGTGGATAATCTGCCGCCGGAAATCCGTGATGAAGAGGCGCAGTTCAAAAGCGCCGTGGATCTTCTGCCGGTGCAACTGGATCTGGCCGACACGCTGGAAAAAATTGAGGCCGCGCTCATTCGCCGCGCCCTGGTGCGTTCTGAACTCGTGCAGGTGAAGGCGGCGGAATGCCTGGGCATTTCCAAAAGTCTTCTGCAGTACAAACTCAAAAAATACGGCATTACAGGGCATTAGAGCAGTTCACGAATGAACTGCTCTGCAAGGATTTGCCGGCAAATACTTGCCGCGAAACAGGAGCAGGCGGGCTTTGCCCTCCGTAAGCGAACTGTTTCAATCGTTAATTACTATAGTAAATAATGATTGTTATTTCAATTAGATAAATTGTTTTTCAAAATCTGTGCGGGAATGTGTGGATACGGCAAAACGAAATGGCGGGTTGCGGATATTGTTCAGCGGGCCGCTCGCCTTGTCAGATGAGTTGCATTTGCCTTGGGGCAGGATAACTGCTATTGTCCGAATTAAGCAGGGGAAAGGCCCATGAGCCGGATTCGTGTTATGCTGGTGGATGACGAGACGGAGATACCGCGAATCCTGTCCAAGCGCCTGACGAGGCGCGGCGATGACTGCGTTGCGGTATCCAACTGCCCATGTCCGCTTGTGATATTGGATGTGAAATGCCGGTCATGGACGGGGATGGAGACCCTTATCTGATGAAACCTGTGGAGTTTGACGAACTGCTTTTCAAAATGGAAGATGCGGTGGCGGACCTGCGACTGGTCGGAGAATAGGGAGATTCGCCGCGAGGAAAATTCACTTGGCGGCCAAGAGATATTTTGGTGTAACGCACTGGAGCCAAAAAGAAGGTGTATATGCGATTAAATTGCGTCATGGCGTTTGCGGCGCTGCTTTTGAGTTTTTCAGTCTGCGTGAGCGCTGAAGTTGTAACTACCGACAATTTGCACAAAGAACTTGAAAAGCTTTTCCGCAACCGGCCGGATATCGTGATGGATGTTCTGCGGCGCGAGAGCGAGACGGTGCTGGATATCGCGCAACAGGGGTCCAACCAGCGGCGCAGACGCAGTTTGGAAGTCCAATGGCGCGCTGATATGAAAAATGAAAAAAGCGTACGCCTGGAAGGACGGCCTGTGTTTGGATCGCCAAAAGCCAAAGTGCGCATTGTGGCATTTTCCGATTTTACCTGTCATTATTGCCGGCAAGCCGCCTCAACTGTCAATGAGGTACTGAGAGACTACGGCAAGGATGTCTGCCTGATTTTTAAAAATTTCCCTTTGGAAAACAAGGGGACGGCCATGCAGGCGGCGATGGCGTTTCTGGCCGTGGCGCAGCAGAGTAACGAAAAGGCCTGGAAGTTTTACAGCGTGCTGTTTGCTGAACGGGACAGGCTTATGGGGGAGGGGGAAGGTTTCATCAACAGTACGGCCGAGAGCGTCGGCGCAGACATGAAGAAGTTGCAAAAAGACGCAAAAAGTAAAAAAATAGCTGAAATGCTGGCCGAAGATATTGCGGACGGGCAAAAGATCGGCGTGGAAGGCACACCGTTTTTTCTTGTGAACAATCTTGTTATTCGCGGCGCATTGCCGCCGGATCTGTTTCGGGCGGCTGTGGACATGGCGCTTGCGGAAAAATCCGGGCAGGGGAATTCACAATAAGTGTGCTTTTGCGGAGGAACTTGCCCCGCCGCCGGAACGCGTCAGGATGACACGCGTCATCCAGCGCCGCAACTGCTCCAGATCAGCCTGCTGGGTTTTTTCGGAAGCATTGAGGAGCATGCGCAAGGTTTCCACTTCCTCGCGCAGAGCTGACGCATGGTCCACCGCGGACTGTTCAGCGGTTCTCGGCAGGCGTTCCGCCAGCACCTGCATGATCTGGGTGATGCCTTCCAGGGCAATTGTTTGACGCTCAAGCATTTGCAGGGCGGCTGTCGTAAAATGAACGGAAACGGCCTGCCCCCGTTCTTGTGGGGAAGATTCTTCAGGCACGGCAAGCGCATTGCGGGGGAATTTTGCTTCCAGTGCGTCTTCAACCGCAACGGCGGTGCGGGATTTTTGCATCTGCTCCAGTATAGCCTCAATCACGTCAAGGGTTTCCCTGCGGTAACGTCGGCGGCGCCCGTCGCCAACGCTGGGAATGTATTGGGCAAAGCGCTTGCAATAGTAACGCGCCGTGGATTCCGGCAGGGAAAAATGCCGTGAAATATCCGCTATGCTCAAGAGCCCTTCACCCATATTGACCTTGCGCGTCATGGCGTTCCTCCTGAAAACAGCGCAACTGTTTTTTCTGGAAATACTCTAAAAAAAAATAAAAAGCAACTGTCTTGTTGCCGGATTTGTAGAGAACGGATGATTTTTGGTAATGCGGTCTTGCGAATGAAGCCCCGACAGTGATTCAGAACCGCGGCCTGAGTGAATAAAGGAGTAGTAAATTTTAGAAGAAAATACGAAGTGTTATCTGACTATCCGCCGTACCGTGAGGAGTTTATTGCTCCAGTAAGGCTGGTTCATGCTTTCGGCACGCACCCGGGAACCCGTGCGGGGGCTGTGAATAAAGGTGCTGTTGCCCGCGTACAGGCCGGTGTGCAGTCCGTTGACGGCGTACGGAGCGCGGAACACGACTATATCGCCGGGGCGCGCATTGTCGCGGCGCACTTGAGCCCCGGCGCGGGCCTGCTCAACTGTCCTGCGGGGCACAGTCAGGCCGTTTTTCTGATAAGCCCACCAGACAAGGCCGGAGCAGTCAAAGCCCGACTGCGGAGATTTGCCGCCGGATTGATATTTTTTGCCAATTTGGCTAAATGCCGTATTGACAACCTTGCGGGCAAGCGGCGGCGCGATGTCGGATTCGGAGGATTTCAGAAATCCGCAGCCTGAAAGAAGAAGAGCGGAAAGCAAGGCGAGCAGGCAGTTTTTCATGGCGTTTTATTTCCGGAACAATAGCGCGCACAATGGCGAAAAAAAGTCGGCCGCGCACTGTAAGCCTTATCGGCAAAGGCGGAAAAAAAGTTAAGCGCGGCGTTTCAGGGGCCTTGCGCCTTATGCGCAAGGCCCTGAAATGTGAAATTCCGGGCGGCCGCGTGAATTTTCGCCATCTCCGCTGGCCGCGCGCCACCGGCTTGCGGGCGTAACGTGACGTCCCCCTGTGCCGGGCTTGAAAAGACATTGCGCGGCGGCCATATAACATGTAAGCTGTCAGGGTATGTTCCTGCGGACAAAAACAGGAATGCAACGCAACCACGCATGGGGCACTAAAAAACGCAACACACTCAATACGCTGTTTAAAAATTATAAAACCGGCACTATACATGGATAAATTCGACAGCACACAGCCGGCTGCCCATCGCTGCCTTGACAGGGTTGTGGAGCGCCTTTGTCATCCGGATTCCCTCAACGCCGTCTGGCACAATTCAGCCGAGGGGGCCGCCATGCCCTCCAGAGACGAACTCAGGGAAATCATGAACAGACTGGCCGTGGCTATCTTTCCTGGATATTTCGGACAGGCCCAGGTGAGGTTGGATTCTCTGCGCTACCATCTGGCGGCCAATCTGGATTCCGTTTATCAGAAGCTGCGCGAGCAGATTTTGCGGGGTTTCTGCTTTACCTGCGAAAAACAGCACGCGGTCTGCGCGCCGCGCGATTCCCAAAGCAAAAATGCGGCGCTTGCCTTTATGGACACCCTGCCGGAGATTCGCCGCCTTCTCGCCGGCGACGCCAGAGCCGCCTATGAGGGCGATCCCGCCGCGCAAAGCCCCGAAGAAGCCGTTTTTTGCTATCCGTCCCTGCGGGCCATGCTGCACCACCGCATTGCCCATGAACTGCATACCCTCGACGTACCCATGATACCTCGCATGATTTCTGAAATGGCCCATGCGCATACCGGCATCGACATACACCCCGGCGCCGCCATAGGGGAAGAATTTTTCATTGACCACGGCACGGGGGTCGTCATCGGCGAAACCTGCGTTATCGGGCAAAACTGCCGCCTCTATCAGGGAGTGACGCTGGGGGCCCTTTCCTTCCCCAAAAAGCCTGACGGCACGCTTATCAAGGGCATATCGCGCCATCCCATACTGGAAGACAATGTTACCATATACGCGGGGGCGACCATCCTCGGCAGAGTAACCATCGGGCGCGGCGCCGTTGTGGGCGGCAATATGTGGATCACTGAAGATGTGCCCGCCGGGGCCAGAATCTCACAGGAAAAACCCTATGCCTGAAGGCCCGCGTAAAATTTTGTTTTGCGCTTGTCTGCTGGCTTTTGCCTTGGCTGTCGCGGCCTGCGCCAAGAATGCCGAAGTCCGGGCCAGGGGGGAGATGGCGGTCAGCGTTGGCAACAGATGACTGTATGACTGTATACGGACAACGACAAGGAACGGCAATGTCACTCAAGCTGAACGGCAAAAAAAAGAAATCCGTGTTGCGCGAATATGCGGAAGCGTTACTGCTTGCCCTTCTTCTGGCGCTTTTTATCCGCACCTTTCTGGTGCAGGCGTTCAAGATACCCTCGGAATCCATGCTTTCCACCCTGCTTGTGGGCGATCATCTGCTGGCGAGCAAATTTGCGTACGGCATCAATCTTCCCTTTACCAACATGCGGATATACCGGGGAGAGGATCCTGCCAGGGGCGACATCATCATTTTTGAATACCCCGGAGACCCGAGCGTTGATTACATCAAACGCATCATCGGCGTGCCCGGCGACGTTATCGCCGGACGGAACAAGCAGCTCTTCCGCAACGGCCAGCCCGTCAAGGAAGACTACGTCCGCTTTGCCAATCCCGGTCAGATTGAACCGAAGCGGGACAATTTCGGTCCGGTCACTGTGCCGGAAGGCAAATATTTCGTTATGGGAGACAATCGCGACAATTCGCTGGATTCCCGTTTCTGGGGTTTTGTGGACCGCAAGGCCATCCGCGCCAAGGCCTGGCGCATTTACTGGTCCTGGGACGGCCCCGGCGACATACGCTTCAGCAGACTGGGCAGGCTGATTCAGTGAGTATATGGTCGTCCGTCTGCTGAGCGGCGCCCTGGAAGGCGTCGATGCCTTTCCCGTGGAAGTGGAAGTGGACTATGTCCGCCAGGGGTTGCCGGGGTTTACCCTTGTGGGGCTTGCCGAGGCGGCCGTGCGCGAAGCCAAGGATCGCGTATTCGCCGCCTTGCGGGCCAGCAATTTCAGGCTGCCCCCGGCGCGCGTCACCGTAAATTTGGCTCCGGCGGGCCGGCGCAAGGCCGGCGCAAGCTATGACCTGCCTCTGGCCATCGGCCTTTTGGCCGCGTCAGGGCTTATCCCGTTGGAACGAATCAACGATTTTTTTCTCACGGGGGAGCTTTCCCTCACCGGAGAAATCAAGGCCGTCAGCGGCGTGCTGCCGCTTGCCATTCTGGCGCGGCAAAAAGAGGCCGCGGGCCTCGTGGTTCCGCCAGCCAACGCGGCGGAAGCGGCTGTTACCCACGGCCTTGCGGTTTACGCCCCGCAAAATTTGGCCGAATGCGCCGCCTTTCTGGCGGGTGCCGTGGAGCTTGCCGCTGTGCCCCGCACCGTGCCGGAGGCCCTGCCGCCGCCGCGCTACGGTCTGGATTTCGGCGACGTAAAAGGCCAGCATGCGGCCAAACGCGCTCTGGAGGTGGCTGCCGCCGGCGGGCACAACATCCTCATGCTGGGGCCGCCCGGCAGCGGCAAAACCATGCTGGCCCAACGTCTGCCCACCATACTGCCGCCCCTGAATTTTGAAGAAGCTCTGGAGGTTACCAAAATTTACAGCGTGGCCGGCCAACTGCCGCCGGGCTCCGGCCTGATGACGGCGCGGCCTTTCCGCTCGCCCCATCATACCATTTCCAATGTGGCCCTAGTGGGCGGTGGCGGTACCCCGCGTCCGGGAGAAGTCTCCCTGGCGCACAGGGGTGTGCTCTTTCTGGACGAGTTGCCGGAGTACAGCAAGGCCGCTCTGGAAGTTTTGCGCCAGCCTCTGGAAGACGGCTCGGTGTCCATCGCGCGCGTGGCCCAGAGCGTCACCTATCCCGCGGCCTGCATGCTGGTGGCGGCCATGAATCCTTGTCCCTGCGGTTATTACGGCGACCCGGAGCACAAATGCGTCTGCAGGCCGGATCAGCGCGCCCGCTATATGGCCAAACTTTCAGGTCCCCTGCTGGACAGGATTGACGTGCATGTGGAAGTCCCCGCCGTGCCCTATGAGGATCTGCGCAAAACGACAGGCGGCGGAACCTCCGCCGAACTCCGCGCCCGGGTTCTTGCGGCGCGCGCCATACAGCGGATACGGTTCGCCGGCGAGCGCATTCACTGCAACGCCGAACTCTTCGGCGGCCTTCTTGAGCGACACTGCGCTCTGTCCTCCGGGGGGCACTCTCTTCTGAGAACCGCCGTCAAGCGTCTGGGGCTCTCGGCCAGAGCATATACCCGCGTACTGCGTCTGGCGCGCACTATCGCGGACATGTCCCGCGCGGACGACATCAGCCCGGAACATCTGGCGGAAGCCATCTCCCTGCGCGTACTGGACCGGGAGGAATAATTTCCGTCCTGTCAGGCGAGAAGCGCCTCAATGGCTTTCACGATGGCCGGTTTTTGCTTCAAACCCTCCATCCGCTCCGCTTCCTCGCCGTTTTTGAAGAAGATCATGGTGGGAAAGCCGCTCACTCCGAGGCGTTCCTTCAATTCCACATTCTCGTCGAAATCAATTTGATAGATGGGAAAATCGGGCATGCCCGCGTCAATGTCCCTGAGTACATAGGCCAGCATTTTGCACGGGCCGCACGTTTTGGAGTAAAATTCCACCAGCATGGGCCGCGTACGGTCCATGCCGTCAAATTCCTGTTGTCGAATTTCCTTGATCATCTGACTTTCCTCACTGATTCAGAGATGTTACATAGGCGGCCGCGCTGTTGGCCGCTATGGCCCCGTCCGAGACGGCGGTGACAATCTGCCGCAAATGTTTCGCGGTGATGTCCCCGGCGCCGAAAATACCCGGCACGGCGGTGCGCATGCGCTCGTCCACAACAACGCAACCGAGCCTGTCGGTGATGCCGAGGTCGGCGAAAGTCTGGGATGAGGCCTGAAAGCCGATGTATTCAAACACGCCGTCGCATTTGACATGCCGTTCGACCGTGTCCTTTTCCCCCCGGAAGCGCACGCCGTCCAGCCGTTTCTTGCCGGTGAATTCCAAGACCTGCTGAAAGATGAATATTTCCACATTGTCCCTTGCGCGCAGTTTGTCGCAAGACCTGGGGTCAGCCGTGAGGTCCAGCATGGTGACGACAGTGACGCGGGCGCAGATGTCCGCAAGGTACAAGGCCTCTTCCACGGCGGAATTGCCGCCGCCAATGACCGCCACGTCCTTGCCGCGGTACTGCGCGCCGTCGCAGATGGCGCACCAGCTGATTCCCGATCCGGCCCATTTTTCCTCGCCGGGCACGCCAAGCGTGCGGGGGCGAGTTCCTGTCGCCAGTATGACGGAGCGCGCCTTGTAAACGGCGGCATCCTCCTCGCAGCGCACGATTTTGAGGCCGTCTTGCTCCGTCACCCGTTCCACGGTTTTGTACCCGAATTCCACGCCGAGTTCCCGGGTGTGCTCAAACATCCGCACAGCCAGGTCAGCTCCGCTGAGCCTGCCGGCTCCGGTGTAGTTTTCAATTTCGTTGGAGTTGATTATCTGCCCGCCGGGCGCCAGCCTGTCAAGCAGCAACGTCTTCATGTTGGCGCGGACGGCGTAAATGGAGGCGGTCATGCCCGCCGGTCCCGCGCCCACAATAATAACATCATAGACATCCCGCATAACGCATCCCCCGGAATCACGGCGGCGGAGCATGCCTCCGCCGCCGCCAGCGGTTATATGGTCAACGTGACGCCGCCGTCATACTTGCGGTCGTCAATGATGAAAGAAACCTTGTACGTGCCGGACAGATTCTCGAAACTTACGGGAAATTCCACCGCCCTGTCGTCGGCCTCAAGAAAGGTGCCCACGCACATGGCCAGAAAGGGCCTTCTGGTGGTCGGCACAAAATAGGCGTGGGTAGTTTCGCCTTCAAGCAGGAGCATGACGAGCTGGCCCTTTTCAAAAGTGCCCTTCATGACCAGGCGGTCCACCTCCTGCGCGAGTTTGATTTTGTATTTGTCGGGGATGTCGCCTCCGACCTCCACATCGGGTATGGTCCCGAATTCTCCGGTAACGCCGAGCGAGCCGAGGATTTGCCCCTTGCCGAAACTGAGTTTGTCTTCCCCGCAATAGAGGGGCAGTTTCTCGGCCCGGTAATAGTTGGCGGGAATCCGCATTTCGTAGACCACCTTGTCGTCCTTGATTTCAACGGTAATGGAGTTCAGGCGCACATATTGCTCGTCATCGCCCCGGAACTGCACGGGGGGCCGGTTGCACGTTTCGCCCCTGAAAGTTCCGATACCGCCGGAATGCACCATATAGTGCCCCTCGCCGTAGTATTCCACATTGCAGATATAGGTGGAGAAGAATTCCTCGCCGCGCTCCTTGCCGTACTGCCACACCTGCTCAATTTCCATTGTCCCGGTGTTTATGCGGTAGCGCACGCCGCGCGAAAAATTGTCCTTTGCGGGGACGTACTTTTCCTTGACCTTGGCGCGCCAGTGGCCGTTGTCAAAGCACATGACGTCGCCGTCGGGCAGCATCAGGGCCGCATGCTGCTCGTACTGCCAGTCGAACCTGGAAAGGTCGCCCACGGGCTTGAAAAAGTATTTTTTCACAAAGTCTTCGGGCCAGCCCTCGGGGTCTCCGATGACCCAGTTGAGTTCACCGCTGTCATAGTCCAGGTTGATGACGGCGTCCTGGTGGCGTCCGGAGAAGGTAAGTGAATTCGTACGCTTGTCGTACCACACGGAATTGTTGTGAAACCAGTCGTGCTTGTCCTGGCTTCCGGAACCGCCCACATCCTGGGGCAAATTCTTCCGATAGTCCCATGTCCTGAGGATATCGCCGGTCTTGCGGTCCACCAGAACGCACATGTCTTCCACCGTCCCGCGCGGGGGGTCCTGGGTCAGGATGAGCAGATTTCCGTCCTCCATCTCGATCTGGTCGTGGTGGCTGCCGCCGGGTATGCGATATTCCTTGTATATTTTGCCGATCATCCCGAACTCGAACACGCCGGTGGTGTGGTACGGCGGCATGAGCAGACGGTGCGTGCCCATGAGCAGGCGTCCGTTCGCCGCCCGTTTGAGGTCAAAGGACAAATTGAGGGTGACGTACCAGCGCACGTCGCCCCTGTAGTCATAGGCCGCCGCGTTGCCGGGGGAGGTGGGACTTACGAACATGACGTTGTCGCCCATGTATTCGGCCGTGGTTTTGATGCCGCTCGGCAAATGCACCGTATCCGGGGCTTTCCCGGTACGGATGGTAAGGGTCGCGCTTTTTCCGTTGTCCAGGGCGATCCGCACCGTGTTGGCGCAATCGGGATACAGGCCGTATATGGGCAGATAGTGTTCGGTGGCGGCGGGGAAAAGAAAGCGCATGTTTCCCTCGGGCTCCTTGCCTTCAACGGTCACGGTGGCCGCGACGGCTTCGGGCGTGGTGAAGTGCGCCAAGGCCGTCAGGGGAGCGATGAGATAGGGGTTCAGCTTGATATAGGGGGAATCAAGGCTGAATTTTTCGCTTTTGCACTCCTGAAGCATCTTTTCCTCGGCGGCGTGCTGGTCGTCAATGATGTGCGTAACTTTTCTGAAGTCAATGCTCATGGAAAATCTCCTTTGCGCGATGCCGCGTGAATCAGTAAATCATCCTCATGACAGGTATGCCGACAACAACATACAGCAGCAGGGCCATAAGGATGATGACAAGGCTCAGTTTGAATGTATCGCCCTGGCTCAGCCAATCCTTGTTTCCGTACAGAACCGCCGCGTAGGGCGAGGCGGAGGGGGTCAGGAGGGCGACGTGCAGGGCGAAGATGAGCAGCGTTGCCGTACCCTCGAAGTTGCCGCCCGTCTGGTCGCAGAACACCTTGACGACAGGCATGAGCAGCACGCCCATGACTCCGTTGTTGGCAAACTGGGTGATGGACATGCCGAAGATGACCAGAATGGCGGCGAACAGGAGGTATGAATGACCGCCGAGCAGCGGGTCAAGCATGGTCCGCAGGAATTCGGTAATGCCTGTTGACTTGTTGACCATGGCCGCTGAAATCGCCATAGCCATGCACACCAGAAAATACACGTCCCAGATCACATATTTTCTCGCCATTTCCGTGAAGTTGAGCGCGGGTTTGTTGTTGATTCTCAGGCAGGCGAGGGCCGCCAGAAACATAATGACCACGCCCAGGGGGCCAAGTTTGATCAGCCACGACATTCCGGGAAGGGTTTTGGGCACAATGCTCGGCAGAAACACGAGGACGAAGAAGCTTACCAGGGTAAAGGTCATGACCTTCTGGCAGGCGTCCATGGGCGGCAATTTTTCCCGGTCAAAATGCTCGATGCTGATGCGGCTGATTTTCGTCATGTCGGGCCGCAGGACAAACTTGATCAGCAGGGCGTAGCCGATGACGGCCAGCGAACTCATGATGAAACCGAACAGCATGTAGGGCAGATATTCCAGCGAGGCGTTGGCCGCCTTTTCAAATGAGCCGATGATCATCAGGGCCGAACCGGTGAACGGTTTGGCCGCCTGCCCGGAAATGGTGCCGAACAGCGTGCCCACGACCATGATGGTCGTGTACTTCTCGCCTTTCTTGTAGCCCACTTCGTTCAGGACGTCGTAGAGGATGGCCCACATGAACAGAATGACCGGCAGCACGCTCGCTGAAAGCACGGCAAGCACATAGGCCGCGTAGATAAAGACAAAGCTGAACATCACGGGGCGGCCGTTGATGATTTTGCGCGTCAGAAACCAGCGGCTGATATACCTGGTGACGCCCGCATGCTGAATGGCGCCGAACAGCACCATGGCGAACAGCACCAGAGTCGAGACCTGGTCGCCGAAGGACATTTTCAGCACCTCCCGCATGGGCGCATACCCGCTGAGGGCTATCGCCACAATTCCCAGCAGGCTCGGCCAGAGAATGCTGACAAACGACCACAGGAAAATCATGCCGAGAAAAATGCCGAACACTTTCATGCCCATGGGAGTGATGGGGTCAATGGGCGGCAGACATCCGAAACCGAAGACGATCAAAATACCGACGGCCGAGGCCGTATACTGCCACAAATTTTTGCCCGCCGCCGCTGTCGGGGGGGAGTTGGCGTTGCTCATAGTTCAGTCCTGTGTGATGTTTTGTTTTGCCGGGCCTGACGGCGAAGCGTCCGCCAGGCCCGGCATTGTCATTGTCAAACGTAAACGAACTGTTTCAAGCGATGATTGTCCTTAGAACGAGTAGATGAAGTTCAGCGAGGTTTTCCAGGCGTCCTTGACGTTGAGGCTGTCGCCGGGAGAATTTTCGTATTTTCCCCACACGTCCTTGTCCAGCCAGAGGTGGATGTACCCCAGCTCAAAGGTCAGGAGCAGGTTTTCCGCGGCCTTCCAGTGGGTGTCCAGGTTGATTTCCATGCCCGTGTCGAGAGTGGTGAGATAGGTGCCGAACGAGTTGAAATCGGTGTTGTTGCGGTATATCTGCCGTCCCTGGCCGTCCGTGGCGTGCCGTCCGGTAATGTAGGAGGCCATTTTCGTGTTGTTCGTGCCGCCGAAATAGTGGACGCGCAGGATGTGCTTGATGTCTTCCCAAAAGCTCACGTCCTTGACCCGCGCTCCCACGCCCCAGGTTCCGGTGGGGTTTGTGCCCAGGACGCCCTTGGCGCCGCCGATGATGGGGTTGCCCCGATAGCCGAAGGTGGACAGGGAATTCCACAGGTTGTTGGTGGTCGTCAGATAGGGCAGGCGTTCGGAGCCGTTGTTCACGTCGCCGTCATCCCCGCTGAAATACCAGCCGTACAGGCCGGGCAGGCCCCAGTCGAGGGCGTATTCGGCAACCAGCATGCCGTACCAGCCCTGCCGGTTCAGGTAGCCGCGGCCGTTGTTGACGCTGCCGTAAGCGAAATCCCAGGTCAGGCGGAAGGGATCCGGCATGGTCCACTGCCCGGTAAGCCCGCCCCAGAACATGCCGGCGTAACCGCTGTCCAGCAGGGATGACGCGCCCCGCCCGGAACTGAAAGCGGCCGGGTACAGGCCGTCGCGGATCTGCAGGCCGTCAATGGGCTGGCTCGAGTTGTGGTTGGCAAGAGTGAACGACTTGCTGCCGCCGAGGCGAGGTGCCGTGGTTACGGGCGACAGCGCGTGTGGTCCCAGCGCCCCGCCCATGCCCCAGGGCGTGATTTTGAGCCCGTCCAGGGTAACCGGCACGAGCAGGCCGAAAAGGTCAAAGTTGTCCAGGTAGTTGTTTCTCGCCGGAACAGCGCTGTCGGCATAATTGTCGTTGTAGGGGCGCAGCCACATTCCCGACAGGCTGACCTGGGGGTTGAACGTCCAGGAGGCGGTGATTCCGGCCGCATCATCCTGCAGGATGGGGGTGTCAACGGCGAATCCGGGCAGCTTGACGCCCTGCAGGCCCATGCGCAGCTTGAGAGAAGTATTGGGTATCATCCAGTCGAGGTATGCCTGCTTGACCTTGACGGCTTTGGTTCCGTCCGCGCCCAGCGCGCCGCCGATGTCGTTCGTGGCCATGCCCCAGCGTTGCTCGCCTATTTCAAAAAACACGGTGCCGGAAAGGCGTTCGGAGGCTATCGCCGACAGTTGCAGGTGTACGCGCTGTATGGCCTCGAACTCGTCCCGCTGCTGGCGGACGGCGGCCCACTGTTGGCCGATGGTGTGCTTGCCCTGGCGGTTTTTCCCCATGAAATTGCCGCCGTTGATATAATCAAACGAGAATTGCCAGCTCCCCTTGACCTTGAAGTCCACAGCGGAACTTTGGCCGGCCCCTCCCAGCAGAATGGCCGCCGCGAGCAGCAGTGTCGCTGTTTTTTTCATCGCTGTTTCTCCTTCCCTGTTGAAAGTGTTTTAATTCACAGCCGGCTCCATCCGCTGACTGATTCCAGTCCGGCGGCTTGTGCCGGCATCCGCCCAAGGGCGCCGGAACATCATGGCCTGTTTTTTATGCTCCCTCCTGTGCCGTTTTTTCGGTGTGCTGCGACGCCCCGGAACCGGGCGCGCGTATTTCCGTGTACAAGCCATTAGGCAGGTATTTTCACGCGGGTGTGTTTCCAATGTAACAAATTTCACAAATATTTTTTTGCCGGGATAATTCCGGCCGACAAACAAAGGCCGTTGCGGGTTCAAAACGGCAGGGCGCTTGACTTCGGGCCAAGTCCTGGCTAAGTCTGTACTATATTGATCTCTGGTTGTTCTGTAAACAAATTTTATGGAATATTTATATATTACATTGTTAGGTGAAACCATGTTCAAAGGTGATTTGGCCCGATTTTTGCCACACACTAACAACGCCGTATTACGCGCTTTTCTCAAAGGACAGCGCGGAGTCGCCGTTTTTTCCGGCCCTGTTTTCTTCGGGAGGCAGGGCCGTTAAGGAAAACGCCGGGTTAATTCTTGCCAAAGGCTCGCCAAACGGAGGCGTCAACCGGCGTTGGGCGATTGTCCGGGGCTTCCCAAAATACGGGACGTGCTGTCATGCGGAAACATACCGGGAAGTTCGGATCACGAAGTCTGGCGTTCAAGGAAATGCGGAACATCAATCTGCCCTGGCGTTCAGTGCTGCATCTGGGCAGGCGCGCCGAATACCGCAAGGGGCACCATGTGCACGTCAATCTGGCCCTGCACTTTCTGGATCGGGGCAGTGTGCGGCTGACGCACTGGAGTCTGGACGGGGTTGAAAAAATTCTCTGGTACATTGAAGAGGGCTGTCTTTTCGGCGAGGTTCCCTGTTTTGACCCCCTGCCTGCCGAGAACCTTTTCGTGTGCGCCAAACATTGCGTCATTTACATCTTTTCGCGGGAGTGCGTTGACAACATCGCCAGGACGCGGCCTGATCTGCTCATCAATCTTTTGCAGTCCATGGCCTGCAAAATGCGGCATATGGCCCATCATGCCTCAGCTCTGTATCTGGACACCGCGCTGGTGCGGCTGTGCAAATTTCTTGCGCACCGGCTTGAGCCGGGCAGCGATCCGCCGCTGGCGCGTATTGACCTCAGCCAGCGGGAAATATCCTGCCTGTTGGGAATGAACAGGATTTCGCTGTACAGGATACTGCGCCAACAGGAAGAAAACGGGATGCTCGGCCCGGTGGAAGGCAATAAAATAACCATCCTGAAGCCGGACGAATTTTTCCGGCTGGCGGAGTGCCAGAGCCGTTGAGTGGCGTGGTAAAAATGACCCATCCTGGACAACGGTTTTCCAAAGGGATAAAACCTTTTCTTGCAAGAGGCCCGGAATGCGTGTATATATTTCAGCGGAAAAACCCGAGGACAGTTCATGAACGCCTACTCCGCCTTGCGCGACGCCCTGCGGGCCGCGCCTTCCCGCTGGCTCGTCACCGGCGTGGCGGGATTTATCGGCTCCAACCTGCTGGAGCATCTCCTGAGCCTGGGCCAGACGGTCGTCGGGCTGGACAACTTTCTCACCGGCCACCGGAAAAATCTCGACATGGTGGAAGCCGCCGCGGGTTCCGACGCCTGGAGGCGCTTTACCTTTGTGGAAGGCGACATCCGGGACATGGAAACCTGCCGCGAGGTCTGCGCCGGCGTGGACCATGTGTTGCACGAGGCGGCGCTCGGTTCCGTGCCGCGCTCCATTGACGACCCCGTCCTCAGCAACGGCTGCAACATCACGGGCTTTGTCAACATGCTGGTGGCCGCGCGCGATGCGGGAGTAAAGAGCTTTGTCTACGCGGCGTCCTCCTCCACATACGGCGATTCGCCGGAATTGCCCAAGGTGGAGGACAACATCGGCAGCCCGCTTTCCCCCTACGCGGTCACCAAGTATGTGAACGAACTGTACGCCGGGGTGTTTGCCCGCTGTTACGGCTTTACCTCCATCGGCCTGCGCTATTTCAATGTCTTCGGGCGGCGGCAGGATCCTTGCGGCGCCTATGCCGCCGTTATCCCGCAGTGGTTTGCCGGCCTCCTCAGGGGAGAGACCGTCCATGTGAACGGCGACGGGGAAACCAGCCGTGATTTCTGCTATATAGACAACGTGGTGCAGGCCAATCTGCTCGCCTCTCTGGCCCGGGACGAGGCCAGGGACAAGATATACAACGTGGCCTTCGGGCAGCGGACAACGCTCAACGAACTCTTCGCGCTGATACGCGAGGAAGTGTCGCGCCATCTGCCGGAGGCCGCCGGAGCCGTTGCCGTGCACCGGGACTTCCGGGCGGGAGACGTGCGCCATTCCCTGGCGGACATACGCCGCGCCGGAAAGCTGCTCGGCTATGAGCCGCAATATGACGTCCGGCAGGGTCTGCGCCTTGCCGGGGACTGGTACGCCGCCAATCTGTAATCACGACGCCGGGAGAACATGTTCAGTGAATCGGCATTTCAGGATCCGCGGCTCTGCCGCGCGCTTCTCGCCCGCCTTGAACGAGCCCTCGGCGGACGCTCCCTGCGTTTTATGGAAGTTTGCGGCACGCATACCGTGGCCCTTTTTCAAAGCGGGCTGATCTCGATGCTGCCGGCCTCCGTCACCCATCTTTCAGGGCCGGGCTGTCCCGTTTGCGTCACGCACGACGAGGAAATTTCCATGATTCTGGATCTGGCGGGCAGGGAAAGGGTTATTCTGGCCACATTCGGGGACATGCTGCGCGTGCCCGGCCCCGACGGTCAAAGTCTCAAACACGCCAAGGCGGGGGGGGCGCGCGTGGAGGTCGTCTATTCGCCCCTGGAGGCGCTGATCCTGGCCAAAAAAAATCCGGACGCCGTGGTCGTCTTCCCCGGCATAGGTTTTGAAACCACGGCCCCGACGGTGGCCGCCGTCCTGCTGACGGCCCGCCGGGAAAAAATCGGCAATTTTTGCGTGCTTTCCCTGCACAAACTCGTGCCGCCCGCCCTGCGCGCCCTGCTGGACGACATCCGTGAGGGAGAAACAAAAATTGACGCCTTTTTGTTGCCCGGACACGTATCAACGGTCATCGGCCTTGCCCCCTATGCGTTTCTGGCGGAGCGGTTCCGCGTCCCCGCCGTGGTGGGCGGCTTTGAGCCGGCGGACATCCTGCTGGCCCTCTGCCTCATGGCCGAGCAGGCGCGGGATAATGCCCCGGCGGTGCGCAACGCCTATCCCCGCGCCGTGAATGAGGCGGGCAACCCCAGGGCGCGGGCCGTGACGGAACAGGTATTTGCGCCCGTCGACGCCCTGTGGCGCGGCATGGGGGCCATCCCCGAAAGCGGTCTTGCCCTGCGGCCGGAATACGCCGATATGGACGCCCTGAAACGCTTCGGCGTCGCCCGGTCGAAAAGCTCCTCCCCCAAAGGATGCCGATGCGGGGATGTGCTGAGGGGGCGCATCAGCCCGCCCGCATGTCCGCTCTTCGGCAAAAAATGCCTCCCGGCCTCGCCGGTGGGACCCTGCATGGTTTCCACGGAGGGCAGTTGCGCCGCCTGGCACAACTATGTGGAATATCAATGAAAGACACTCTTTTGCTGGACGCGGGCAGCGGGGGGCGCGCCTCCCGGCGGCTTGTCGATGAATGCTTCATTCGGCATTTTGACAACCCCCTGCTGGGGCGCATGGACGACGCGGCCTTTATCGAAGACATACGCCCGCCCATTGCCATGAGTACGGACGCCTATACCGTCACGCCGCTCTTTTTTCCGGGCGGCAGCATCGGCACGCTGGCCGTGCACGGCACGGTGAACGACGTGTCCATGCTCGGCGCGCGCCCGCAATACCTGAGCTGCGCTTTTGTTCTGGAAGAGGGGCTGTCTCTGGAATTGCTTGACCGCGTGACCGCGGACATGGCTAGGGCCGCGAAGGAGGCGGGCGTTCTGATTGTGACCGGCGATACCAAGGTAGTGCCCCGCGGCGCGTGCGACAAAATGTTCATCACCACCACCGGCGTGGGCGGCGTTTTTGCCGATCCCGCGCCCTCAGGGCGCAACGCGCGGCCGGGCGACGCGGTGCTTGTGAGCGGGGCCGTTGGCGATCACGGCCTTACCGTCATGGGCAGCCGTGAAAACCTGTCCTTTTTGACGGATGTGGCTTCGGATTCCGCCCCCCTGAACAGGATGGTCGCGGCTGTCATTGAACAGGCGGGGCCTGTGCATGCGTTGCGCGATCCCACGCGCGGCGGCCTTGTGGCGACGCTCAACGAAATTGCCGGGCAGTCGGGAGTTTCTCTTGTTCTGGAAGAGGAAGCCATTCCCGTGCATGAATCCGTGAGGAACGGCTGCTCCTGCCTGGGGCTGGACCCGCTGTACCTTGCCAATGAGGGCAAATGCGTCTGCATCCTGCCGGCGGAACGCGCGGAGGCGGCACTCGCGGCCATGCGGAATTTTCCCTGCGGCGCGGAAGCGGCCCGCATAGGCGAAGTGACGGCGGCGGGGAAAACGCCGCGCGTTTCCCTGAAAACCCGCATCGGCGGCGTCAGGCTTCTCTCCATGCCGGAGGGCGTGCCTTTGCCGAGAATATGTTGAAATCCGCCGATCTCTGGAGTATACGCCCATGTGTCTTGCCATCCCCGTACAGGTTGTGGAATTGCAGGGAGAAAGCATGGCCCGCGTCCGCGTGGGCAACAGCCGGACTTTTCTTACCGCCTCAACCATGCTTTTGCCGGAACGTCCCAAAATCGGCGACTATCTTATCGTCCATGCCGGCTTTGCCATGCACGCCCTCACGGAAGAAGAAGCATTGAGCAGCCTTGAGGCCTTTCGGGAGCTTGCCGAGGCGCTGGAAAACGAAAGCTCCCAAGAGCGGCATGATTGATTACGCCACCGATCTGAACGAAGCCCAGCGCGAAGCCGTCACCTGCGGCGACGGGCCTGTTTTGGTCGTTGCCGGCGCGGGCAGCGGCAAAACGCGCACCATTGTCTACCGGCTTGCCTGGCTTGCCGAGCGCGGAATCGCCCAGCAGTCCATCCTGCTTTTGACCTTCACGCGCAAGGCCGCGCGGGAAATGCTGCACCGGGCCGCCATTCTGCTCAATCAGGGCCTTTCGGGCGCGCAGGGCGGCACCTTCCACTCCTTCGCCTATGGCGCGCTCCGGGCAAGCCCGCCCGCCTGGCTTGAGGGTCGGCCTTTCACCCTCATGGACGGCCCTGACGTCAACGATGCCCTCAGACACTGCAAGGACTCTCTCAAGCTCGGCAAAGGCGACCGTTCCTTTCCCAAAACGCAGACCATCGCGGGTCTTTTGAGCAAGGCCCGCAACAAGGAATTGCCGCTTGCCGAAATTCTGGAGCGCGAGGCCTTTCATTTTTTGCCGCACCTTGAGGACCTGACACGCCTTGAGGCCGCGTATGCCGTCTGGCGCCGGGAAAAATGCCTGCTGGATTATGACGATCTGCTCTTTGAACTGGAAATTCTGCTCGGGGAATCCGAAACGGCGGCCGCCCTGCGACGCCGCTTCACCCACATCCTCGTGGACGAATACCAGGACACCAACCGCGTTCAGGCCCGCATCGTCCGCCTTCTCGGAGGGGCGGAGGACATGGGGGAGCAAACGTCGTGCAACGTCATGGCCGTGGGCGATGAAGCGCAGTCCATCTATGCCTTTCGCGGGGCCACTGTGCGAAATATTCTGGATTTTCCCAAATCGTTCCCCGGCGCGCGCGTTATCCGCCTGGAGGAAAATTACCGTTCCACCGGGCCGGTGCTGGATGTGGCCAACGCCCTGCTCGCCAATGCGGCGGAGTCCTTCCGCAAACATCTTTTTACCCGGCGGCGGGACGGGGAACCCGTGCGTCTTGTAATCCCCCAGAGCGACATGAGCGAGGCGGGCCTTGTGGCGCGCCGCATCCGGGAACTGCTGGATTGCTTCCCGCCCCATGAAATCGCGGTGCTTTTCCGGGCGGGTTTTCACTCCTACCATTTGGAAATGGCCCTGCAGCACGCGGGCATCCCCTTCCGCAAATACGGTGGCCTGCGGTATGCCGAGGCCGCTCATGTCAAGGATGTCATCGCCTATGCGCGCCTCGTCATCAATTCTCTGGATATGCCCGCCTTTGCGCGCGTGGCCGCGCTGCACAGCGGCGTGGGGCCGAAAACAGTCCAGAGGCTTCATCTTGCCCTGACCCTGCGGGACGAAAAAGCTCTGTCCAGTGTTTTCGCCCGTTTCCCCGGTCTGTTGGAAGACATGCGCTTTGTCGCGGAGCTCAGGACTCTGCCGCAAAATCCGGTGGATATTCTGTCCGCCATTCTGGAACATTACTTCCCCAAGCTGGAAGCGGCCTATCCGGACGACTGGCCGCGGCGGCGGCAGGGCCTGGAGGAAATCATCCAGATGGCCGCGGGCTATGCCGCCCTGGACGGCTTTGTGGCGGACCTCGCCCTGGAATCGCCGGAGGAGGACGAAGAGGACGAAAACCGCATCACGCTTTCCACAGTGCATTCCGCCAAGGGCCTGGAATGGAACGCCGTTCTGGTTCTTGATCTGGTGGAGGATCGTTTCCCCTCGCGCCATGCCCTGGCGCGGCAGGACGATTTTGAGGAGGAACGCCGGCTCCTGTACGTCGCCTGCACGCGGGCGCGCAGGCATCTTGACCTCTATGCTCCGGCTTCCATCTACAGCCGCGCCGAACGGGGTGTGCTGTACGTGGGGCAGAGCCCCTTTCTGCGGGAACTGTCTCCGGATGTTGTGGAGACCTGGATCGAAGGCTTCGGCGGCGTCCTCACCCGCCGCGCGTCCGCCGGGCAGTCCCCCCGGAGCGCGGCGCCGCGGGCCGTTACGGACGGAGGCGGGACCGGAACGCCGGGCGCCGGGGCGGTGGGCATGCCCTGCCGCCACCGCATTTTCGGGCCTGGCAAGGTAATCAAACATATCCCGCCGGACAGAATGCAGGTGCATTTCCCCGGATTCGGCCTCAAGATCATCCTGTCCGAGTATTTGGGTTTTGATGAATAGAGCGGTTCACGAATGAAACGAATGAACCGTTCTGCAAGGATTTGCTGGGAAATCCTTGCCGCGAAACAGGAGCAGGCTGGATTTGCCCGCCGTAATCGGACTTTTTCAAGCGTTACTTGCTGTAATTGCTCCAGAGGGGCCGGGCGTCTCCGGCGGCGTTTACGCTGTTTCCGGCGCGGGGTCGTCCGTGTTTTCTGCCGGCGCGGCGCGCAGGCGGTGGATGAGTTTCCTGTCCGCGTCCAGCATGGTGAACGTCCAGCCGCCAAGGGCGAACATTTCTCCCGGCGCGGGCACATGCCCCGCTTCCGTGCTCAGATAGCCGCCTATGGTGTCCACTTCGTCCGAGGC
Organism: Desulfovibrio sp.; assembly: GCA_031291035.1. Classification (GTDB taxonomy): domain Bacteria; phylum Desulfobacterota; class Desulfovibrionia; order Desulfovibrionales; family Desulfovibrionaceae; genus Desulfovibrio. The sequence goes on from JAISLI010000001.1 coordinate 29,576, forward strand.
CAGGGCAATGCCGAGTTCCGCCAGATCCTCCAGAAGGGCGCGGCCCGTCATTTCATAAACGCCCTCGCCGGCCTGACGGATGTCCTCTTCGCGGGGGGCGTCGTGTTCGTCCTCAATATCGCCCACAATTTCTTCCAGCACGTCTTCGATGGTAATGAGGCCGGACGTGCCGCCGTATTCGTCCAGCGCGATGGCGATATGCTGTTTGCGTGCCCGGAATTCCTGCAAAAGGGTGCGGATGGATTTGGTTTCCGGCACGAAAAACGGTTCGCGCATGACGCGTGAGACAGGCAGTCCGGCGTTTTGCGGTTCAGTGAGACTGCGCAGCAGATCCTTGGCGTGGAGAATGCCCACGATATTGTCGCGGGTCTCCTTATATACGGGGATGCGGGAATGCCCGGACTCCACCACCAGGCGGGCCACTTCCGGCAGGGGCATGTCGTCCGGCACGCAGTCAATGTCTGTTCGGGGGATCATGGTGTCCTGCACCTGGAGGTCGTCAAAGCGCAGGATGCGCAACAGCATGGATTCTTCGTCCGTGTCCACGCAACCGACGGCTCTTGCTTCGACAATGGCTTTTTTCAGGGATTTTTCGTCGTCGTGCCCGAAAAGCCGGCCCAGGCGCGACCAGAGTGTACTGTGGGATTCTGAACTTCCGTCCAAAACTGCCTCCTTGACATTCCGTTGGCATTCCGTCGCCTGCGGCCTCGCGTTACGCCAGCAGGCGCTGTTGTCTGTCAATCCGCATAACCCATTGGGTGATGGGCATAACCCCGCGTGTGGGAGAGGTATGAAACCAGTGTATTTCTTTTTTCCCTTGCTCCTGCATGGCCCAGTTGGTGAACGTGGTTCCCAGAACCAGGGTGGAATTTTTACTTTTTTCCGCGCGGAAGTTGACAATTTCGTTGGTGCTCCAGAAAAGGTTGAACTGCTCGTGGTCCTCGTCAGGGCAGTAGATGACAAGGCAAAGCAGATGTGAGCCGGTTGTCAGATACGCGGGCGGCTCCGACGGAGCATCGATGGAAAAGCGCAGGGCGAAGCCCGTCGAGGAAATGTTTTCCATGACGACAGGCGCGGCCTCCATGCCGTGGCGGTAGTGAAAAAGCGGAGGCCCCATTTCGGTGATTGCGCGCGGCAGGTGGCGGGTCGGGTCAAGGCGCCACACGGCCATGGCGCGTATTGATTCCCGGAGGGGTCTCACGCGGATGAATTTGCGGTTCTGCCCAATTTCCAGATCCCGCGGCGGGGTGATGAGAAGGCGGGAACACCGGCCCTGTGTGCTGACCTTCTGCACCCCGGCCCGGAATTTGTAAAATATGGCCCCCGCCTGCAGGGTGACGTGAAAATACACGTCAATGTCCGCGCCGATCCATTCCTCGGAAATATATTCCAGCACATCCATTGCAAGCTGCTGGTCGTTTATTTTTTTCAGCAGGGCGGAGATGCCGTATTTGGCGTTTTCCTCCCCCAGAAGTTTGATGTCGAAGGTCTCGTTCTGCTCCTGGGCTTTTCGCAGCAAATCCATCAGGATGATTTTGCGACGGGACGCGTCTTTTTGCGTTCGGCGCATTTTCCACAGAAAAGTCAACGTGAGGCACAGCAGGACAGCAATGCCCAGCAGTGTAAAAAAATAATTTTGCTCATTCATTGTCAGGCGCCATCCCCAGAGGTTGAGAACGCAGGCGGCCAAGCTTGTGCAGATATATTTCGAGGCAGCCCACGGCCGCTGGCGTCACTCCGGGAATGCGCCCCGCCTGTCCCAGGCTGAGAGGACGCGCCCGGCTCAATTTTTCCCGCGCTTCCAGGGAAAGCCCCGCTACTTTGGCATAATTGATGTCCGGCGGCAAGAGCGCGTTTTCAAGCTTTGCCGCGCGGGCAACGCGGCGTTTTTCGCGGGCGAGATACCCGGCGTATTTTATGTCCGTCAGCACGCGCTCGCGCGCCGCCCCGTCGCAGCCCGCCAGCGCGGCCACAAGGCCGGCGAGCGTCTCTTGCGTTTCCCGGGCGTCCAGCAGATGGAAAAGCCTGTCCATGTCAACATCCGGGCGGCGCAAAATTTCCTCAAGGGACAAGCGGGAACGCGCTATGCCGCATTCCCGCTTGTCGGCAGGAATGCGGATTTCCGAAAGCGCTTGTCCCAGAGCCGCGCAGGCTCTTTCCTTGTCGCGGAAAAGCCGCCAGTGGGCGTCGTCCACGAGGCCCATGTCGCGGCCGAGGGGGGTCAGCCGCTGGTCGGCATTGTCTTCGCGCAGGAGGAGGCGGTATTCCGCGCGCGAGGTGAACATGCGGTAGGGCTCCCGCGTGCCGAGGGTTGTGAGGTCGTCCGTCAGCACGGCCATATAGGCGCTGCCCCTGCCGGGGAGAAAAGGCGCCCTGCCCAGCAGCGCTTGCGAAATATTGAGGGCGGCCCACAAACCTTGGGCCGCCGCCTCCTCATAACCCGAAGTGCCGTTGATCTGTCCCGCAAGCCAGAGGCCGGGAATCTCCCTGCACTCAAGCGTGGGCCCGAGCTGTATGGGGTCGGCGTAATCGTACTCGATGGCGTATCCGGGGCGCACCATAACGCAACGCTCAAGCCCGGAGATGGAGCGCAGCAGGGCTTCCTGCGCATCCAGCGGCAGGGAGGTGGAAATGCCGTTCGCGTAAACTTCCGCGCTCTCCAGGCCTTCCGGTTCCAGAAATATCTGGTGGCGTTCCCTGTCGGGAAAGCGGGCGATCTTGTCTTCAATGGAGGGGCAGTAACGCGCGCCCGTGCCCTTGATGACACCGGTAAACAGGGGCGACCTGTCAAGGGCGTCCCTGATGATTTGATGCGTCGCCGGATTCGTCCAGGTGATGTGACAGGACGTCTGCCTGAGGCGGGGGCCGGGACCGCGAAAACTGAAACGCGGGGGAGGGGTCTCTCCCGGCTGTTCCTGCAGGCGTGAACAGTCTATGGATGAGCGCAGAATGCGCGGCGTGGTGCCTGTTTTCAGGCGTCCAAGGCTGAGGCCCATATCCCGCAGGCTTTGGGAGAGCCCGATGGCCGGCGCATCCCCAAGGCGTCCGCCGGGGCTGCTGTTAAGGCCGATATGAATGCGTCCGTCCAGAAAAGTGCCGGTGGTCAGCAACACATGCCGGGCGGCGAAGGCGAGTCCCTGGGAGGTGGACACGGCAACGCCGCGGCGGCCATCGCGGGCGACGGATGTTACCGTGTCCTGCCAGACCCGCAACCCCGGGGTGGAAAAAAGGGTTTTCCGTACCGCCCGCTGATAGGCATCCCTGTCGATCTGCGCCCGCGTGGCGCGCACAGCCGGCCCTTTGCTCCGGTTCAGCGTGCGGAACTGTATGCCCGCCGCATCGGCCCACAGGCCCATCATGCCGCCGAGGGCGTCAACCTCCCGCGTGAGGTGACCTTTGGCAAGTCCTCCGATGGCGGGATTACAGGAAAGGTGCCCCAGACGATCGACATTGCCGGTGATCAGCAGAACGCTGTGCCCAAGCCTGGCCAGGGCGACAGCGGCTTCGCATCCGGCATGGCCGCCGCCCGTGACAATGCAGTCAAAAACGGCGTCGGGCATGGGCGACCTGCGGCGGAAAAAGCGGCTGTCGCTTCAGCGGCCCTTGGCGGCGCGCTTGGAGGCCTTCAGGGGGTTCACCTTGGCTGTCGTCGCCTGCGCCTTCTTGATGTGGGTGGCAAAATTGCAGCGCCCGCCGTTCCATTTGCTGCCGGGATTGGCGTAGCTGGAGCAGAAATCCTGCTCCTCGAACCGGCGCACGCGCTCGCAGCCGGAGCACTGTTCCACGACCGGAGAAAGAAGAAAGCCGTTCAGGGTAACGCCGTCAGGGGTTTTCGCGGCATTCTGCAAAACAGTCATACTGCACCTCGCGGATTTGCTTTAATTCGGGAGGTGCAGTATAGTCGCCGAACTGCGCATGTCAAGCATAATTGCGCGCGCAACAGGAGCGGGCCGGCCTTGCCCGTCGTAAGCGGACTGTTTCAAGCGTCAATTGCTGTAAACAGGCGGATGCGATTTATCTTCAGATATGGAAGAACTGACCTCGGGCGCTGTCCTTTTTTTGCTTGCCGCCGCCTTCGCCGCCGGATTTATTGACAGCATCGCCGGTGGCGGCGGACTCATCAGCCTGCCCGCCCTGCTTGTGGCCGGCGTGCCGCCGCATCTGTCTCTGGGCACAAACAAGTGCATGTCCACCTGCGGCACGGCTTTTTCCCTTCTTCTCTATGCCCGCGGCAAAGCCGTGAAATGGGACATCGCCGTGAAGGGCATTCCCTTTGCCCTGCTTGGAGCGTATGCGGGCAGCCGTGCCGCGCTTTTGCTCAATCCGGAAACGCTTGCCGGAATCATTATTTTTGTCCTGCCCTTTGTCGCGGTGCTGACCTTTGTCCGCGGAAGGGAGCGCGGGAAACCGGTTTCCCCCGGCCGCGCCGCAATCTGGGCGCGCATTGTGCCGGTGTGTTTCGGAATCGGCTTTTATGACGGGTTCCTGGGGCCGGGAACAGGCACCTTTTTGCTGCTGGGTTTGTATTTTCTGCTGAAAATGGATCTTGTCCGGGCCAGCGGCACCACCAAGACATTCAATCTGGCTTCCAACGTCGGCGGCCTGACCGGCTTTCTTCTGGGGGGGAGCGTGGTCTTTGCCCTGGGCGCGTCCATGGCCCTCGCCAATATAGCGGGCAATATTTTCGGAAGCCGCATGGCCATGAACAGGGGCCCGGAGATTGTGCGCAAAATGCTGCCGGTTTCCCTCTCCCTGCTGCTGATAACGCTGATTGCCCGGTATTTTTAGGGGAACACCTGATGTAATCCCCGCCAAAGCGTTGCCAACCTGAAAAATGTATGTCAAGAAAACACAGATTTGCTCTATTGAAAAGACCCGGCGGACAGCGATGAGTTTGCCCGGCGGCCTTGAGCGCGTCTTCCTCTACACGCCGTCGGCCAGCCCGGCCAGCCGTTTCAGGTTGGGCAGGTGCTTGAACAGCAGTTTGACGTCGTGCCCCACCACGGGGCCTGTGGCCGCTTGCGCGGCGATGAGGTTTTTTGCCAGGGCCGCGCCGGATTTCTGGTGGTGCTCGCAAGTCACCTCACCGCAGTAGATGATTTTGCGCCCCGTGAGGGCCGTGCGCAGGTCATGCTCCACATCATCCAGTTGGGAGGGGGAAAAGCCGATGTCGAAATCCCCGATCTCCTTCAGGGCGCTCACGCGCAGCAGATGCAGGCAGCCCATCACATGCAGGCAGGGCCGCGTAAACGTGTACAGGCCCGTGTCGCGCGCGTTTTCGGCGGGCGTGCCCGTGCCCATCCGCAGCAGGCCGGCGCGGGCCGTGCGCACGGAATAATAGAGGCTCTGCAGCACCGGGGCTTCGGCATGGTTCGGCGGAAAAACAACCTTGCAGCCCACCACGGCGTTTCGGGGGTCTTTTTCCATTTCCGTGAGGTAGCGTATGAGCCAGTCTTTGGGCATGACCACATCGTCATCCATAAAGGCCACATAGTCACAGGCCTGTACCCGCGGCAGATGGAGGAGCCAGTTGCGGGCCGCGGGCGCGCCGATATTTATGGGGAGATTGATGATTTTATAGGTCCGGCCGGGAAAAAGATCCCGCAGGGACAGCACGCGGGACAGGCTGTCGTCCGTGCAGCCGTTGAGCAGGACAAAGATCGGCGAATTTCCCGTATCCGTCCGGGCGAGCGCGCGCAGGGTCTGCCAGAGCACCGGCCCCTTGTTCCAGGAATAGAGGCAGATGGCCGTTTTGCGTCGCGCGAGGAGCACCGGCCTTGGCATTGTGGGAGAGAGCAGGGCTTCCAGGCGCAAGGAGACGGGATACAGCGCTCCGTCCTGCCGCAGGGCACGGGCATAGGCCTTGACGCCGGAATCGGCGTCCCCGGCAAGAATGTAGTTGTCCGCGGCGTAAACGCGGGCATACGGGTTGCGGCGTTCTTCCGGGATCTGTTCCCACAGCGGCAGGGCGTCAGCCCAGCGGCCCCGGCCCGCGTAGTGCAGAAAAAGCGCGCAACGCCACAAATCCGCCAGCCCGGAAGGGCAGCGAAATTTGCCCAGCCAGACGGCCGGATCGCGGAACAACAGAAAATCCATGTGCAGCAGGGCTTCGGCCGCGCCGATATGCTCCGGATTTTTGGTCAGTATCTCCAGCGTGGCGTTGTAAAGGGCGTCAGATGTCTGTTCGCGTCCGCCGAATATTTTTTGCTCCAGGTCCGGAGGCAGGGCGCTTCCCCGCACGAGGTCCAGACCGATTTTCCGCCGGGCGTCGGGGCTGATTTCCTCCAGCGTTTTCATGACATCCGCCCGCAGGGGCATGGCCCAGGCGGCCCGGTTCAGGCAGTAGAGAAAGAGTGTCTGGGCCGGCCGCGAATTTTCAAAGTCGGGGTCTTCGCTCAGGGAATCGGCAAAAATTACGGCCGTATTGCCTTCCAGCATCATCAGACGGTTCTGCCGCCGCACGAAAGCGCATTTTTCCTGTATGGACAAAATGCCCATTTCTCCGTTCAGGCCCTGACGCATACGTTCCATGTGGATTCCGGGTTCACGCGCAGTTCTCTCCGCTTGCGCGGGCGCGCAACGTTTCAAAAAGGTCAAGCGCCTCGTCAACGGTTTTGTCCATGTCCAGGTAGCGGTAGCCGCCAAGGCGGCCGCCGGGCACGACACGGGGCATTTTCTCCGCCAGGAGTGCCCGGTACCTGCCCTGCAAAGACTGGTTTTCCGGGGTGTTGACGGGATAGTACGGCTCGTCCCCCTTTAGGCATGCATGGGAATATTCCCGCGCGACTATGGTCCTGTTTCCCTGGGGGCCGCGTTCGGGGTGAAGATGCTTGAATTCGTGCGAGCGCGTCCAGGGTATCTCCACATCCGCCTGATTGAGCACGGCCGTTCCCTGGGCATCCCGATAGGGCAGGATGTCGCGCTCGAAGCGCAGGGCGCGCCATTCCAGCGCGCCGAAGGCATAACCGCAGAGTTCGTCCAGGGGGCCGGAATACAGAACCGTGCAGGCGGGCGGGATGTTTCCGGCAATGTCGGCGTAGGCGAGGCCGGTGCGCACTTCTATGAGAGGATTCCGGAAGAGCGCGTCAAACATGGCCGCATAGCCCCGCTCCGGCATGCCCTGCCAGGGGTCGCTGAAATAGTCGGTATTGTAGTCGGCGCGCACGGGCAGCCGGGTGATGATGTCGGGAGGCAGCTCCCCGGGATCCTTTTCCCATTGTTTCCGGGTGTAGCCCTTGATAAACGCCTCGTAGAGGGGTCGCCCGACGAGGGATACCGCCTTTTCCTCAAGATTGGCCGGCTCGCCGCCGCCCGCGGACGCGGCGGCCTCGCGGCGGATAAAGCCGTCTACCTCGTAAGGCCGCAGATTGAGGCCGTAAAACATGTTGACGGCGGCCAGGCCGACGGGCATGGGATAGACCCTGCCCCTGTGCTCCGTAAGCACCTTGTGTCTGTAGGGGGTGAAACGCGTAAAGCGGCTGACGTACTCCCACACGCGGGGAATGGCCGTGTGAAAGACATGTGTGCCGTAGGCATGGCATTCAATGCCCGTGTCCGGATCAATGAAGGAACGGCAGTTGCCGCCGGTGTGGGCGCGCCTGTCGATTACCAGAACGCGTTCGCCCAGCGCCGAGGCGATGCGTTCGGCAAGAACGCCGCCCCACAGGCCGGCGCCCACGACGAGATATTTGAGATCCCTTGGCAGCACTGGCGGTTCCCGGTAACAGACAGTTACGACGCGCGGCAAATAGTGCCACGCTTTTGTCCGGGAGGCAAGGATTTTTAGAAAAAGTCTAATTTTTTTGCCGGTTACGCCTGCGACTGTCCGTCCTCTCCCGCATCAGAAAGCGGCCCGTCACGGAATCGGGGTCCGCCGCGACGGCTTCCGGCGTGCCGGCGGAAACAATCAGCCCGCCGTTTTCCCCGCCGCCGGGCCCCATGTCCAGAACATGATCGGCCGCGAGGATCATGTCGGTATTGTGCTCGATCACCACCACGCTCGCGCCTTTGTCCACCAGGGCGTGCAGCACTCTGATGAGTTTGCCCACCTCGTGCATGTGCAGTCCTGTGGTCGGCTCGTCCAGAATATACATGCTGCCGGGCAGGGATTTTTTGCCCAGTTCCCGCGAAATTTTGATCCGCTGGGCTTCGCCGCCGGAAAGGGTGGTGGCCGGCTGCCCCAGGCGCAGATATTCAAGTCCCACCTGTTCCAGCACGGCAAGGCGCCGCTCAAGGCCCGGATAACTCTCAAAAAGCCCGCGCGCCTGATGTACGGTCAAATCCAGAACTTCAGCGATATTGAGGCCCTTGTAGCGCACCTCCAGGGTTTCATGGTTGTAGCGCCTGCCTTTGCACACGTCGCAGGTGACGTAGACATCCGGCAGAAAGTGCATTTCCACGCGCACTTGTCCGTCGCCGCCGCAGGCCTCGCAACGGCCGCCGCGCACGTTGAAGCTGAAACGCCCCTGGGTGTAGCCGCTACGTCTGGCGTCCTGGGTCATGGCGAAGATATGGCGTATTTCGTCGAAAATTTTGGTGTAGGTGGCCGGATTGGAGCGGGGGGTACGTCCGATGGGCGTCTGGTCAATGGCCACCAGCCGCTCTATGGCCTGCCCGCCCGCGTAGGCGAGACCGCCTATGCTGCCCGGCTGGTCCACGCGCAGGCCAAGGCCGATGGCCAGGTGCTTGTACAGGGTGTCCACCACCAGAGAGCTTTTGCCGGAACCGGAAACCCCTGTCACGCAGGTCAGCACGCCGAGAGGGATGCGGCAGTCGATGCCGCGCAGGTTGTGGGTGGTCACGCCGCGCAGCACAATTTCGCCCCGCGCCCCGCGCCGCGCCTCCGGCGGGGGAATGCTCTCGTCCCCGCGCAGATAGCGGGCCGTGAGGGTGTCGGCCGAAGTGACGAGTTCCTCCGCCGTGCCCTGGAACATGATTTCCCCGCCCTGGGAACCGGAGCCGGGTCCAAGCTCAATCACCGTGTCGGCCGCGCGGATGGTGGACTCGTCGTGTTCCACCACCAGCACGGTGTTGCCGCGTTCCTTCAGGGAACGCAATGTGCCCAGCAGGCGCTGGTTGTCGCGCGGGTGCAGGCCGATGGAAGGCTCGTCCAGCACGTAGGTCACGCCCACAAGGCCGGAACCGAGCTGGGAGGCCAGCCGTATGCGCTGGGCCTCGCCGCCGGAAAGAGTGGTCATGGAACGGTCCAGGGAGAGGTATTCCAGCCCGACATTGAGCATGAAGGACAGGCGGCGCGTGAGTTCCTTCAGCAGCGGTTCGGCAATGCGTTCGCGCATGCCTTCAAAGGCGCGATCCCGCAGCCATGCGAGAGCCCGCTCCACTGAAAGGGAACAGAATTCCGCAATGTTCAGGCCGTCCACGCGCACGGCGAGGGCTTCCGGCCTGAGGCGCGTTCCCCCGCAGTCCGGGCAGCCGGTGGACTGCCGGAAGCGGGCCAGTTCTTCCCGCCAAGCGTCGCCGTACTGCATGCCCGCCTCAAGCAGTGGAACAACGCCGGGCCAGCGCCTGGTCATGTTGGCGTGATCAATGCGGGATTTTTCCCGCACATGGACGAAGTGTTCGCTCTGGTAGTCTCCCTCGGCGCCCAGGGCCACGTTGCCGCCCATCCAGTTGCGGCGCAGGCCGAGGGAGGCCCCGGCGGCCTTGCCGCGCGCGTCCTCTCCGTAAAAGAGGGCCGCCAGGGCCTCGTCGGAAAATCGGCCGAGGGGCGCGGACAGGCTGAAGGCGAAGCGCTCGCCCAGGGCCTTGAGCGCGGCTTCGTAACGGAAAAGCGTTTTGCCGCTCCAGGGCAGAAGCGCTCCTTCTTTAAGGGAAAGGCCCCTGTTGGGCGCGATGAGGCGCGGTTCGAAATAGTCTATGGCGCCCAGCCCCACGCAACGCGGGCAGGCGCCCTGGGGGCCGTTGAAGGAAAAAAGCTGCGGGCTTGGCGCGGGGAGGGAAACGCGGCACCGCGGGCACACGGAAGTGGTGGAGTGGATGGTGTCTCCACTGCTTCCCTTTGTTTTTGCCGCGTCCGGCTCGTGCAGAATCAGCCTGCCCTCGCCGCAGCGCAGGGCGAGCTCCACGGAATCGGCCAGGCGGCCGCGTATGCCCGCCCTGGACACCAGGCGGTCCACCACCAGATCGACGGTGTGTTTTTTGTTTTTGTCCAGAGCGGGGACATCGTCCAGAGTGTAAAATACGCCGTCCACACGGACGCGGGCAAATCCTTCGGCCTTGAGTTTTTTGAATTTTTCGGCGTGGGTCCCCTTTTGCAAATCCACCAGCGGCGCGATGATCATGAATTTCGTGCCTTCGGACAGGCCGAGGATGTCGCTGATGATTTCATCCGCCGAGCGGGTTTCAATGGGGCGGCCGCAGGAAGGGCAGTGCATGTGCCCGAGCCTCGCGAAAAACACGCGCAGGAAATCGTGGATTTCGGTCACCGTGCCAACGGTGGAGCGGGGATTGCGTGAAACGCTCTGTTGTTCCAGGGAAATCGCCGGAGAAAGTCCTTCAATCTTTTCCACATCCGGCTTGTTCATCTTGGGCAGGAATTGCCGGGCGTAGGCCGAGAGGGATTCCACATAGCGGCGCTGCCCTTCGGCGTAAACAATGTCAAAGGCCAGCGTGGACTTGCCGGAGCCGGACGGACCGCAGATCACCACAAGTTCGTCGCGGGGTATGGTGAGGCTGATGTTTCTGAGATTGTGCTGCCGGGCCTTTTCAATGCGGATGCCGCGTTTGCTGCCGTCCATCGGAATTCCTTTTTGTTTCGCCGGGAAAAATGCTTTGACAGGCCGCGAAGCCGGTGTAAGCATTTCCGGCGGGGCCTTTTTCGCGGAATGAAACGATGGAGAGTATGTAAAGCCTGGAGACCTGTTTGGCAAGCGCCGCGGAATCCCCGGCGCGCGCGTAGCGCCGCTGAAAACGCCATGCGGAAGGACAGCGGTTTTTTCGCGGAATTGGAGAAGGGGCGTTCCGTGGGGGCCGGAAAGGCGCTGGAGGCGTCTCTCATGCCTGAATCCGCTTTCAGGGCGTGATGGGCGCGATGTTGAGCGAGGCGAAGTTTTCCGCCCAGTTCAGCCTGCTGAGCGCACTCGGCATGACCGCCCGCCGCGCGGCGGAGTTGAGCTTTTGCGCCTTGACGACGCCCTCGCGCAGCAGCGGCAGGAGTTCGTCAACCTCCGGCCAGGCCGCGGAGAGCAGCAGGGGATGGGCTTCCCGCATTTTTTTGACGCCGTAGTCGGTGGTGACGGTGGGCATGCCGAAAAGGGCCATTTCCAGCGGCGGATAGGAGGGGTGGGGCGAAATCATGAGCGAAAGCCCGACATGGGCTTTGGCGAGCAGGGCGATATAGTCATGTATGGGCAGGCGTCCCAGACTCTTCAGCACGGTCCCGCCGGCAAGAGCCATATCCTCGTGCGGCAGCCCGACGCTCAGGGGCAGAAAGCGCCGCCGTCCGGACGGAGGCAGGCCGGAGAAGAAACGGCTCAATGTTTCAACGCCCAGTTCAAAGCAGTTCCGCGCCAGTCCGGGCCGTCCGTAAAAGAGGATGAGGGTCCGCTCGCCGTCCTTCGGCGGAAGGCGGAAACCGGTTTTTTCCAGCCAGTCGGCGATATCCCCGTTCAGAGAAGGGGTGAGCACGTATTCTCTGGCAAAGGCGTGTCCGTGTTGTTTCAGGTGTTCGGCCAGCCAGACCGAGTTGACGACCGCGTGCGTGAGTTCGCCGCGGGCGTAGCTTTTGAGCGTGAGCGCGTGTTTTTGTCCGAAAGGGGAAAAGGATGGCTCATAATCCTGGATGAAATAGTAAAAGGGCAGCGCCGGCAGAGCGTGGCGCAGCCGCGCGTTGTGCGCCGCCTCCCAGAAGGCGAAGCCGGCCCAGTAGGTGACGAGGAAAACGTCTCCGGCATGGCAGGGCAGCGGATCGCCCGGGGACGTAAAAAAGCACTCGGCGGCGCCGATGAGCCGGTGCGGCGAGGCGTCGCCCCGCCGGAAGCGGGCCGCGTCGTCATAGAGCGAGATAAAACGGCAGGCGTCGTAATGGCGCGCCAGATGTCGCGCAAGCTCAAGCGCCGAGAGCATTCCGCCAAAGGCCGCGTCTTCCGCCAGGCCGGGCAGTATGACGTTCAGGCGGCTCCGGCCGGGGGATGGGGAAAAGACGACTGAAGCCATGCAGGGTGTATAAAATGCTTTGCAATTGTTGTAAATTGATTTATAGTGGGCTTAATAGGTGGACTGTACTGTAAACGAACTGGTCGGGGATCATTGGCGGCCAGTGGCCACTGCCACGTAACACAGCATTTTAAAAGCGTTTTTTGCACTGTGACGAAAATTGTCCTTCCCCTTCCGTAAAAGTTTGTCCTCCTGATTTTGTCGTGCATTCCGCATCAGCCTGAAAAATACCACTGAGATGAGCAGACAGTCCCCCAGAGTCTTTTCCGGTTTCCCGATACGGCGCGGTTTCTTCCTTGCGTCCGCCTGCCGTGGAGAAGGCCGGTTCGCAATTCCGGCCGCCGGCATTGAAGCGGGCGATGCGTACATGATAATAACCGAAAAACATACGAAAAAATATAATTATTCTCTTTAGTTTTGTTGTAAAAAAGAAATTTCGGCAAAAAATATTCTGTTCAGTATGCAACAAAAAAATAAAAATCAATTGACATTGGGAAAAAAAATTATATACTGGCCTCAATAGTAGCTCAATTAAATTAACCTGCATTTGTACAAATTTAAATTTGTATTACTTTTGTAATTAAATAAATTGAGCTGCGTAATATCTGCTTGGAGGGATTATGCTTTCTGCGACAAATCAATCTGCCCAGGTTGTCAGTATCCGTTTTGCGCCGGATATGCTTGCCCGCCTGGATGAGGCGGCGGCTCACAGGGCCTGCTCGCGATCTGAAATCATAAAGGAGGCTGTGGTCGGCCATCTCGACAATCTGTTCTGGTTTGACAAGGCCGTCCGTCAGGGGCTTGAGGACTTGCGGGCCAATCGCGTGGCCTCGCACACACAGAGTAAAAAATGCCTTGACGGGGGGAAAGACAATGATAGTCTGGTCGAAGTCCGCGTACGCTGATCTGGAGAAGGTCGCGGCCTTTTTCAAGGAACAGGGAAATCCGGAACTGGCCAGAAAAGCCGTTTTTTATATAGGGCTTACCGCTGAACGTCTGGCGCGATTTCCGCTGACAGGCCGGAAAGGCAGAGTCAAAGGGACGCGCGAACTGTCGATGCCGAAAATACCCTATCTGATGGTATACGCCTCCGGAAAACCCAATAAGCTGAAAATAGTAAGGGTTCTCGCTGCGGACGGTCCGTGGCCGGATTTCCCGGCCTCCCCGGAACGGGTGAAATGAGCCGGGCGGCAGTCTGACGCCCGGCGGGCCGCTGCCATAACCCGCGCATAACCCGTGAAGGAACGGTATGTTGATAGACAGGCTGCAGCCGCTTACCGACGTTTTTGACTGGTTGCACCAGATGTGGGAGCGTCCGGGTACGCAACGCCGGGTGGCGTTGTTTATGTTCTGGATATATGTGTGCGCCCTCGCCGGCATTGAGTTGAACCGGCAGAATTTGCTGCCGCCGCGCCTTGCCGCGCTGACGCCGCTCAGCCACTTTGCCGCGATTCATCTCGCTTTTACGCTGATTATGGGTCTGGAAGTCATGGGGCTTATTCTCTCGATTTCCAGTTCCATTTCGCGTTCTATCGGCAAGCAGTTTGAAATACTTACTCTTATCCTTCTGCGCAACGCTTTCAAGGAACTCTCCACGCTGTCGGAGCCGGTTTCAGTGCTCAACAATCTGCGGCCCATTCTGCACATCGGCATTTCAGGCGCGGGCGCGCTGTGCGTGTTTGCCTGTCTGTGCGTTTACATGCGTCTGTTCAGGCCGCAACGCTTCATTCACAAGCCGGAAATGCGCATGCGCTACGTGATGAGCAAAAAGCTGCTTTCCCTGACGCTTTTTGTGATTTTTTTCGGTTTCGCCGTACGGGATGTCTGGCTGTTTTTTCACGGCGGGGGCGGCCACAATTTTTTTGAAAATATTTATACGGTGCTTATTTTTGCCGACATCGCCCTGGTGCTCATCGCCCAGCGCTATATGCCCACTTTTCAGGCGGTGTTCCGCAATTCCGGGTTTGTCATAGGCACGCTGCTCATGCGGCTGGCCCTGTCCGCCGTCCCCCCGTGGGACACGGTAATCAGCATCAGCGCGGCGCTCTATGTGCTGGGTTTGACCTGGGTGACCAATTATTTTTTGTGCCTGCCGGACATCGCGGGGAAAAAGACAATTCCGCCGGCATGACGAGGCCGCCGCGGACGCTTTCCGCCGCGGGGAACGGGATGGAGGAGATGGAAGCGGGCATGGCCGCCGGTCGTCAGGAATTGGCGGCTTTGAGCATGTCTTCCACCTGGGAGAGCGTGGGCGTCGCCCCGTCTTCCATGCCGCAGATGCCGCGCACAGCCAGCATGAGATCGTCAAAGCCCAGCTTGATTTCCGCGGTGCCGTTGAAAATGACGCAGGATTCGTCCCGCACGGCAAGGCGATAGGCGTGGCGGCTGTGTTCATCGCCGTTTTTGCGAACAATGTGATACACCTGCTCGTTGCCGTCCGTCACATAGAGTTTCTGGCGTGTAAAAGTGCCGCTTTCTTCGTCATACCAGGAGCATTCCGAAAAAAGCCGCCCGCGGAATTGGATGTCCGCGCCGTTATCGTGCTTCAGACAGATATTTTCCATATTGTTTCGCGAGCTCATTTAGTCCCTCCACCGTCAGGGGCGTTTTGCGCGCAAGAGCGGGTTGCAACTGCCGAATCAGGGTAGCACCGTCGGCGGAGACTTGTCAAGAACCGCAGTGGAAAAACAGCAACATCGCATAAAAATTTTTTTATTTTTTTATAATTAAGCGGTATTGCCGAACAAAAAATATATTTTTTCTAGAATTTTTTTTGCGGTTTTCTTGAAAATGTCGTGGGGACAGGCGGGAGAAGCGGCCGCGCGAAAATTTCGCATTGCGGTGTTAAAGTTTTTCTTTAGAAGTTCTACATTAATTTACATATCATCAGGATGTTACATGATTTTTTTTGATTGCGATTTTTGAGGCGTCTTCCCCGCCGGGGCCGGTTTTGCCGAAACACAAACTTGCGTTGACGGCCGTGAAAAAGGGGCATTCCATAAAGGCGTTCGCGCGCTCCAGAATTTCCGCGCCCAGCAGATGGATCTCCTGAAGAGCCATGGAATCCGGCGCGCCCACAAGCAGCAGATCGCGGCGCGCGCCCAAGGGCAACGCCATGGGCGTCAGTTCCGGGCCCATGACCATGCTCCAGTTTTTCCACAACTGTATCAGGCGGGCATGCTCCGGCCCCACGCCGAGAGCGCTGAACACGGCGTCCAGCACGTCCGCGGCATGGAGCGGGGCATCAAGTTTTTTGCGTTTGCGCGGGGCCTTCATCACCAATACGGGTCCGTTCCCGCGAGGGAGCGACAGAGACGAACGCAATTGTGTACACGTGTGCAAGAGTTTCAATCCACGCTCCCCCCGGCGGGAGGGCGGCGGGGGCTTCGGTTCACCGCATTGACTGCGCCATCCCGTGCTGTTATCAGAATATAAAATGCTAGCTTATTTCATACAAGGAGACAAGTGATGGTTAAACCCCTGGATTTGGCTTTGCCGTACAAGGTGGCCGATATCGGGCTGGCGGATTTCGGCGTCAGGGAAATGCAGCTTGCCGAGCGCGAAATGCCGGGGCTTATGGAGTGCGTCAAAAGATACGGGCCGCAAAAACCCCTCGGGGGTCTGCGCGTCACCGGATCGCTGCACATGACCATACAGACGGCCATGCTGATCAAAACCCTGCATGCCCTCGGCGCGGATTTGCGCTGGGCTTCGTGCAACATCTTCTCAACGCAGGACCATGCCGCCGCCGCTGTCGCGAAGCTGAACCTCGCCTCGGTTTTTGCCTGGAAGGGTGAAAGCCTGGAGGATTACTGGTGGTGCACGGAAATGGCCCTGACCTGGCCGGACGGATCCGGGCCGGATCTCGTCGTTGACGACGGCGGCGACGCCACTCTGCTCATACACAAGGGCGTGGACGGGGAAAAGAATCCGGCCCTGCTCAAAGAGAGCGTGGACAGCAGGGAACTGGCCTGCGTGCTGGAACGTCTGACCCTGCGCCACAGGGAAAACCCCGGTCACTGGCGGGATGTCGCGGCGCGCGTCAAGGGCGTTTCCGAAGAAACCACCACCGGCGTGCACAGGCTTTACCAGTTGGAAGCGGCGGGGCGTCTGCTGTTTCCGGCCATGAACGTCAACGATTCCGTCACCAAGTCCAAATTCGACAATTTGTACGGTTGCCGCGAATCTCTGGCGGACGGCATCAAGCGGGCCACGGATGTCATGGTGGCGGGCAAGTGCGTGTGCGTCGTCGGCTATGGCGAGGTGGGCAAGGGCTGCGCGCAGTCCATGCGCGGTTTCGGCGCGCGCGTGCTGGTGACGGAAATCGATCCCGTCTGCGCCCTGCAGGCGGCCATGGAAGGGTATGAAGTCACCACCGTGGAAGAGGCGCTGCCTGAAGCGGATATTTTCGTCACCTGCACCGGCAATCTGCATGTGATCACCGGCGCTCACATGGAAGGCATGAAGGATGAGGCCATTGTCTGCAACATCGGCCATTTTGATAACGAGATCGAGATGCGCTACCTGGAAGAAACGCCGGGCGTGAGCAAGGTGAGCATCAAACCCCAGGTGGACAAATGGACCCTGCGTTCCGGCCGCGGCATTGTGGTGCTGGCCGAAGGCCGTCTGGTCAATCTGGGCTGCGCCACAGGCCATCCCAGCTTTGTCATGTCCAGCAGCTTCACCAACCAGACGCTGGCGCAGATACGCCTGGCCACGGACAAAAGCCTTGAACGGAAGGTCTACACGCTGCCCAAAATTCTGGACGAAGAGGTGGCGCGCCTGCATCTGGGCCGCATCGGCGCGAAACTGACCCGTCTCACCCGGGAGCAGGCGGACTATATCGGCGTCAACATCGACGGGCCGTACAAGCCGGATCATTACAGGTATTGACGCACGGCCGGACCATGAAAAAAGTTGTTGTTCACGCGGACGGGGCCTGCCTCGGCAACCCCGGTCCCGGCGGCTGGGGCGCGGTTTTGTTGTTGCCGCATTCCGGCGCGCGGAAGGAGCTTTCCGGCGGTTTTGCCCTGACGACCAACAATCGCATGGAAATCAGCGCTGTGCTGGAGGGACTCGCCGCCCTCAGGGAGCCTTGCGAAGTGAGCGTGTACACGGATTCGCGCTATGTGTGCGACGCGCTGGAAAAAGGCTGGCTGAATTCCTGGCGCTCGAAAAACTGGCTGAAATCTGACAAAAAACCGGCAAAAAACAAAGATTTGTGGCAAAAACTTCTGCCCCTGCTGGCCCGCCACAAAGTACGTTTTCACTGGCTCAAGGGCCACGCGGGCCACGCGGAAAACGAGCGCTGCGACGAACTGGCCGGCCGGGCGGCGGCAAGCCCGAATCTGCCGCCGGATACCGGATATGAATCCGACGGGAAGACCGCGTGAAGGCTCTGCTTCTGTGTCTGTGCGCGCTGCTCTGCGCCGGGGGCGCCGCCGCGGACGACGGCTGGCGCATTGTGCTCGGCAAGGCGCGGCAGGAGGAAGCGGCCGCCGGGCCGCCCGCCTGGCGGAATTATTCCCGGCTGTGGCGACATGTCCTGCGCTCGTATTCGCATGACGCGGAAAAGGAAAAAGACGCGTTGGCCCATTTGCCGCGAATTTCTCAGGAGAGCAGGCTGAATCTTGAAAAAGCGCTGCCCGGCATGAAACCGTTGGAAAAAGTTTCCGCAATCAGCGGATTTATCAATTTCCAGGCCGTGGGGAGCACGGACAAGGAAATATACGGCGTGGAGGAAAAATGGGCCGCCCCGGCCGAGTTTTTTCGCCGGGCGCGGGGAGACTGCGAGGATTTCGCCATCGCCAAATACTTTGTGTTGCGGGAACAGGGGTTTTCCGCCGATGACCTGCGGCTTCTGATTGTCAGGGAGGGCGGCAGGGCCGGGCACATGCTTCTGGCCGTGCTGATTGACGGACAACCGCACATAATTGACAACAACAGTCGTCCCCCCGGCCTTGTTTTACGGCAGAACGAACATTTGAGCCGTTATTACAGCCTGTGTTTCGCGTTTAACGAAAACGGCGTCTGGCTGTACAAGTAACCTGTCTGTGAAGAAGGTATGTCCGGAGCCGATATTGCCCTGCCGGCCGTGTACTGGGAGGCCCTTGGCCTGCCGCTCCTGCGGCTGCTTGCGGGGCTTGGAGCGGGCCTTTTGCTGGCCAGCATGCTGGAAGCCCTCAACTGGGCGCGTTTTCTGGCCAGACCGGCCGGATCGCTCGCCCGCGCGGCGCGCCTGAGCGAGAGCTCCCGCGCCGCCTTCGCCCTGTCCTTTGTTTCCCCCGCCGCGGCCAACGGCCTTCTGTCCAACGCGCACAGCGGCGGGCTGATCTCCGGCAGGGAGCTGATATTGGCCAATCTTTTCAACAGTCTGCCGGCCTGCCTGGTACACACGCCGTCAATTTTTCTGCTTGCCTGGCCCGTACTCGGCCAACCGGCCGTCGTGTACGTGGGTCTGACCCTGCTGGCCGCCGCCGCGCGTACGGGTTTTATCGTCCTTCTGGCCGCCATGGTGCTGCCCGCGGCAAATGTTCCGGCAACGGCGGTTTTCGCGCCGGAACCCGCGTCGGCCGGAAAGGTTTGTCCGCGCGACGCGCTGAAAAAGGCCGGGCGCCGTTTTGCGCGTCGCCTGCCGGGACTTGTGCTGATTACCGTGCCCGTGTATGCGCTGATGTACGTTTTGCAGCGTCTGGGGCAGTTTGAGCGGATTCAGGACTGGCTGGCCGCGCACATGGCCTGGCTCGGTTTTCTGAAACCGGAGGCAATGGGAGTCATCGCCCTGCATCTGGCGGCGGAATTCGGCGCGGCCCTTGGCGCGGCGGGTTTTGCCCTGCAGAGCGGCGCTCTGAGCCAGTCCGACATAGTGCTGGCCCTGATGGTCGGCAATATTCTTTCAACGCCGGTACGGGCGTTGCGTCATCAACTGCCGGCCTATGCGGGATTTTTCCGGCCGCCTCTGGCGCTGAAGCTCATTTTCGCCAATCAGACGCTCCGGGCCGTGAGCATGGCGACTGTGGCGTCTTTTTATTATTGGTATGCATAGGGCGGTTCACGAATGTTTCAATCCACAGCCGGCTCCATCCGCCGACCGACTCCGGCCCGGCGGACAGGAGCCGGTCGGATTGCCCCTCCCTGTTTGGCCGGGGATTTTCCGGCGGATTTTTTGCCTTTGTCATGGGCGTTCACCTATTTCCCTGCGGTTTGCCCGGCGTCAGCGGCGTTTTTTTTTCTCCGGCGTCCCCGGACCTGTCGGGACGGACGACCGTCACCTCCGGCAGGGCGGCGAAGACGGGCGGCGCGCCCGCGTTCATGTCGGCCAGCACGGCGTCCGTCACGTCAACGCCCGGCTCGGCGTCCAGCAAATTCTGCCTGGCGATGACGACCGTGTGGCGGTTTTTCGCCCGCAGCCGTCGCACGGCCTCCAGCAAGAGGCCGTTCACCACCCTGTTGGCGGCGGCCTCCTCCAGGGCGACCTGCCGCCGGAGCGTTTGCAGCCCCTCGGCCAGGGATCGCTCCCTCTGGTCCGCCGGGTCCTTTTCAACGGCTTCCCGCAGCAGGTCCAGACCCTTTTGCAGTCTTTCCTTCACGGCGTCGAGGTGCGCCCGGCCGGCCTCGGCGGCTTTGGATTCGCGCAGGACGCGCTCCACGTCCACGACGACGACGGCGGGCGGTTTTTCCCCCCAGGGCAGGCAGCCGGACAGGAGCGCGAGGAGCGGGAGCGGCAACAGCAAACGATGTGTGAAAAAAGGCATGGATACTCCGTGGTAATAGGTTTGGGCGGATTTACTCCGCCGTGAGCGACAATCTCAAAGCGAAATTGCTCAAGATCTGTGTGTTTGTTTCGGCTTTCCGGCCTGAAATGTCAAGCCTGTCGTTTTGGGCCGGGGGAGGGCCGAAACCCTCCCCGCCGCGTTTGTTTTCAGAACTCGTAGCGGAAGGTGCCGAAGACCCCGTGGCCCGTGGTGTGTTCCGAAAACATGAGGTTGTAGTTCAGGCCGAAGGAGACGTCCCCGTTGCCGAAGTCCAGGCCGATACCACCCGTATAGGAGACATAGTCCATGAT
>JAISLI010000002.1 GCA_031291035.1 Desulfovibrio sp.
CCCGGGCCATGCAAATGGACGACCTGAAGTCGGACATCACCGCCCGCGCCGTCAGCGTAGGGCTGCGCGGCGAGTACAAAATCTCGACGGACGCCCTGGACATCGTGCCCCATGTCGGCTTCCGCCACATGAACCTGACCACGGACGGGCATGACGTGACCTCCGGCGGCGGCACGGTGCTGGAAGGGGACAACCTCAGCCGGAACATCTGGACCTTCCCCATTGGCCTGAGCTTCTCCAGAAACCTCGAAACCGGCAACGGCTGGTTCTTCAGGCCCGGCCTTGACCTGGCCGTGATTCCGGCCGCCGGGGACATCGAGACAAAATCCTCGACGCGCTTCACCGGCACGGGCACAAAGGCGGAGCTGGAAAGCCGGATCATGGATGATGTCTCCTATACGGGCGGAATCGGCCTGGACTTCGGCAACGGGGACGTCTCCTTCGGCTTGAACTACAACCTCATGTTTTCGGAACACGCCACGGACCACGGGGTCTTCGGCACCTTCCGCTACGAGTTCTGAAACCGTCCGGGGCCGGGATGCCGGTCCATGCGCCCGCGGAACCCGCTTTGCTTTTTTTTCAAAAAATATTACCGTTGCTCCAGAAAAATTTATCCGTCCCGACCCCTTCCGGAAAAGAGACGGCTTCAAACACCGAATGCGGAATCCTTCCAATGAAAGTACGGTTTGTGAATGACGATCAGCGCGGGCGCGGGTATGCCTGTTTTGTCTGCGCGGACGTCATTGAGCCGTCGGCAAAGTTCGCCTTCAGCATCTGCAAGGCCTCCGACATGACGTTTCTGGGAAAATCCGGTTGGCAAAGCGCCGAGGAAAAGCACGTTCCGGACAGTTGGGCGCGAAAAGACAACACCGCCGCGCTGTATGTCGGCCCTGCCGTGGTGGATTCCCTGGACGAGAATGAAAACTACCGGCTCACGCTTTTTGCCGGCGGCCTTGCGCCGCAAAAGTCGGCCTTTTCCATCACCAATGTCAACAGGAGCTTCCGGGAAGGGCAAAGTCTTGTCCAGGGCGCCGTGCCTCGCGCGGCCCCGCCGGAGGAGGAACAGCCGGAAACGCCGGCCGGGCCGGAACAACCGCCCGCGGACGCGCGGGAAGAACCGGTTGCGGATACCCCGCCGCCCGCGCGGTCAGTCAGGCTTCCCGCGGTGTTCGCGGCAGCCCTTGCGCTGGTCCTGCTGCTGGGCGGCGGCCTTTGGCGGTATGCGCGGCAAAACGTGAACACGCCGGCGACGGACGAGACGCCTCGAACGCAGGCCGAAAATCCGGAACCCGCACCCGGAGCCCGGGAACAGGTACGACAGTTTCTGCGCGACCCGCAGACTTCGGCCCGGGAGGCCATGACGCTCTATCACGCCCTGTCCCGGGCGCCGGACGGAACCGGGCCGGAAACGCAGGATGCCGTCTACCGGCTTTTGTATTTCGCCTCGCAAAAAGGAGACGCCGAGGCAACCCTTGCCCTGGCCCGGTGCGTTGATCCCGCAACGCCGGCCTTCGGCACCATCCCCAAGGACGCGCGCGAGGCCTGGGGCCACTATGCCGCTGTGGTCCAAAAAAAACCGGAAGCCGCGCATGACATGCAGACTTTGAAGGCCTGGCTGGAAACCGAGGCGGGCGGGGGCAACGCCCTCGCGCGGCAATGGATTGACGCCATTGCCGGGGATGCCGCGAATCCGTAGGACGGTTCACGAATGAAACGAATGCGCCGCTCCGCAAGGATTTGCGGGCGAACTGTTTCAAGCGTTTATTGCTGTAGAACGGACAAAATGCAATTCGGGACGGCTTTTCCTGTCCGGAGAGATATATGTTTCAATCCATAGAGGAATTTTTGATGAACCGCAATCCGCTGCCCGTCATGTGCGTCCTGTACGCCCTGCTGTTTTGCCTTGCCCCGGAAGCCCCGGCAGCGGCGCCCCTGCTCATTGAAGGCAAAAAAACGCTTTACCGGCGCGTTGTCTCCCACCCGGGGGCCGTGCTCCATTCCGGCCCGGACGGCCAGTCCGGCATCATCGCCGACAAGGTAAAAACATTCACTGTTTTCTATGTCTACGCCGAACAGGGCGGGCGCATTCATGTGGGAGTGTCCGACCGTCAGGCGGATGGATGGCTGGACGCGGACAAGGCGACAGCCTGGAACCAATCCCTGACCATGCTTTTTACCGGCCGCATGGGCCGGCGGCCGGTGCTTTTTTTCAGGGATCACGAATCGCTGGAAAAACTCTGCCTGGACGACAGGCTGGGCGAAAAGATACTGCAGTATGAAAGGATAATGAAGAGCGGACGGACGCCGCCGGATTTTCCCGTCATTGCCCAGGAGCCTCCGGAAACGGCGGTATCTGAAAAAAACTTCTACCTGCTGCCCGTGCTTGACGTGGACAACTCCTTCGGCGAGAGCACAAAATTGCTGCAAGTCGCCTCCATAGATCCCGGATCCGGCGGCGACAACGGCCTTTCGCCGTCGGCTTCTCCCCCGGCGGACAGGAATCTGCGCACCGGTTTCGTCTTCGTCATTGACACGACCATTTCCATGAAACCATATATAGACCAGACCCTGAAACTTGTGCGCAGCATTTATGACGAACTGGAAAAAAATCCTCACGGCGACAAAATCGCCTTTGCCGTGATGGCCTTTCGCAGCAACACGGATTTGAGGCCGGGCCTGGAATACACCACAAAACTCGTCAGCGACTTCAAAACCCGCAAACAGCGCAATGAGCTGGAAAACGCGCTGGCGCAAGTAAAGGAAGCAAGCGTTTCCTCCCATGCCTATGACGAGGATTCCTTCGCCGGCATCAAGGACGCGGCGGACAACCTGAGCTGGCAGGACTACGCCTCCAGGATAATGCTGCTCATCACGGACGCCGGCCCTCTGCGCGAAGGCGACAGGACCTCCCGCACCGGCATGAGTCCGGCGGTTATGGCGGAATATCTCAAAAAAAATCACATATATCTTACCGCAGCGCACATCAGGACACCCAACGGGGCGGGCAATCACGCTCCGGCCGAAAGCGCCTACCGTGAACTCGCCAGACAGGCGGATAACCGGACGAGCTATATAGCTCTTGACGCATCCACTCCCCGGAAAGGCGCGGCGGCCTTTGACGCGGTGGGCAGACGCCTCGCCCGGGGCTACGGCGCCCTGGTCACCGCCACGGCGGAAGGCAGGCTTCTCGCCGCTCCCGCGCAGACAAGCCCCCAAAAACAGCTTACGCCCGAAGAAGAGGCCCAACGCATTGCGGACTCCACCGGCTACGCCATCCAGTTGCAGTTTCTCGGCGACCGGGAGGGATCACGCGCGCCGGGCGTGGTGAAAGCCTGGGTGGCTGACGCCGATCTGGCCGGGCTTTCCCGCGATCCGCAAGCGCAGCCCGTCGCCGCCGTCCAGCCGGCCGTACTGGTGACCAAGACCCAATTGAGCCAGTTACGGGCGCAATTGAAAGCGATTTTTGAAAGCGCGCAACAGTCTTTTCTCAAGGACGAATCCAAAAACTTTTTCCAGAACATCCTCTCCGCCGCCGCGCAGATGACGCGCGACCCGCGGGCCTTTACCGTGTCTCCGGGAAAAAATCTGGCGCAGTCCGGCGTATTGGGCGAATTTCTGGACGGCCTGCCGTACAGGAGCCGGATTATGAATCTCGGGGAAGACGACTGGTATCAGATGAGCACCGGCGAGCAGAAAAGCATCCTCAATCACCTGGAAGCCCGCATCAAATTTTATGAGGAATGCGACAGGGACAACACCCACTGGGAAGGATTCGGTTCGCCCAACCGCGACGAATGGGTGTACCGCATCCCGTTGGGCATGCTGCCGTAGCATCCCGCCAAAAACCGGTACGCGCCGGCTACAGCCGTACTTTTGCGGATTCAGAACATGATTTTTTCTCTGGAGGACGTCAGCAAACACCATGCGCAGGGAGCCGGCTACTCCCTCCTCATCCGCCGTTTGCGCATTGCCCGGGGAGAGCGGATTGCCCTCACCGGCGTGAGCGGCAGCGGAAAGAGCACGGCCCTGGACATTCTCGGCATGGTCCTGCGGCCGGACGCGGCCCGGAATTTTCTGTTCGCGCCGGCGGGAAAGTCATTTGACATCGCGGCCTTCTGGCGAAAAAAATCTCTGGACGCCATGGCCGGTATCCGCCTGCGGCACGTCGGCTATGTGCTTCAGACGGGCGGCCTTCTGCCCTACCTCAGCGTGGCCGAAAATATGGGCCTCGTCGCGCGCATGCGGGACGGTGACGGAAATTCCGTCGCGTCCCGCACGGTTTCCGTGGCGGAAGCACTGGGAATCGCGCATCTGCTGAACTCCCGCCCGTCCACGCTGTCCGTCGGAGAGCGGCAGCGTGTCGCCATAGGGCGCGCCCTGGCGCCGCGCCCCGACGTTGTTTTGGCCGACGAGCCCACAGCGGCCCTGGACCCCATACACGCCGAAAACGTCATGAGCCTCTTTGCCACCGTGGTAAAGGAAATGGGGACCACCCTGGTTATGGTCAGCCATGATATGTCGCTGGTGCGCGGGGCGGGATTGCGCATCGTGGAAATATCCCTTACGTCCGCCGAAGACGGATCCGTTCTGGCAACCATTGACGACAGCGGGCATGCGCCATGCGCCACATTGCAATCATAGCCCGCCTGGCCGCCAGGGACTGGCGGCATGAGCGCATGCTCTCCGCGTGCGCCGTCCTCGCGCTGGCCAGCATGCTGACGCCGCTGCTTGTGCTCTACGGCGTGCGCGTGGGCCTTGTGGAAACCCTGCGCGCCGCGCTTCTGCACGACCCCGCGGCGCTCATCATCATACCCGCGGGCAGCGGCGGCGGCGGTTTTACCAATGAGCTTTTCGAGAGCCTGCGCCGACGGCCGGACGTGCGTTTCATAACGGCCCGCACCCGCGACGTGGCGGCGGAAATGCAATTCGTCGCCAGGGACGGCTCCCATGTGCCGCTGACTTTGGAACCCACAGGGCATGGAGATCCTCTGCTGGAACGCTTCGGCCAGACGCCGCCGTCCGCCGCAGGCACGTCCGCGCCTGAAGACATTGTGCTCTCAAGCAGCGCCGCCGGAAAGCTGTCCGCCTCCAAAGGGGATATTTTACGCGGCCGGCTCGGTCGCAGACGCCCGGACGGAGCCCTGGAGAGGGCAGCCTTCACAGCCAGGGTGGCAGGCGTATTGCCGCCGGAGGCCATACCCTCCGACACCGCCTTTCTGCCCCTTTCAACACTGGAGAACATCCAGGACTACCGCGACTACATCGCCGTGCCCCCCAGAGGATGGGACGGCGCCCCCGCGCCCGGGACGGAACGGCGCTACGAATCCTTCCGCCTGTACGCGCGGGATCTGGACAGCGTGGAAACCCTGGACAACCATCTGCGCGGCCTGCGCGTCAACGTCATCACAAAGGCCAAAAACATTGCCGACATCCGCATGATAGACGGCTCTCTCACCAGATTGCTGATGATTGTCGCGCTGGCGGTGGGCGCCGGCTTTGTGGCCTTCACCCTGAGTTCTTCCCTGGCCGCCGTGCGGCGCAAGGGCAAAATGCTCGGCATGTTGCGCCTGCTGGGCTTTTCCCGCCCGTCGCTCCTGTGTTATCCGCTGTGCCAGGCACTGCTCACCTGTGCGGGAGGAACGTTTACAGCCTGGCTTCTGGCGCACGGCGTGGCTGTGAGCATTGACTCCCTTTTTGCCGCGCAACTGGCCGGAGGAGCCATCTGCGTCATACGGCCGGAGCATTTTCTGACCGCGCTGGCCGCGGGGCTTGCCCTGTCCCTTGGCGCGACGCTGTACCCGGCCGTCAGGACAGCCGGCATAGAGCCGGCCCTTGTGATACGGGATGTCTGACTTGCAATTTCAAGGCGATTCCCGTATGGAGTTGCCCTCATATCCGATGACAGATTATGATTATACATAAATTTTCCCTCCGCCACATCGGGCTGCTTCTGTCACTCATGGTCCTGTGCCCGCCGGCGCTTTCCCCTGCCGCCGCGCTGCAACGCAAGGATGAAAAAATCGCGGCCGACAGGGCATGGAATCCCGCGCCTGACGCGGACGACCTGATGCTGCCGATGCCGTGCGGCGGTCAAATGGTCTTTCGCGCCGTAAGCGTGCCGGGCAAAAATCCTCTTTATGATAAAAAATTCACCATGGGGGTACATACCCTTGCCGATCCCGGACGCGAAAAATACGAACGCGCCCGTGACGGCCATATCAGCGGCCCGTTCACCCTGGAGGATATGCCGGCGCGGTGGCGTGAAAAACTGCGCGGCCGGGATTCCGGCAATTTTTATTATTACTTCATCGCCAAGTACGAAGTCACCCGCTGGCAATGGGATGCCGTCATGCGGGAGGAATGTCTGAAGACGCCTGTCATGAAGGACATGGCGAAACCTGTCATGGGCAAAAGCTGGTTTGAAATGCAGGAGTTCATGCGAAAATACATGATCTGGCTGCTGGCAAACCATAAGGACACCTTGCCCGTATATAAGGGGAATGACAAAGATATAGCTTATGTGCGCCTTCCGACTGAAGAAGAATGGGAATTCGCCGCCAGGGGCGGTTTGAGCGTGCCCGAGGAAAACCGCAACCAGGAGGATTTTCACCCTCTGGGCGACCTCTCCAAAGCGGACTTCGGCGTTTTTTCCACGCGGGACAGAATCCTTGAGGCCCCTTCCGTCATTGGTTCCCGCCATCCCAATCCCCTCGGAATTTATGATATGGCCGGCAATGCCGGAGAACTCGCGCAGTCTTCCTTTCGCTTCAGCATCCCGGATATGGGCGAGGGCGGCCGGACCGTCGTTCCCCGCCCCCACGGCTCGGCCGGAGGTCTTGTCGCGAAGGGCGGCAGTTTCCGAAGCGGCGGGGAAGACATTCTCCCCGGAAAACGGGAGGAAGTGGCCCTGTTCAATGAAAACGGGCCTGTCGCGGCGCGTGATCTGGGCTTTCGCCCGGCGCTTGGCGGCATCAATACCCCCGCGTCCGCCGGGCGCATGGAAGAATTGCGCATGGCGGAACTCTCGCTGGAGGAGCAACAGAGCCCTGCCACGCGGAGCGGGGCGCGAACTCCGGCCCTGCCGGACGGCGCCGTAAAGATCAATCCGTCGGGAGAACTCGCGGCGGAACTGGACAAAATCATTCAGGCCACATCCTCCCCGGTGGTCAAAGACAACCTTGAGCAGTACCGGCGGATGGTTGCGGACTACGAAAGCGCCGCCGAGCGCCGTGAAGACGCGGAAATTCTCAGCGGGCTGCGCTCTCTGCTGTATCATATTGAAGGACAGCGGAATGCGGGAGCACGCTTCAGCTATCTCAACCTGATCATGCAGCAGCCGGGAGCGGACAATCCCGCGGTGACGGAACGCAACCGGCGGTCCATGCGGGACTGGAAAATCGTTCTGAACAACATGACCAACAACTACAAGGAAGGCCTCTCGAACATTCTGAAAAAAGCGCGGGGGGGGAACTTTGCCCCCTATTTCGCGCAACTTCGCAACGAATATAACTCGGATGACCTGTACAGCAGACACATGCGTGAAAATCTGGCGGCGCTGGAAAAACATCTTCAGCAAATTCGACTTCGTGGCTTGAAAAGCCTTCCCGGAGAGGCAATATGGAAAGATGTCATCCAGGAGAAAACACTCAAAGCCATCATGAAAGTCAGGTAAAACAGCGTCCTCTGTATCGTAATGGAAATGCGGATGGCAAAGGCGATTTTTCTGGATCGTGACGGGACATTGAACAGGGAAACAGGCTATCTCTGTGACTGGTCAGCCTGGCAATGGCTGCCCGGCGTGCCGGAAACCCTGGCCCTTTTGGGTCGTCACGGCTACAAGCTTGTTGTGGTGACCAACCAGTCCGGTCTGGCGCGCGGCTTCTACAACGCGGAAAGCGTGAAGCGTCTGCACGAATTGATGAACCGGGATCTCGCCGCGCGCAACGCCGCCATACATGCTTTTTATTATTGCCCCCACCATCCGGACTTCACCGGCCCATGCGCCTGCCGAAAACCCCGGCCGGGCATGCTGCTGCGGGCGGCGGCGGAAATGAGCCTCAACCGCGCGCAATCATGGATGATAGGCGACAAGGCATTGGACATGGAAGCCGGGCTTGCCGCCGGCTGCCGGTCTGTTCTGGTGCGTACGGGATACGGCCGCAGGGATGAGGGACGCGTGCCCGCATCCATCCATGTGGCGGATGATCTGGCCGCGGCGGCCGCGCATATTTTACGCGATGACGCCGAAACAGTGTGGGGTTCCTTGCGTTGATCCACCGCGCGAAACAGCCGTTGTTGCAAAACGCGTCATATTTGCGCACAGTGAAGCCGGCGGGAGTATGATATTGCCCATGCGTGTCCCAATCTGGTTTGTCTGTCTGTTTTCCTCAGTATTTTTCTCAGGTTGTCTTCAGACGCGCCTGCCGGAAGGCGTTGTGGCCACCGTCAACGGCGAGCCCATTCATCTGCGCACAATACAGGCGTTGCTGGACGGACGCACTTCAGCCGGAGGCGCGTGGGAAACGCCTTCGCTGCAAATAATGAAAAGCCGCTATGGAGACGCGCTGGGAACGCTGATCGTCAATGCCCTTGTCCGACAGGAACTCGACCGCCGCAACCTGGCCGTCAGCAATGAGGATATGAAAAAAAATCTGGCGGAAGTGCGCGCCGACTACGGACAGGAGGAATTTTCCCGTGTCTTTGCGAACGAATCCCTCAATGAAACGGAATGGCAGAATCTGCTGCGCGACCATCTTGCCATGCGGAAATTTGAAAACAGCATCCTCCTGCCCGGCATCAAAATAAGCCTGTCCGCTGTACGCGCCTACTACCTGGAGCATGCGGCGGAGTTCCGCCTGCCGGAAACGCTCAATGTCTGTTTCGCCACGGCGGAACGAAAGGAAGATCTGGATGCCCATCGCGATGCCTTCTCCAATATTGCCGGGCCGTCGCCGCATGCGGTGTCGGAGCAATGCCAAAACATCCTGCCGCAGGACATCCCCCCTGAATGGCAAAAAACCCTGGGCGCACTCGCCGGGCAAACCTGCGCCGCCCCTGTGGCGCGGGGGCCGATATGGGAGACCATCTGCCTCAATCAGCGCCTTGCGGCCGACACGGTGGTGGGCATGGCCGAGGCCTATGCGCTGATTGAGCGGCAATTGCTGGAAAAGCAAAAAGCGGCCGCGTTCCGGCACTGGCTTGAGGCAACTCTTGCGTTTGCCGACATCCGCGTATCGCCTCATATAAGAGACGATCTGCTCTCGCCGCAGTGCGCGGACGTGACGCCCGTAGCCGGGCCGCTGCCGGAGGACGGAGACGAACGCCGTGAGGCGGATCCCGTTGCAAATTAGCCGCGTTTGCGCTAGAAAAGATAATCGTCCCGAATGCCGCACCGGGAATGTGAAGGAGATGCGTTCGTGAAAAAAATTTTTCTGCTGTTGCCCGCGGTGTTGCTGTACGTTGCCGTCTCCGTGCATGCCGTGCAGCTCAACAAGGTGGCGGCTGTAGTCAATGGCCAGGTGATCACCATGGTGGACCTGCAAAAGGCCGCCCTGCCCGAACTGGCGCGCGCGCGGATCAATCCCGAGAACCCGGCGCAGGCCGCGGAAGTGAAGAACATTCTGGGAAAAACGCTGGACGTGATGATCATGGACATCCTTCTCGCCCAGGAGGCCAAACGCCTTAAAGTCAATGTCTCCGTCAGTGAGGTGGACAACGAGCTCGCCAGGATGATGCAGGCGCGCGGGCTGACCAAAGAGCAGTTTGAAGCCCTGCTCGCCGAACAAAAAATTCCCCTTTCGGAAATTCGCAAGAATATGGAAAAATCCCTGCTGCGACAAAAGATTATGGGAATGGCCGTCGGGCGCAGGGTTGTCGTCTGGCCGGAGGAAATCGAGGACTATTATGAAAGCAACAAAAGCAGCCTGTATGATCGCGAAGGGTTGCAATGGGGTTTTCTCGTGTATCATCCCCAGGCGGACGCGACGGCCCTTGCCGGCAAAGTGAAAAACGGCTCACTGTCTTTTGGGGAAGCCGCGCGCAAATACTCCATTGCCCCCAACAAGGATAAAGGGGGCGTCATGGGGCCCGTGCCGTGGGGAAATTTGAACCCTGACCTGGAAACACGCCTCGCTGTCCTCAAGCCGGGGGAAGTATCCGATGTTTTTGACATAAAAAATAACGGAATGACCTTCAAAGCACAGGTGCGCCTGTTCAGGCCCGAAGGAGGAGCGGAAAGAATTCTCACGCTGGAAGAAGCGACTCCCCGGATTGACGCCATCCTGCGCGAACCCAAAGCCACGGAGCGTTTTGAGGAATACACGTCCGGCCTTAAAAACAGGGCGATTATTGACATACGGCTTTAACGTTCACCAAAACTTCCTTTATGATTTGAGCCCTCTCCCTTCAGGGAGGGGGCAATCCACCCGGCTCCTGTCCGCCGGGCTGGAATCAGTCAGCGGATGAAGCCGGCTGTGGATTGAAACACTCATGACGGCGTAACATGCTCCGGAAACTCGTCACAGGATACAGGCAGGATTGCAGAGGCATTGCATGACACTGGAGGAACTGGGCACGATCCTGCGCAACGAGCGCAAAAAACAGGCTTTGAGCATTGACGATGTCAGCACAATCCTGAAAATCGGCGCCCGTCTTTTGCGCGCTCTGGAAGAAGGCGACATCGCTTCCCTCCCGCATCCGACATATACAAGAGGTTTTATCCGCTCCTACGCTTCCTTTCTTGGCCTTGCCGCGGAGGAAATAAACTCCGTCGTCATTCCCGCCCCGCAGGATGACGCGGTTACGGCGCGGTTGAACGTCCATCCGCCTGAAGCGTCAAAAAAAACAGTCCCCAAAAACCGCATGTCCGCCATTGCGCTGCTCATTGTCGCCGCCGGCGCCCTCGCCGTCGTCTGGCCGGTGTACATGACGCTGAATACATCGCCGCCGCAGCTCGCCCAACCGTCCCCGCCCGCCGACCAGAGCCAGTCGCAGCCGCCCCCGCAGAAAATGCCCCAGGTTGCCGACGACACACAAAAATCATCCCGCGCGCCGGTACAGGAAAACGATTCCGGGCCGGCGGAAATGCCTGTTGCCGCGCCCGCTCCGCCGCCTTCAGCCCCTGTCGCGCAAAACCGGCCCGCCGACCCCGACGCGACGCAAACAAAGCCTTTCACCCACAACGTTATCATCACCGCCGTGGAGGAATGCTGGATATACTCCCGGGCGGACGGCACAGGGGCACGCCAGTTTTCTCTTCGGAAAGGTGACACCTTCGCTCTGACTTTTCAGAAAACACTGGATATAAAACTGGGCAACGCCGGCGGCGTGCGCATACGCTATGACGGCCGCGACATGCCCGCCCCCGGCCAGTCCGGCCAGGTACGCACCCTGCGCTTTCCCCCGCGGGCGCTACAGGAATAGCTCCGCTCTCCGGGGGGAGGACACCGATGCCGAGGGAATGGGCTGACCACGGATTTGTGCTCCGCACCGGGCGCTTCCGCGAAACTGATGTCTGGCTGAAAGCGCTCTGCAGAACCGGCGGGCTCACAACTCTCTTTGCCTTCGGCGCAAGCCGCAGCCGGAGACGCTTCTGCGGCTGTCTGGATGTGCTCAACACCCTGCACTGCCGCATAAGGGCAGCGGGAAACGGCCATTTTTTCAACCTGCAGGAAGCCGTCCTGCTGGCGGGGCCCCGGCGCTTGCGCCGCAACTGGCAACGCATGGGTCTGGCCGCCAACTGTCTGCGTTTTGTGGAAGCCTTGGGTGTGCCGCCGGAGAATGCGACGGAATCCTTTGAACTTGTGGAAAATTTGCGCTATGTTCTGGAAAACGCGCCGCATCTGCCCCCCCTGTTCTCCCTTTTTTTCCGTTTGCGCCTGGCGGGGGCTTCCGGGCTTGCGCCTGAACTGCGGCATTGCGGCCGTTGCGGCGCAGCGCTTGACGGAAAAGCAATCTTCCTGGCGGACGAAGGGCAGACGCGCTGTCCGCATTGCCGCCCGGCGTATGCCGCTTACGCAACGGAACTTTCCGGCGCCGGGCTTTCCCTCCTGCGGCATGTTCTGCGCACGGCGCCTTCCGCCTGGCCTTGCGGCGAAATGCCGCTGCCGGAGCGCAGGGCCTGCGCCAGGGCCATTGACGGTTTCGTGCAGTATCATCTGGGTCTTGTCTTTGAGGAAGGAAGGTTTCGACGGATATGACGCGGCCGGCTCTCCGGCTTTCAGGCGTAACGCGCTACAGGAGAATACATGTATTTTCAGGATGTCATTGTAACTCTCCAGAAATACTGGAGCGGCCGCGGTTGTGTTCTGGAGCAGCCTTCCGGCGTCGAATGCGGGGCCGGCACTTTCAACCCGAACACCTTTTTGCGCGTCATTGGCCCGGAACCCTGGCGGGTGGCATACGCGGAACCCTCCCGCCGCCCCGCCGACGGCCGATATGGAGAAAATCCCAACCGTCTGCAGCGATATTTCCAGTTTCAGGTGGTGCTCAAACCCTCGCCGGACGACGCGCAGGATCTCTATCTCCAAAGTCTGGAAGCGCTTGGCATAAACCCGGCGCGGCACGACACGCGCTTCGTGGAAGACGACTGGGAGTCGCCCACCCTGGGCGCCTGGGGCCTTGGCTGGGAAGTCTGGCTTGACGGTATGGAAGTGAGCCAGTTCACGTATTTTCAGCAGGTCGGGGGCCTTGATCTCTCGCCGGTCAGCGTGGAACTGACCTACGGGCTTGAACGGCTCGCCATGTACCTGCAGGGGAAAGAGTCAGTCTATGATTTGCGCTGGAACGCCAATGTGACCTACGGCGACATCTACCGCCAGAATGAAGTTGAACAGTCCCGCTACAATTTTGAAGCCAGCGATCCCGACATGCTGCTGCGGCATTTCGCTGATTATGAAAACCAGTGCAAGTCCCTTCTCGCCCAAAACCTGCCCTGGCCGGCTTACGATTATTGTCTCAAATGTTCCCATACCTTCAATCTGCTGGACGCGCGCGGGGCCGTTTCCATTACGGAGCGTACCGGTTTCATCGGCCGTGTGCGGGCGCTGGCCTCGGGCGTGGCGCGTCTGTACGCGGCACAACGGCGGGAAATGGGCTATCCGCTGCTGCGCCGGGAATAGGGGAAAAGCGGATTTGGACCGCAACGGCGTTCCCCACGCCCGGAATGCCGCAACGCGCGCCGGAGACGGCGGAAAATACTCGAAAATCAGAGGTCCAGCAATGGCGACATTTCTGCTTGAAGTCGGCAGCGAGGAATTGCCGTCCCGTTTTCTCGGGACGGAAGAGGTTGAACTCGGAGAACGCTTTGCGGCCGCTCTTGACGAAGCCGGCCTGGGACACGGCCGCGTGCGGACAATGACCACTCCCCGACGGGCTGTTGTGCATATTGAAGATATGCAGCCTGTTCAGCGGGAAAGGGAGGAGGTCATTCTGGGGCCTTCCGCGCGCGCGGCGTACAACGCCGATGGAACGCCCGGCAAGGCGCTGGAGGGTTTCACGCGCTCCAACGGACTTGCCGTGGCCGACGCCTTCCGCACACGGACGGAGAAAGGCGAGTACATGGCCGTGCGCAAACGCGGGGGAGGAGCGCCGGCCGCGGAGATTCTCGCCGGAATCTGTCCGGCTGTCCTCAATGGCCTGCCTTTTGCCAAACGCATGCGCTGGGGAGCGCACAGCCTTGCCTGGGGCCGTCCCCTGCGCTGGATTCTGGCTCTGCTGGACACGGAAATCATCCCCTTCACCCTGGGGCCCGTTCAATCCGGACGGCAGACTTTCGGCCACCGCGTTCACGGTTTCGGCCCCTTTGACGTTCCCCATGCCGGGGCATGGCAGGATGTCATAACGGAACTGGGCGCCGTAACGCCGGATGGTCGGACACGCCGCTGCCGGATAAGGAACGGCGGGGATGAGCTGGCCCTGTCCGTGAGGGGCAAGGCGCTTTGGAAGGAAAGTCTGCTGGACGAAGTGCAGGGCCTGACGGAGCACCCCGTTCCCCTGCTGGGGGATTTTGATCCCGATTTTCTGGAGATGCCGCGCGAAGTGCTTTTGACAAGCATGGAAAACCACCAGAAGAGTTTCGGCATTGAAGCGTCCGACGGCTCCCTGTTGCCGCATTTCCTCACAGTTCTCAATGTGACGCCCGAGGATGCGCCGCTTGTCAAAAACGGCTGGGAACGCGTACTCCGCGCCCGGCTGGAAGACGCGCGTTTTTTCTGGCAGGCGGACATGAAGGAAAACTTTGACCTCTGGCTTGAAAAGCTTGAACATGTTATATTTATCGGCAATCTTGGCAACATGGGCGACAAGACGCGCCGCCTGGAAAACCTGTGCCGCTTGCTGGCGCGGCAGTGCGCGCCCGATCTTGTTGAAACGGCGGCGCGCGCCGGCAGACTTTCAAAAGCTGATCTCGTTACCGGGCTCGTGAGGGAATTCGATGATCTGCAGGGCGTCATGGGCGGCATCTATGCCGGACGCAAAGGGGAAACTCCTGAAGTGGCCCGCGCCCTGAGGGAGCAGTATCTTCCCGCCGGACCTGATTCCCCGCTGCCCCAAAGCCTCACGGGCGCGCTGCTGTCTCTGGCGGACAAGGCGGACACGCTCGCCGGCTGTTTCGGCCTGAACATGATACCCACAGGCGCGGCCGATCCCAACGGACTCAGACGTTGCGCGCTGGGCATTATACGCATTGTGCCGGCTTTCGGGCTTGATCCGGACATCCGCACCCTCTTTGCCGGGGCGCTGCGCAATTATGCCGTTCAGGGCAAAAACCTGCCCGGGGAAGAAACGCTTGACAAACTTATGGAATTTATGGCCGGCAGACTGCGCGGGCACATTCTTTCCCAGGGAGGAGAAACGCCGCTGGCCGACGCCGCCCTCAACGCCGGCATGGACCGCATCGGGGATTGCCTGGCCCGGCTTGCGGCGCTGACGGCCTTCAGCCGGGAGGACGGCTTTATGGAAGCCGTGCGGACTTTCAAGCGCGTGGCCAATATCGTCCGCAAACAGGAGGGCGAGGCCCTGCCCGACGACTGGGACACCGCGCTGCTGTCCGAAGATGCGGAAAAAAATCTTGCCGCCGTCCTGCGGGATATGCTGCCCAGGCTGGACAACCTCCGGATCGCGGGCGACCATGCGGCGGCCCTGGCATGCCTGACGGAGTTGCGCCCGGCGGTGGACTCTTTTTTTGACAACGTGATGGTGCTGTGCGAGGACGCGGCCGCCAGAAACAACCGTTTGACCATGCTCCGCGCCCTGCGCTCGCGCTTTGCGCGGATTGCGGATTTCGCGGCTCTGCAGGTGTGAGGGGAATGAGGCTGGAAAAAAATACGGCACTGTGGTACGTTGCTTCATCGCAATGAGCGAGGATGGAAAAACATGAAAGTTCTGGTTACACCGCGTTCGTTCGGCAGAACAAATCCCGCGCTTTTTGATCGTCTGCGCGCGGCCGGTCTGGAGGTTGTCCGCAACGGCACGGGCGGTATTTTATCCGCCGCGCGGATGAGGGAGCAAATCGCCGATTGTGAAGGAATCATACTGGGCGTTGATCCGCTGAACGCCGAAGTGCTGGCCGCCGCCCCGCTTTTGCGCGCCGTCGCCAGATACGGCGTGGGTCTGGACAATGTGGATCTCGCCGTCTGCAAACAGCGCGGCATCGCGGTGTCCCGCACAGTCGGAGCCAACAGCAACGCCGTGGCCGATTACGCCTTCAGCCTCATGCTGTCCGTCGCCCGCAGGACAACACTCATAGACCGCCGGTGCCGGGAAAGGGACTGGGGCAAAATCACCGGTGTCGATATTTATGGAAAAACCCTTGGCATTATCGGTTTTGGCTCTGTGGGAAAGTGCGTCGCCAAACGCGCCCAGGGCTTTTCCATGCGCGTGCTCGCCCATGACCCTGTTTTCGACGCGCGAGCGGCCGCCGAACTTGGCGCGGAGAGCGCCGACGTGGACGCCATCTGCCGCGAGGCGGATTTCATCACCCTGCATACGACGCTCAACGACGCGACGCGCAATCTCATCAACGCCCGACGCCTTGCCGCGATGAAACCCGCCTCCGTTCTTGTCAATACGGCGCGCGGCGGACTTGTCGACGAGGCCGCGCTTTTGGCGGCCCTGCGGGAAGGCCGCATATACGGGGCCGGCCTTGATGTTTTTGAGGAAGAACCCCCTCCCGACCAGGCCTGGTACAATCTGGACAACGTGGTGCTGGGCTCGCACTGCGCCGCGTCCACCGACGGCGCCACGGAAACCATGGGAAGCATGTCGGTGGACAATCTGCTGAGAGACCTCGGACTCGCATGAACCCGACCGCGCTAAAACGGCAAATCCGCCAGGACGCGGAGGAGTCGGATTTTTCTCTCACAAATTATCACTTTGATTTGCCCCCGGAGCAGATAGCCCAGTTTCCGCCGGAAAACAGGGGGTCGTCGCGATTGCTGGTCATGCCCCGCGAGGGCGAATTCAGCCCCGTCCACAGACGATTTGAGGATTTGCCGGACTGTCTGCCCAAAAACGCCCTGCTGGTCGCAAACAACGCGCGGGTTCTGCCGGCGCGCCTCATGGGCAAACGTCACACAGGGGGCAAGGCGGAATTTTTGCTGCTGACGCCGCTGCCGCTGGTTCTGGAACGCGCCCGCCAGAACGCTTCCCGCAATCCCGCGGACAACGCCCGCCGCGCCGAGGTCAGCGGGCTTATACGCGCGGGCGGACAAGTGCGCGCGGGTGAACGTCTGCATTTCGGCGCGGGCTTGAGCGTCACAACCCTTGAGCCGACATCCTTCGGCGCGTGGCGGGTTCTCCTCGTCTGGCGGGACGATCTGGCAGGCTCTTTCGCGGCGGCCGGGCGCATCCCCCTGCCTCCCTACATCAAACGGCCGGATGACGGGAAGGACGCCGAGCGCTATCAGACCGTCTATGCCGCCCGCGACAAAACGGGGGCTGTGGCCGCTCCCACGGCCGGGCTGCATTTCACGTCCGCGATGCGCGAAAAACTCGCGGCTGATTTTGAATGGATTGAAATAACGCTCTATGTGGGCTACGGTACATTCAGCCCCGTGCGCGGCGAGGACATTCGCGACCACAGGATTCACGGCGAATATCTGGAAATTCCGGAAAAAGCGGCGCACGCCGTGTCCAGGGCCAAAGCCGAAGGCCGCCCGATAGTGGCGATAGGGACCACAAGCGCGCGCGCGCTTGAAGGCGTGGCGGATCTCTGCGGGGATGTGCGCCCTTACGCCGGCATGACGGACATTTTTCTCCATCCCGGCCGCAAATTCCGCATCGCGGACGTCCTGTTGACCAATTTTCACCTGCCGCGCTCCTCGCTGCTCCTGCTGGTTTCCGCCTTTGCCGGCCGCGAGCGCGTTCTGGCGGCTTACAGGGAAGCCGTAAAAGAAGGCTACCGTTTTTTTTCCTACGGCGACGCCATGCTGATAGGCTGAAAATCCCCTCGTTCCCCAGCCGGAAAGCGGGTTGTCGCCGCGGACAGACTGAAATATGGCGCAGACACTTTCGGAGAAAGACCATGTCACGAATTCAAGTTCTGGAAGAGCGATGCAAGGGCTGCCGCCTTTGTGTGGACACTTGCCCCGCGGGCGTTTTGCGCCCTTCCGGCCGTTTCAACCGCCAGGGTTATGAAGTGATGGAAGCGGACGAAGGCTGTACCGGTTGCGCCTCGTGCGCGGTCATGTGCCCGGATACGGCCATACGCGTGTACAGGAGCGTCAGAGGAGCCACGGCATGAACAGCGACAGCGGGCAGACGCCCGGGCGCGTACTTGTCAAGGGCAATGAAGCCGTGGCGTACGGCGCTGTGGACGCCGGCCTGCAGTGCTACTTCGGCTATCCCATTACCCCGCAAAATGAAATTCCGGAGATGCTCTCCACCTTGCTGCCCGAACACGGCGGCTCTTTTGTGCAGGCCGAAAGCGAGGTCGGGGCCGTCAACATGCTGCTCGGCGCCGGCGCCTGCGGCGTGCCGGCCATGGTATCCTCCTCGAGCTGCGGCATTTCCCTGATGCAGGAAGGCATTTCCTACATGGCCGGCAGCCATATTCCCGGAGTGATAGTCAACATGTCGCGCGGCGGGCCGGGGCTTGGAGACATAGGCCCTTCGCAGGGCGATTATTTCCAGGCCGTCAAAGGAGGCGGGCACGGCGATCACCGCAATCTGGTGCTTGCCCCCGCCACGGCGCAGGAATGCTACGATTTCATGTTCAAGGCCTTTACCCTTGCCTTTGTTTACCGGAATCCGGTCATGATCCTGGGCGACGCCGTTGTGGCCCAGCTCAAGGAACCCGTGCGCCGCGTCCCGCCGGCCGGGACGAACACGCCGGAATACCTGCAATCCCTTGTGCGGGACCAGCGCATAGAAGGCTATGGCGCGCGCGGCAAAGCGGCCGCGCCGCGCCTGCTCAAATCCGTCTACCTGGCCGAAGGCGCCCTTGCCGGACGGAATCGCCTTTTGCAGAGCAAATACGCCGAGATGCGCAAGGAAGTCCTGTTTGAGCGCGAAAATGTTGATGACGCGGACCTCATCGTGATTGCTTTCGGTTCCATGGGACGCACAGCGCGAAGCGCCATCCACCGGCTGCGCAAGGCCGGCCGCAACATCGGCCTTTTCAGGCCGCTCACGCTCTACCCCTTCCCCGAAGCGGCCCTGCAAAAACTCGCGCCGGGGCGGCGCTTTCTTGTAGTGGAGCAGAACATCGGACAGATGGTGGAAGATGTGCGCCTGGCCGTAAACGGGGTATGCCCCGTTTATTGGCATGGCGTGATGCCGGGGCTGTTTGTCGGCGCCGACGAGCTTGTCGATCCCATCCTCCGGGCTTTGGAATAAATTTGTTTCGGCGCCGCCCGCCGAAAAATCATAAGGAACCTGTCATGGCATCCGCAAAACATCTTCACCCGCAAGAGGCTGAAACGCCGGTTTTTGACGTGAATCCCGTACTCGGTGAGCGCGCCACCCACTATTGCCCGGGCTGCCATCACGGCATCGCCCACCGGCTGGTGAGCGAAGCGCTGTACGAACTCGGCGTGGCGGACAAGACCATTCTTGTGGCTTCCGTGGGCTGCTCCGCCTTTGCCTACGATTACTTCAACGTGGACAGCGTGGAGGCCCCCCACGGCCGGGCCTGCGCCGTGGCCACCGGCATACGCCGGGCGCGGCCGGAGGCCGTGGTCTTCACCTATCAGGGCGACGGGGACATGGCGGCCATCGGCATCGGCGAATCCCTGCACGCGGCCAACAGGGGCGAAAAGATCACGGCCGTTTTTATCAACAACACCGTTTACGGCATGACCGGCGGCCAGATGGCGCCCACTACCCTCATCGGACAAAAAACCACCACTACCCTGCATGGCAGAAACTTTCATAGTGAAGGCGGCCCCATACGGCTTGCGGAAATCATGGCCCAGTTGCAGGGAGTGGCCCATGCGTCCCGTTGCGCCCTGGACTCGGTAAAACATGTGAAGGAGGCGAAAAAAGCCGTCCGCCGCGCCTTTGACGTGCAGATTGCCGGCCTGGGCTTTGGCTTTGTGGAACTGCTTTCAGGCTGCCCGACCAACTGGCGCATGGATCCTGTGTCGGCCAACAGGCGCATAGCGACGGACATGATCCCCGTCTTTCCTCTGGGCGTGTTCAAGGATGTAAAAGGAACGTAACCATGTCGAAATATCAGGATGTGATCATGGCGGGATTCGGCGGGCAAGGGGTTATGCTCATCGGCAATCTGCTTGCCCAGGCGGGCATGGAGCAAGGGATCAACGTGACCTTCATTCCCGTTTACGGCGCGGAAATGCGCGGCGGCACAGCCAACTGCACCGTGGTGCTGGACAGTCTGCCCATAGGCTCGCCCCTGGTCCATGAACCGCTGTCCACCATTGTACTCAACGAGCCTTCGCTCGCCAAATTTCAGCCGCGTCTGCGCAAGGACGGCGTACAGGTCGTCAACACCTCTCTGATTGCCGAACATCTGGTGGATGCGGCAATCCGCACTGTCCGCATTCCGGCCAACGGCATGGCTCACGAACTCGGCAACGCAAAGCTGGCAAACATGGTGGCTTTGGGGGCCTGGCTCAGGGCCACGGAGGCGCTGCCCCTCAAGGCGGTGCGGGACGCCCTGCGCCGCGTGGTGAGCGCGCACTATGCCGGGCTGATACCGGTCAACGCCGCCGCCCTGGATGCGGGATACAATTTTGCCTGATCCGGATTGCGCTCAGGGCATTTGCATAATACCGGCCGCCGTGTTATCAGGATAAACGCGCCGGAATGCCGATGCCGGCAGGCGACGCCGCAAGGGACAGCGGAAGCGCGCGACACGAAATCCCCGAACAGGAAAAATCTTTGAGCACAGCACATTCAGACAATATTTTGCGCAATCATAAAATTCTCGTGGCCAATCGCGGTGAAATCGCCATGCGCATCATGCGCGCGTGCGGGAGGCTCAATATTCCCTTTGCCGCCGTGTACACCGCCGAGGACGCCGCTTCCGGCCATGTGCTCCTGGCCCGCGGGGAAGGCGGCGAAAAAAGTCTCTTTCGGGTTTCCTCCTATCATGACGCCAACGAGCTGACGGCCGTGGCGGACGAAGCGGGATGCACGGCGGTGCATCCGGGCTACGGCTTTTTCGCGGAAGACTTCCGCTTTGCCCGCCGCGTCGCAAAACGCGACCGCAAAATGATTTTTATCGGCCCGTCCTGGAAAATCATTCGTGAACTGGGCGACAAAATCAACACCAAACGTCTGGCCCGCAGTCTCGACGTCCCCACAGTGCCCGGATCGGACAGACCCATTTATGACGAAATGGAGGCCGAGCGCATTGCCAAGACGATTTTTGAATTTCAGGGACAACAGGGGATCAGCCGCCCGCTTGTACTCGTCAAGGCTTCCGCGGGCGGCGGCGGCATGGGCATCGAAGAGGTGTATGACCCGGAACTGTTCCGCTCCGTATACCGCCGCGTGCGCAATTATGCCCTCAGACAGTTCAAGGACGAGGGCGTTCTTATTGAGCAGAGAATTATGGATTTCAACCACCTGGAGGTTCAGATCGTCTCGGACAGGACCGGGATGAACCCCGTGCATTTCGGTACCCGCAACTGTTCCATCCAGTCAACCGGCCTGCAAAAGCGCATTGAGGTCGCGCCGGGTTTCGCGCCGGACGCCCTGGAATATTCTTTCGACGCCCGGAAAGTGCTTGACGACATTGTCGCCTACTCGCTGAAAATGGCCCGCACTGTGGGATACGACAATGTCGGCACATGGGAATGGATTGTCACGCGCAAGGGCGACCCCTACCTTATGGAAGTCAACACGCGCAT
Source organism: Desulfovibrio sp. (assembly GCA_031291035.1). Classification (GTDB taxonomy): domain Bacteria; phylum Desulfobacterota; class Desulfovibrionia; order Desulfovibrionales; family Desulfovibrionaceae; genus Desulfovibrio. The sequence goes on from JAISLI010000002.1 coordinate 21,315, forward strand.
TCAGGTGGAAAACGGCGTCTCCGCGCGCATCGCCAAAATACGCGGCCAGGGCGGGGTCGATCTCATTGCCGAGCAAATACGCACCGGCCTTGGGGAGCCGCTCGGTTACAGGCAGGAAGACATCAGCTTTGAGGGGGTAAGCATTGAATACCGCCTGATAGCTGAAGAACCTGAAAACAATTTCACTCCCTGGGCCGGGCAGATTGAGAGTTTCTCCTGGAAAGACGCCCCCTGGCTGACCATGCTGACCCATGTTCCGGACAAACTGCCTTACGAAATCCCCACTGAATTTGACCCCAATCTGGCCTTGGCCATTGTTTACGGCAAGGATATTCAGGAAGCCGGGGAACGCGGCGCGGCCTTCCTCAACTCCCTGCGCCTGACCGGCAGTGACGGCACCGGCGCAAACCTGAAGTCCAACGCGGCCTTTCTGAAAGACAATACCGGGCGTATCCTGTACTTTTAGCCTCCGTTACGGTTATGACCTTGAGATAACAGACATCAGGATATCCAGAAGACCGGCCATGGACAACAATATTGAAAAATATCTGCAGAACCTGCGTGACAGACTCACCTACATAACTGATATTTTTGCCGGCAAACACAGCGACAGCGCGGCCCTGCTGGAGGAAAAGCTGTCGGCCTTCTCCGCGCGCGCCCGGTCCGGCAACTGTGAGGACGAGTATGCGGAACTCTCCACTGTGGAGGGCCTCGTCGCCTATGTGGAACGGCGTCTTGAAAAAACACTGACGCCCATGGATTGTGTGCGCGTCGTGCGTCATCCGCAACGCATCTGCCTGCGCGACATTCTGGAAAACGTCTACGACAATTTTACGGAAGTGGGCGGCCAGGACGAACACAGCCTTGACCCCGGCATGCTCATCGCCCGCGCCATAATCACCCGTCGCCGCGGCAAAAAAACGTACATGCAATCCGTCATGGTCATCGGGCAGGAGAAAGGGCACGGCGCGGAATACCGCAACGGCGGTTCGGTCAAGCCCTGGGGCAACGCCAAGGCGCTTCAGTATATGAGTGTGGCCGAAACGGAGGGCATCCCCATCCACGCTTATGTGTTCACTCCAGGGTCTTATCCCGTTGAGGACTATCCGGGGGCCGCACAGCAGATAGCCAAAAATATTTACAATATGGCCGGTCTGCGGGTACCGGTCATAGCCGTGATTTCCGAGGGAGGTTCGGGCGGGGCCGAGGCCATAGGCCTTGCCGACAGACGCCTGATGCTCTCTCACGGTTATTATTCCGTTATTTCGCCTGAAGGAGCCGCGGCCATTGAGGGAAGACTCAGAAACGGAGAGCGCGCCACGCCGGAACTCATTGAGCGCTGCGCGGCAAATCTGAAAATGCTGGCCGAGGACAATCTGAAATTCGGCTATGTTGACCGAATTATCCAGGAGCCCCCTCTCGGCGCGCGTCCCTGGCATTTTGATTTTTTCCGCTCCCTGCGCCAGGAGGTTATCCGCGCCACGGACGAAGTCGTCATTTCCACCAGAAAGATGCCGATCCTGCGCGGCCTTGCCCTTGCCCGTCACCGAAATCCGGAAAACGACGTTGACAGCCTTCACATCCGCTGGGGTCTTTCCGGCGCGGCAAAAACACGCCTGGTCCGCCGGCGGCAGCAAAAATTTCTGCGCCTTTCGCGTCAGGCCGCCCGCGACAGGCGCCCTTTTTTGACGAAAACGGCAACCGCCTTTTTTGACTGGATTTCCAAACCGTGGGTTGTTTTCAAATACGACTTCTACCACAAGCATCAGCGGCGGATCAGCACACTCATGGAAGAAGTCAGCAATGAAATTGACATGCTCAAATACCGTCTGCTCACCCCCTGGCGCAAGCTCAGCCGGCGCCTGCCCGGCCGCGTGGACAACAAGGCCAAAGAGCTGACGGCTCTTTCCTCATGGCAGGAGGACAGCCGCAGCCGCAGGTGGAACTACATCTCGCCGCGTTACAAAACCGACCGGACCCTGACGTGCCCAAACAGCGAATCATACGGCTGTCTTGACCTCTGGGGGCCGGATCTTTTTGCCGAATTCGCGGGGGTATGCAGTCATTGCGGTTATCATTTTCCCATGGAGCCGGAGTGGTACGTCAACAATGTTTTTGATGCGGGGTCGGTATTTGAGTTCAACAGTGAAATTGAGGCCGGCAACCCGCTTGACTATCCCGGTTTTTCCGCGCTGGTGGCCCAGGCCAAGAAAAAAACGGGGGCAAAAAGCGGCTGTATGACCTTTGAAGCCCGCATTGACAACATAAAAATGGTTGTGGTCATGCTTATGGGCACATTCCGGGGAGGTTCCGTAGGGGCCGCGGAAGGCTACAAATTTGTGGAAGCCGCGGCGCGGGCCGCGAAAAAACGCTATCCGCTCCTGGCCTATGTGCATGGGACGGCCGGCATACGCATACAGGAAGGCACCCACGGCGTCATACAGATGCCCCGCTGCACGGTGGCCGTGCGTCGCTATATTGAAGCGGGCGGGCTCTACATGGTTCTGTACGATACCAATTCCTTCGCCGGTCCTGTGGCAAGTTTTCTTGGTTGCTCGCCGTATCAGTTCGCCGTGCGTTCCTCCAACATCGGCTTCGCCGGCCCCGGCGTCATAAAGGAAACCACCGGGATGGACATTCCGCCCAAATACCATCGGTCCTACCGCGCGCTTTCGCGCGGGCACATCCAGGGAATATGGGACAGACGCCAGATACGGGCAAACGTCAAACAGGCTCTGCTGACCATCGGCGGACGCAACCTGTATTACAGGTAGCCGGAACATGCTTGACATTTCAAAACTGCTTGACGAAATCAAGTCTTCCCCCTACCGGGAAATCACTGTCACCGCGCAGCATACCGGAAAAATTGCCTTCGCGGAAATCGAAACCGGCGCGCGCGTGCGCGGCCCCCAGGGCCAATGGAAAGAAATGCCGGGAACAAAACTCTGCACCCTGGAGCGCGAGCGCAATCCCAAACCGGTCTACGCGCCGGAAAATGGCGAAATATGCCGGATTCACAGGGAACTGGACGGGCGCTTCGTTGAGGCCGGCTCCCCGCTTGTGGTGCTGCGCCATAAACTCACGCGGGATGAGGTGCAACGAATCATTCTGCAAAAGACCCTGTATCTTTTCCCGGCCCCGGAACGGGCGAAGTACTACTTCACTCCCGAGGCGGACAAAAAAATTCGCGCCTCGGACGCGCGTTCCGTCACAGTGCGCAACGGCATGGAGCTTTTCATCATGTCACGCATGAAACGCGAAGTTCCTCTGAACTATACCGGACCGGACGGCGTTATTTACGAGGTGTATTTCAAATACAACAAAAACCTGGATGTGGGCGCTCCCCTTGTCGGAATCTGTCCTCCGGAGCATCTGCGCGCCATTCAGACTCTGGTTATGCGCGTGCAGACGGAATGGACGGAGACCTGAGCGCCGCGCGCATGTTCGCCGCAAATTGAAAGCCCAAGGATGCCTCTATGGGAAAAGTGTTGCAGATTCGCGTGAGCGCCGTCACCTGGAATGAGAACCTTCTGGAGCAATTCTGGCCGGAACTCGCGGAGTTCGCTTTCAGCGTTCCCATAAAGCACGAAAAACGCGGCGTGCTGGAAATGGTCCGGGCGCTTGACGAGGGCTTCAGGTTTATGGGATGGCCCGATTCCCGAAAAACCGCCCTGGGGGATGATATTCACAAGGCCGCGGCTTTGAAGGCCGCCATTGAAAACGCCCTGGCCGACTGGCAACCCGGGCGGGCCAATGCCCTGAGCGATGAACTTGAGGATGTGCTTGACCGTATGGAAAACGCCCTTGCGGCCTGTTGACAGGAAACTGAAAAGAACCCGGATGCCGCGCGGCGGCTGCACGGGGCATATTGCACAATTAACCGGCTTCGGCTTTGAAGGAGACCATCATGCTGAACAAAGTCACCATCATCGGCCGTCTTGGCCGCGACCCGGAATTGCGCTACACCCAGAGCGGTTCCCCCGTCGCCAGCCTGAACGTGGCAACAGACGAATCGTATACCGACCGTGACGGCAACAGGGTTGAACGCACGGAATGGCACCGCGTTTCTGTTTTTCAGCGTCAGGCCGAGAGCTGCGCCAACTATCTGGTCAAGGGCAGCCTCGTCTGCGTGGAGGGCAGTCTCACCACGCGCAAATGGCAGGACCAGAACGGGCAGGACAAGTATACCACGGAGATCAGGGCGCAACGCGTTCTGTTTCTGGATCGCAAAGGCGACAGCGCGCGATCCCGCGGCGCGGACGAGGAGCATGAAAATCCGGGCCGTCCCGCTTCCGCCGGCCAGGACGGACGCGCGGGAGGAGGCCGGCAGGCCCGGCAGGACACTCCCGACGAGGCTCTGGGGCCCGCGTTTCCCTCCGAAGCGGCAAGCATGGATGAAGTGCCGTTTTAGAGCAATTTCAAAGTGAAATTGCTCTGGCGGCGGGGCGGATGCCCCGCCGCCAGCCCATGAGGCGCACGCAGGCGAAACCGCGTTTCGCCGTAAAGCGCCGAAGGGAGCGTTTCAAAAGCAAAATGCTCTAATGGAATATTTGCGAGTTGAAATTCGTATGCGTATTTTTACTCTGTTGCGCATGTTTTTTTCAGAGAAAAGGTTGGGAATAGCGTTGAAAATTTTTTTGGCCAAGAAAAAGGACTTACGATTTTCATTCATAAGTCCTTGATTTTTTCTGGCGGAGCGGAAGGGACTCGAACCCTCGGCCTCCGGCGTGACAGGCCGGCGTTATAACCGTCTTAACTACCGCTCCGCTGTGATGCGCGGGCTATCGCGCCATTACTTCTTGTAACAATCCCACGGCAAAATTGCAAGAAAAATTTTCAGGAGTTATACGTCAATAGTTCCGGCAAAATACAAAAATCCGCCGCGCTGCCCGGCGTTAACCGCCCCGCATTCTCAAGGCCAAGAGCGGCCGCGCCGTTGACCGTCAGCAGCCGCACCAGCGCCTCGGGCGGCACATCCAGCCTTTCCCGCAGATACACGGCTTCCCGTCGCACATCCAGGTCATCATTGCTCGTAAGCCCGTCCGTGCCCAAACACAACAGAAGGCCGCTTTCCGTGAGCCCGCGCATCGGCGGCACCCCCAGACCCAAATTGTTGTTGGAACGCGGGCACAGGCACAGAGCGGTTCCCGATTCTGCCAATATCGCCGCTTCATCCGTGTTTAACCGCACTCCGTGAACGGCGAGAACGCCCGGTCCGAGCAAATCCAGGCTTCCGGCATAGGCCAGAGGGCGCATGCCCGGCGCGCGCCAATTTTCCGGCAGCAGGCGCCCGACACACATATCCTTGAGCGGGCCGCCGCCATCGGTCAGCATCTGTTCCTCTTCCGGCGATTCAGCGAGATGAAAGGCAAAGACTTTTCTTTGCCGGGCGCAAAAACTCCTGACGGCCCGCAATGTTTGCGGCGCCGTGGAATAGAGGGCGTGGCCGCAGGGAGCGGATTCGGCCTGGAGCGGCCTGCCGGCCAAAGCCGCACGGCAATGGGGCGGCCAGGGGTAGACCTCGTCATTGAGGGGGGGGAGAAAGCCAAGCCATTCACAAAAATGGGTCATGCCCAGACCGCAGGCGCGGCCGGCCTCGTCCACCGCTTCCGGACCGGGATTCACCAGGGTTGAACCGCAAAAGTCCCCCACATGGGCCGTGCCCGCGTCCGCCATGTCGGCGCAGGCGTCCAGCAGAGCGCGTTTGTGTACTTCCGGGGCCAACGGTTCGCCGAGCAGCGGGATAAGACTTGCAAGCCAGACGGCAAAACCCCTGTGCCGGACAGTACGCCCGGCCAAGTGTGAAAGGTTGATATGGGCATGGGCGTTGAAGCAGGCGGGGGCAAGGCAGACTTCCCCAAGATCGCGCACGCGCGCGCCCGAAGGAGGTTTGCACTCCGGCCAGGGCAGCGCGCTTTCAACAACGCCGCCGCGCACCACCAGAGCCCCGTTGTCAATTTTCTTCAGAGGGGCAAACAGTTCCCTGCCCCTGGCCGGCTTTTCACCGGCAAGGGGCAGCATGGTTTTGGCCCGCAAAATTAAAACGGAATCCGTCATGATCATATATAGCAATTCAACTCTTCAAATGTCGCGGGCGCATGGACCGGCATCCCGGCCCCGGACGGTTTCAGAACTCGTAGCGGAAGGTGCCGAAGACCCCGTGGCCCGTGGTGTGCTCCGAAAACATGAGGTTGTAGTTCAGGCCGAAGGAGACGTCCCCGTTGCCGAAGTCCAGGCCGCTACCACCCGTATAGGAGACCTCCTCCCTGCCCCGGCGTTCCAGCTCCGCCTGTGTGCCCGAGCCGGTGAAGCGCGCCGAGGAATGTGTCTCGATGTCCCCGGCGGCCGGAATTACGGCCAGGTCCAGGCCGGGGCTGAAGAACCAGCCGTGGCCCGTTTCAAGGTTTCTGGAGAAGCTCAGGCCAATGGGGAAGGTCCAGATGTTCCGGCTGAGGCTGTCCCCTTCCAGCACCGTGCC
>JAISLI010000003.1 GCA_031291035.1 Desulfovibrio sp.
TGGACTTCGGCAACGGGGACGTCTCCTTCGGCCTGAACTACAACCTCATGTTTTCGGAACACGCCACGGGCCACGGGGTCTTCGGCACCTTCCGCTACGAGTTCTGAAACCGTCCGGGGGCTATTTTCGCGCGGCTCTCAGACCGTTGGCGACCACCAGCAGGCTTGTTCCCATGTCCGCGAACACCGCCATCCACATGGTGGCCTGCCCCATGAAGGTCAGGGCGAAAAATGCCGCCTTCACGCCCAGGGCCAGGGCTATGTTCTGCATGAGGATGGCGTGGGTGGCCCTGGACAGACCGATAAAGCGCGGAATCTTTCCGAGATCGTCGTCCATCAGGGCAACATCGGCGGTTTCAATGGCCGTGTCCGTACCGGCGGCGGCCATGGCGAACCCGATATCGGCCCTGGCGAGCGCCGGGGCGTCGTTGATGCCGTCGCCCACCATGCCGACCTTGCCGTTCTGCGCGAGCCGCTCAATGGCGGCCAGTTTGTCTTCCGGCAAAAGATTCCCCCTGAATTCATCCACGCCGGCCTGCTCCGCTATGGAGCGGGCCGCGTACTCATTGTCGCCCGTCAGCATTACGGTTCTGATGCCGAGCTTCTTCAGCGCCGCTATGGCCTCGACGCTGCTCCGCCTCAGCGTGTCCGCCACGGCGAACAGAGCCTGTACCCCTCCTTCTCCCGCAAGGGCCACCACGCTTTTTCCCTGCCTTTCCAGGGCGAACATCCGTTTTTCCAGCGTGTCCGAACACAGCCCCAGTTCTTCAACCATATGGTGGTTGCCCAGATACCATTTCCTGCCGTCAATCACGCCGCTCACCCCTTGCCCGGGAATGGCCGCGAAATCACTCACCTCCCGCAAGGCAGCGCCTTCTTCCGCCGCATTTTCGGCGATGGCCCTGGATACCGGGTGATCCGACCGGGACGCCAGGCTGTGCGCGAGTACAACCGCATCGGCGCTGTCCATGTCGCCCGGCGCCGCAAAGTCGGTCTGCCTGGGTTTGCCGTGCGTGATCGTGCCGGTTTTGTCCAGGGCCAGCGAGGAAAGCCGCCTGCCCTGCTCGAGAAATATGCCGCCCTTGACCAGGATTCCGTTGCGGGTGGCCGCCGCCATGCCGCTGACGATGCTGACGGGAGTGGAGATCACCAGGGCGCAGGGGCAACCGATGACCAGAATGACCAGCGCGGTGTAAATCCATTCCGTCCATCCCCCTCCCATAAACAGGGGCGGGATGACCGCCGTCAGAAGGGCGGTCAGAAACACGCCGGGAGTATAGTATCCGGCGAACCGCTCGACCGCCCGCTGTATGGGAGCGCGGCTGCCCTGCGCTTCTTCCACCGTGTGGATGATGCGGGCCAGGGTCGTGTTGGCGGCGCCGGCTGTCACCCGGAATTCAAAGGAGCCGGATTCGTTGATGGTGCCCGCATATACCGTATCGCCGACATTTTTTTCCGCCGGCATGCTCTCGCCGGTGATGGGAGCCTGGTTGACCGCCGAGCGCCCTCGCGTGACGACTCCGTCAAGGGCCACACGTTCGCCCGGCTTCACCCGCGCCAGGCTGCCCACAGGTACCCGACGAATGTCCGTTTCCTCCCAGGAACCGTCGGAACGCCGTATGGTCGCCTTTTCGGGCGTCAGATCAAGCAAATCCTTGATGGCCTTTCTGGCCCGCTCCAGTGACCCGGCTTCTATGGCCTCGGCAAGAGTGAACAGCAGCATCACCATGGCGGCTTCCGGATACTGCCCGATAATGACGGCGCCGGTCACGGCCACGGACATGAGCGCGTTGATGTTCAGATTCAGATTTCTGAGCGCGATCCAGCCCTTTCTGTAGGTGGTCAGACCGGCGAAAAGGATGGAGGCGACGGCGAAAAGCACGGGAAGCCGCGCCATGACCTCCACGCCGTTGACGCTCCAGGCGTGCGGGTCAATTCCGAACAGGCTCACATTCCATCCGTGAAGCAGCTCAACGGCTTCCGCGGCGGCGGCCAACACGCCCGCGATCGCCAATTTTCCCCACGGCGTCCCCGGCGCCCGGGTCGCGCGGTCGTGCCCGCAACAGACGCCGTGTTCGCGGCTGCCGGCATGGCCGCATGTGAATCCCGCCGGATGAACCGCGCCGCGCGGGCATGCCACGGTTGAGTCGCTCATATTGATTCTCCTGCCGAGAGGTTGGCAAATCGGGACAGTAACGGCCGAGGCTCCACTGTCCTGGGCAGCCTAATATCTATAGCCGCTATAGTGTCAAGAAAATTTCAAAAAAAATTGTGCCGCGCCGAATTTTTTTTGACAGCGGCAATGTCTATAGTTACTATAGTGTAGTTCACGAATGAAACAAGTGAACCGCTCCGCAAGGATTTGCAAGCAAATCCTTGCCGCGAAACAGGAGCAGGCCGGCTTTGTCCGACGTGAGCGAACTGTGTCAAGTGTTACTTGCTGTGGTGTCAAAAAAATTTTTACGGGCGGAAAAAATGAAGATAGGCGATCTGGCGAGAAAGACCGGGTGCAAGGTCGTGACAATCCGGTATTACGAAAAGGAAGGGCTTCTTCCGGAGCCGGAAAGGACGGAGGGAAACTACAGATTATACGGGAAGAACGACCTGGAGCGTCTGCAATTCATCATGCACTGCCGAAAACACGGCCTGAAGCCCGACGAAATCAAAAAACTGCTGGCTTTTAAAGATGCCCCCCAAGGGGATTGCACATGGGTATCCGAACTCATCAACACGCATATCAAAGAGATTGATGCGCAGATCGCTTCGCTTGAGCATCTCAAGCAACATCTGAATCAGCTTCGGCAGCGCTGCGCCGGCGGGCAGAGCGGCGAACATTGCGGCATCATGCACAGCCTGAACAATTTGAGTCAATGTTGCCTTTCTTGTGCGCGATGCTCACCGAAGCCGGGCCGCCGGATGAAGCAGCCGCAACAGGCGGAATGATTCTAAACGGCCCCGTCCGCCCCCGCCGCGGGACGGACGGGGCCGCGCGTTTTTGCAAAGACGGAATACACGTTCAGTCGCGGCTGGTGCCGAAAAAGCGCAACATCATGAGGAAAAGGTTGATAAAATCAAGATAGAGGGTCAAGGCTCCCAATATGGCGCCGCGCCGCATGGCCGTACCGTCTTCCAGAGGGGCGCCCAGGCCGAAATTGCGGATTTTTTGTGTGTCATAGGCGGTGAGCCCCGTGAAAATCAGCACACCCAGGCAACTGATGATGAAATCCATCATGCTGCTTTTGAGGAAAAAATTGACCAGCATGGCGATTATCAGCCCGAAAAGCCCCATGCCGAGGAAAGAGCCGAAGGCCGTGAGGTCACGCTTTGTCACCGTGCCGTAGACAGACATGGCCAGAAACGTGCCCGCCGTAACCAGAAAGGCGTTGGAGATGGAGGCGACGGGATAAATTACAAAGACCGAAGAGAGCATGGCCCCGGTAAGCACGGAATACAGCAAAAAAAGTCCGGTGGCCACGGAAGCGGACATTTTGTGCACCGCGGCGGACAGGGCGATGACAAGACCGAGTTGCGCGATGACGAGGGCTATCATAACGATGCTGTTGCCCAGGATGACCTGCTGCAGCCCGGCGGAATTGGCGACGGCGTAGGACACGGCCGCCGTGACGGCAAGACCGGCCGTCATCCATTGATAGACCTGACGCATGTAAACGGAAACAGCGGTGACGCCGCTTTGGGCAATGACGCGAGTATCGGGGGACATATTTCCTCCTGAACGGGTATCGTGTGACAGTTGATTTTCTCCACCACATAGTAAGGATTTTTTCACGTCTGGCAAGTATCTTTTTATGGGTTTTCCTTGCTCTGGCCCGCGCTGCCCGAAACAAACCGTTGAGCCCTTCAAGCCTTGCGTTTGAAAGCAAGGATTTGGAAGAACTGAATGACCCTGGCTGCATCGTGCGGGCCTTGACAAAAATGCAACAATATATCATTGCATTTTCCTCGGATGGATTCCCCACAACCCAATGAACAAGGAAACCGCCATGAAGAAAACCATGTTATTCGCTTCCGCCATTGCCTGCCTGGTTGCGGCCGGACCGCCGGCATTCGCGCATGAGGCGCATGAGGCGCATGAACACGGCACTGCCCGCGTCAATCTGGGCGTGGAAGGGCGACAGGTGGAAATCGCCCTTGAAACGCCGCTTGCCAGCCTCATTTCTTTTGAACACACGCCCGAAACCGATGCGCAGAAAAAAGAAGCGCGCGGTATGGCAACAATTATGCGCAAGGCCGATACATTGTTCATCTTTCCGGCAGAAGCCCTGTGCCGCCTGGAAAAGGTGGAGCTGGAATCGGAAGCGATAGGCGACGATCTGCTTTCCCCGTCCGGAACGTCGGCGGCGGCCGGCGCAAGGCGAGGGGAAGGGAAAGCCGGCTCCCATGATGACAAAAAGAAAGATGGAGAAGGCCACGCCGACCTTGAGGCGACAATTTCCTTCACCTGCCGGAATCCTGAAAAATTGAACCGTATTACGGTTGAAATGTTCAAGGCTTTCCCCAATCTGAAAGAAATAGAAATGCAGATGATCACTCCCAAAGGCCAGGGAGCGGCGGAGCTTACTCCCCGGTCAAATGTCGCCGAATGGTGACAGCATGGTCCGGCAAAAACTTTTGTCAAAGGCCGGCGATCCGGCGGCGGAAAGCCTTTCGCCCGCACCCGCCGTCCTTCTGGACAAGGTGCTGTTTTCATGGCCCGGCAGACGCCGGCCCGTTCTGGACATACCTTCTTTCAGTGTGCGGCCGGGGGAGCATATCTTTATAGCCGGACCGAGCGGAAGCGGAAAAAGCACCTTGCTCGGCCTGATTGCGGGTATTTTTGTACCGCGCTCAGGCCGGGTTTTCGTCAACGGAACATGCCTCAACGACCTTGGCGGGGCGAAACGGGATGCCTTTCGCGGCGATCACATAGGATTTATTTTCCAGCAATTCAATCTGATTCCCTATTTGTCCATTCTTGAGAATGTTCTGATTCCCTGCAATTTTTCTTCCCTGCGTTCCGCCCGGGCCGGCCGGCAGGCCGGCAGCCCGGCACGGGCCGCGCGGAATCTGCTGGAACGACTGGATATGTCTCCGGGGCTTTGGAACAGAAAGGTCAATCAGTTATCCGTGGGGCAGCAGCAACGGGTCGCGGCGGCCCGGGCGCTTATTGGCGGCCCGTCCATTCTGATAGCCGACGAGCCGACATCTTCCCTTGACGCCGACAGACGCAAGGCTTTTTTGCGGCTGCTGCTCAGGGAATGCGGGGAAGCGCGCTCCACGCTGCTTTTCGTCAGCCATGATCAGGGCATTGCGGAAGGTTTTTCCGCTACGGTGTTTTTGCCGGAACTGAACAATGCGGCCGGGGAGGACGGATGACGGCGCGATTTTGCTATTTGTTGTTTCTGGCCGGAAAAAGCGCCTGGAATCGCCGGGGCACATTGTTGCTGGTGGCATTTTCCATTGCTCTTTCAACAACTCTGCTGCTCGGCATTGAAAAGATCAGAACGCAGATCCGGGAAAATTTTGTTCAGGCCGTTTCAGGCACGGATCTGGTCGTGGGCGCGCGCGGCGGCAACATTCAGCTTATGCTCTATGCCGTTTTTCATCTTGGCGGGGCCACCAACAACATGGGCTGGCGAAGCGCCCGGGAAATAGCCGGGAGGCCGGAAGTCGCCTGGGCCATTCCGGTTTCCCTGGGCGATTCCCACAAGGGCTATCCTGTGGTGGCCACCACAACAGAGTTTTTTGCCCACTACCGTTTCCGGGGCGGCAGAGAACTTTCCCTGGCGCGGGGGAAAGCCTTCGCGTCTGTTTTTGATGTGGTTGTGGGCGCGGAAGCGGCAAAAAAACTCGGCTATGTCGTCGGCCAAAAGCTGGTGCTGAGTCACGGGAGCGGAGGATCGCATTTGACGGAGCACGCGGACAAGCCGTTTGTCGTGTGCGGCATCCTCGCGCCGACCGGCACGCCGGTTGACCGCTCCCTCTATATAGGCCTTGACGCGATGGAGGCGATACATCTCGACTGGCGGGGGGGGGCGCCCATGCCGGGGCTGCGTATCCTGCCCGAACAGGTCGCGAAATTTGACCTGGAGCCCAAAAGCATAACCGCCCTTCTTGTGGGGCTGAAAAAACGCGGTCAGGTCTTCGCGTTGCAACGCGCGGTAAACGAGTGGAAAACCGAGCCGCTCACGGGGGTTATGCCCGGCGTGGTCATGGATCAGATATGGAGCGTGGTCGGCGTTGGTGAGCAGGCGCTCCTGTTCGTTTCCGCCCTGGTCACGGTGGCCGGTCTGGCGGGCCTTGCCGCGGCGATACTCGCGGGCCTTGGCGAGCGGAGGCGGGAGCTGGCCATTTTGCGTTCCGCGGGGGCAAGACCGGTGAATATTCTGATTCTGCTGGCCTGCGAGGGATTTTTGATTGTGACCGCCGGGACGGTCGGCGGATCTGTGGCGTTGATTCTGCTTATAGCGGCGCTTGGCCCAACGCTTGCCGACATGTATGGCATATTCATATATCTCTCGCCGCCCGATTCGGGGGAGTGGCTGCTGCTGGGCTGCATCTGCCTCGCCGGGATTCTGACCGGCCTTGTTCCCGCCCTGCGGGCATATCGCATGAGTTTGTCGGATGGCCTCACCGTTGCGATATAACCGGGCGAGGCGCGCTTGCGTCGCGCTGCTGGCGGCGGTTGCCGTCTTTTTTTCATGGACCTCTCCTTCCGCATCCCGGAATGACGCCGCAACATATACCGCGATAACATGGGAGCAACTGACGCCTGAATCCTGGCACAGGGAAAATTCTTTCGGCGAACTGAATCCGGACGGTCTTTCCGACAATGATCCGGTTGCCGCCAAAGCGCTGGAGACATATCTCGCAAAATGGGAAGACGCGCCGGCAAACGGAGCGCTTCAGGGAAAACATGTAAAGATCTGCGGATTTGTCGTTCCGCTGGAATGGGAGAACAAGTCCTCCCTGAAAGAATTTTTGCTGGTCCCTTACTTTGGGGCATGTATTCACGTCCCTCCTCCCCCTCAAAACCAGATCATCCATGTGGAGTCGCGCAGCGCCCTTCAGGGAGTTCAGTCCATGGACCCCGTTGTTGTTTATGGAAAAATAAGTATCGCGGAAAGCTCAAACAGTATTGCGGACTCCGTGTATCACATGGAGGCCGACCATGTTGAAACAGACAATAAAAATATGGCGTCAAATATGTTGCATGCCATGTCCGTCACACTGCTGTGCGGGTTGTCATTGTGTTTTTGCCTACTGTTTTTCTATAAAATAAAAAATTTCGGTCTGCGCGTCATCTGTTTCAGCATCAGTTTTTCCTCCGGCATTATGTCATGCGCCGGAATCTCGACCCTGTTCATGAAACCAACCCTTGATGCCGTCAGTTCGTTTATTATAAGTTTTGTATTCATATCCGCGGTTGTCCATTTGCTGCATGCCAGAAGCAAAAAAGACAATTTTGACGAAAGAATGCGACAGTCGGGGAAGTTCGCCTCTCTGGCCGTCGCCGCGCATGGCCTGCCGGAATATTTTGCCGTATTCAGCGCGGCCATGCTTGAGCCGGCCCTCGGTCTCGCCCTGGGCGCGGCTGTGGTTGCCCACAATATTCCCCTGGGGGCTTCCGTTGCCTTCCTTGTTCATCAGGGGACAGGCAAGCGCGGGCTGGCCTGGCTGTGTCTGTCGCTTTCCGGCTTCATTCCGGCCGCCGCGGCAATTTCGCTCCATTTGTCCGTGCGCTCCTTTTTGCCCGCAAACCTGGAAACGCTTTTTGCCTGCGCCGGAGGCATCATGACCTCCGTCGCCGTGACCGACCTCATCCCCCTGGCCGGACGGCATGGGAGATATGCCCATGTGCTCCGCGGCTACTGCGCGGGCGTCCTCTTTATGCTTCTTCTTTTGCTGTTTTTTTATCGTGAGAACGGCAATGTCATGTAATTTCAAAATGATGCTGTGCTTTGCCATTGGTTGCGTTTTTTGGCATGGTTGGGCGCAGGCCGGGTCAGCGGCGGGGCAGGACTCCTACCGTGAGGTGAAATGGGAGGAGTTGGTGCCGGCGTCGTGGCATCCGGAAAAAATTTTTGAAAAATTTGATCTGAGTCAATTTTCGGACAATGATCCGCGCGCCGACAAGGTTCTGGAGGCATTCAACGAAGCCTGGAGAAACGCCCCCGCCAACCCGGCACTGCAAGGACAGCGCATAAAAATTCCCGGCTTTGTGGTCCCTCTGGATTGGGGGCATGACGCCCGGCTGGGGGATTTTTTGCTTGTCCCCTACTTTGGCGCGTGTATCCATGTTCCGCCGCCGCCGGCAAACCAGATTGTTTACGTCAGGGCGGATGACGCGCCGGTCGGGGAGGGCAGGGAGGTCAGGTTGATGGACATCGTATGGGTTTACGGGACAATCAATGTTGAAAGAAATGACTCCGGCGGCATGGGAGCGTCAAGTTACAGTATGAAGCCGGACAAAGTGGAGCCGTATCAATAATGTCGGAAAGAAACCCCGTCATCCCGGATTGTCCGGCAGAGGCGGAGAATCCGCGCGGGCGGCAAGGCGTGCGGCTTACCAGCCTGCGCCGCGCGATACTTGAAATACTCATGGCGGCGGATTTCCCCGTAAAGGCCTATGACTTGATTGAATATATGCGGGACAAGGGGAAGCGCGTCACGCCGGCCACCATCTACCGGACGCTGGATTTTTTGCTTCAGAACGGGCTTGTGCACCGCGTGAACTCGCTGAACGCGTATATACCATGTACCGGCGAGCACAATAATCATGCCTTGCTGATGGTTACATGTTCAGGGTGTCAAAAGACAACGGAAATAGACGATCAGGATTTGTATGATTCCATGCGCTCAAGACTTGAGGAATTGGGCATGTCTCTCCAGGGCGGCTGTATTGAAATACAGGGGATGTGCAAAGAATGTATGCGGTATCCTCAACCTTCGACCGGGTGATCAGGGAGCTTGGTTTTAGAGCAATTTCAGAGTGAAATTGCTCTGGCGGCGGGAGGGTTGTCCGGAAAGCGTCAGAACCCGCAGGCGCAGCCGTCGCGGCGGGTGTCGCTGGCGGCGACATAGCCCCGGGCCGGGTCATCCGACAGGCGCCATATAAACTGGCCGGCTCCCGATTCCCCGTGATAGACCGGGTCAACGCGGATCGTGTGGCCCATGCCCTCCAGAGCGGGCCGCAGGGTCCGGTCCGCCCTGTATTCAAGATTCACGGAGAAGTCGGTGTTTATCTTGAATCGCGGGGCGTCGCAGGCCGCCTGCGGTTGCTGGCGGTAATCCAGCATGCGGACGAGAGTCTGGATATGCCCCTGGGGTTGCGCATCCGCTCCCATGACGCCGAAACTCATCCGGGGCGCGCCGTTTTCCGTGAGAAAGGCGGGGATGATGGTGTGGAACGGCCGTTTGCCCGGCGCCACGACATTGGCGGAAGCCGGATCAGCGGAGAAGGCGGTTCCCCGGTTCTGAAGGCTGATGCCGTATTCCGGCACCACTATCCCGGAGCCGAATCCCATGTAGTTGGACTGGATGTAGGAGACCATCATGCCCTTTTCGTCGGCCGCCGCAAGATACACGGTGCCGCCGGACGGGAACAGCCCCGGGCCGGGGAAGGATGCCCTGCGCCGATCAATGCTCTTCGCCCGTTCGGCCAGATAGGCCGGATCAAGCAGTTGTTCCGCAGTCACGCGCATGGCGGCGGGCTCGCCGACATGGCGGCGGATGTCGGCGAAGGCCAGCTTCATGGCTTCTATCTGCAAATGCTGCGCTCCGGGGGAATCCGGGCCGCCGAGGGAGGGCAGATCCCAGTGCCGCAGAATGCCGAGCGCCATCAACGCGGCGATGCCCTGGGTGTTGGGCGCGATTTCATGCACTTCGTAGCCCCGGTATTTCACGGACAGGGGATGCGTCCATTCCGGCCCGAAAGCGCGCAAATCGTCGCCTGTCAGCGCGCCACCGGTTTTTTTCGCCCAGTCCTCCACGCTCCGGGCCACATCTCCCTCATAAAATTCACGCGCGCCTTTTTCCGCCAGCCTCCGCAGCAGTTTCGCCGCGCCGGGGAAAAGAAACTTTTCTCCCGTCCGGGGGGCGTTGCCGCCGGGCATGAAGGTCCGCGCCCATCCGGGATAGTCCCGGAGCAGGGGGACGGCGGCCTCCCACTGGGCGGCCACCACCGGGGGAATGGTGACGCCGCGTTCCGCCGCGTCCGCCGCCGGATCCAGGACGCGTTCAAAGGGGAGGGAACCGAAGCGGTCGTGCAGCGCTCCCCATGCCGCCACAGCGCCCGGCACGGTGACCGTGTCCCAGCCTCGGACGGGGATTGCGGCGAACCCTCTGTCGTCTTCGCCGTGGCGGCGGCGGAAGAACTCGATGTCCCAGGCGGCCGGCGCGGGGCCGGAGGCGTTCAGGCCGTGCAGTTCCCGCCCGTCCCAGACAATGGCGAACGCGTCGCTCCCCAGTCCGTTGTAAACAGGCTCCGCAACCGTGAGCATGGCCGCGGCCGCGAGGGCCGCGTCCACGGCGTTGCCGCCGGCAAGGAGCATGCGCAGCCCGGCCTGGGCGGCCAGAGGGTGCGAGGTGGAAACCACGTTCCGGGCGAAGACCGGCGTCCTGACCGTGAGATACGGATTATTCCAGTCAAATGTCATGTGTTTCAATCCCCACGGCCGGCTCCGCCCGCTTTTTTTCCAGCCTGGCCCATGAGTCGCGCAGGGTGACCGTGCGGTTGAACACCGGCATCTCCGGCGTGCTGTCCTTGTCCTTGCAGAAGTAGCCCAGGCGCTCGAACTGCGCGCGCGCGTCCTCCCCAAGCTCCGCCAGGGCCGGCTCCAGCCAGCCCCGCGTGATCCGCAACGAATCCGGATTGAGGTTGTCCAGAAACGTTCCGCCTTCGGGCGTCTCGTCAGGATTTTCCGCCGTGAAGAGCTGGTCATAGAGGCGGATTTCCGCGGGTCTGGCGTGAGCGGCGCTCACCCAGTGGATGGTTCCCTTCACGCGGCGTCCGTCCGGGCTTTGGCCGCCGCGGCTTTGCGGGTCGTAGACGCAGCGCAGTTCCGTCACCCTGCCTTCGGAATCCGCAAGCGCTTCCCTGCAGGTGACAAAATAGGCGTAACGCAGGCGGACCTCCGCGCCGGGGGCGAGCCTGTGGTATTTGCGGGGCGGCTCCAGACGAAAATCGTCCCGCTCAATCCAGAGCTCACGGGAGAAGGGCACCTTGCGGCTGCCGGGGAAACCGTCCTCCGGATGCAGGGGCATGTCAAATTCTTCCACCCGCTCCACAGGGTAATTTTCAACAACCAGCTTTACGGGATCAAGCACGGCCATAAAGCGCGGGGCGTGGCTGTTGAGGTATTCGCGGATGCAGAATTCCAGCATGGCGTATTCCACCGTGGAGTTGACGCGCGCCAGGCCCACGCGGGCGCAGAACTCCCTCAGGGCCTCCGGAGGAACGCCCCGGCGGCGCAATCCGCACAGGGTGGGCATGCGCGGGTCGTCCCAGCCGCGCACGCGCCCGCTTTCCACAAGACGGATGAGCCTGCGCTTGGAAAGCACGGTGTGCGTGACATTGAGGCGGGCGAATTCGTACTGGCGCGGATGATACACGTTGAGCGCGTCCAGCACCCAGTCGTACAACTCCCGGTTGTTCGCGAATTCCAGCGTGCAGAGCGAATGCGTGATGCCTTCCAGCGAATCGGAGAGGCAGTGCGTGTAATCGTAAAGGGGATAAATGCACCATTTGCCGCCGGTACGGTGATGCGCGGCATGGCGTATGCGGTAGAGCGTGGGATCGCGCATGACGAGGTTGGGCGCGGCCATGTCGATTTTGGCCCGCAATACCCGCGCGCCGTCGGGGAACTCTCCGGCGCGCATGCGGCGGAAGAGGTCGAGATTTTCCTCCGCGCCGCGATTACGCCAGGGACTCTCCCTGCCCGGCTCCGTCAGGGTGCCCCGGTATTCGCGGATTTCGTCGGCGGAGAGATCGTCCACATAGGCCTTGCCCGCAGAAATCAGCTCTTCGGCGTAGGCATAGAGCTGTTCAAAGTAGTCAGAGGCGTAAAATTCCCGGTCCCGCCATTCGCCTCCAAGCCAGCGCACGTCTTCCCGTATGGAATCCACGTATTCGGTTTCCTCCCTGGCGGGATTGGTGTCGTCAAAACGCAGATTGCACATGCCGCCGAATTCCGAGGCGACGCCGAAATTGAGGCAGATGGATTTGGCGTGTCCAAGGTGCAGATAGCCGTTTGGTTCCGGGGGAAAGCGCGTGTGTACCCGGCCGCCGTAGGTGCCCAGGGCGTTGTCGCGGCGAATCTGCGCGCGGATGAAGTCCTCCCCCCGCGGGGAGGCGCTCCGCGATGTGTCTGTGCTGTTTACGGCCATGCGCTGCTCCGTCTTTTGCCGACGTATCCGCTCCGGAAATGACCGGGCGGGATTCCGGACCGTCCGGGGGCTTCATTCGTCGGAAAATACGTCAAGGCGCGACAGGGGTCAATCACCGAAAAAAAATTTTCAGAAATATTTTTCCGAAAATTCTTGACGCCGTCGGCCGGATGGTTTAATGAACCCTTCACCTCTGTGAATGCGAGCCTTTCATCAAACCGTATCGAAATCGGATTCACGGGGCAGTCCCTGAACGGCAGGGAAGGGCGGGTTGAGTTCATCCCGCCGGCGCCCTGCGGCGGAAAGGCGTTTTGTCCAGTTGTTTCCGCGGCGGGCTTTGACATGTGCAGGCGTTGCCAGATGCCGGACTATGTCGAGCCGTTCCAGCCCGATCATCCGGGCCCCGCGCTTTCGCGGCGCGACCCGGGGGCTGTAAGGTAAAGGGGGAGAACCCCGTTTGGCGACCCTGTTGAACCGCCCGACCGCGACGTCCTGTCGCGGGACGGGCCGATGTACGCCGGGGAACGTCACGCGGACGATTGGCACGCTCCGGCGTTCCCCATCCTCCATCCTTTCGGGAAAATCAGGCGTGACGCGAGTCGCATGCGTCGCCTGTGACGGGCGTATTGTCCTGAATTTCGCGCGCCGCGCGTGATGTTTTGCAAATGGAGTGGCCATAATGACGACAGTAAGCAGCGATCGCATTCGCATCAAGCTCAGGGCTTACGATTACCGCATACTGGACAAGGCTGTCGCGGAAATCGTGGATACGGCGCGCAATACGGGCGCCGGCGTGGCGGGGCCTATTCCCCTGCCCACCAATATCCATAAATATACTGTCCAGCGTTCCGTGCATGTGGACAAAAAATCGCGCGAACAGTTTGAAATGCGCATCCATAAACGCCTTATGGACATTCTGGAACCGACCCAGCAAACCGTCGACGCGCTCGGCAAGCTTTCCCTGCCTGCCGGAGTCGATGTGGAAATCAAGCTCTAGCGGGGGCAGCCATGACCGAGAAAATGGGAATACTGGGACGCAAGCTTGGCATGACCCGCATTTTTGCCGATGACGGCGCGGCTGTGCCCGTAACCGTTATTGAGGCCGGGCTCTGCCCGGTGACGCAGGTAAAAACCGGGGAGAGGGACGGTTACAACGCTCTGCAGATCGCCTTCGGCCCCGCGAAGGAAAAGCGTGTGGGCAAAGCCATGCGCGGGCATTTTTCCAGGGCCGGCGCCGGATTTTTCCGGCACCTCAGGGAAATCCGCCTTGAGGGAGCCCCGGAGCACAAACCGGGCGATACGCTTTCCGTCGCCATGTTCGCCGCGGGCGATGTGGTCAAGGTGACGGCCAAAAGCATCGGCAAGGGATACCAGGGCCGCATGCGGCGATGGAACTTCGCCGGATCCAAAGACAGTCATGGTTGCGAAAAGGTGCATCGCAACAACGGTTCCATAGGCAACAACACACATCCCGGGCATGTCTTCAAGGGCCGCAAAATGGCCGGACAATGGGGCAACGAGACTGTGACCGAGGCCGGGCTTCTGGTTGTCGGCGTACGCGCCGACGACAATGTCCTGCTGGTCAGGGGATCGGTGCCCGGTCCCAAAAACGGGCTCGTGCTTGTTCGCAAGCAGTAGAGGATGAAAAAATGGCCACCGTCAAAGTATACGATCAGGACAGGCAGGAAAGCGGCGTTATAGAACTCGCCGCGGATGTCTTTGAAGTCGGGGTGCGGCCGGAGATTCTTCATCTTGTCGTGCGCGCCCAGGCGGCCGCGAAGCGCGCCGGCACGCATCAGACCAGAACGCGCGGCCTGGTGTCGGGCGGCGGCGCGAAGCCCTGGAAGCAGAAGGGCACAGGCCGCGCCCGTTCCGGTTCCAACCGGTCCCCCATCTGGCGGGGAGGGGGCATCGTGTTTGGCCCCGCGCCCCGTGACTACAGCTTCAAGGTCAACAGCAAGGTGCGGGCGCTTGCGCTTAAAATGGCCCTGTCGAGCCGTCTGGCCGACGGGAATCTTCTGATTGTGAAAAGCATCGAGCTTCCCGAGGCGAAGACGAGGCATTTCGCCAAGGTGGCGGGAGCGCTGGGCCTGCGCAAGGCGTTGATCGTCACGCCGGGCGACGCGGGCGACCTCGCCCGCTCGGCGCGCAACATCTCCGGTCTGACGCTGACAACTCCCGACAGACTGAGCGTTACGAAAATTTTGGGTCACAGGCAGCTTGTGCTGCTGGAATCGGCCGTGGGGCCCGTGCATGCGCGTTTTTCCGGAAAGGGGGCCTGAGATGGAACTCGCCAATGTGCTCATCAAGCCCCTGTTGACGGAAAAAACCACCCTGCTCAAGGATACGTCGCGCCAGGCGGCCTTTTATGTCCATCCCCGGGCCAACAAGCTGGAAATCCGCCGGGCTGTGGAAAAAGCCTTTGAGGTGACGGTCGAGTCGGTCAACATTGTGTGCCGCGCCCCGTCCAGGCGCAAGAAGCAGGGGCGCGTTGTGGGCCGCAAGCCGGGATGGAAAAAGGCATACGTCACGCTTGGTCGGGACGATAAAATCGAGTTTTTCGAGGGGGTATAGTCATGGCTGTCCGCAAGCTGAAACCGACTTCCGCCGGACGGCGATTCCAGACGGTTTCCGACTTTGAGGAAATCACGCGGTCCCGCCCGGAGAAATCGCTCACCGCGGGGCTGTCCAAAAAAGCCGGGAGAAACAACCTTGGCCGCATAACAAGCCGCCGTCGTGGCGGCGGCGTCAAACGGCTGTACCGCAGCATTGACTTCCGGCGCGACAAGACCGGCATTGAAGCCAGGGTGGCGGAAATCGAGTATGATCCCAACCGTACCGCCCGCATTGCCCTGCTGCATTACGTTGACGGCGAGAAGCGCTACATTATCGCTCCGGCGGGCCTCAGGCAGGGCGACAGGGTTGTCGCCGGCGAAGGGGCGGATATAAAGCCCGGCAACGCTCTTCCCATGCTGCGCATCCCGGTGGGCACGGTGCTGCACAATGTTGAACTCTATCCGGGCAGGGGCGGGCAGCTTTGCCGCGCCGCCGGTTCCTATGCGCAGCTCATCGCCAGGGAGGGCAAACACGCGCTGCTGCGCCTGCCTTCCGGCGAGGTGCGCAAGGTGCAGGCCGCCTGCATTGCCACGGTGGGCCAGGTCGGCAACATCCACCATGAAAATATTTCACTGGGCAAGGCCGGGCGCAATCGCTGGCTCAACCGCCGGCCCTGTGTGCGCGGCGTGGCCATGAATCCCGTTGATCACCCCTTGGGCGGCGGCGAAGGCAGGAGTTCCGGCGGTCGTCACCCGGTGTCCCCGTGGGGGATGCCTGCCAAGGGCTACAAGACCCGCGACAGGAAAAAGGCGTCCACAAGGCTTGTCGTCAAACGCCGCGGGCAGAAGTAAGAGGAGCAGCCTAATGCCGAGATCTTTGAAAAAAGGGCCTTTTGTTGACGCGCATCTGATGAGAAAGGTCGACAATGCCGTTGCCAACAACGATCGCCGCGTCCTGAAGACCTGGTCGCGCCGTTCCACAATACTGCCGGAAATGGTCAGCCTGACGTTCGCCGTGCATAACGGCAAGAAATTTGTGCCTGTTTTTGTTACGGAAAACATGGTCGGGCACAAGCTTGGCGAATTTTCTCCCACGCGCACTTTTCACGGGCACGCCGCCGACAAAAAGGCCAAGGCGGCCGGCAAGAAGTAGGGAAAGCACTATGGAATCGAAAGCCGTCGCGAAATTTCAGCGGGTCTCGCCGCGTAAAACCCGCCTTGTGGCCCGCAATGTTCAGGGGCTTGGGGTGGAGGAAGCCATGAATGTTCTGCGTTTTACGCCCAGCAAGTCCGCCCGCGTGCTTTACGGCGTGTTCATGAGCGCCCTCGCCAATGCCTCGCAGCTCGGGGGGGTGGACGTTGACGCGATGACGGTCAGGGAAGTTCTGGTTGACGACGGCCCCTCCTGGAAGCGTTTTTTGCCCCGGGCCCAAGGCCGTGCCGGCAGAATTCGCAAACGTACAAGCCATATTACAGTAATACTCGCAGAGGGGCGGGAATAGTTATGGGTCAGAAAGTTCATCCGTTCGGCTTCCGGCTTGGATACAACAAGAACTGGCAGTCCCGCTGGTTCAGCAAGAAAGAATATCCTGCCTTTGTTTATGAAGACAGCAGAATACGCGCTTTCGTCAAGAAGCTCCTCTATAACGCGGGCCTTTCCAAAATAGAAATTGAACGGGCCGGGGGCAAGGTGCGCCTTGTGTTGTTTACCGCGCGGCCGGGCATTGTCATCGGACGCAAAGGAGTGGAGATAGAAAAGCTGCGTTCGGATCTGCGGCAGAAGTTCGGGTGTGAATTCGCTCTGGAAGTAAATGAAATTCGTCGTCCCGAAGTGGACGCCCAGCTCGTGGCCGAGAGCATAGCCCAGCAGTTGGAGCGCCGTGTGGCCTTCCGCCGCGCCATGAAGCGCACTGTCTCCATGGCGCGCAAATTCGGCGGCGAGGGGATCAAGGTAACCTGCGCCGGGCGTCTGGCCGGGGCGGAAATCGCGCGTACCGAATGGTACAGGGACGGCCGCGTCCCCCTGCAGACCCTGCGCGCCGACATTGATTACGGCTTTGCCGAATCCCGCACCACCTACGGTATTATAGGCGTCAAGGTGTGGATTTATAAAGGTGAAATCCTTGATAAAGAGGTTGAACGATAATGCTTGCGCCCAAAAAAGTTAAATTCCGCAAATGGCAGAAAGGCCGACTGCGCGGGCTGGCCGGTCGCGGCGCGACCATCGCCTTTGGCGACATCGGTCTGAAGGCCGTGGAGCACGGCCACTTGTCGGCCCAGCAGATTGAGGCGGCGCGTATTGCCATGATGCGCCACATCAGGCGCGGCGGCAAGGTATGGATTCGCGTTTTTCCCGACAGGCCGGTCACCGCCAAGCCTCTGGAAACCCGTCAGGGTTCCGGCAAAGGGGCGCCGGTGGGCTGGTGCGCTCCCGTCAAGCCGGGGCGCGTTTTGTACGAAATCAGGGGAGTCGCCCTTGAACTGGCGAAACAGGCCCTGACACGCGCGGCGCACAAGTTGCCTGTGAAGACCATTATTGTGGTGAAGGAAGGTGCGTAAAATGGCTGCCGGGAAAAAAGATGAAAAATCCGAGCGTCTCCCTCTCGGAGAGCTGCGCGCCCTGAGCGCGGAGGCTCTGCGCGGAAAACTCGCCGAAGGCCGCCGCGAGCTGATGGATGCCCGCATGAGGCACTCCGTGGCCCAGCTTGAAAAGACCTCCGTGCTTAAAGCGTTGCGCAGACAGGTGGCGCGCATGTTGACAGTATTGAATGAAAAGCAGCAGAGGGCCTGAAGATGCAATTTCCGGAAAATCGCAAAGGCAGAACGCTGACGGGCATTGTCGTGAGCGACAAAAGCGACAAGACCATAGTTGTTCGCGTCGAGACCCTGGTCAAGCACCCTCTGCTCAAAAAATACGTGCGGCGCCGCAAAAAATTTACGGCCCACGATCCCATGAACGAGTGTGGTATGGGCGACAAGGTCAAAATCGTCGAGTTTCGTCCCATGTCCCGCAACAAGCGCTGGCATCTGGTTTCCATTATTGAAAAGGCGGTATAGGGTAGAGCCATGATACAGGTAGAATCGACCCTTCAGGTCGCCGACAATTCCGGCGCGAAAAAAGTCGCCTGCATAAAGGTGCTCGGCGGTTCACGCCGCCGCTATGCCTCGGTCGGCGACGTTATCGTGGTTTCCGTCAAGGAGGCCATTCCCCACAGCAAGGTGAAGAAAGGGGATGTGATGAAAGCCGTGATTGTGCGCACGGCCAAGGAAGTGCGGCGCAATGACGGCTCGTACATCAAATTTGACGGCAATGCGGCGGTGCTTCTTTCCGGCCAGGGCGAACCCGTGGGCACGCGTATTTTCGGCCCGGTGGCCCGTGAACTCCGCGCGCGGAATTTTATGAAGATTATTTCTCTCGCGCCGGAAGTGCTCTAGGAGATCATCATGAAAATGTATCGCATCCGCAAGGATGACAAGGTGATGGTGATAGCCGGCAAGGACGCGGGCAAAGTCGGCAAGGTTCTCAGGATTCTTCGCAAGAGGGATCGTGTGCTTGTGGAAAAGGCCAATATGGTCAAGCGCCATGTGCGCCCCAACCCGTACGCCCGCCAGCCCGGCGGCATTGTGGAAAAGGAAATGCCCATACACGTTTCCAATGTCATGGTTGTTTGCTCCGCCTGCGGCAAGGCGACAAGAGTGGGGTACCGGCTTCTTGAGGCCGGGGGCGGCCCCAAAAAGGTTCGTTTTTGCAAAAAATGCAATGAAGTTATGGAATAAGGTGATACGATGACACGCCTTGAAAAGATATATAGGGAGAAAGTGGTTCCGGTTCTGCAGAAAGAGTTCAGCTATACCTCTCCCATGCAGCTGCCCGTTCCTGAGAAAATCTCTCTGAACATCGGCCTTGGCGCGGCGACGCAAAACAACAAAATAATGGAGGAGGCCGTGGCGGAACTCACCGCCATCGCCGGTCAAAAGGCGGTGGTGACGCGCGCCAGGAAGTCCATCGCCTCCTTCAAGTTGCGTGAGGGCATGCCCATCGGCGCGCGCGTCACCCTGCGCCGGGATCGCATGTGGGATTTTCTGGACAAGCTGATGAATTTCGCGCTTCCGCGGGTGCGCGACTTCCGGGGCATTCCCGATCGCGGTTTTGACGGCCGCGGCAATCTCACGCTCGGCGTCAGGGAACACACCATTTTCCCCGATCTGGAAATTGACCGCGTTGAAAACCCCAAAGGCATGAACATCACTATTGTCACAACGGCGTCCACGGACAAGGAAGGCAAATTTCTTCTGGACAAACTCGGCATGCCCTTCAGAAAATAGGCGCATCCGCATACAACCACAGTCAGGAGCATAGCGTATGTCGCGTACCTCGCTCGCCGTAAAGGCAAAGCGCCAACCCAGATTCAGCGCGCGCGCCTATAACCGCTGTCCGCTCTGCGGTCGGCCCAGAGCATTTATACGCAAGTTCGGCGTTTGCCGTATCTGTTTCCGCAGCATGGCCCTGCGCGGCGAATTGCCGGGTGTGCGCAAGTCGAGCTGGTAGACGGTTCGCAATCAACCCATTGAGGAGCCTTTGATGTTGACAGATCCTATTGCGGACATGCTCACACGCATCCGCAACGCGCATTTGGCCCTGCACAAGGAAGTGAATGTGCCGCGCTCGAAAATGAAGGAGGCGCTGGCCGCCATCCTCAAGCAGGAAGGTTACGTCGAAGACGTCGTCGCGGCGGACAAAACCATTTCCATCACGCTGAAATACCGGAAGGGCAAACCCGCCATTCTGGGCCTCAGGCGCGTGAGTACGCCGGGCAGACGCGTGTATGTCGGTTGCAGGGAAATTCCCAGCGTCCAGAACGGCCTCGGTATATGCATCCTCTCCACGTCCGGCGGGGTGCTGGACGGAATGACCGCCCTGGAAAAAAGGATGGGCGGCGAGCTTCTGTGTGAAATCTGGTAGGTGGTTGTATATGTCCAGAATAGGTAAACTGCCCATTCCCGTTCCAGCCGGCGTTGAGGTCAGCATAGGAACGGATGTCGTGGAAGTGAAAGGCCCGAAAGGCGTCCTCAGAACGCCCCTCTGTTCTCTGCTCGGATATGAGATGTCCGGCGGCCGCCTTGCCCTGTCGCGTCTGGAGGAGACCCGCGAGGCCCGTTCACAGCACGGTTTGCGCCGTACGCTTCTGGCCAATTGCATTGAGGGAGTCACAAAGGGATTTTCCAAGTCCCTGGAAGTCATCGGCGTTGGCTACCGCGTTGCCGTCAAGGGCAATATCATAGAACTGTCTGTGGGCTATTCCCATTCCGTGCTTGTGGAGATTCCCGATGGCCTCAGGGCCGCGGTCGAGGGGCAGGTGCTGACAGTCAGCGGCATAAGCAAGGAACTGGTCGGCGAGTTTGCCGCCCGGGTTCGTCGGATTCGCAGGCCCGAGCCGTACAAGGGCAAGGGCATCAAGTACGCGGCCGAGACGATACGCCGAAAAGTCGGAAAGTCCGGCGGAAAGAAGTAGGGTAGCGCCATGAATCTTACCAAGAATGAATCCCGCAAGCGCCGTAAAATACGCATTCGTAAAAAGGTGAACGGCACTCCGGCCCGTCCGCGTCTTGTGGTATACAGATCAAACCTGCATATTTACGCGCAGCTTGTGAATGACGTGTCGGGCGTGACCATGGCGAGCGTCTCCACGCTTTCCCTTTCCAGGAGCGAGCCGGGCCTGTGTTGCAATATGGCGGGCGCGGGACGCGTTGGCAAGGAAATTGCCCGTCTTGCCAGGGAGAAAAACGTCACGCGGGTGGTGTTTGATCGCAACGGGTATCTTTATCACGGCCGTGTCAAGGCTGTGGCTGACAGCGCTCGCGAAAGCGGCTTGGAGTTCTGATTATGCGGCAGGAACATACTGAAATCCAGCAGGGCGGGATGGGCGAGATTGAAAAAATTGTTTCACTGAACCGCGTGGCCAAAGTTGTGAAAGGCGGCCGGCGTTTCAGCTTCAGCGCCCTTGTGGTTGTGGGCGACGGCAAGGGCGGCGTCGGTTTTGGCCTGGGCAAGGCGCATGAAGTGCCGGAGGCGCTCCGCAAGGCGACGGAGCGGGCGCGCAAAAATCGTGTCCGCGTGCCCCTTGTTGACGGCACGTTGCCGTATGAGGTGCTTGGCCGCTTTGGCGCCGGGCAGGTCATGTTGAAGCCCGCTTCGCAGGGCACGGGCATTATTGCCGGCGGGGCCGTCCGCGCGCTGATGGAGGCCGTGGGCGTACGGGATGTGCTCGCCAAGGCCATCGGCACAAACAACCCCCATAATGTGCTTCGCGCCACAATGCAGGGTCTTGTCGCGTTGCGCAGTGCCGAAGAGGTGTCCTCCCTGCGCGGCAAGAAACTGGAAGCGCCGAGGAAATAATCATGCCGGAAATCAGGATAAAACTCATCCGTTCGCGCATCGGCACAACGCCCGCGCAACGCAGACAGCTTGACGCCCTTGGACTCAAACGCCGGGAAATGGTGAAGACATTCAGGGATACTCCCGCCATCCGGGGCATTATTCGAAAAGTTTCACATCTTGTAGCTGTTGTTGACTAGGTGGCATCAGGAGACACAAATGCAATTGCACGATATTTTTCCTTTTCCTGAAGAGCGCAAGACGCGCTGCCGTGTGGGCAGGGGGGCCGGATCCGGTCTGGGCTGCACGGCGGGCAAGGGTCACAAGGGCCAAAACGCCCGCTCCGGCGGAGGCGTGCGCCCCGGCTTTGAGGGCGGGCAGATGCCCCTGCAGCGCCGCCTGCCCAAGCACGGCTTCAAAAATGCCCTGTTCAAGGTTACTTACGACGTTATCAATCTGGACTCTCTTCTCGGCGCTTTTGAGGGAAAAAACAACATCACGCTGGATGACATCTATGCGCGCGGTCTCGCCCGCGCGGGAGCGCCCGTGAAGATTCTTTCCCGCGGGGAGATTTCCGCCCCCCTCACTGTGGAAGCCCATCGCTTCAGCCGGGCCGCCGCGGATAAAATTCGTCAGGCGGGCGGAACTGTGGCGGAACTGGAGACGGGATCGCGCTCCCGTTCCGCGTAGCCTGTAATCAGTCGAGTTTTCCATGGCGGCAATACCGGCAAACACAATGGCAGGCCAGCCTGACCTCGCAAAGCGTCTCGCCTGGACATTTTTTATTCTCTGCTGCTATCGCATCGGCGTGCATGTGCCCATTCCCGGCGTTGACGCCGCGGCGATAGCGTCCTTCTTCGAGAGCATGTCCGGCACGCTTTTCAGTCTGTTCGACATGTTTTCCGGCGGCGGACTGAGCAATGTTTCCGTGTTTGCCCTCGGGGTCATGCCCTACATTTCCGCCTCCATTATTATGCAGCTTTTGCAGGTTGTAAGCCCCGACATCAAGCGTATGGCCAAGGAGGAAGGCCAGGCCGGGCGCAGAAAAATTACCCAGTACACGCGCTATCTTACCGTGCTGATCACCCTTGTGCAGGGCCTCGGCATTGCCGTGGGGCTTGAAAACATGACAAGCCCCGCCGGGACGCCGGTTGTTCTGACCCCGGGCTGGAGTTTCCGTCTTGTTACCATGATGACGTTCACGGGGGGGGCGATGCTTGTCATGTGGCTTGGCGAGCAGATTACCGAGCGGGGAATCGGCAACGGCATCTCCCTGATTATTTTTTGCGGCATCGTGGTGGGCATCCCCCGCGGCGTCATGCAGTCTTATGACCTGATTCAGGCGGGCGACCTGAATATATTCATGGCCGTCGTGCTGCTGGTCTTCATGGCGGCGGTGACGGTATGCATAGTTTTTGTGGAGCGCGCCCAGCGGCGCATACCCGTGAGCTACGCCAAACGGCAGATCGGCAGGAAAATGTTCGGCGGGCAGAACACTCATCTGCCGCTCCGCCTGAATACCGCCGGCGTGATCCCGCCTATCTTCGCGTCTTCTCTCCTGCTTTTCCCGGCGACCATAGGACAGTTTTCCAGCAATGAATATCTCAGGCGGGCGGCTGAATTTTTCGCGCCGCAGGGGCTGGCTTATAATGTCCTTTATGTGGCCCTGATATTCTTTTTCTGTTATTTTTATACGGCCATCATTTTTGATCCCAAGGATATGTCGGAGAATCTGAAAAAGGCGGGTGGCTTTATCCCCGGCATCAGACCGGGGGAGAAGACGCAGCAGTACATTGATACCGTGCTTTCCCGCCTCACCCTCTCCGGCGCTGTGTATATTTCCCTTGTGTCGCTGGTGCCCATGTTCCTGATAGGCAATTTTAACGTCCCCTTCTATTTCGGCGGAACCAGTCTGCTCATACTTGTCGGCGTGGCGATGGACTTTATGAACCAGGTTGAATCTCACATGATTTCCAGCCAGTATCAGGGGCTCATGCACAAGGCGCGCAAGACCGGGAAGGTGTGACTTGTTGAGCCCGACTGGCCGTGTTTTTTGAGGGCGGCATCCCGGATATGAAAAAATTTCAGGGCGTCTACATAAAAAATGAGCGTGAAATTGCCTGCCTTGCGGAAGCCAACCGCATAGTGGCCAATATACTTGATGCCGTTGGCGATATCATCGCGCCCGGTCTTGAAACGATGCGCATTGAAGAGCTTACGCTGGACATCTGCGTGAAACATAAAGTAAAACCGGCTTTTCAGGGGTATTTCGGCTATCCGTACGCCGTATGCTGCTCGGTGAACGAGCAGGTGGTTCATGGTTTCCCTTCGGCCAGAAGGCTTGTGGAGGGCGATATAGTCAGCGTTGACGTGGGCGTTGTCCACGAAGGCTTTGTTGGCGACGCCGCGCGCACCTGGCCGGTCGGCGAGGTGCGCGACGAGGCCCGGAAACTCCTGCGGATTACGGAAGAAAGTCTATATGTTGGTATTGACAAGGCCAGACCGGGCAACGATGTCTATGACATCGGCGCCGCGGTGCAGCAATTCGTGGAATCCGCCGGGTTCAATGTCGTGCGGCGCTTTGTCGGGCACGGCATCGGCGCCAGAATGCACGAAAAGCCGGAAGTCCCCAATTTCAGGCCCTCCTTCCGCGGCATCACTCTTCAGCCTGGCATGGTCATCGCCATTGAACCGATGGTGACGGAAGGCACATACGAAGTGGATATCCTGGAGGACAAATGGACGGCCGTCACCCGCGACGGAAGATTGGCCGCCCATTTTGAGCACAGTGTGGCCATTACGCACGGCGGACCCAGAATTTTGAGTATTTCTGACCGGGGACAAAGGCCGCATAATTAACACTTGACAAACCGGAATAAAACAGGCAGAAGACTTGGTTCTTACACTGATTTGTTACGGCAGAACGCCATTGCGGAGACAGGTATGAAAGTAAGACCATCCGTCAAAAAAATATGCCCCAAATGCAAGCTGATACGGCGCAGGGGAGTTCTTAGGGTTATCTGCGAAAACCCCCGGCACAAGCAGCGCCAGGGATAGGGCGGGAGTAAATCTGTGGCGAGAATAGCAGGCGTTGATTTGCCGCGCGGCAAGCGGGTGGACATCGCGCTCACCTATATTTACGGCATAGGCCGTTCTGCGGCCCTGAAAATTCTGGATAGCACCGGCGTCAACTGGGAGAGGGGCATTGACGACCTTTCGGCTGACGAAGTCAACGAGATTCGCAAGGAAATCGAACAGCACCACAAGGTGGAGGGCGACCTGCGCCGTGAAATTTCCGGCAGCGTCAAGCGGCTTATGGACATCGGCTGCTACCGGGGGTTGCGCCACCGGCGCGGGTTGCCGGCGCGCGGCCAGCGCACCCATACCAACGCGCGAACCCGTAAGGGGCCGAGGCGCGGGGCTGTGGGCAAAAAGAAATAACCGGTGAGGGAACTATATGGCAAGACCACGCAAAGCTGCCAAAAAGAAAGAAAAAAAGAACGTGCCTGTCGGCCTTGTGCATATCCGGGCCTCGTTCAACAATACCATTATCACCTTTACCGATACACGCGGAAATGCTGTTTCTTGGGCTTCTTCAGGGCAGAGCGGTTTCAAGGGGTCGCGCAAGTCCACGCCGTTCGCCGCCCAGGTGGCGGCGGAAACGGCCGCGCGCAAGGCCCAGGACAACGGCATGCGCACGGTGGGCGTTTATGTCAGGGGGCCTGGCTCAGGCCGTGAAGCGGCCATGCGGGCCATAGCCTCGGCGGGTTTTCGCGTGGCCTTTATCCGCGATGTCACGCCCATTCCGCACAACGGCTGCCGCCCGCCGAAGCGCCGGCGCGTCTGAATTGCGTTTCAGGGACAGTACAGCAATTGAAGAGGACATTATATGGCCAAATATACTGAAGCCAAATGCCGTATTTGTCGTCGCGAGGGGAGTAAGCTTTTTCTGAAGGGCGATCGCTGCTTTACGGAGAAATGCGGTTATGATCGTCGTCCCTACGCCCCCGGCCAGCACGGCAGAGCCCGTAAAAAGACGAGCGAATACGCGGTGCAGTTGCGTGAAAAGCAGAAAACCCGTCGCGCCTATGGCCTGCTGGAGCGTCAGTTCCGCGGCTATTTCGAAAAAGCGGAAATGCAGAAAGGGGTTACCGGCGCCAATCTCCTTATTATACTGGAGCGTCGTCTGGACAATGTAGTGTACCGCCTGGGTTTTGCCAATTCCCGCAATCAGGCCCGGCAGCTTGTGCGTCACGGCATTTTTACCCTTAACGGGCGCAAGGTGAATATTCCTTCACTCCAGGTAAAAATCGGAGATGTGGTTGCCGTTCCGGAAAAGAATCGTAAAATTCCTGTCTTTGCCGGGGCACAGGAGACAATTGCCGGTCGAGGCTGCCCTGTTTGGCTGGAGTCCGCCAGTGCCGATTTCAAAGGAACCGTCAAGGCTCTGCCGCAACGTGGCGACATTCAGTTCCCTGTCAATGAGCAGCTGATTGTTGAACTTTATTCGAAATGAGCGGGGGATGCATGCTTATCAAACAGGGCGAACGCCTTATCAATGCGCGCAACTGGTCGGAGCTTGTCAAGCCGGAGCGCATTTTACGCGAAGAAGGATCCGGCGATGGTTCTCACGGCAAATTTATCTGTGAGCCTTTGGAAAGAGGGTATGGAACCACCATCGGCAACGCCCTGCGGCGCGTTCTTCTGGCTTCCCTGCAAGGGGCGGCCTTTGTGGCTGTGAAAATCACCGGCGTACAGCATGAATTCACCACTGTCCACGGCGTGTTGGAAGATATAACCGATATAGTTCTCAATCTGAAGCAGGTACGGCTGCGCATGGAGACGGACGCGCCCCAGCGTCTGACGTTGCGTGCCGCTGGCAAGGGCGAGGTGACGGCTGGCCGGATTGACGGAACGCACAATGTCGAGATTTTGAATTGCGGACAGCACATTGCCACCCTGACGGAAGATGTCGTTCTGGAAATGGAGCTTGAAGCGCGCATGGGCAAGGGCTATGTGTCCGCCGATATGCACGAGGGACTCTCCGACGAAATCGGCCTTGTAAAACTTGACTCCAGTTTTTCTCCCGTGCGCAAGGTCGCTTACAGCGTGGAGCAGGCCCGTGTGGGGCAGATGACCAACTATGACCGGCTTATACTGGATGTCTGGACCGACGGCTCAATCACGCCGGAAGACGCCGTTGCCTACAGCGCGAAAATCATAAAGGATCAAATTTCCGTTTTCATCAATTTTGATGATCATGTCCCCGGTGAATGCGGAACAGGCGGTTCTGACGGCGGCGAGTGGAATGAAGCCCTCTTCAAGCATATTGATGATCTGGAGCTGTCGGTACGCGCCACAAACTGCCTGCACAGCGCCAATATTTCTTTTGTGGGCGAGCTTGTCCAGCGTTCCGAGGCGGAAATGCTCAAGACAAAGAATTTCGGCCGTAAATCACTGGATGAAATCAGGGGTGTGCTTTTGAATCTCGGTCTTGATTTTGAAATGAGACTTGATGGTTTTGACAAGAAGCATCAGGAATGGATGAGGAATCAGCAAAATGAGGCATAGCAACTCCGGCAGGAAGTTTTCGCGTACGCCTGCCCACCGCAAGGCGCTGATGCAGAACTTGGCCAAGGCCCTGCTGATTCACGGCAGTATCCGCACCACGGAAATGAAAGCCAAGGATTTGCGCCGCGTGGCTGAACCGCTGATAACCCTTGCCAAACGCAATGATCTGCACTCCAGGCGTCAGGCGTATCGCGTTCTGAACGACCATGCGCTTGTGAAACGTCTTTTTGACGAGATAGGCCCTGTTTTTGCCGATGTGCCGGGCGGTTACACCCGTATCCTGAAGCTGTCCGTGCCGCGCAGGGGAGATAACGCCCCTATGGCCATCATTGAGCTTTCCCGCGCAACCGCCGCCGGGGCGGCGGCCGGCGGCAAGGTCAAAAAGACCAGGCCTGCCGGTGCGGACGCCACAGGCGAAAAGGCCGACACTCAGTAATTTCCTCTAAAATTGGAATCACCGGCCCAGAACTTCTCTGCCCTCGGGCGTCAGGCTCCTGAGACCGGCAAAAATTGTGTCTCCGCCCAACTGTTCCGGATCCTGCACAATGATAATCAGGACGTGTCTGGGCGTGGCATTGACCCGGGTCACGGCAGGGGCCTTGAAACCCTGCGTTCGGGGTTCGCCGCTGAATGTCCAGAAATTCCCGCTCTGATAAGGCGTTGTGCTGTTTTCCTGCATGCGGGCCAATTTCCCGGCGATTTCCGCGGGACTGTCATGCAGGGGAGGGAGAAGAAAAACGCTTACCACGCCCTTGATGTTTTCGCCTGTATCGTCGTGCCTTTTGAAAACAAGCATATATTCATTGCCTTTTTCCTTTGTAAAACCGGCATTTTCTTCACCGTCCCAGCCGTCCGGCAAATCAGCGCTGAAATGCGTGAAGGTTTTTATCCGAGCCTGCGCCGGAGACGCCAGACCGAGGAACAGAAGAAAAAGAATTGCCAGCCGCGCCATGTCACCCTCCACGCCAGAGCAATTTACGCTTGAGATGGTCGCTTTTTTCAAATGCTCTCCACCAGTAACGCGTTGTCCGTCAAAGCGACCGGCCTTGCCGGGACAAGCCCGGATGTTCCGTTGATTTTCCGCGTAAAAACGCAGGGCATGTAAAATTCGTTCAGGCCTTTTGGCCTCGCGGCCGTACCAGAGCCGCTGAGCGCTACCAGCATGTGCGTCAGGGAAAGCTGTTTCTGGAAAAAAGCCGCGCGGCCTTGCGCCACGACCTCACGCACGCTGGAGGCGCGCGCCTGTCTGACGGACATGGGCAGCTGTCCGTCAAATTCGGCAGCCGCTGTGCCGGGCCGGGACGACCAGGGGAAGACATGGGCGTAGCTGAAAGGAAGCCTGCGCGTAAAGTCGGCCAGCAAGGCGATATCTTCATCCGTTTCACCGGGAAAACCCACAAGAATATCCGCCCCGAGTCCCATTACAGGCCAGATTTTGCCCAGCGCGGTCACAGTTTCAGCCACGCTTCGCGCGGAGTAATGCCCGCGCCCCATGCGTTTGAGAACGGCGGGGCTTGCGTGTTGCAGGGAGAGATGAAGATGCGGGCAGACCATGCGGCTTGCCGCAAGGCTGTCCAGGCCGCGCTGTGTGAGTTGTCGGGGGGACAGAGAACTTATGCGGAAACGGGCCTTGCCGGCGAATTCGGCGGCGAGGCCGGCTTCCAGGGTGTTCAGCAACTCCCAGAAATCGCCGAATTTCAGATTGTCCCGGCCGTATTGGTGCAAATTTATTCCCGAAAGAATGATTTCGGCATACCCGGCATTGAGCAGACGCCGGACTTCCGCCAAAATTTCCATGGGGGGGCGGCTTGTCGCGGGGCCGCGCGTGCGCGGCACGACACAGTATGTGCAGCGGTGCGCGCAACCGTCCTGCACTTTGACCACCGGCCGCGACCGTTTGAACGCGGATATCCGGAAGGGAGGAAAAGAGACGCGCGAGGCGGGCATTTTCGGCGGGCTTGAGGGCAATGCCCTGGGGTCAGCCAGAAGCAGGGGCTTTGTTTCCTGCGGCACGAGGATGTCCGGCATTGCCCGGATTGAATCTTTGTGCGCCTTGCCGCCGGTAAAAAATTTTGCGGCGCAGCCGGTGAGTATCAGTCTGGCAGAAGGAGCGGCGCGTCTGAGGCGGGAAACCGCATTGCGCGCGTCGCGTTCGCCTCTGGCGGTAACGGCGCAACCGTTGATGCAGATGACCTCCGCCTCTTCAGGATTTTCACACTCCGTGCCGCCTGCTCTTTCCCAGGCTTCGCGCAGGGCCTGACTCTCATACTGATTGACTTTGCAGCCGAACGTCACAATATAAAATTTCCAGAATGAGGCGCTATCGCCCTGTGGCTGCCGCTTCATCCACAATCCAGATCAGATCGCCGCCCGACGGGCGCACCATCTGGGCGGGCAGGGTCGGCTCCGAAAGCAGATTGAGGCTTTGGGAGAGCACGCCGTGCTTTTCCCTGCCGTTTACGAGAAACATGCAACAGCGGGAGTTATTGATGACAGGCAGGGTGAGCGTCAGGCGGTCCGCCTTATGCTCCGGAACGTACTGGTCGATAACAAGGCGTTTCTTTTCGGCAAGAGCCGGGGAATGAGGGAAAATGGAACCCGTGTGTCCGTCGTCGCCGATGCCGAGAAGCATGAAATCAAAACGCGGCAGCTCATGTCCCCGCAGATTGAAATCGCTGCGCAGAATCTGTTCGTACTGGGCGGCGGCCATGACAGGATTTTCGTCTCCGCGCATCCTGAAAAAATGGGTGGCCGGAACGCGGCTCAGGAGTTCACGCCTGGCGAGGCCGTAATTGCTCTCCGGATGATCCGGGCCGACACAGCGTTCATCCACCCAGAAAAACGTCATTTTGTCCCAGGGCAGATGTTCCGCCCGGTCGCTTGCGGCAAGCAGCCGGAACAGGGGAATGGGCGTGTGCCCGCCGGACAGGGCTATTTTGAAAACGCCCCGTTCCTCCAGGGCCTCCTCACAGGCGGCGGTCAGAATATGCGCCGCGCGTTCCGCCATGGCGGCGGGGTCTTTGTGGATATGCACTGAAAGATGTATGGAACGGCTTATAGGCTGCATGGGACACTCCTCTTCCATCCAGAAAAGCACTTACTTCGCAGCGCGTCAAGAGGATATTGAACTTGGGAACGAAATTCGCGGGACTTGACGTTTCCCGTGAAAAGCACGATGCGCTCCCTGATTATCTGCCGCCATCGCGCAGAATGCTGCGCAACGTGTCAGCCCTGCCGCCGCGTTCCTTGCCCAATGCCGTCTGCACGCGCTCGCGTACGGCATCATGGCGCGGGGTCTGCTCATAGAGCAGGGCGGCGGCGGCGGCGGATACCGCAAAGTCATCGTGCCCGTGCAAGCCTGCGGCGACGAGTTCGGCATAGCGCAGCGCGGCCGCGATGATGGTGTCCAGCAGGCCGGAGTCTCCTGAAGCAAGAAAGGCCGCCCAGTACATGCGCAGCACGGAAAGTTCGGAATAGATGTTCCAGCGTTCCAGAGGGGCCGGACTCGCCTGTATCTGACGGAGCAGCACGGCGTCGCCAACGCTGGTCAAGACGGCGAGCAGGGCGGGCTCATCCGGCAGACAGGCAAGATGCACGGCCCAGGCCAAGGTTTTGCGGGCGTTATCGCCGAAATTTTCAGGCCGCGACAAAAGGCGCTGTCTCGCCGTCGGTTCGCGCCGCAGCGCGTGCGCCAGAAAGGCGGCCGTGACGAGGCGTTTTTCCCCGTCCGCGAGCACACCCTGTGCGTCAAAGGCGCGCAAAAGATCGGGCAGCACTTCCGGCCGGCCGTCCCTGTAATAGTTTTCCATGTCCCTGGCGTACTGCGGCACGCTTTTGGAGAAAACGGCCGGCAGAGCCGGGGCCGGAAGACCGGCCAGCATGAGGCAAAGGAAAAGAACGCGCATATATTTTGCCTGCGTCCGAGTGAGTGATTTCCCGTTGTCAGTCATTTGCGCGTTTATCCTGGGTCAGGTACACAAGCTCTTCCGCCACGACGAGCAGTTCTTCCAGCAGGCCGCCGCCCTGCATGGGCTGCCCGAAAAGCGCCGTCCGCCGTTCTTCAAGACCTCGTCTGTCCACCGTTTTCGGCAGAAAAGGCGCAAGCGTCTGCGACAGGCGAAAAGCGAGAAGCCATCCCTCAGCGTCGGCGAAAAACGAATTGGCCGCCTGCATGAAGCGCGCTCGTGACGCTTGCCAGTATTCCAGGGCCGCCTCGTTCGGCGCAAGGGATGCGGCCGTGCATAATGCCGCATGCAGGCTGTTCAGGGTCGCGCCGGGCAGCCCGGCGCGCCATCCCGCGAGCCAGGGGGTACGGGCAAAAAAAAGCCGGTGTCGCACCGCGAGTCGCAACAGCGCATGGCTTCGCCTCAAAGCCGAAAGCAGCGGCGCATTTTCTTTCGTATCCGGCCAAACCGTCCCGCGGCGCCGCAAATCCCACTGGCGGACAAGCCCGTTCGCGGGGACTGAGCGTGTCAGTACCCGCAGCATGACGGCCAGCCAAGCGTTGGCTTCCGGACTGGATGGCGTCTCCAAATGCGAGTGGCTCAGCACATAGCGCCCCTTCCCATATTTTCCGCTGAGCACGAGGGGCTGTCCCGCCGGAAAGTCCGCCGAAAAATTGACGCCGTACACATCCCTCCAGAGAGCAAAAATATGTCGCGGTATGCGTCTGAGGGGCATGTCCACAATGCAGAAGTCACTGTCCGGCGCGCTGTAGGACGCCAATACCGACACGTCGCGCTTCCTTTCGCCTGTTGCCTCAAAACGTCCCGGCCACCACACGGGCAGTCTCAAACATCCCGGCTGACGGCCTTTGCCGTCCCTCTTCAACGAAGGAGGGGGTGGCCCGAATTCGTTCTCCGGTTCTATGCGCGTCAGAACATGGCCGGAAATCAGATGATGCAGACGCTCGGAGCAAACAGTCCGGCGCAGGGGGCAGATATGCAGACCTTGAGCCCGCTGTTTGTGGCTCAGGGCAAGACCGGCGCCGCCGCAAAAACCCAGGTAATTTCCGCCGCGCTCCACAAAGGCGCGTACGGCCTCCAGGCCTCTTCCGCCCAGAGCAAGCGCCTTGCGGCGCGCGCTGCCGCCGGGCACGAGCAGAAGAGGCGCGTGATCCGGCTTGCCTAAAAACGCGCCATCGGCTATGTCTTTGGCCTTGAGCAAACGGCAGGGCATCCCCAGGGATCTCATGGCGCGCCATGCCATCAGCCCCCAGATATGGGACGCGTCCCAAAGAATGTAGAGCGCCGGAGAATGTTCCGGGATTTTTTTTGCGGCGGCCATGGCGTTACTATTGCCGCTTTGTACGGAGAAAGCAAGATGGCGGAACAGCTCCCCAAGGGTTATGAACCCAAAAATGTTGAATCCCGCTGGCGCAAACACTGGGAAGAAACCCGCGCTTTCACGCCGGCCCCCGAAGCGCCCGGCGAGGCGTTTTCCATCGTCATACCGCCGCCGAACGTCACCGGAGCGCTGCACATGGGTCATGCCCTCAACCTCACCCTCATAGATGTTCTTTGCCGTCATGCACGACAAAAAGGCAAAAATGTGCTCTGGATTCCCGGCACGGATCACGCCGGCATAGCCACGCAAAATGTGGTGGAACGCGCTCTGGCCAACGAAGGGAAAAAACGTCAGGATCTCGGGCGCGACGCCTTTGTGGAACGCGTCTGGGCCTGGAAGGAAGACTACGGCAATCGCATCCTTGACCAGATCAGGGCTCTCGGCGCTTCGGTGGACTGGAGCCGGCTGCGTTTTACCATGGATGAGGGGCTCTCCGCCGCGGTTCGCAGAGTTTTTGTGCGGCTCTATCACGAAGGGCTTGTTTACAGGGGCAAGTACATCATTAACTGGTGTTCTCGCTGCCATACGGCTCTGGCCGACGACGAAGTGGAGCATGAACAACAGAAGGGCCGCCTCTGGCGGGTGCGCTACCACCTGACGGACGGCTCCGGCTCCATTGTCGTCGCTACCTCCCGACCGGAAACCATCCCCGGCGACACGGCTGTTTGTGTCCATCCCGAAGACGATCGCTATCGGCATCTTGTCGGCAAAACCGCCCTTGTGCCCATACTCGGACGCGATATCCCCATCATCGCGGACAGCCATGTGGACAGAAAATTCGGCACCGGAGCGCTGAAAGTGACCCCCTGCCATGACCACAACGACTGGGCGCTGGGCAACAGGCATCATCTCAAGTTCATCCAGGTCATCGACGAAAACGGCGTTATGACCTGTGAGGCCGGGCCGTACGCGGGTCTTGCCAAGGAGGCCTGCCGGGAGAAAATTGTGGCCGACATCAAGGCAGCCGGGGATTTGCCGGACGCGGAAGATATGGAACACGCCGTCGGCCGTTGTTACCGCTGCCATACCACGGTGGAGCCGCACGTCTCCGAGCAGTGGTTTGTCGCCGCCACAAAACTGGCTCCGGCCGCCCGTGAGGCGGTGCCGGAGCTGACGCGGATATACCCTGAAGCCTGGGTGAAAACCTGGAATCACTGGCTGGACAATATCCGCGACTGGTGTATCAGCCGCCAGATATGGTGGGGGCACCGCATACCGGCCTGGGCGTGCCCCGCCTGCGGCGCGCTGACCGTCGCCGAGGAGACGCCCCCGGTCTGCCGCGCCTGCGGCGCGGACGGTCTGACGCAGGATGAGGACGTTCTGGACACCTGGTTTTCCTCGGCCCTGTGGCCTTTTTCCACCATGGGCTGGCCTGCGGAATCGGCGGATCTGGCGCGCTGGTACCCGACATCCGTGCTGGTGACAGGCTTTGACATCCTCTTTTTCTGGGTGGCCCGCATGACGATGCTGGGATTGCATTTTATGGGCGAGCCGCCTTTCAGGCACGTCTATCTCCACGCGCTCGTGCGGGACGCCGGGGGGCATAAAATGTCCAAATCTGCCGGAAACGTCATTGACCCGCTCGCCATGATCGACAAATACGGCTGCGACGCCCTGCGCTTCACCCTCACGGCGTTCGCCGCCATGGGCAGGGACATCCGCCTGTCCGAAGAACGCATTGAAGGTTACCGCCACTTTGTGAACAAATTGTGGAATGCCGCGCGCTTTGCCCTCATTCATCTCGCGGAAATGCCGGAAGACGTCGTTCCCGCCGCGGCGGGAGGCCTGCACCACCAATGGCTGCTGCATCGCCTGGAAACCGTCAAGAGCGGCATGGACGCCGCTTTCACGGAATACCGCTTTAACGACGCGGCCCAGTTGGGATACAAATTTCTGTGGAATGAATTTTGCGACTGGTATCTGGAACTCGTCAAGCCGGATTTGCAGTCACAGGACACGGAACTCGTCAACAGCGCCAGATATGTGCTCTGGCTTGCCCTGCGTGAACTGCTTGTTCTTCTGCACCCCGTCATGCCCTTTGTGACGGCGGAGATATGGCAAAGTCTGCCGTCTCCGGCCGGCAGGGCCACGGACATAGCCGGGGAACCCTGGCCCGCCCCGCGGCCCGCTTGTGTGCGCGAGGCCGAAGCGCGCCACATGGAGTTTGTTCAGGAAATCATAGTGGCGGTGCGTACCGCCAAAGCGGAATTGAACATAGCGCCGTCGCGGAAAACGGGCCTGCTTGTCCAGCCTGTGGACGCCCGGCAGGCCGCCCTGCTGGAAACGTGCCGCGGGATGATTATGACGCTGGCCCGCCTGGAATCCCTGCAAATCGGAACTCTGCTCAGTGCGCCAAGAGCTTCGGCCTCCGCGGTGGTACAGGGCTGCCAGGTGATTATGCCGCTCAAGGGCACGGTGGATCTGGCAAGCGAACTGGCGCGGCTGGACAAGGAACTGGCAAGAGTGGAAAAAGACATGACGGCCGTCAACAAAAAACTGCACAATGAAAGCTTTATCAAGCGCGCTCCGGAGGAAGTGGTGCAGCGCGAGCGCGACAAGGCCGCCGGTCTGCACGACGCAAGGGGCAAATTGCTGGCTCTCAAAAAACGTTTTGCCGAAGCGCTTGCCGACGACGAGGAGCAGGCGTGAAAATCCGCGAGTGTTCCTATGACATTTAACCCGTTAAAAAGTCGAACGCCTACTTTCAGGCCACTCACTAAGGAGGAAAAGGAAACGTGCGACAGTTGCGTTTTCTGTCACACGCGGGTCGCGGGGACGGATTTGGGGAAGTTGAAACGGCTTGCC
The DNA here is from genome assembly GCA_031291035.1 of Desulfovibrio sp. Lineage (GTDB taxonomy): Bacteria > Desulfobacterota > Desulfovibrionia > Desulfovibrionales > Desulfovibrionaceae > Desulfovibrio. Next base: position 35,037 of record JAISLI010000003.1, read on the forward strand.
GGATGAACGATTCGGTCTGCCACCCCTGAGCTTCACGCCTGGACGGAAGAAAGCCGCTCAGCGTCCGCTTGCGGAGAGCAAGCCGTTTTTCCCGGCCATGCTCAAACGGCGGCGTAATGATCGAATCCGGCGGCCCTGAACGGTTGGCCGTTGACGGTGATCTCCGGCTGTTCCCGTACAATTCCCGCGGACGTGAGGCCCTGAACGGCTTTTTGAAATTTCGGAAAGAATTCCGGCGCGCACGCGCCCAGCAAGGCATAGTCCTCTCCGCCCAGCAGGGCTTCCATTACGGGGTCTTTCCCCTGTTCCGCCGCGAAACGGCACACTTCAGGATGCAGGGCTTCCCGCGGCAGATGAAGGGCCGCGCCCAGCCCGCGTTTCGTTCCCTTGCCCTGAAGCAGGCGCGGCAGATCGCGCGCAACGCCGTCTGAAATATCCATAAGGGTCGGCGGGCGGACTGTGTCCGCGAGGCGGGCAATGGCGAGCCCGGCCTGAATCAGCGGCAGAGGGCGCAGGTGCGCCGAGCAGGCGTCCGGCCAGACATCAAGCGCTTCACGGCCCCGTGTTTCCAGCGCATGCAACCCAACCCGGGCAAGGCCGAGGGGGCCGACAACGAAAAGGATATCGCCGGGTCTGCAGCCGTCCCGCCGCAACGCAAGGCCGTTTGCCGCCGGTTTCCCCCAAATGGTGACGGCAATGTAAATCCGTTCGCAGGCGGCCAGATCTCCCCCCGCGAGAACACAATCATACCGCCTGGCAAGGGCGGCCATGCCGCTGAAAAAAGCGTCAAGCCATGCCATGTCGGTAAGTGGAGGCAGCCCGAGGCAGAGCGTAAAGCCGAGCGGATTCGCGCCGCAGGCGGCCATGTCGCTGATATTGACGGCCAGAGCCTTGTGTCCGATTTCTTCCGGGGTAAAGTAGCCGCGTCTGAAATGCGCATCCTCCAGAAAAAGGTCGCTGCTCACGCACAGGGCGCTGTCCACCGTGATGACGGCCGCATCATCGCCGCGCCCGAGAAGCAATGAATCGTGACTGTCGGGGAAGTGCCGCGCGAGGCGGGCCAGAACGGAATCTTCGGAACAGAGCGGGGTCACGGCTGTTTTGGCGGTTCAATGACCTCCACGCCGTCCATATACGGTATCAGTACCTTGGGCAAACGAACGCTGCCGTCTTTTTGCTGGCCGTTCTCCAGAATGGCGGCAATCGTGCGTCCCGTCGGCAGCCCGGAACCGTTGAGGGTATGGAGAAACACGGCCTTGCCGCCCCGTGGTTTGAAGCGGATATTGGCCCGCCGGGCCTGAAAATCAGTACAGTTGGAGCAGGAGGAGATTTCGCGGTGGACGGCTTGCGCGGGCAGCCAGACCTCCACGTCATACGTTTTCGCGCTGCTGAACCCCATGTCGCCGGCGCAGAGGGTAACGACCCTGTAGGGCAGTTCCAGCAGTTCCAGCAGACGGCAGGCGTGGCCGCGCATGATCTCAAGCTGGTTGAAGCTGTCTTCGGGATGGGCGAAGCGTACCATTTCCACCTTGGTGAACTGGTGCATGCGGATGATTCCACGCGTGTCCTTGCCCGCGGCGCCGGCCTCCGCGCGGAAACAGGGGGTGGCGGAGCAGAAGGCGCGCGGCAGAAGCTCCCCGTCCAGCACTTCTCCGGCGTACAGGTTGGTCAGTGGCACTTCGGCCGTGGGAATCAGGTACTGCTCCCTGCCGCGCAGGGCAAAAAGATCTTCCTCGAATTTCGGCAACTGGCCGGTGCCCGTCATGGCGGCGCTGTTAACGATGAATGGCGGATTTATTTCAATGTAGCCGTTTGCCGCGTGCTGATCCAGAAAGAAGTTGACCAGCGCCCGTTCCAGCTTCGCGGCCCAGCCCCGTAAACACACAAAACGGCTGCCCGCCAGGCGACTGGCCCGTTCAAAATCAAAACCGCCCAGACGTACGCCGATATCCCCATGTTCGGCGGGCGAAAAATCAAAGACGCGGATTTCGCCCCAACGTACGACCTCCACATTTTCCGTTTCATCCTTGCCTTTGGGCACACTGCCATCCGGAATATTGGGCACGCGCATCAGCCACGCCTCCACGTCGGCCCTGGCTTGCCCCGCCTCCATATCCAGCGCCCTGATGCGCTCCGCAAGCGCGCCCAGTTCCGCCTGCATGGCCGTGGTGTCTTCGCCTTCGCGTTTGAGGGCGGCAACCTGCCCGGAGGCGGTGTTACGCCGGTTTTTCATCGCCTCCACTTCAGCAAGGAGGGCGCGGCGGCGTTTGTCCAGAACAAGAAATTCTCCGACATCAATGTCACAATGGCGGTCCGCCAGGACTCCGGCAAGAATATGCGGCTGTTTTTGCACCAGTTTGAGGTCAATCATGCGGGCTCCGGATGCGACATATCAATTTTCATATCCGCCGGCAGGGGCCATGTCAACAGTTGCAGCCCACGTGTCTAGAAAATATATTGACATCTTTTAAAAAATCGGCAAAATTAAAATCCCGGTGTTTCCGGTTTGTCAATTCCGTTTGAAACACCGGCCGTTTTCGTGAAAGGAAGAAAAAATGCTCAAGAGAGAGGAGGTTTGACATGAAACGCGGTATTGCCGTCCTGGCGGTTGTTTTTACTTTACTGGCCCCGAGTCTGTCCGCGGCGGAAGGCACGGGGATGTATCTTGCCCCAAAGTTCCTGATGTCTTTTCAAAACACGGGGACGATGAGCCGCTCCTCGCATTTGCAGGGGTCAGGGCTGGACAGCTACAGTCAGTTCACTTTGGGCGGAGGACTGGCCGCCGGATATGATTTTTGGCCGCAGCAGATGCTGCCCCTTCGCGCTGAAGTTGAATTCGCTCTGCGCGGCAACAGCGAAAAAGGTTGGAATTCCGACGGCGCGGCCTTTGTTGACGACATCAAGGGCACATGGAACAATTCCACCCTGTTTGCCAATCTGTACTGGGATTTTCACAACGACTCGGCCCTGACTCCCTATGTCGGCGGCGGGCTCGGCATGGCTTTCAACTATACCGGCTATGATTTTTACGACAAAAACATCAGAACAAAGATTTCCATGGACGACCACTACACCAATTTAGCCTGGAACTTGGGCGCGGGCGTCGCCTTCAGTTTCAATGACAATTTTGCCGTGGATCTGGGCTACCGTTTTGTATACCTCGGCTACAACGAGGTCAGCACAATCGTTGGGGGGAGCAAGGTTGAAATCTCCAATCGTCCCTATAACAACGAGTTTATGCTGGGTCTGCGCTTCATGTTTTAGAGCGGTTTACGAATGAAACGAGTGAATGGCTCCGCAAGGATTTGCTGCCGGAAAATCCTTGCCGCGAAACAGAAGCAGGCGGGCTTTGCCCGCCGTAAGCGAACTGTTGCAAGCGTTAATTGTTATAACCTGGAATCGCGCCCCGTTTCTGTGCCGCCGCGGCGGCACAGAAACGGAATTGTTTTGCAATCGGCCTTTGCCGCAGGATTGGCGCGTTGTTTTGCGCCGTCCTGAGGAGAGTGCGTGAAAATGGAAAATCAGAGACTCAACGCCCCTTCGTTTCCCCAATCCTCCATGCCGGACAAGCTGCCCACCCCCTCGTCGAAAACGGCCGGCGGCGGAAAACTTGTTTCGGTGACCATTGCGGCCTTGCTGCTGGTCGGCGGCGCGGCCTTCTGGCTAACCCGCGACGGGGAAACGCGCGACGCTTTGCGCGAACAGGCTACGGCGGCTCTTGACAGCTTGACGCAAGATATGCCGCTGGCCTCTCTGGGCGATTCCCTGCGCGGCGCAAGACCCGCCGCGCCACACGCGGGATATCCCCAAAACAGAGGCGCCGGCGGCGGAGCGGGGACTTTCGGCCCTGTGGTGCAAGGGGCTGTCGCCGCGCCGCTGGACCGGTCTTTGCCGCCGGAGGGAAGCGCGGCCCAGACCTCCCCCGTTGTCGTTGTTTCTCCCTCAGGGCCGGCGGGAGCAAGCCCTTCGCCGCAGGCCGCGCCGCCCAGGGTGACCGCGGATACAACCGTGCGGCCTGACTTTATTGAAGATCTGGCCGCGTATATTGTCTCCCGCTACAGTCCCGGACAAAGGCAGGGTTCCCTGTCTCTCGGCATACAGGGGATTAATCAGCGCTACGGCACAAAAATGACGGGCCTTGCGGACGGCGGCCAGAGCCAGGGCAACAGGGCGGGCATATTGCGCTATGTATTTTCTCCCGCCATGATTCAGGGCCTGTACGGCCTGTATGTCGATCGTTTTCTGGAGGCCCTGCGGGAGCGCAGCGCGGGAAAATTTTTTACCCCGGAGCAGACGCGGCAGCTTTTTATGGCCCTCGCCGGACGCAGCGTCATGTTGGCCGGGGGCTTGGAGGGCGTGGCCGCCCTGCCGGATCTGGGCGGACGCCTGAAAAAACTGGAACAGGTTTCGCGGAACGTGGTCAGCGTGAACTCCGAAATAATGCAGGTCGTCTTCGAGCTTGATCAACTGCGGGAAAGCCAGGCCCCGCGCGGGCGCATCGACGGGGCGCAGGCCCGTCTGGACGTTCTGGGCGCCCGCTACCGCAAGGCGCTGGAGGAGAGGGGGGCGGCGCAGCGGGCTCTGGTGGCCGACATCCGCAAGGGAGGCGGGCAGTCGCTGGACGATGACACTCTGCTTTTTCTCGCCCACTGGGTGGAACGCCGTCTGCGCGACACGCCCCAGCCTTTGATTTCGACGCGAAGCGCCGCCGGAGTGTTGCGCGATCTGGCGCGCCGTTGCGCGCAATCAGGCGAGTCCCCCGCAGCGGCGAACGCCTCGCCGATCTTCCCATCCGGCGGCCTGCCGTAATGGAGGCGCTGCTCTTTGTGGGCGGCACACGCTGCGGCAAAAGTTCCCTTGCTCTTCGCTGGGCCGAATCCCGGGCCGGCAGACGTCTGTTTGTGGCCACCTGCGTGCCTGAGGACGCGGAAATGATGGAGCGCGTCGGCCGGCACAGGGCCGGGCGCGGCTCTGCCTGGGAATGCCTTGAGGAGGGGATTGACCCGCAGAAAGCCCTTGAGGCGCGGTTCTTTTCGCCCGGAGCGGACAGGCCGGGCGTGCTGCTTTTCGACTGTGTGAGCATGTGGATCGCCAACATGCTGTACGCCGGGCTGACGCCGGATGACGCCCTTTCGAGGGTGGATCTGTTCGCGGAATATCTGACCGGGCTTGGTCTCCCCGCCGCTCTGGTCAGCGCGGAAGCCGGTCTCGGCATTGTACCGGCCAATCCTGTCGGACGGCGTTTTCAGGACACGCTGGGGTTGGCCAACCAGAGGCTGGCCCGCGCTTGCCGGACTGTCATTCTCGTCAGATGCGGTTTGCCCTTGCCCGTCAAAGGCGCTCTGCCGGAAGGGTTATGCTGAGACTCTTTTTCAGCGCTCCCGCGCGCAAGTACTGCGTCGTTTTTTGTCTGTCTTTTCTCGCGCCGGCGTATGCCGCCGCGACAACGCGCGTCGGTGATGCCTCCCTTGCGGCCCAATGTCCCGCGCAAATCGGAAAAGCCATAGACGACGCGAATGTGGCCGCCTTTGAAAAACTGGTGGATATCAATGCCATTCTGGACGCCGCCCTCAATATTTTCTTGCGTGATCTTGACGCCATGCAGGCGGCGGGCGAGCTTCCCCCCATGCTGGCGCTGCTTTTTTCCGGCGCCGCCATGCGGGATGCCGCCGGAGCGCAGGTGCGCAATCTGCTCATCAATGAAACCAGGGCGTTTGTGCTGAACGGCGTGGACTCCGGCGCGTTTGCCGGTCGTCCTCCGGGCGGCCGGGCCGCCCGGGGCCTTCTTGCTCCCCTTTTTGCCGAGGCCTCCACCGGGCGCAAGGAAATTCGGGATATTGGCGTACCCGTCCCCGAAGGCGGGGACTGGATTATTCCCTTTGTCGTGCATGATTTCGGCAACGGCGAAAGCTATCCGGTGCTGGGCCGCGTGAGTCCGGCGAAAAACGGATTCCGCCTGACAGGAGTTGAGAATCTGGAGGAGATCATGCGGCGCGTCAATGAGGAGCGCAAGCAACAGGAAGAAGAGGGAAGTGACCCGCAGCAGCTTCATTCGTCCGGGCATGGCGGTGTTTTCGCTGGTTTTCTTTTGGCTGGCGAGCGTGGTCCGGGCCTGGTCGGCCGGCGACGCGCCGGCCTTCTCTGAAGACAAAGGCCAGGAGAGCGGCCCTGTGCGCGTTATTTTTCTGGGTGACAGCCTGACGCGCCGTTTTTCCTGGGCTGAGGCCCTGCCGGGATTCGTCGTCCGCAATTTCGGCGTTGACGGCGATACAACCGCCGATGTTTTGGGGAGGCTTTCATTGGTGCTTGCCGCAAAGCCGGATGTCGTTTTTCTGCAGATCGGCATCAACGATTATCTGGGCATGGAAGCCTGGATGGGGGAAAGTCCACCGTCCGCCGGGAAGATGTCGGTCATCGTGCGGAATCAGCGGGAGATATGGCAAAAATTGCAAAACGGTCTGCCGCGGATGAAACTGCACGTCTGCTCTCTTTTGCCGACGGCGTTTCCTTTTGACGACAGCGGGCGGACAAACGAAGGCATAAGGGAAACCAATGCGCGGCTTGAAAGAGCGGCGCGGGAAGCCGGACTGCCCTTCATATGTCTCTATTCCCGCCTTGCCGATGCCGACGGCAGGCTGGCGGATGAATACAGTCAGGACGGCGTGCACCTGACGCCCGCCGCCTATGCCGTCTGGCTTGGGGCCATCCGTCCGTTTCTGGACAGTTTCCACCCGCCCTGATACACTTTCTCAACGCTTCGGCCCCGGTCGGTCCGCAGCCGGGGTTGTTACGTTATCCGCAACGTAAGGAAAATGCCATGGCGAGATACGCATTGACCGTCAGAGAACTGGGCGAAGCCGCTTGCTGGCTTCTGGCGAGACAGGCCGTCGGCATCCGCGATGCCGGGGAGTATACGGATTTCATGCAGGGCAGAACGGCGGTGCTGATTTTTTATCAGGAGGCCCTGCCCGAACGCCTTTGCGTGACGGCGGCCGTGCGGCAGATGTCCGGGTTTGTGGTGTACGAAAGCCCCAGTGCCCGCCGCAGGGAGGAACTGACCCGCTACAAGCGCCAGATTTTGCCGGTTTTTGATTATTTTGTGGATTGTCTGTATATTTACGGCATACCTGTTTGCGGCATATCTCCGGCTCCCCTGGACATTGAGCGCGTTCAGGTGAAATTTCCCATTATCAATGCGGGCGGTCCCGACGCGCACCCTGTGCATGCCCTGGCCGATGTCGCCTGCATGTTGCGCGGTTCGGGGGATCTGCGGGAGGTCACGGCGGCATGGATAGGCTGCGCCAACGGTACGCTGTGTTCGCTCATTGAGGCGACAGCCTTTTTCCCCTTTGCGTTGCGCATATCGCTGCCTCCTTTTGTCGATGCCGCGCCGATGCGGGAAGCGGCAAGGCGCCTGCGGACGCCGGTGACTTTTACGGACAGCCCCGAAGAGGCCCTGCGGGGGGCGGATTATATTTTTGCCGGCTGTAGCGGAGAAATGAGCGGAGATGAAGCGAAAGTATGGCGTCTTGACGCAAGGCTCATGGCGCTTGCCGCGGAGAAGGCGCGCGTGATGCTGAGCGCTTCGCCCATAGACGTCATTGCCGTGGACGACGAAATTTTCGCCAGTCCGGCTTCCCTTCTGCGTCGCCAGGCGGAGTACCGTCTGCGTGTGCACAAGCGGATGCTGCACTGGGTTTTTCTGGAAGATGATTTCAAAATTTAGGCGAGATTGGCGCAAGGCGGATTTACTCCGCCGCAAGCGACAATCTCCCTGAAGGGAGAGGTTTCAAACCATAGAGGAATTTTTGATGAAATTTTTACGCGTCTGCTGCATGATAACCGCCCTTCCTGCTTTTCTCGGCTGCGCCGCCCTGCAACGCGGCATGAGCGGCGCGGCGTACGTATCCACCGCAAGGCCGGCCATCGCTCTTCAGGCCGCCAGACTTCCGCTGCTTGCGGCGGGTGAGGGACGCGCCACTCTTTTCGGCGACAATATGCCGGCGGGTGCGCAGGCGCGCGTGTGGCTGGCGGTCTACGGCGACGTTTCCCCGGAAAGCCCGCTGGCTGTCGCCGCCCATGCCGAGGTGCAGAGCGGCTGGTATTGGGACGGCATCATGCGCCGTCCCTTCAGCGTCAATGAAGGCGTGGAAATTGTGGGCGGTCGGGAATTCCAGGCCTGCACCTATATTGTCGGGGGCGAGCGCGATCCTTTCGGCGCGTTTGCCCCCGGCGACGCGGACAGGCCCGCGCGCTGGATAGCGCGCGGTTTGGCGGCGCGGACCAATTTTTACGCGGACAAAATTATTCTGGAATACCGCGAGCGTCTTCCGGAAAGCATCACTTCGCTCACGGCCCTGCCGTTGGGATACGGAAATTTTGTCAGGGAATTCGAGCAGCGGGCCAGAGAGAGTTTTATCGTGACCTCCGCGCCCCCGGAGACCGCGGAGATCAGGAAAGGATACGCGAATGCCGTCCGCTGGAGATACATGAATGAAAAATTTCTCGGCACAGTCTCAAAATATGACAATATCAGCCGGCCTTGAGCTTGTTTCCCTATGCCCGCCTCTCCGGGGCCGGAGCCGGGTTCCCGCGCCGCTGCCTGATCTCCGTCCGCCCGGCACCGGCAGGCTTGCGGAAATTTTATCCTTGCGTCATGCGTCCGGCTCCCGGCTCGCGGGCCAGGCCAGCGTCCCGTTCATGCTTCCCGTCCGGTAGCCTTTCAGATCAACAGCCGCGTAGGCAAAGCCCAGCGCATTCAACCGCCTGTAAACAGAGGCGCGCACTCCGGCGTCCGCCAGAAGCGCGAACCCCTCCTCGTCAACCTCAATGCGGGCCAGTTTGCCCTGTTCGTGGAAGCGCACGCGCACCTGCCTGAAGCCGTTGTCAAGCAAAAATTGCTCCGCCGCGTCAATGCGGCGCAGGCGCTCTGGCTCTATCCGCTCCCCGTAGGGAAAGCGCGACGCCAGACAGGCAAAGGACGGTTTGTCCCATGTGGGCAGCCCCATTTTTTTGGAGAGGAGGCGAATTTCGGCCTTGCCCAGCCGGGCCAGACGCAAGGGGCTGAGCACGGAAAGCTCCGCCAGGGCCTGCAGGCCCGGGCGGTAGTCGCCCTCGTCGTCAATATTGGACGCCTCAATGACCCGGGATATTCCCTGTTCCCGCGCCAGCTTCCATATTTTTGCAAAAAGCTCTTTCTTGCAGAGATAGCAGCGGTTCGGGGGGTTGTCGCTGAATCCGTCCAAATCAAGCTCTTCGGAATCAATCACAAAATGCCTGACGCCCAGAGACTCGGCGAACATTTCCGCCGCGCGCAGTTCCCTCTGCGGAAAACTCAGTGAGCGCCCGGTAACGGCAATCACCTTGTCTCCAAGCGTGTCGCGGGCGACTTTGAGAAGAAAGCTGGAGTCGGCGCCTCCGGAAAAAGCCGCCGCCGCGCTGTCGAGACCGCGCAGACAGTCCGTCAGCAGCGCGAGTTTGTCCTGTGCCTCGTTCATACATTCCCCACGGCAACGGCGTTGCGGCGTCAAATCGCTTCAAGCGCGTCCGCGAGCGCGCCGGTAATGTCGTCAATATGCTCAAGCCCTATGGAGAGGCGAATCAAATCGCCGTGCAGCCCGCCGGCCGCCTGCGCCTCCTGCGACAACTGCGAATGCGTCGTGCTGCCGGAATGGATAATCAGGCTTTTGGCATCGCCCACATTGGCGAGCAGGCTGAAAAGTTCAATATTGTCCACCAGTTTTATTGCGGCTTCTTCCCCGCCCCTGACGCCGAAAACGACCATTCCGCCTTTGCCCGCGGGCAGATATTTTTCCGCGAGAGGATAGGAGGGGTCTCCTTCCAGGCCGGGATAGCGCACCCAGGCGACCTTTGGGTGTCTTTTGAGATATTCGGCGACGGCGAATGCGTTTTCGCTGTGCCTTGCCATGCGCAGGGGCAGGGTTTCAACCCCCTGGAGGAACTGCCAGGCGGCGTCGGGGGCGAGCGTCGGTCCCTGATTGCGCAAGCCGACGGTACGCAGACGGAGCGCGAAGGCGACGGGATTCAGATCGCCGAGGTCATGCGCGAAGCGCAAGCCGTGATACCCGCGGTCCGGCTCATTGTAGAGCGCGAATTTGGGATCGCTCCAGTCAAATTTGCCCGCGTCAACGGCAATGCCCCCTATCCCCACGCCATGCCCGCCAATCCATTTGCTCAACGAATGAATGACGATATCGGCGCCGTATTCTATGGGACGCAGGAGCGTCGGCGGGGTAAAAGTGGCGTCAACGATGAGCGGCAGATGAAATTTCCGGGCCACGGCGGCATATCCGGCGATGTCCGCCACATCCAGCACGGGATTCCCGATGGTTTCGACAAAAAGGGCGCGCGTCTTTGCGCTGACGGCCTTTTCCACCGCCGCGAAATCATTCACCGGCGTAAAACGCACCGTAATGCCCTGCTGAGGCAGGATGGCGTCAAACATGGTGTACGTGCCGCCGTAAAGATTGACGGCGCTCACCAGTTCGTCGCCGGAGCGCAGGATGTTGGTTATGGAAAAATATACGGCCGCCGTGCCGCTGGCCAGCGAAAGGGCCGCCGCGCCGCCGTCCAGCTCCGCCAGGCGTTTTTCGAGCACGTCATTGGTGGGATTCATAAGCCGGGCGTAAATGTTGCCGGCTTCGCGCAGGGCAAACAAATCCGCGCCGTGCTTTGAATTGCGGAATTTGTACGCCGTGGTCCGGTAGACCGGCACGGCCCGGGCCATGGTGGTCGGGTCGGCCTCCTGCCCGGCGTGCAGGGCAAGGGTTTCGATATGATATGGTCGTTTTGGCATAACTGAGCCTCCATAAGGTGGAGATTGAGGAGTCCCGGCTCCTGAACATTCTGCCGTACCGCCGCTCGCGCTCGACGCCCGCAACGGAAAGACCGGGCAGGGGCGCGCCCCCTCCGCCATCTCTCCTGCGGGCTGCCTTATCCGGAATTTTCGGAATATACGGCATGATGTCAAGCAGAATATTCTATTACGATGTATTGTGCCATACCGATCTTTCCCGCACTTCGGGAGAATCCTTCGGCATCCCCCGAAATAGCGTGAATTGGGGAAATTACGACAGTGCCCGAAATTCAGCTATTCGGGCTGACGCTCAAGGGCGACAGCCTGAAAGAGGAAGTATTGCAGTGTATTGACAAAGCGATTCCTTTTCCCCTTCTTTTTGAGTTGCGGCGCAAAGGGCAAGTCCGCTATACTGCCGCCTACAAACGGCCCAGCACGGCGGACAGCGCCGTATGGGTTGTGAGCGGCTATTTCAGCAACGGCTGGCAGCCAGCGGATTCCCCTAGAAAGTCCTTGCCTGTGGTATTGAATATGGAATGCCTCTATGCGTCCTTACTTGAGCCGTTACTTCCCTTTGAGGCGCGTCCTGGCGAAGGACTTGCGGAGCATATTTTGTGGATTGAGGTTATACAAAAACTTCAGGCAGAGATTGCGCGCTACGAAAACGAGATGATTAGGGAAAAGCAATTCAATAAGAAGATAGCGTTGAATCAAACCGTAAGAGATCTACAAACGAAACTAAAAGTCTTGGCTTGACGCTCAAAAATGCACAGAGCATTTCTAATTCTTGATGAGCAAGTATGAGTTTCATAAATAATTATAGCCCATTGCGGTACCCAGGCGGGAAATCTTCCGCCGCCGGATATTTTGTGGACATACTATCCGCCAACAACATCGGCAACAATGGTGTCTACTGTGAACCTTTTGCCGGAGGTGCTGGGGTAGCGCTCACATTGCTTTTAACCGGGCGAGTTGAGCGCATAGTTATTAACGACTTCGATCCATGTATTGCGGCATTTTGGACAGCTTTGCTTGATTTTCCAGATAAATTTATCAATGAAATAGATAGGTGTGAAATATCAATTGACGCTTGGGAAAAACACAGAGCCGTTTATGATAATGCTGCCGCACTTGACTTGACAGACCACGATGTGCGATTTTCTCTTGGATTCTCTACATTCTTCCTCAACCGCACAAACCGTGCGGGAATTCTGCCCAAAGCAGGGCCTATTGGAGGCAGGCAACAGGCAGGAGCTTATCGCCTTGATGCCAGATTCAAAAAAAATGTCCTGATTGAGCGGATTAAAAAAATTGCCGCAGCCAAGGAGAGGATTGTCTTTACTTCCGATGATGCTCTTCTATTTATCAAAAATTTACTAACAAGAGGCTTTGAGCAGGAAAAATTATTCTTGTACTTAGACCCACCATACTATCACAGAGGCAAAGATTTATATCTGAACTTTTATAATCACAATGACCATTTGTCTCTAGCTGAATACATGAAGAAATTTAACTGTTGCAAGTGGATGATGACATATGACGATTGCGATGAAATAAAAACGCTCTATGCGAGCAAGCATATTTCAGTCAACGACTTTACCCTGCAATACAGTATGCAACTAGTCAGAAAGGCTAAAGAAGTTTTGATTACTCCGCAATTTACTATGATACCAAGAGGATAAGAATGCCTAGAAACCGCGGACAAACATCTCCTCCATCGACGAGGGTGCAAAAATTAACTGTTGAAAAGTTTCGAGCTTTTTCTCCAGGTGCAAGTTTGTCTGTTGATGAAAAGATCACCTTGATTGCCGGACAAAATGGGACAGCAAAATCAACAATCCTTGGGATGTTATCCCAGCCTCTTGGATTTCCGACTCGCACTAAAGGCGAATCGCAATATACGACTGCTTATCATGGCATAGATTTGCTGACGCTGAAAACTATCACAGGTGAGTATTTTAAGGCGGAATATTCAGAAATTTTTAGAATGTCCGCACAGTTTGATCCGCCGCAGGAGCATAAGTACACAGTGTTTGTTGCTGGCGATAGCGTTATCTCTACGTCGCGCGTTGCGACGAAAGGGCTTATTGTAACATCTGAAGCACGGAAGGATCAAAAAAAGAATCATTTGCGCTTTGTGACAAATTCCGATTCGCGTGCCCCTGGAGAGGGAAATTTTCCGCACCCAGTAATTTTTTTAGGGCTTGAACGATTACGCCCTCTCGCAAAGTGCGAAAAAATTACAACAGCGCAATGCTCCTTGGATGCAGAAGATAAGGCGTATTGGGAAAAGAGTTATAAAAGAATTCTTTATGCTCCGCCTGGCGAGCAAATAACTTCTGAGGAAATCAATACCGGAAACGCCAAAGGCACTTACCAATCAGTCAAAACAAACAAACATGATAGTCTGGGAGCCTCAGCAGGGCAGGATAACATCGGCCAAATTTTGACCGCGATTCTCTCATTTCGCGCGTTAAAACGTCTGCTTGGCGACAAATACCAAGGAGGTTTACTGCTTGTTGATGAACTGGACGCATCACTACATCCAACGTCGCAAGAAATTTTGTTTCGTGTCCTGTTTGAAGCCTGCAATGATCTGTCTCTACAGGTTGTAGCAACAACGCATTCGCTTACCCTGCTGAAGTTTGCCGATGAGTTTAGGCCGCAATGCTCCAAATTGGCTTATTTGCGAAAGCGTGGCGGAAAAATTCATATTTTTGAGGGCGTAGACTTTGGTTTTGTCGAAAGAGATCTTGCTCTCATTAGGAAGCCTGCCCAAAAAGCGGTAAAGCCAATTAAGACAACTGTTCTTTTTGAGGATAGCGTGGGGAGTAAATTTTTTAAGCAAGTCACGGGAAACATTTTCTCAAAATATGTGAAAGTTCATATCACTCCTCAAAATAACCGAGAAATGTCTCTGCCTGACAATGTATTATCCCGATTGGCGAAAAGCAACATCCCGGAATTCAAAAAAATTGTATATATTCTCGACCCGGATGCGCAAGGAATGGCGAATTCTGGTACTGATCCTATTCTGGCTCTCCCCGGTGGCGCGGCTATAGAGCGTATGCTTTTCCAATTCCTTGCAAGCCTGCCAGATGACGACCCTGCCTGGGAAAACGAGCTGGATTGCTCCCAGCAAGAATGTTTTATAGATTACAACTACCTGAAGGGAGCTTCAGCTCCTATTGATGCATTAAAGAAGTGGCTACGCATGTGTAGCCGTAAAAATTTTTTTGGCCCCAAAGACAAAAATGTCTATCAGCTTTGGGTAAAACGCAACACAGATGCTGCAAAAGCCTTTTGCCTAAAATTTTTAGAAAAGCTGAAGATGGTTAAAAACGACAGTGTGATCGACGCGGCTGATCAGATTACGCTCGCGATAGAGCAAAAATTTGCGTCAACGCCTAATTCCACTAATTGAGGTTCTCCATGCAAAAATTCAAAATGCGCTCTCCGGATATGACCCAGGACAATATCGCTAAAATTCGCGAGTTGTTCCCCAATTGCGTGACCGAGGCGCATAGCGAAGTCGGAGAAGTTACGCTCCGGGTGGACTTTGACCTGCTCAGGCAGGAACTTTCCAGCGTGCTGGTGGAAGGCGCACAGGAACGCTACCGCCTGGACTGGCCGGGCAAGCGGCAGGCGTTGCTAACCGCCAATGCCCCCATTGCCAAAACCCTGCGCCCCTGCCGGGAAGAAAGCGTGGATTTTGATACGACGAAAAACCTGTATATCGAAGGCGACAATCTGGACGCCCTGAAACTTTTGCAGGAAAGCTACCTGGGCAAAGTGAAGATGATTTACATTGATCCGCCATATAATACGGGGAATGATTTTATTTATGAAGATGATTTTGCGGAGGACATTGGAGAATATTTCAGGAAGTCGAATCAGAAGGATGGGGAAGGCAATCGGCTGGTGTTGAACAGCGAAGCCAATGGGCGTTTTCATTCTGATTGGCTGACGATGATGTATTCAAGAATAAGGCTGGCAAGGAATTTGTTACGGGATGATGGAGTGATTTTTATTAGTTGTGATGATCATGAAATTCATAATATGCGTAAGATATGCGATGAAATTTTTGGTGAAAAAAGCATAATATCCTCATCGTTTGTACTTAGCAACCCGAGAGGTAGACAATCAGACACATATATTGCAACAGTTCATGATTCACTTTTAATATATAGTAAAAATATTAACTCATTAAATGTAAATGGTATGCTGCTGACGAAAGAAGAACGCTCGGATTTTAACCTCATTGACAATGATGGTGAGGCGTACCGATTGTTAGGGCTACGCCAAAGAGGTGCAGCATCAAAACGCTCTGACCGTCCTGATATGTATTTTCCTATTTATGTATGCCCTATAACTCAGGCTATTACATTAAACAAAATTGAGGGTTGGCATGAGGTTTTTCCCAAAAAATCTGATGGGAGCGATGGTCGTTGGATGTGGGGAAAAGAAAAATGTCTAAAAGACCATTCACTTCTAGTTGCAAGATTAATTGAGCGCCGTAATGAATATGACATTTTCGTCAAGGATTTCCTGAACAAATCTGGTACCGAAAGGACTAGGAAGCACAAAAGCGTTTGGAATTCAAAGGGATATAATAATCAAGCTGGAACACAAGAGGTAAAGGCAATTTTTAACGCTGACGTGATGTCATTTCCGAAATCAAAACAGCTTTTAATCGATATTTGTAACATGGGATCATCTAAAAATGACATCATCCTCGATTTCTTCTCCGGCTCCGCCACCACCGCCCACGCCGTCATGCAGCTAAACGCCGAAGACGGCGGCAACCGCCGGTTCATCATGGTGCAGCTTCCGGAACTTTGCGACGAAAAATCCGAAGCCTTCAAGGCCGGATACACAACCATTGCCGAAATAGGCAAAGAGCGTATCCGCCGGGCCGGGAAAAAAATCAAGGAAGACAACCCGCTGACCACGCAAAACCTTGACACCGGCTTCCGCGTGCTCAAGGTGGATTCTTCCTGTATGGAAGACGTGTACTACACCCCGGATCAGATTGACCAGAAGCAGCTCTCCCTCTTTGCCGACAACATCAAGGCCGACCGGCGCGACAAACCGGAAGACCTGCTCTATCAGGTGCTCATTGACTGGGGCGTGGAACTGCATCTGCCCATCAAGCCGGAAACCATTCAGGGCAAAAAGGTCTTTTTTGTGGATGAAAACGCTCTGGCCGCCTGCTTTGACTCCGGCATAAATGAATCCTTTGTTCAAAAACTGGCCAAACACAAACCTTTGCGCGCGGTGTTCCGCGACGCCGGTTTTGCTTCCGACGCCGCCCGCATCAACGCCGAGCAGATTTTCAAGCAGCTTTCGCCGCAGACCGAGGTGAAGGTTATATGAGCGCCCAAGCCCCCATGCGGCTCAAGTTCAAGATTCAGCCGTTCCAGACCGAGGCCGTGCAGTCCGTGGTGGATTGCTTTGCCGGGCAGCCGCTTTCCACCGGGTTGACCTATCGCTTGGACCCCGGCAAACAGCGTAAACCCGCCCGGCCGGAACAGGGGAAGCTCTCCACCGCCGAACCGGCAGAGGAAATCCCCGGTCTGCGCAATGCGGACTTGGCCCTTTCCGACGAGCGGTTGCTGGAAAACATTCAGGCTGTGCAGCGCGGGCAAAACCTGTTTGTATCCGACAAGCTGGAAGAAAGCGCCGGGTGCCGCTGCAACCTTGACATTGAAATGGAAACCGGCACCGGCAAAACCTATTGCTACATCAAAACAATTTTTGAGCTGCACAAGCAATACGGCTGGAGCAAGTACATCATCATGACGCCCAGCGTGGCCATACGCGAGGGGGTATATAAATCCCTGCAAATAACCGCCGACCATTTTGCGGAAACCTACGGCAGAAAGGCCCGCTTCTTTATTTACAATTCCAAAAGCCTGCATGAACTGGAAAGTTTTTCGTCGGACAGCGGCATCAACGTCATGATCATCAACATTCAGGCATTCAATGCCACCGGAGCCGACAATCGCCGTATTTATGAAGTGATTGACGACTTTCAGAGCCGCAAGCCCATAGACGTTATCAGCGCCAACCGTCCGATTCTCATCCTGGACGAGCCGCAAAAAATGGAAGGCCCCAAAACGCTGGATGCGCTGAAAAAATTCAGGCCGCTTGTGCTGCTGCGCTATTCCGCCACGCACAGAAAAACCCGCAACAAAATCCACCGCCTGGACGCCGTGGACGCCTACAACCAGAAGCTGGTCAAAAAAATCGCCGTGCGCGGCATCACGGTCAAGGGCATTGGCGGCACAGCGCCCTATATGTTTCTGGACTCCATCGAAGTATCCAGCAAAGCGCCGGTGGCCGGATTGGAAATGGAAATTCGGCAAAAAGGCGGTGTCATTGCCCGCAAGCTGAAACGGCTGGGCAAAAAAGATGACCTGTTCGCGCTTTCCGGCGAACTGCGCCAATACAAAGGCTATGTCGTCAGCGAAATAGACGCCCGCACCGACACCGTGGAATTTGCCAACGGCCGGAGCCTCCGGGCAGGAGAGGCCATGGGCGATGGCGCGGAAGAGGCTCTGCGCCGCATTCAGATCCGCGAAACCATCAAATCACACCTGGACAAAGAACGCGGCCTGCACGCCAGAGGCATCAAGGTTCTTTCCCTCTTTTTCATTGATGAGGTCGCCAAATACCGCGATTACAGCCGCGAAGATACAAACGGCGAATACGCCCGGATTTTTGAGGAAGAATACGCCGAGATTCTTGCGGAAGAACTGACCGGGTTAATGCCGGAAGAAACAAGCCTGAAGGAGTATTGGCAAAGAGATGCCATTCCCAAGGTTCATGAGGGCTATTTCTCCATAGACAAAAACAAACGACTTGTTGATCCTTCCGGTATAAAAACACGCGGTGAAGAAGCCGGACTTTCCGACGATGTGACGGCGTATGACCTCATACTCAAGAAGAAAGAACGTCTGCTGTCGTTTGAGGAGCCTGTACGCTTCATCTTTTCGCACTCCGCTCTGCGTGAGGGCTGGGATAACCCCAATGTTTTCGGCATGTGCATGCTGAAGCACAGCGAAAGCGCCATTTCACGCCGTCAGGAAGTAGGGCGCGGACTGCGCCTGTGCGTCAACCAAACCGGCGAGCGCATTGACCATCCCGCCATTGCGCACGACGTGAACGTGCTGACCGTCGTGGCCAACGAAAGCTACAAGGATTTTGTGGCCGGGCTGCAAAGCGAAATCAGCGCCGCCCTTTCCGCGCGTCCGCGCAGGGCGGATGAGGCTTATTTCACAGGCAAATTACTGCGTGCTCCGGAGGGAGATATTCGGGTCACGCCCGCCATGGCCAAGCAGATATACCGCTATCTGATCAAAAACGATTACACGGACGACAACGACGCCATAACGAGCGGCTACTATGAAGCCAAGGCGCAAGAGTCGCCGGCCGCGTTGCCGTCGGAACTCGCCCCCTATGCTGAGCAGGTATTCGCTCTAATCGACAGTGTATACAGTGATGCGCAACTGCCCGTGCCGGAGGACGAGCGCCGTCAGGAGATAAACCGTCTCAACGACAATTTCCGTAAACAGGAATTCAAGGCGCTGTGGGAGAAGATCAACCGCAAAGCCGTATACAGCGTGCATTTTGATTCAGATGAACTTGTTCAGCACTGCATTACGGCAATTGATAAAGAACTCGCCGTCACTCCCCTGCAATATACCATGACCGCGGGTATCCAGGCGCAAAGCGTTAGCGTGGATCAACTCAAACAAGGCGAAGCCTTTCACCTGGAAAGCTCCTCAACGGATGTTTTGCAAAACTCCGTCCACTCTCGGGTGCGCTATGACCTTATAGGCAAACTGGCGGAACATGCCCAGCTTACCCGTGCAACCGTAACCGCTATCCTGAGCGGCATTGCCGGGCACGTGTTCGCCGAATTCCGCCGGAACCCCGAACATTTCATCACGGAAGCGGCCCGCCTGATCAATGAACAAAAGGCGACCATAATCATTGAGCGCCTGGGCTATAACGAGCTGACGGAGCGGTACAATACGGATATATTCACGGCGGAACGGCAAAAAATAGACAAAACCGCCGTAAAAGAGCGGCTTAAAAAGCATATTTATGATTACGTCGCCACAGATTCCAATACAGAACGCAGCTTTGCCGAAGAACTGGACGCGAGCGCCGAGGTCGTGGTCTACGCCAAGCTGCCGCGCGGCTTTCTTATCCCCACGCCGGTTGGCGACTATAACCCTGACTGGGCCATAACCTTCAAATCCGGCGTGGTGCGGCACATCTATTTTGTGGCGGAAACCAAAGGTTCCATGTCCACCATGCAGCTCAGAAAAATTGAGGAAAAGAAAATCGACTGCGCCGGAAAATTTTTTGCAAAACTCAATCTCGCATCTGCCGATAAAGATAAGGTTATTTACGAGGTTGTGAACAGCTACCAAAAACTCATGGAAATTGTGAAAATGTGACAAGCTCCGGCACACTCTATGTAACATACTGGTTATATTTGATAATTATCAAATACACAGAAACAGGGATGTAAAATTTTTTTATGGTAGGCTGCTGCGGAGCGGATTCCATCCGGCAAGACGCTCGAAAAATTTTTTCCGAAGGAATAAAGAACAAACCATTGTGTCATCAACCCTGACCGGAGCCCGGCGTGAATACACTCCTCCACAGAGATTTCCTGAAAGAGAGCGATTTTACCCCCGGGGAACTCACGCTGTTGCTTGATCTCGCGGAAAAGCTCAAACGATGCAGAAAAACCGGCAGCGAGATGAAATTTCTGCAAGACAAAAACATTGTCCTGCTTTTTGAAAAGGATTCCACGCGCACCCGTTGCGCGTTTGAGACCGCCGCGCTTCATCAGGGGGCGAACGTCACCTGTCTTGGCCCGTCAGGCTCGCAGGTGGGCAAAAAAGAATCCATGCCCGATACGGCCCGCGTGCTTTCCCGTTTTTACGACGGCATCGAATATCGCGGTTTTGCCCAGGACCGCGTGGAGGCGCTGGCCAAATACGCCTCTGTGCCTGTATGGAACGGATTGACCAATGAATGGCATCCGACCCAGCTTCTGGCCGACATGCTGACCATGCGCGAGTGCTGTCCCAAGCCCCTGAACAGGCAAACCCTGGCCTATCTTGGCGATGCCCGCTACAATATGGGCAATTCTCTCATGATGGGTTCCGCCCTGCTTGGCCTGGATTTTCGATCCGTCGCCCCCCGCGCCTTGTGGACCCGCGACGAGGTTTTCAGGATGGCCGGCGGGACGGCCCAAAAAACAGGCGCCCGCATCACGCGCACGGAAAGCGTGGATGAAGGCGTCAAGGGGTGTGATTTCCTTTACACCGATGTATGGCTTTCCATGGGTGAGCCGGACGAAGCGTGGGAGGAACGCATTGCCCTGCTTCTTCCCTACCGCGTGGACATGACGGCGATGGAAAAAACGGGCAACAACGATTGCAAATTTCTCCATTGCCTGCCGGCGTTTCACAACCGCGACACGGAAATCGGGGAGGATATCTACCGCCGTTTCGGCCTTGAGTGCATGGAAGTTTCGGACGAAGTGTTTGAATCCCCCCGCAACATGGCCTTTGAGGAGGCCGAGAACCGCCTCCACACCATCAAGGCCGTTATGGCCGCCACACTCTCCGGAGAAGCGCTGGATTTCGCGCGCGAAGGCTCTCGCGTGTGATATGGCAAGGAAAAAAATGTCGGACAAACAAACGCCCCACATCATAATTGTCGGAGCCGGTCCGGGCGGATACGCGGCGGCTTTTCACGCGGCGCGCTCCGGTGCCCGTGTGACTCTTGTGGAAAGAAATCAGATGGGCGGCACATGCCTTCATGCCGGGTGCATCCCCACAAAAACCATCCTGGCCTCGGCACGCGCGCTGGAAACAGTCAGCCGGCTCTCCGAATTCGGCATTGCCGCGGAAACCGCTCCTGTCTTTGCCGTGGACATGGCGGCTGTCATGGCCCGCAAGGAAAAAATCAGGGCAACCCTGCGCGTCGCCCTGGAAAAAACCTGCGCGGCCCTCAAGATTCGCCTTGCGCGCGGACAGGCGGAACTTCAGGCCGGCCTCAACGTGCTTGTTCACACCGACGGGGGGACTGAGTCCCTGTCCGGCGATGCCGTCATTCTCGCCACCGGTTCAAAGACACTGGACCTGCCCGCGCTGCCTGTCGATCACAGTCGCATACTCAACAGCGACGATATCCTGAATCTGGACCATATCCCGCCCCGTCTGCTTGTCGTCGGCGGCGGCGTCATCGGCTGTGAACTGGCTTTTATTTTCAGGGCCTTCGGCGCCGAGGTGACCATTGTGGAGGCCCTGAATCGTCTTTTGCCCCTTGACCCGGTGGATGAGGAAGTAAGCCGTCTGCTCCTTCGGGAGGCCAAAAAACGCGGCATTGCCGTCCTGACGGCAAAAACGGTGCGAACCGCGGCCATTGGGGAAAATGGAGTAACATGCGCGGTCGCTCCATCACCCTCCGCGGAGAGCGCCGCGGGACAGAGCGCGGAGATGGAGACGGACATTGTGCTGGTGGCCGTGGGGAGAGCTCCGGATACGGAAGGATTGAATCCCGGAGCCGCGGGCGTTGCGGTTGACGCCAAAGGCTGGATTGTCGCGGACGCCACCATGCGCACCAGCGCCGAAGGCGTTTACGCCGTGGGCGACGCGTTGGGGCCGCATCGTCCCATGCTGGCCCACACGGCAACGGCGGAGGGACTGTGCGCCGTGGACAACATCCTGGGCAAAAAGGCCGTCATGAATTACGGAGCCATTCCCTCAGTCATTTTTACTTCGCCTGAAATCGGCGTTGTGGGTTTGTCCGGGGCGCAGGCCGGCGGACAGGGAATCAGGGCGCGTTCAAGTCTGGCCCGGTATCGCGAGCTGGGGAAATCCCACGCTGCGGGCGAACTGCCCGGTTTTTTCAAACTTGTCTGCGAAGAGGGGAGCGGCAGGATACTGGGGGCCCACATCATCGGCGCGCACGCCGCCGACATCGTGGCCGAGGCGGCTCTGGCGGTGCGATACGGACTTACGGCTGCGGATATCGCCCAGACTGTCCACGCCCATCCCACCCTGGCCGAAGGGCTGCGCGAGGCCGCGCTGGCCTGGATTTCCGGCGGCTGACAAACGCGGGCGGCCGTTTGCAAAAAGCGTAAATTGCCCTATGTCGCCATGCCTTCGGTTTCCCGCACCACTTCCAGAATGGCGGGCAAAGCGCGAATGATCTCTATCAGGTGGTAGAGTTGCGCGGCGTCCCGCACTTCCACCATAAAGCGCAAGCGGGCGCGGCCGTCAACCAGCTGGTCCAGCTCAAGGGCGGAGATATTGACCATGTTCTGGGCAAAAATCCGCGTCACATCCGCCAGAACGCCGTGTTCGTTTTTCGCGATCACAAAAATGCCGGCTTCATAGGGTTTTTCCGCTACGCCGTTCCAATGAACGGATATCAGCCGTTCCGGTTCCATGCTGGGCACATTGGGGCAATCGGCCCTGTGAACGCTCAGACCCATGCCGTGCGAAACATAGCCGACAATCGGATCCCCCGGCACAGGATTGCAGCATTTGCCGAAGCGCATCAGCACGCCGTCCACGCCGGCGATGCCCACACCGCCGTCCTTGCGGGAGTCCTCCTTGCGCTCCTTGCCCTGCGGCGGGGGCTGCTGGCCGGAATCGTCAGGGTGCAACACGGCGTAAAGGCGGTTCAGGACACGGCGCGGCGTCAGGTTGCCGTAACCCACAGCGGCGACCATTTCATCAACGCCGTCAAAATTCAAATCCTGGGCCGCAAGGAGGAGGTGCCCGGCCTTGTGGGCGCTGGTCACATTCAGGCTGGCCTTGCGTCCCTCCTTTTCCAGCATTTCCCGACCGAGCTCCATGGCCTGTTTACGTTCGCCGGTACGCAGATAATGCTGAATGCGGTTGCGGGCTTTGGCTGTTTTGATAAATTTGAGCCAGTCTCTGTTGGGATTGCGGGAATGATCTGTAATAATTTCAACGATATCTCCATTTTTCAGCTCTGTGCCCAAAGGCACCAGACGCCCGTTGATTTTGGCCCCGGTGCAATGCAGCCCCACATCGGTATGGATGAGAAAAGCAAAATCCAGCGGCGTCGCCCCCTCCGGCAGTTCCTTGACATCACCGGCCGGTGTGTAGACGTAGACCTCATCCTTGAACAGGTCCATTTTGAGGGAGTACAGAAATTCCCGGGAGTCGCTTTCTTCGCGCTGACGCTCGAAAATTTCCCGCAGCCAGGAAAACTGTCCCAGGTCTTTGGTGTTGACCCGGTTTTTTTCCTTGTACAGCCAATGCGCGGCGACACCGTGCTCCGCCTGGCGGTGCATGTCCTCCGTACGTATCTGAATTTCAATGCGTTCGCCCTCCGGCCCTATGACAGTGGAGTGCAGACTCCGGTAACCGTTGGCCTTGGGCAGCGAAATATAATCCTTGAAGCGTCCGTGTACCGGTCGCCACTGGGAATGCACAAGCCCCAGCACGGCATAGCAGTCCTTGATATTGTCCACAATGACTCTGAAAGCCATTATATCGTGCATTTCGTCCAGGGGCAGGGACTGGGACTGCATTTTTTTGTATATGCTGTACATGTGTTTGACGCGGCCGTACACATGCCCCTTGATGCCGTTTGTGGTCAGCAGTCCGCGAAGCAGTTCCACCACCTTGTCGATAATCTGCTTCTCCGCAAGCTGATGCGTATCCAGCCAGTGGTCAATCTGATTGTATATGTCCGGCCATAGATATTTGAAACTCAAATCTTCCAGATCGCGTTTTATGCTGTGCAACCCCAGGCGATTTGCCAGCGGAGCGTAAATGTCCATGGTTTCTTGGGCGATGGGACGCTGTTTGTGCGCTTTCTGAAAACCCAGCGTGCGCATGTTGTGGAGGCGGTCCGCCAGTTTGACCATGAGCACGCGCATGTCGTGACTCATGGCAAGAATCATCTTGCGTATGTTCTCGGCCTGGGCCTCCTCCTTGTTGTCAAAGGGGATGAGGCTTATCTTGGTGACCCCGTCGACAATGTCGGCCACCTCTTCACAGAACATGTCGTCAATTTCCTCAAGAGTCGCCCGCGTATCTTCCACGGTGTCGTGCAAAAGGCCCGCGGCTATGGTGGGTTCGTCAAATCCCATCTGCGCCAGGGAATACGCGACGGCCAAAGGATGGGAGAGGTAAAGCTCGCCGGAAAGGCGCGTTTGCCCGCCGTGGGCTACAGCGGCAAAGACATACGCGCGCCGCAGCAGATCCAGATCGGCTTCGGATTTGGCGGAGGCAACCGCGTCAAGAATTTCCTGAATATTGACAATCACAATATCCGCTTGCAATAGCTACAATTTCAAAAAGTCAGCCACAGCGCGGTCACATGTCGGCGCACGCCTCCTAAATAACCAGCCAGGCCGATAACTGCAAGCCATATCGTTTGTCGTTAAAAATGATTTTCAGAAAATCCGTATATCCCCGACCTAAAAGCCCCTGAAACCGAAAATGTCGCGCGTCCTGATCACGCAGGATGCGCGCCTGCCGGGATACAGGATTGATTTCGGCTTGTTTTTCAGATGGATGCGTACCGGCGCATAAAGACGTACGCCGAAAGATGCGGTGTCCGCCGTCTGTGCCCCCGCTGTCCCGTTCGGGGCATCTTCGGGCAGCGCCTGCGGCGTCATAAGTTCCGCAACTTCCCCCTGCACAGTGTCCTCCTCTCCGTCAAATCTGACTTCGCAAGGCTGGCCCGCAACAATATTGTCTTTGAACTCCAGAGGGAAATATGCCTTGACCCGGAAGGCGTCCTCCGCCCCTTCGCCGTCGGGCAGGATCAGCAGAACCGGCTGGCCGCGTTTTACCATCTCCCCCGGTTCGGCGGAGACGCGCAACACCGTGCCGTTCACCGGCGCGTACAATGCGCCGTCGGCATTGGCGGAAGGCTGATGGATGCCGGCTTTCGCCCCGCGCGCGTTCAGACCGTTCTCGCGTATCCGGCGCAATTCCTGATCCGCGGCCGCGCGTATGCGGCTGGACAGCTCGAAATCTTCCCTGGCGGTTTCCATTTTGAGCCGGGCCTGTTTTTCGGCCTGCCGGGCCTCCTGATAGCGCGTTTTGTCCACAACCTTCTCGCCTCCCCGGCTGTCGAGGGAACGCAGGGCGAGCTGCGCGCGCGCATGTTCCATCACGCGGTCTTCACGTATGCGGCGTTTTGCCTCTTCCTCATTGCGGGATTGGGCAAGCCGCTCAACAATGTCTTTTTCCGCCGCCTGCAAGGCTTTGAGGCGTTCGGCGGTTTCTTCCACAAGCGCCGGGCGCAACGCCGCCGTATCTTTGCCCGCCTCACGAAGTTGCCGTGCATAACCGCTTGCGTCCACCCGGCCTACCGCCTGACGCGCGGAAACCCTGTCGCCCTCCCGTGCCGTTATTTCTTCCAGACGGGCGGAAAATTCCGGGGCCACCGGATAAAGTTTGGCGTCCAGCACCGCGTTTACGCTACGTATTCGTCCGCCGGCCAGCCACCAGCCCGCGATCGCCGAAAGTACAAAAATTCCGGCGAACAGGACGGCAAGATACGGCCGACGGAACGGGCGGCCCGAAATTTCAGGAGAACCTGGAGACAGTTGCAGATGCGCCGTTTCCGCCATACAAGCCTCGCGCTGTTGTACGTAAAAAAATTCCGGGTTGTTTATGCAGATATCGTACCAACTTTACAAGATGCCTGAAGGCGCATAAACAGGAGCATCGCCTTTTTTGAGGAGTATCAATGTTCACGCGTTTTTTTCCCCCGCTTTGCCTTGTGGCGCTGCTCGCGGGTTGCGGCGTCAAACCTGTGACCGTCATTGACGAAAACGGATTTGCCAGGTTGGCCCAGCGCATGCCGAAGGAACTTCAGGCCCGCCGTCTGCTGACGGACGACGGAAGCTGGCTGATGGCCTTTTCTCCGCTTGGCCGCGGAGAATACGGCGAGACGCTGTTTCGGCGTCTTTCACCCTCATTTATGTTCGGAGACTCCGGCCATGTGTATCTGGGAGAGACATTCGCCGCCACCCTGCTCCAGACAAGCCGCGTCCGGCACCGGTCCAACGGATTCAGCATAAGCCATCCGACACAGGAGATCGACCTCGACATGGTGGCCATTCTGGACTGGAACGACGACGGGGAAGATGAATGGCTTGTTTCCTGTCTGGTGGAACCCAAAAAAGGCGGTCTGACCCGCACCTATTATGTGCTCGTTCCGCCGCCGCGTGATGCCGGGGAACGGCTCGGGGGCACGGTCGCGGCGGTGTATGAATGCTTTGGTCTTGCCTGCAATCTCTACGTGCGCGACAGCAGGGGCGTTACGCGCACGGCGGCTGACCCGCTGGCCCCGCCCACGGAAGTGCAGGATTTGACGCCCGGTTTGCAGACAGTAACCACGCCGCCCGACAAAAAGACGGCCGAAAGCGAAGACGGCCTGGGAGAACACGATTTGTGAACCGGAGCTTCTGCGGATGATCAGCCTGGAAAAGATATTGTGACGCGGACCTTGAGGAGGCCATCGGCCCGCCGTTCATCTTCCGCTGTGGCCCAGCAGGGCGTGTCTGGCCATAACGTACTTGGAAAGCGCCAACTGCGTGAACTGTATGCCGGAGAGCAGCCCCGCCAC
This sequence comes from Desulfovibrio sp., assembly GCA_031291035.1. Classification (GTDB taxonomy): domain Bacteria; phylum Desulfobacterota; class Desulfovibrionia; order Desulfovibrionales; family Desulfovibrionaceae; genus Desulfovibrio. The sequence goes on from JAISLI010000003.1 coordinate 61,513, forward strand.
AACAGCGGGCAGAAAGGAATCGTACTTGAGTTCCAGAATCATGAGCCCGCCGGTATCCACTGCCGCAGAATATCCCGATCCCGGTATCGCGGCCCGCAGATTGGTGTCAAAGGTAAGCCTGACATTACCCGGAGCGTAGCTGAATGCCTCGCGGTCATAGACCACACTGTAACCACCGGACGCATGCAGCCGAGCAGATGGCGTGCGTAAAACGCCCTCCATACCGGGCCATCCTGGCGGGCGGCGCATCGCATGTCGGCGCGGCAAAGCTCCGCGTACTGCTCCTCCGTTACCGGCGCGTGTTCCTTGCGCGCCAGTTCGCCGCGCTTATGCTTCCGTTCCAGATGAATCAACTTGAAAGTGTTGTTGTAATACCGCAACCGCCACTTGTCGCGCAAAAACACTCCATTCCGTTTCTCGTGCAGTGACGTATCGTGCGCATCGTCAAAATAAACGCTGCTGACCTGATATGAGCCGCCAGTGTGTTTGTCCGGAGTCAGGAGATAAGACGCGCGCTGCCGCATGAGCATGGCGTTCGCTTCGGTCAGATGGTATTTCCGCTCATGGCGGAATTTGGATGTGGGCCGCATAATGCCGATTATGCGTAGTCTCCGCTGTATTCGACAAGCGTCGCGCTTTCTATAAAATCCGCCGAAGTGAAAGGTTCCATGAACTGCGTCTGATTGCGTGTTACCCTCACTTCCAGGGTCAGTTCCGCCAGCCTGCGGGAAATGTTTTTATTTTTCAGTTTATGCCAAACTGGCTTCAGGAGCTTGCGCACAGCGTCATCGGCTTCCGGATCATAGCGTAGAATCATCAGAAACGTCCGCTTTTCCTTGCGGATGTAAGTCATGGCAATATAAATCAACCCAATGGACACGGTGCCGACAACGGCTACCAGATAGAGCTTTGCCCCGGCAGTCAGACCGGCAGCTGTACTCCAGTACAGAAAGCCGACGTCAAGAGGATCCTTGACAGGCGCCCTGAAGCGAACAATGGAGAGCGCGCCCACCATGCCGAGGGACAGAACCAGATTTGTTCCGATAGTTACAATTATAAATGCTGTTATCCCGCTCACAATCACAATAAGCACACCGAAATTATCGCTGTATACAACGCCGCGATAAAAATATCTGTACAGCAAATAAATGACCAGGCCGCATCCCAAAGCTACCGCCATAGTCACCGCAAGGGTCAGTAACGTCAAATTTTCATGCTGGGAAAGCAGAAACGCTATTTTGCGCAATTCGTCCGTCATATTTCAGTTCCTTCTGTCACCGGACAGCCGCTGAAGAGAGAATCGCTCCGGACTTGTCCCGGAGATAAACGGTTTCTCCCCTCCTGGGGTTAAAATTCACTTTCAGCTTCAACAGGGCATCCGCATGGCGGTAACTTTTACCCACAAAATGCACGACTTCTCCGGGGGAGAATGTGATGCCGGCCATGTGCCACTTTTTCGGTTTGTCCGGCTTGTCGCTCAGGTAGAAATCTTCCGCGCTCAACGCGACATTGGTTGTATTGCGTAGGGAAAAGCCGCACAGGCCGCCGTTGTCGTAGGCTGTCACAAATTCCAGTGGAGACGGGCTGTCGCGTGTGACGAGTTTGACTCTGACTTCACCGTTCACGGTGTCGTCCGCCGTCAGGAGCAATTTCTCCCCTTCACGGATTTGCCCGTTGACCTCCCAGTGCCCGACCGCCTTGTCTCCCGGCAAATCCGGGCTGACCGCAACGGAATTTTCCACAAAATACCAGCCTTGGGGGCTGTTGCCGCGGATGGTGTTCAACTTGGCCGGACCGTTCACAATCACATGGTACAGGCCGGTATAGCCGAAAAGATCGCGCAACTCCCGCAGAACATGCTCCGGCCGCTTCCGGAAAAAAGCGAGCATATTTTCCCTGCCCCGCGCAATGGTTTCCGGCAGCCCCGGCGGACTGTATATTCCATGACGCGCGGCGAATTGTATTTCATGCTGGCTTTCGCCGTTCAGGGCCTCCATCTCCTTGCGCACATTCTGCTCCGCGAAATGGACAAAAGCCATGTCACACAGGTAATTGGCGAACTTCGCGGCCAGTTCCCGGCGTTTCATCAAAGCGCCGAACAGGGGGCTTTCCCGCATAATCCTGTGAATGGTGGGCTTGGAAGGGTTGGAAGCCGTATCGTCCATGTCGAACAGGATATAGCGCCAGCGACCGTCGAGAACGGGAGAAGACGTTGCGTTTTCACCGTAATAACGCCATATTTTGCTGTTGTGATCCGGCCAGTCAGCGTTGTCCGCGTAACATTCCACGGCATAGTAAAAAAGCAGATTGTCCACATCCACCCACCGCTCTATGGCGTCCAGGGTGCTGTTGCCGCTATTTCCCAGCGCGCAGGCCCGGATGATTTCATCGAACTCCCGGAAAATATACCAGTGCGACAAGTACGGATATTTGTAAGATGGAATGAGCCTGTGGGTTTTGACCTCCAGAATAATGAAGTTGTCTTTCCGCGCGTCATAAAATTTTGCGAAAAAATCGTCGTCCAGGCGCGTTTTCAGATAGGCGTGTCCATAATATTCTCCGTTGAGAAACACTGTGGCGGAATGCACCGGAGATACATGGGGGTAGCCTGCTTTCGCTGCCAGACGGGTTAGAAGGGGAGAACGTATCTGGTCGTCTTTAAGGCCACTGTTGCGTAGTATGAGCGTATTATATGAGGATATCGGCGACGGGTTTTTCCCTCCGGCGAATTCCGGAAAAAATTGGTACTTGAACTTTCCGGCTCCGCGCTCATATTCTTCGCGGGCGGTCAGCCGGAGTCCTTTTTGCGGATCAGCACGTGATCGCCCGCCGGAAACGCGAATTCCGGCCTTTTGCGCGACAACCCGCTTCCCGTCCGGGGTGAAAGCCTCCACATAGACCGGCCGCTCCCAATCCCGTCCGCGTCCCTTATAGTTGGCGTCGTGCTCATCTTCCTTTTTGTCCGGATGGAGAGCCTCGCTTTCCTCATGAAGTTTGCCCGGCACCAGGATGCCGCGTTCGTGATCATATAAATTCCGGCTGTCGGTGGAAAGCGAGAATACATACGATTTGAACCGGCCTGAAATATCGGGATCAAGGAGATAACTGTGCGTCGCCACAGGGCCTGTACGACCGTCTGACACGGTGACGGCTTTGACGACCACGCAGTTGGCTCCCTCTTTCGGCTCAAGAAGAAGAGGTCGGGTGTACGGCACGCTGTTTTCCGTCGGCTCGGAACCGTCGAGGGTATAATAAATTTTGACGTCGGGCAGGCGGGAACGTATGGAAACCACGATTGCTTCAGCGTAAAAATGTCCCGACGGCGAAAAATACGGCGCCAAGGCGGCTTCCTTCCCGCTCCGGGCGGTGTGAGCGATGCTTTCGCGCATGGTGGGAACCTGACTGACCGGCCGGAAAGCCGGAACGTCAGACGGCGAAATGGACGGCAAGGCCAGGCAAATCGCACAGAGCACAATAAATAGAACGACAACAAACTTGCGCATATATGGCCCCGCTCTGTGGTCAAGAGGAAAATAGTCTTCGGGAAAAGTGTTCGGATGCTCGCATATATACGGCGTCAGCCCTGGTATGGCAGCGCCCTGATGGATTACGCGCTTTCGGTCCTTGTCATTTTTTCGGCGTTTACCGCCATGCTCCAAGCCAAGTTCTCCGAAAGCAAGTCTGACCTTTTCCCATCGTGTCTTTTCCCTTAGAGAATTTTGCTTTTGAAACGCTCCCTTCGGCGTTTTACGGCGAAACGCGGTTTCGCCTGCGCCACATGGGAGGACGGCGGTGCAACCGCTCCGCCGCCGGAGCAATTTCACTTTGAAATTGCTCTAACGCTTGAAACAGTTCGCTTACGGCGGGCAAAGCCCGCCTGCTCCTGTTTCGCGGCAAGGATTTGCTGGCAAATCCTTGCAGAGCAGTTCACTCGTTTCATTCATGAACTGCTCTAAAACACAAGAGGGTATTAACAATAGAATGATTTTAGTGTATGCTTTCTCTACGCCAAAGGAGGAAGTATGCCCGAATGTCCAAAATGTGGATCAGCTGAAAGTGTCAAGAACGGTAGGCATCTCGGAAAGCAGAGGTATCGTTGTAAAAAATGCTGTTTTCAATTCACCCGTACCACGCCGAGAGGGCGTCCGGCGAGTGAAAAAGCCACTGCGGTTCTGTTGTATACATTGGGGCTTTCATTGAACTGCATTGCGCGGGCGCTCAAGGTTTCGATACCTGCCGTGTTGCGCTGGGTACGGCTTTTTGCGGAAAAGGTTTATGAAAAACCAGAACCACGTGAGGTCGTTGTCGTCGAGTTGGACGAGATGTGGCACTATCTGCGTTCAAAAAAAACAAACTGTGGATATGGAAGGCTTATTGTCGCGATACCGGTCAACTCATTGACTGGGAATGTGGGAATCGTGATCAAGGAACCCTCTCCCGACTTATGAATCGCCTCAGGAAGTGGCGGATTTGGTACTATTTTACGGACGATTGGAAGGTCTATCCGATGGAAATCCCAGAAGATCAATTAATCGTCGGCAAGAGTGGCACAGTCGGAATTGAACGAAATAACTGCCGTCAACGGCATTGGTTTGCCCGATTCAAACGTAAATCGATTGTAGTTTCAAGGTCTTTACGCATGGTAGACCTGACGATGGCTTTATTCGCACGCTTTCATGTCAATGGAGTGAGGGAAGACATAGCATCATTCTTTTATTAATACTCTCTCTGTACGTTATCAACGAAACCTGAAATCTTCAGGCTATGGCAATCACAAATGATGTATATCTTTAGGTGGACACTCTCCAAATTTTTGTCTGCGGCGCAGAATTTGACGTTGCCTGATATCTGGTCTATTTTTGGCAAACATTTTTTACGTGAGGTGCGTCATGTCCAACATGCTGGATTCCATTTCTGATGTTCTGCTTATGGGGCCGGGACCGTCAATGGTTAATGATGCCGTGTACAAGGCAATGGGCACACGGCTTGTCGGCCACATGGATTTTGAGTTCATTGAATTGATGAATGCCGTCAAGGAGCAGTTGCGTACCCTTTGCAATACGGCCAATGAAGTGACAATGCCCATGTCCGGCACAGGTTCGGCCGGTATGGAAACCTGTTGCGTCAATCTGATTGAGCCTGGCGATCAGGTTCTCATTTTGCATAACGGCGTGTTCAGCGGACGTATGATGGATGTTGCCTCCCGTCTTGGCGCGGAGGTTGACGTGCTGGAATTTGCCTGGGGCACACCTGTGCTTCCCGGCAAGGTCAAGGAAAAACTGACTGCCAAATCTTACAGTATTGTTGGCGTGATCCACGCTGAAACTTCGACCGGAGTGTGTAACCCGGTGGAGGAAATAGGCGAACTTGTGAAAAAAAATGGCGCGCTGTATCTGGTGGACAGCGTTACCGGGCTTGGCGGCATCGAAGTTGCCCTGGACAAATGGGGTGTGGACGCTTTTTACAGCGGGACGCAAAAATGCCTTTCCTGCCCTCCAGGCCTTTCGCCGGTGTCATTTTCTGAAAAAGCGCTTGAGAAGCTTCGCGCCCGTAAGAAAAAAGTTCCCAACTGGTATCTGGACATGACTTTGATAACGCAATACTGGCAAGGACAAAACCGCGTGTATCATCATACCGCGCCCATCAGCATGAATTATGCCCTGTATCAGGCTTTGGCGCTTATTCTGGAAGAAGGCCCGACGGCCGTGTTTGCCAGACACAGGGCCATGCATGAAATGCTGGTCGCGGGACTTGAAAAAATGGGCTTTTCAATGTTTGTGGAAAAGTCGTACAGGCTGCCCATGCTTAACCTGGTTGTGTGCCCGGATGGCGTGGACGAAGCCGCATTGCGGAAGAATCTGCGCGTCAAACATAAAATCGAATTGGGCGGCGGCCTGGGACCGTTGGCCGGCAAGGTGCTGCGCATTGGTGTTATGGGCGAAACGGCCCGTGAGAAGTATGTGCAGAGGTTGCTGGACGCGCTTAAAGAAGAAACCGGGCGCGGATAGGTGCGGGATAGTGCGCAGGGGCACACGCGAATGCGCGTGGCCCTGATTCAATATTGGCTTGTTGCCATGCGCGGAGGAGAGAAGGTGCTGGAGGCGCTGTGCGAGCTCTTTCCCCAGGCGGATATATTCACGCATGTCTACATTCCAGAAGCTGTTTCCCCGACAATACGCCAACACCGTATTATAACATCTTTTATTCAAAGATTGCCCTTTGCGGGCAAACTGTACCGGAAATATCTTCCTCTGATGCCTCTGGCATTGGAGCAGCTTGACCTGCGGGGCTACGATCTGGTTATCAGTCTCGAATCCGGTCCCGCCAAGGGGGTAATTACCGGCGCAGATACGCTGCATGTCTGTTATTGTCACACTCCTATGCGGTATCTCTGGGATTTTTATCAGAATTACCTGGCGGAGAGCAATCTTGTTGTTCGTACTTTTTTTCGTTTTTTTGCCGGGCGTTTGCGCGTCTGGGATGTTTTGTCCGCGCAACGCGTGGATTTTTTTGCGGCAAATTCAGTCAATGTTGCCCATCGGATAGCAAAACACTATCGTCGGGAGGCGAAAGTTATCTTCCCACCTGTGGATGTGGAATTCTTTGCGCCCCCCGACGGCGTTGCCCCGGCAATAGAGGATTATTACCTCTTTGTCGGCCAGTTGAACGCCTATAAGCGCGCTGATCTCGCCGTGAAGGCATGTTCACAAACAGGCAGAAAATTGCTTGTTGTCGGTGAAGGGCCGGAAAGGATACGGCTGGAGCGTATGGCCGGACCAACGGTAACGTTTGCCGGTCGTCAAAATGACGAATTTCTGCGTCATAAACTTCAGCGTTGCAAGGCGTTGCTGTTTCCCGGTGAAGAAGATTTCGGCATTGTGCCTGTGGAAGCATTGGCGGCCGGCAGACCGGTGATTGCTTTTGGAAGAGGGGGAGTTTTGGAGACTGTTGTCCACAAGCGCAGTGGAATACTGTTTTCCGAGCAGACTGAGGATTGTTTGATCAGGGCTATTGAGGATCACGAGGCCGGGGCATATTCATTCGACGGCGCAACGCTCACGGCCGAAGCGGGACGGTTTGAAAAGGCTGCATTTTTAAAAAATTTTGCAAAATTTATGGACGATTGTCTGGCTGCGAAAAAACAAAAAAGTTTTTTTGTGATTTCCGGCGGGGCGGCATAGCGGGAACCGATACTGCCGCACAAAAATGCTTGCGCTGGTGTTTCGTGTTGAGTAGACTGAATATTATTTGTAATTAAGGAAACACTGATTTAATCCTTTCAAAGTATCGCCAATCGAAGAAAATTGTGTTAAACATTTTCATCAGTTGGAGGTAAATAGCATGAGACAACCCACTTTGAGCGACATTGAATACGGCATGCGGAAACGTACAACAAAACGGGAAGAATTTCTCCGTATTATGAACGATATCATTCCCTG
>JAISLI010000004.1 GCA_031291035.1 Desulfovibrio sp.
ACCTCAGGCGGCGTCCGGCTGAGAATATTCGCATCTAAGGGAAGTTGTGAAAGTAAATCTGGCATAAGGCACTTTATCTCATTTTCTAAACTTTATCTATACCCCGTGAGCGGTTACGAATTTCCAGGCGGGAAACAAAAAACGAATTTGATTGAAAAAACGCCGAAACGCGCGGTCAGCGGCCGGGAGACAGCGTTTTTCCCGCCGGGGCCTCAATGGTCACCTGCCAGTCAATAACAAAATTTTCTCCGGCAGACAGACGTTTTTTCCAGACAACCCAGCGCAGGGCGGGGTGCGCGTACTGCTCGTCCGGCTCGGCGCTTTCCGGAGCGGGCGTGGCCACACTTTTTATGAGGATGGACGTGTCGCGGCTGACAGGGGCCGGTTCCTCCACCCGCACCTCCACAGGCCGCGAGCGCCCGTTGGTCACGGTGATGTTCCAGTGCTGCATCCTGGTCTGGGATTTGGTCATGAAGCCCTGCTCTCCCCGGGTGTTGACAAGGTCGCGCACAACAGCGGTCACCATCGGATCCGCGCCAAGACTGACCACTGCCTTGCTTCCGTTTATCTGAAAAGGCTGCGTTCCGACAAAGTCGTCATCCACAAAGCAGTCCGCCTGCCCCGCGGCCATCTCCACCGACGTTTCAAAGGAAAGAACGGCCGTCAGATAACCGCGCCTGCCGCTTCGCGGCCTGAGCGTGTAGTAATACCCGGCCTTGAAACTGTCGGCGGCAAGCTGCGCCGTGGCCGGGGAATTGTGTTTTATGTCGCGCCTGCCGAGCTTCCACAGGCGGTAGGTCGCCATTTCAGTCTGGGACGGCAACTGCGACGGCGTCGGCCCGGCTGCAGTGACTAGTCTTTGTTGAGCTTCAGAAGAGATATCCCCTTTTGTCGCGGCAAGCGGTTGCTTCCGCGTGGAATCCTCAAAATCAACAATCCACGGATCAGGCACAGGCGGATAGGGTCGGGGGCTTCTGTCTGTGAGCGCCAGAAAAATTTCCGCGCCGTTCCAGTCAATGCCGGAGCGTTGCGTCAGATCCACAAGACTTGCGACATCCAGAACGTCCTTTTCAGGATGCGCGTTGAGCCGGTAGCGCACAACGCAGGAAACCGGCAACAGGTAGCTGTAGCGCGCTTTTACCTCGCCCGTTTTCCGCACCGGCACAATGGCCGTGTCGCCGTCACGCGCGTCATCGTACTCACGCAGGGCGCGGAGCGCCTCGGCAAGCAGGCGGTTGGTTTCGGCCAGCGCGGTTTCACATTTTTGCAGACCCAGTTGCAGATCCGGAATGCGCTCGCCAAGCTGGGCGTCAATCTTGGCGGCTTCAACGCTGAGCGTTTGCCCCCGTTTGCCCTGCTCCGCATCCGCCGCCTTGTCCTGCCCGCCGGAAAACGAGTTCCAGAAAGCAAGGCGGCTTTCAAAGGCGCGTTTTTCACCCTGCTGACGGGCGGCGCGTTCTTCCAGGGCCAAATACTCGCCAAGGAGCTTTTTGCGCTCCGGATCCTGCTCCGCTTCAGGGAGGCGGGCAAGCGCGGGGTTTATCGGGGCGGCGCGGACGGCGCGATCCGGCTTGCGCTCCCAGCGGTAATCGTCAACGGGTTTTCCGTCTATTTCAATGCTCAGGCTTTTTTTGACAGCGCCCGCGGGCAGGGTTATGCGCACCGCGTTTTCACCGTCAGTGGCGCTTGTCGCCTCGGAGCGCAACACTTCGGAAACAGAAACCCGCGCCTCACGGGCGTAAAACGTCACCGCTTCAGGCGGCGTGGGCAACCCGCGAGCAAGGCCGACAGCAGGAAACGCGCTCAGGCAGGCGGCCAGAACGAACAGATTTTTTTTCATAAGCAGCATTTTTATTTAATAACAAAAAAAACTTGCATTGACAAGGAAAATTTTGGCGGTAAAAGTTGCGTATGAAAATCATTGTCCTTGGCAACCAGGCGCAGGCGCTCGTCAATTTCTGGAGCGTCCTTATCCGCCGGATGCGCGCGGGCGGGCATGAGGTTGTCTGTTGCGCGCCGCCGGGCGACGCGCAGGCCGATGCGGCGCTCACAGCGTCCGGCACGCCTGTTCTGCACTACAGGCTGGATCGCAAGGGGCTGAACCCCCTGCAGGACGCGCGAACCTTTGTGGATCTCTCGCGCCTTTTCCGCGCCGAAAAACCGGACGTCCTCTTCGCCTCCACCATCAAACCCGTCATTTACGGCTGCATGGCGGCAAGGCTTGCCCGCGTGCCGCACATCTACGCCACCATCACCGGGCTTGGCTACGCCTTTGAAGCCGACAGTTTTTTCAAGAAATGCGTCAATATCCTGAGCGCGCTCCTGTACCGAACGGCCCTGAACGGCGCTGAAGGTGTTTTTTTTCAAAATCCGGACGACATTACCGTATTCCGCCGTCAACACATCCTGAAACAGGATGCGCGCGCGCTCACGGCGCGCGGCGTTGGCGTGGACACGGCGCGCTTTGCGCCGGCCCCCCTGCCCCCCGGCCCGCCGGTTTTTCTGCTGGTGGCCCGTCTGCTGGAAGCCAAGGGTCTGGCGGAATATGCCGAGGCCGCGCGCATGCTGAAAAAACGGCATCCCGCAGCCCGCTTTCAGGTGCTCGGGCCTCCGGAGCAGGGCTTGGGGAGCGTCAGCCTTGAACGGGTGCGGGACTGGGAGGCGCAAGGCGGCATTGAATACCTGGGGCAGACCAGGGACGTGCGCCCCTACATGGCGGCAGCGCACGTTCTGGTGCTGCCTTCCTGGCGCGAAGGCACGCCCACCGCCATCATGGAGGCCATGAGCATGGGGCGCCCGGCCGTGGTCACAAACGCCCCCGGCTGCCGCGAAGTGGTGCGCGACAAGGTCAACGGCCGCCTTGTGCCCGTGCGTGACGCCCAGGCCCTTGCCGCCGCCATGGAATCGTATATCCTTGATCCGGTAAGCATCGCCCGCATGGGCGCGGCCGGACGCGATCTGGCCGTTGCGGAATTTGACGCCATGAAAGTCGCGGACCGCATTCTTGCGGACATGCGCATCAGCGCCAACTCAGGAGAAGCACGATGATCAGCATATACCGCAAGGCTGTCCTTCAGACGCTGGATCTTTTTTGCCTGCTGCTCGCCCTCTTTTTTGCCGGTTTGACGACCATTGAGCCGGAATTGAGCGTTTTTCACGACTATACCGGCGCTTCACTGTTCACCGTCTTTTTTTACATGCTTTTTTTCTACATTCTTGACGCCTACAACGTGGGCCAGGAAGACTTCAGGGAAAGCGCCGGGCGCATATTGCTGGCCTGCGCCCTGGGCATCATCTCCTCAAGCACGGCTTCGTACTCTTTTCAGCACTGGCGCTTCGACCGCGAAACCATGCTGGCGCTCTTTGCCTTCTCTTTCGGCTTTTGCCTTGTCTGGCGCTGGACATACCACCTCAACGCGGATCGCCTGACCCACCCCCTGCGCATCCTGCTTGTGGGCGCCGACAGGGCGGGCAAGGTGCGCGAACTGCTGGCCGAGGGGCTGCCCAAGGCCAAAATTCTGGGCTATGTGGGCGAACCCGCTCAGGGGCCGGATGCCGGGCCTTGCCTTGGCCCCCCGTTCAGGGCGCTGGAGATCGCCGAAGAAAATAAAGCCACAATGATTCTGCTGCTGCCGGACGCCCCGATTGACGACGACATAGCCCACGACCTGCTGGACGCGAAACTGCACGGGCGCATGGTTGTGGACATACGGACTTTTTATGAGCAGGTGGCCCAGCGGCTGCCTCTTTCCCAGATCAACCACGAATGGCTGCTGCAAACCGAGGGTTTTTCCCTGAACACGCACGGTTCGCTCAGACGCCTCAAGCGGGCGCTGGACGTGCTGATCTCCCTGGCGCTCCTGATCCCGGCAACGCCTGTCATGCTGCTCACGGCCCTCATTGTGCGCCTTGAGTCGCCGGGGCCGGTTATTTACCGCCAGGATCGCGTTGGCCTGTATGAAAGGGAATTTATTGTCTTCAAATTCCGGTCCATGCGGCAGGACGCGGAAAAAAACGGCGCTGTCTGGGCCGCGGCGGGCGACAGCCGCGTCACGCGCTTCGGCAAAATCATCCGTAAAGTGCGCATTGACGAGTTGCCGCAGATATGGAACATCCTCAAGGGCGACATGAGCTTCATCGGCCCCAGGCCGGAACGCATGGCCTTTGTGCGGAAACTTAAAGAAAACATCCCCTATTACAGCCTGCGGCACACCATCAAGCCGGGGCTTACGGGGTGGGCGCAGGTCAGCTATCCCTACGGCGCTTCGGAGGATGACTCCCGCCGCAAGCTGGAATACGATCTGTACTATATCAAGAACATGTCCGTTCTGCTGGACGTTCATATTATTTTTAAAACAATAGGCGTTGTGCTTTTCCCCAAGGGAGCGCGCTGAGCAAGGCTACTACAGTAGCACAATCAAATTTTAGGATAAAGCGATTTCAACCTGCCCCTTGCATCGTCAGTTGTGAAATGCCAATCAACAGATTTTGCGTTTACGTTTCTGTTTGTTTCCCAAGCGGAAATCTCCTTTTTGAGTAATTCCAAGTCTCCTATGCGGCGATTCAGACATTGCCTTGTCAGCGCTGACAACTCTATTTCGGCTATGTTGAGCCAACTTCCATGTTTCGGTGTGTAGTGGATTTCAAGCTTTTCCGCTATCGCTCGTGCCTTTTCCGCCGGGAAAGCATCATATAGAGCGCCGATAGTGTGCGTGTTCAAATTGTCCTGTACAAGTCGGATCTTTTCTTTATCAGCGTATACGGTGTTGACAAGATAATCAATTTGATGGGCATAATCAATTTTTGTGCGATGTTCCTGTGCATCAACATGGCGCCAACTCTCAAGTGGGGCTGTAAACATAAAAATTGAACAAGTCCCATTTCTTATGTACTGAAAATCCTCTTTTTTGACGCTGCCAGGTTTCATTGGAATGCCTTCATAGCGGTCTTTGAGCAGCTGCACGGGTTGTTCGTCCATGCAAACGAGTGGAATTTTTTCATTGTATGGGAGCGCATAAACAGCTAAAATATCTTCCATCCTCGCGACAAATTCACCATTTTGTTTTGGCGGAATTACCCATTCTTTCTTCAAATGAGGCTTAAGTGCAGTTTTTTTAAGCTACGACGAACGGTTTCACGGCTTATGCCGGGAGCAATATCAAGTTGAACTTTCTCTGTCAGGAGTCTCACTGTCCATCTGCTGAAACCCTCCGGTGGCGTACCGCATACCGTAGCAATAATTCGCGCTTCTATTTCTCCATTGACTATCGGTTTTTTGTTGGGTTCAGCCGGAGTTTTGAACCGCAATATTTCTTTGAGTCCTTCTTTGTAAAACTGCTTGATGGTGTTAAAAATTGTCGGAGGCGTGACGCCAATCCTTTTCGCAATTTTTCTTTGCGATTCGGGTTTGCCGATGTTGGTGTCAAGCGCAAGAATTATCTGCGCCCGTTTCTTGAATGTCTCCGCCGTGGTCTTGTTGTTCACCACTGCCTGCGCATATTTCCGTTCTATTTCCGTCAGTGCGATCGCATATTTTGTTTTCATGAATTATCCCTCCCGCTATTGCGTCTGGAATAATCTATTACTAAAATTTAATTGTGTCAATGTACTAGGAGGCAAGCTGGACGCGCGCGAATTCCGTCACAGTGATGGTGTCGTCCACGGCCTTGGCAGCCTCGCGCACTATGTCGGCCACGCTTTTCTTGTCGTCGCGGATGTACGGCTGTTCCAGCAGACAGACTTCCTTCTGGAATTTTTTCACGGCGCCGTCGGCAATCTTGTCCACAATGGATTCGGGCTTGCCGTCTTCAAGGGCTTTCTTGCGGTAGATTTCGCGTTCGCGCGCCACGACGGCCTGATCAAGACTGAGCGCGTCCAGAGACATGGGGTTGGCGGCGGCCACCTGCATGGCCAGATTTTTTGCCAGTTCCTGAATTTCGGCCCCGCGCGCGTTGACGGCTTTGCCCAAAACCAGATGTACAAGCACCCCGATTTTGCGGTTGGAGTGAATGTAACGGCCCACAACCCCATTGTCTTCCCTGACGGTGCAACGGGCGAATTTGCCAAGCCGCACGTTCTCGCCCACTGCGGCGACAAGCCGGGTCAGTTTATGACCCATAAGAGCTTCCAGGGCGGCGTTGTCAGCGGGGTTTTTGTCCAGCACCGTTTGTGCCGCCTCGGCGGCCAAGGCCTGAAACTGGTCGCTACGGGCGACAAAATCTGTTTCACACAGAAGAGCGGCCAGAGCGGTATGTTTGCCGTCAGCGCTGACAGCCAAGGCCACAGTGCCTTCAGAAGTGGCGCGGCCGAATTTTTTGGCGGCTTTGGCCATGCCTTTCTGGCGGAGCCAGTCAACGGCCTTTTCCATGTCGCCATCCATCTCCACAAGCGCTTTCTTGCAGTCCATCATGCCGGCGCCGGTTTTTTCGCGCAATTCCTTCACTGTCTGGGCGGTGATTGTCATTGTGGGATCCTCTGCGGGTGGTTGATATGCTTCTGTTTCTGTCTGATGTTGCGCGGAGGGGCTATGCGTCAGCATCCCCCGGCTCCTGCACCGCCTCGGCGGCCCCGGCCATCTCCTCTTCCATGCTGGCGACGGAGTCCTTGGACATGGCTGAACCGTCAATGCAGGCTTCCGCAAAGGCGGCGGCAAAAAGTTTTATGGCGCGAATGGCGTCGTCATTGCCCGGGATGATAAGGTCAATCACGTCCGGGTCGCAGTTGGTGTCGGTGATGGCCGCAATGGGGATGCCGAGCTTGCGGCATTCCTTCACGGCAATGTCTTCGCGGCAGGGATCAATGATAAAGGCCATCTGTGGCAGGCGGTCCATGTTTTTGATGCCGCCGAGGGCTTCCTCAAGTTTGTGCATTTCACGCTCCAGAAGCAGGATTTCCTTTTTCTGGTAGCGGTTGATGGAACCGTCGGCAAACATGGATTCAAGTTTTTTCAGGCGTTCCACACTGTGCTGGATGGTCATGAAATTGGTCAGCGTTCCGCCCATCCAGCGGTTGGTCACATGATACTGGCCGGCGCGTTCGGCCTCCGCAGCCACAGCTTCCTGCGCCTGCCGCTTGGTGCCGATAAAAAGCACCTTGCCGCCCTTGGCGACGGTTTGGGCCATGGCGTCGTAGGCCACGCGAAAAAGTTTGACAGTTTGCTGCAAATCAATAATGTGAATACCGTTGCGCGCTCCGAAAATATAGGGGCGCATTTTGGGGTTCCAGCGCCGGGTCTGGTGCCCGAAGTGCACGCCGGTTTCCAGCATCTGTTTCATAGTGACATAAGCCATTTTTTCTGAGCCTCCCGGGGTTTTTTCCTCCATCCCGACGCCGATTGGATCTCGCCGGCTTTGCGCCGGACCCCGGACCCGGTCGGGATGTGCGTAATGGGAATTGGTTACATAGCCAACTGCCTGAAAGAATGCAAGGAAAAAAATGCATAGTGTCCTGCCTTATGCTAGAGCAATTTCGCTTTGAAATTGTCGATTGCGGCGGAGTAAATCCGCCTTGCGACAATCTCACGGCAAGGCTTGCTGGATAGGTGTTGATGTGCATAAATCCAGCTATGCAGTGGCAATTCTGGATGAGGATGGTCAGCGGCTGGAGTTTTCTACCAAGGCAAAGCCAAAGAAACTTTTACTCCAAAAAATTTGTCGCCCGGCTTGATGATTTTGAAAGGCAGATCAAAGACGGCACAGCCACGGTCAGCATGGAGTTGCTGACCTTTCTCAAGGATTGGCTCATCAAGCACATCGCCGGCACGGATCCCGGATATGTGCCCTATCTTCAGGGCCGGTCCAAATAAAAAGGCCTTGAGCGTTATTTCCCGGACAGGGTGTTCCCGGATATCCAGGCGGCGAAGTCGGCCAGAAAAGACGCGAGAAAGGTCCGCGTTCTCTCTGCGGCAATGCCTCCGTCCGCCGCGAAAAAATTCGCTGTGTACTGTAAGTATATTTCCGGGCGGGTCATCTGCACGGCGCCCAGAAAACCCAGCAGCGAACGCAGTTGCGACTGGCAGACGGCCGTTCCCACAGCCCCGGGGCTCATGCCGACAGAGGCCATGCACTTGCCGGTCCACACTCCCTTGCCGTAGGGGCGGCTCCCCCAGTCCAGAGCGTTTTTGAGTACAGCCGGAAAACTGCGATTGTACTCGGGAGTGACAATCAGCACACCGTCGGCGGCGGCAACGGTTTTTTTCATTTCCTCGACCTCGGCCGGAAGATCGTTTTCCATATCTTCATTGAAAAGAGGAACGCCCTCCAGCCTGACGGACTCAAAGCTGAACTGTTCCCGGCCAAGTGCCGCCAAGGCGTCAGCCAGTCTTCGGTTGATGGAGTTTTTGCGCAACGAGGGTACAATTACCGCCAGTTTGTGCATGATGACCGCCTTTTTTCTGCATTTTACAGGCGGCCCGCGTGAAGTCAAGCAGTCTGTCCCTCACAGCGGGCAATCGAATGAACAATATAACCGATTGAACATATCATGACAAATATCCTCTGATTTTATGGACAATCGTGGATTATACATTCATTTTTGATTTAGAAATGGAATAAATGATGATTGTCCCGGCAATCTATCTTGCGAACGGGATAATGTTGGCCGCGCGGGGCGGCATTTCGGCCCCTTCCGTGCCGGAGCGCGTCCTGGCGGCGTAATTGGCCTGGCAGTACGGGCAGTGCAGACCGTGCCGGCATTTTTCCAGCCGCGCGAGACCTCCTTCGTTTTCATAGCAGCCCGGGCAGAACGGGCCCTGCTTGAGACCGCTTGTCTTCAGCCAGTAGAAGCCGTTTTCCTTATAGAGATTCTGGGCGAGATAAAGAATGTCCTCAAAGGTTTGCACGCGGACTTTGAGCATATTCATCTCATCCCGCAACGCGATAAAGCTGGACTGCATTTCCATGAGACGGTGCCGCGCCTTTCCCGTCTGGCCCTGGGCAAAGAGGTCGTTGATTTCTTTGAAGCGGCGATAGTTGAGCATGTCGGTTCCATCCGTCGTATGCTTTGTCTATCGGAATGCCCGGTTGAAACCTTTAGATTTGAGGAATGCAGCAATATTCATAGAATATAGAATAATTATGTGAATATATTATATTTATTTGATCCGTTTTTCTAAAAAATACTAGAGCAAATTAACATTGAAAATGTATAATTTGCTCTGCAGGAATTTGCCCGCAAATCCTTGCCGTGAGATTGTCGCAAGGTGGATTTACTCCGCCGCAAGCGACAATTTCAAAGCGAAATTGCTCTAAAAACATGTACAATAATTATAGAGGCGGGGAAACCGACGCATTCGGCTGTTGCGTCTGGGGAAGGGGGGCGGACAAAGCGCGCAGTTGCTCAAAACTTTGCTTCAGGAATTGCGGTTCGCCGACATCCTGGCGCAAAAAGGCGTTGATGGCCGGCATTCGCGCGATGGCTTCATCAATTTCCGGATTGCTCCCCCTGACATACGCGCCGATATTGACCATGTCTTCCACGCGGCGGTAGGCGCTCATCAACCTGGTGACGACATGGCCGGCCCTGATGTCGTCTTTCGCGCAGATGTCGGAGCGCAGGCGGCTGATGGAACGCAGTATGTCAATGGAAGGGTAATGCCCCTGGTCGGCCAGCTCGCGCGTCAGCACGATGTGTCCGTCCAGAATGGAGCGCACGGCGTCCGCTATGGGTTCGGTAAAGTCGTCGCCGTCCACAAGAACGGTATATATCCCGGTGATGGTTCCTTTGTCGGAGCGGCCGGCGCGTTCGAGAAGTTTGGGCAGCTGGGCGAAAACAGTGGGAGTATAGCCCTTGGTTGTGGGGGGTTCCCCCACGGCAAGGCCGACTTCTCTGGCGGCCATGGCAAAGCGGGTGACGGAATCCATCATGAGGAGCACGTCTTTTCCCTTGTCCCGAAAATATTCGGCCACGGTGGTGGCGGCATAGGCCGCGCGCATGCGCACCAGCGGCGACTGGTCGGACGTGGCGACAACAAGGACGGAGCGCGCCATGCCTTCCGGGCCAAGGTCACGTTCCATAAATTCCAGCACTTCCCGACCCCGTTCGCCAATGAGGCCGATGACGTTGACATCGGCCCTGGTGTAGCGGGCCATCATGCCCATGAGGGTGGATTTGCCGACGCCGGAGCCGGCCATGATTCCCACGCGCTGGCCTTTGCCCAAGGTAAGCAGGCTGTTGACGGCGCGCACGCCCACATCCAGAATATCGGTAATGCGCGGCCGCTGGAGCGGAGCCGGAGGCTCCGCATAAATGGGCGCGAATTCAGGAGGCCATTTTTCCTTGGCCTTGTGCGCCCATTGCGGTAAAAAATTGAGCTGCTCCGCCATGTCGCGCTCAAAAATTTTCCGTCCGGAGTCGTCGCGCCCGGGAAGCGGCATGCGGCTTGGGTCCGCGTTTACCGGCGGCCCCGCATCCAGAGGGACGCCGAAGGCGTTCAGGGCGCGGCCCAGCACGTCCGGCCCCACGGGAAAAACGGGCGGCAGGCTGGTATTGCGTATGCGGCTGCCCGGACGAATGCCGCGCATGTCCCCATACGGCATGAAAAGCAGATTCCCGTCCCGAAATCCCACAACTTCGGCGGCAATGCCGTCGTCTCCGTCCCGCGGCATGAGGTGGCACACCGCCCCCAACGGCGCGCGCAACCCGCTGCCTTCCACAACCAGGCCCACAACCTTGTTGACCTTGCCGTACAGGCGGGTGGGGTTTGAAGTCTGCAAAAGCCGGATGCAGGTGCGCGGGTCAAGCTTCATGGCTTTCCCCGCCGGGCAGGAAACCGCCTTCGGCAAAAACCGAGGAAGCATCCGCAGAAGCGTTCGGGGAGGTCTCGGCTTCTCCAGAAAAAAGTTCGTCCTCCAACTCCTTCACTGTGGGATCCGTTTTTTCGGCAACGTCGAAGTCCGCTTCAGTATCCGCGTCCGGCCCGGATTGCGCGTCGTCTCCCGCGTGGGCTTTTGCTGCGTCAGGGGCCGGAGCTTCAGAAGATGTCTGTTTTGCCTCCCCGCCGGGAGTCAGTTCCGGCAGGGCGCCGGCTCCGGATTCCGCCGGCATTGCGTCGGATACGGTTTCAGCGGGCGACTGCTCGGGGGAATCCGCGGGCGGCTCCGGCAAGTTGGGGACATCGTCCATTTCAGGGGCGTCTCCGGAAAGGGGAGCGGGCACGGCACCGACGGGCGGCGGCATCAGGCGCGTAATTCTCTCCACTTCCCGTTCCACAAGCTCACCCATGTCCTTTCCATCCACTGGGGCATGATCGACTTCGTCTTCACCGGCGGGCAGAACAAGGTTTGCCAGAACGCCCCGCACCGTTTCCCGGAAGTATTCCCGCCGGCTTTCCACGCTGCCGTGAGCGTTTTCCACCGTAAAGTCGCCGTGTTCCATACCGGCGTCCGCTGTGACGGCCCATTGCTTGAGATCAGGAGCCCTTTCCCGGGCGGCGGCGAACAATTCGCTGACCTGCGCCACGTCTTCAGGATGAACGCGCAGGGTCAGAATGGCGCGCTCTTCCAGCATATCCAGAGAGTTGAGTACGAGCGCGCGCAGGATATTTTCATGCTCGCTCCCGAGCGTCCAGCCTGTGCCGGCCGTTACCGCCGCGCGGGCGAGTTCGGCGACATCCTCGCGCCAGAAGGCGGTTATGCTCCGGCGCTGGGCTTCGACGGCGCGCAGGAGCGCCGCCAGCGAGGCTCCGAGTTCTGCCCGGAATTCCATCAACTCCGCTCCCGCCTGCTTCATGCCGGTCTGAAAACCTTCACTGTGGGCCGCGCTGCGAATTTCCCCGGCTTCCTGCCTGAGGGCGGCGGCGGCTTCCCGCTCTTCCGTCGCTCTGGCGTATGCAGCTTCGGCGGCGGCTTTCAGTGCCCCGCTTTCCCGTTCAAGCCGGAGAGAATGCTCTCCGGCCTCCCGTTTTGCGTCCTCAAGGATTTTTTCCCGTTCGGCATAGGCGGCGGCCAATATTTCCCGCGCGCGTTCCGCGGCCCTTGCCCGCACGTTCTCCAAATAGTCCCGCTGAAGCTGCCGCCCTTGCCGTTCCTTGCGCAAAGGCTCCTGCATGGCGGCAAGTTCGGCCATGTCGGCCTCACGCTCCCCCATAAAAACGGTTCCCCATTTTTTACGCAGTTCATCTGATGCCATAAGCGGATACCGTGTTGATTTTACAGTGATTACAACATTGTGCGAAAGCGCGCCGGAGTTCTATACAAAAACGTCCCCCGTGCCGCGGCTGACAATGACCTTGTTTTCCGCCTCCAACCGGCGCACGGTTTTGACGATGTTCTGCTGCGCCCCTTCCACGTCCGAAAGTTTCACCGGCCCCATGTACTCCAGCGCTTCGCGTATCATGTTGGCCGCGCGCTCGGACATGTTTTTGAAGAATTTATCTTTCAGTTCATCGCTCGCGCCGCGCAGGGCCAGGGTGAGCTCCTCGTTGGACGTCTCTTTGAGCACTTCGCGCATGCCGCGGTCATCAATATTCTTGCAGTCTTCAAAGACAAACATGAGATTGCGGATTTCTTCGGCCATCTGGGCGGAATCTTCCTCAATTTCAGAGAGTACCTCTTCCTCGGTGGCGCGATCGACGGCGTTGAGTATTTCCGCCACGGACTGCACACCGCCGACTTTTTTGCCTTCCTTGCCTCCCATGGCGATGAGTTGGCTTGTCAGCACCTTGTCCACCTCCATAAGCATTTCCGCAGGCACGGATTCAAGGCGGGCCAGACGCATAAGCACTTCCGTCCGAACGCCGGCCGGAAGATTCGTCAATAAATTGGCGGCCTGGTCCGGATGAAGATGACCCAGAATAAGCGCGAGCGTCTGCGGATGTTCGTTGCGCAGGATTTGGGAAAGCAGACGCGGGCTGACTTGCTCAAGGCCGCGGAAAGGCGCCGGCCCGGTATCCAGAGAGAGGGAGTCCATGATATATTTTGCGGTTTCCGGATCCAGGTTTTTGACGATCAGGCGTTTTAACGTGTCGCTGCCGCCGGTGATCATGTCCACGCCTTCAACAAGGGATTCATGAAAATCGCGCAATACTTCTTCCACCATTTCCCTGGGAACCGGTTCAAGCTCCACAATGGCCTTGGAAATGGCGGCGATTTCCTGCCTGTCCATGCGCTTGAAGATATCGGCCGTGAATTTGTCGCCCATGGCGAGCAAAAGCACCGCAGTACGCTGTTGGCCGGTCAGTTCCATTGTTTTCTCCTGAGACGGTTACATCGCGACATTATTTGTCATCTCCCGTGATCCATCGCTGAACCAGGCGGACAGCCTGCGCCATGTGCCGTTCCGTAATACGGAAGATACGCATTTTGAGCGTTTCAATCCGTTGGATGCATTCCTTTTGGGCGTGCCGCCGGGCTTTCAGTTCAGCCAGCGACGGCCCGTCCCCGTCCGGCGGCGACAAGGCTGGACGCTCAGGCTGCTTTAGCTGTTTCATTGGTCTTCATCCAGCTGCGCACAAGGGACACCACCTGTTCCAGGTGGTTGTCCGACAGGGCGAAGATGTGCGCTTTAAGGGCTTCAATATCTTTGTAATAGAGTTCGTCTTCATCCGCTGTTTCGCCCGCGCTCTCGCCGGCGGCTTTCGCTTCGTTTTCCAGCGCTTCATACAGGGCGAGCTGCTCTTCGGCCGCAGGCAGGCCTTCAAGTCCCTCCACCATTTCACCCGCCTCCACCTTGGGCCGTATAAGCGCCATGACAACCGGACGGACAACAAGCATCAGGAAAATGAAAGCCAGAAGCGCTTTCAGCAGGGGTTTGCCCAGGCGTTCGGCATAACTGGCCACCATATCCCCCAGGTTGGGCTCCCTGGGCGGTTCTGAATCCGAAAAGGGGGCGGAGGTCACCTCCAGTGAGTCGCCCCGCGCCTTGTCCAGCCCCACAGCGTTTGAGACAAGCTGGCGCACGCTTTCGAGTTCTTCCTTTTTGCGGGGCACAAAGCTCCAGATGCCGTCTTTCTTTTCATATACGCCGTCTATGATAACCGCAACCGTCAGCCTGCGCAAATCTCCCGGGTTGGCTACGATCTGCTGTTCTTCCTTGTTGATCTCATAGTTGGTTGTACGGGTTTCGCGGCTGCCGTTCTGGTTGGAAACAGAGCCGGTAATGCCGTCGCCACGAAAATTGGCATCCGGCGCCCCGGCTTCCAGATTGGCGCGTCCCTGCTGGCTTTCTTCGCTGCGTTGCTCGCTGCGCACGGCCGTTTTTTCCGGATCGAACAGTTCGCGGCGAATGGTTTTTTGACTGTAGTCCATGTCGGCATTGACCTTGGCGATAACGCGCCCGGGGCCGAAGAGAGGCTGCAGAAGTTCTTCTATGCGGCGCTCAAGGCTGCGCTGAAGCTGCATGCGGTGCTCCAGCTGCGTCTTGTTGCTGCCCGCCATGTCGTCCTCTTCCGGCTGATAGAGAACTTTTCCGCCGTTGTCCGTAATGGAGATATGCTGTTTGTCAAGGCCTTCAACCGCCATGAGCGTCATATTGAGGATGGCGTTTATTTCCTTCTGGTCGGGTTTCTGATTGGGCCTTTTCAGTTTCAGCACCACGGAGGCCGAGGGAGGCTGGCGCTCTTCCACAAAGAGGGAGCGATGCGGCATGACAAGATGCACGCGGGCGTTTTCGACACTGGGAAATTCGCTTATGGTGCGGGCGAGTTCGCCTTGGAGCGCGCGGGTATAGTTGATTTTCTGCACAAAGTCGGTTTGTCCGACTTTGACTTTGTCAAAAATTTCAAAACCTATGCCTTGCCCGACAAGTCCGCCTTCGCCGGCGATCTTGATGCGCAGGTCATAGACGGCGGCCTTGGGAACAAGCACGGTGGTTCCGTTGCCCGCAAGCTGATAGGGCACCTTGTCGGCTTGCAGGGCCTTGACTACATGGCTGGCGTCTTCCGGGCCGAGATTGCTGTAAAGCACCTGGTATTCCGGTCGGTTCATCCAGATGGAAAGGCCGATGGCTCCGGCCAGCAACAGAACCGCCCCGCAGGAGAGGGCCACGCGCTGCGTGAGGCCCAGTTTGCCCCAGATGCCCGTGAGAGTGTCTGTAAACTGCTTGATAAAAACGGGCATGCGTTTTCTCCCGTAATATATTTGACACAAAATATGATTTGCCGGAGGAGTAGCAATTGCCATGCCAGAAATGATTGTGTCCGTTCTCGCGGGAAGCGGGCGTGAAAAAGGGCGGTCCATGCGGACCGCCCTTCATTTCGCAAGGCAATGCCTGCTGGCCTTTGCCCGGTTTATTTCAGCTTTTCCATGATGGCGCGCAGTTCCTGGGCCATTTGGGAGAGTTCCTGCACGGCCGCGGAAGACTGCACCATGCCCTGCGTGGTTTCGCTCACCACGCGGTTGATCTCGTCAATGGCCCTGTTGATTTCCTCCGAGGTCGCGCTCTGCTCTTCCGCCGCCGTGGCGATGGACGTCACCACCGCGGAATTGGCGGCGGCGAGATCGACAATCTCCTTCAGGGCCGAGCCGGAGGAATTGGCCAAATCCGTGGCCTCGCCGATGCTCTTCGTTGCCGTGCCCACCTCTTCTATGTTTTTCCGGGCCGCCTGCTGTATGGCGGTAATGCTTCCACCCACTTCCTGGGTGGCCGACATGGTCTTTTCCGCCAGCTTGCGCACCTCGTCGGCCACGACGGCAAATCCCCGTCCGGCCTCGCCGGCGCGGGCGGCCTCAATGGCGGCGTTGAGGGCCAACAGGTTGGTCTGGTCCGCGATGTCGGAAATGACGTTCATTACGCCGCCTATGCTCTCGGCCTTGGCCCCGAGTTCCTGCATGGCGTCCTGCAGGCTTGTGGCCACTGTATTGACGTTGTTGATGGAGCGCACCACCTTGTTGACGAGTTCCGCACCGCCTTCCGCCTTGCTGCGCGTGTTCTCGCTCTGCTCCGAGGCCTGCCCCGCGTTGCGGGCCACCTCCAGAACGGTGGAATTCATTTCGTTCATGGCGCTGGCGGTGGATTCCACCCGTTCGCGCTGCATCTCGGCCCCTCTGGAAACCTGCTCCACCTGCGCCGAAAGCTCTTCGGAAGCGGCCGCCATGCGGTTGGATATCTCCGCCGCCTGACCGGTCACTTCCAACACCGCCCGCTGCTGTGTCTTGATGGCCGTCAGGTCTGTGATAAGCTGAATGATGGAGACAATTTCCTTGTTCTCGTCCAGCATGGGGATGGCCGTGTAGCCGATGTCCATGGTACTGCCTTTGGGATGGGCCTTGGTCTCGGATGAAGCGCGCTGCTTTGTCTGCAGCGCTTTTTTCAGCGCGTCCCCGGAGCTTCCGTCGTCATCGCGGTTGAACATCTGCTTGCAGAATTTGCCCTGATAATCGCTGCCCGACAGTTCCTGCCCGATGATGTTCATATATTGTATCTTTGTTTCGGCATTCATCATCACGACCGGCGAGGGTATGTTGTCTATAACCGCGTTGTAGGAATCGCTCACGGTGTTGACGGCGTGGGCCAGCCGGGCGAATTCCCCGGCGAACCGGCTTGCCTCCAGGCGCTCGGCCAGCCTGCCGCGGCGGACGGCGCGCGCCAGATCAACGGCGCTCTGGATAATGCTCGTGAGCACCTCGGGGATTGCTTTCATGGCCGCTATCGTGTTGCCCACCTCGCCCTTCTCGGCGGTTCTGACCTGATATCCGAAGTCGCCGCGCGCCACGGCCCCGGCAAAACCGGAGAGATCCGTCAGCGCTTTCACAATGCCCATGACGAGATACAGGGCAAGGGCCACGCCCAGCAGAAGACCCGCGCCGCCCGTGAGCAGCATGGCCCGTATGGCGTTGTCGTTCACGGCCAGCGACTCCTCGGCCTCCCTCTGCGCTTCCTTCTCAAGGCGGGCGCTGAGTTCGTCGATGCTCGTGTTCAGGTCTTCGCTGATCTGCAGCAATTTGGTCACCGTGCCTTGGGTCTCGACAGCCAGCCCGGTCATGTGCGCCAGGGCCGCGGACAACTTTTTGTAGTTCTCGCTGAGGGAGGCGTAGATCTGCCTGCCCTTTTCCGAGGTCAGCCGCGCGCTCATCGCCTGGACATTGTCCCGCAGGGATTCCAGGCGTTCCGCGGCGATCTTCGCTTCAGCCACATCAAGGCTGACGGAAAACCTTGCCATGGCGGTCACCGTTTGGGCGAGCCCCGCCCACATCCTGTTTATCTGAAAGATAATTTCCATGTTGTTGACGTCGTAGGCGATCTGGGACAACTCGCCGAAGTCCTTGAATATGGCGTAATACGCGCTCCGCGCGCCCTCGGTGTATGTTTTGCGCAGGTTGAGCACCATGTCCCGCATGCTCGTGATGAGCTGCCTGGCCGGGACCATGTCCTGCATCATCGAGGCAAAAGCCTTCTGGCGCCATTCCGCACGGGCCATCTCCTTGCCGCTGTTGCCCTGTTTGACGAACGCGTCGGCAAAGGCGAGGGCCGCGTCCATGTCTTTCGGGTCGAAGGTTATCTGAAATTTTCTGGTTGTCCGGAGCATGTCCGAGACGGACGTGCTCATGTTGCTGGACAGCGTGTTCTGCCGCGCGTGGAGACGGTAGGAGACAAACGCCCTGGAGCCGTCGTGTATTTTCAGATACCCGAAGATGGCCATACCGCCCAGCAGGATGATCATTATGCTGAATCCCGCGATGATTTTGAACTTGGTTGTCATTTTTACCTCCCGCGCCACAGGTGGCGCAAATACGCCGAAAGCGCCCGGCATTGTTTCGTCCTGTTTGCCCTGAATCCGCCATGTGCCCCGCTGTCCGTCCAGTCCCCCGTGAGGCATGTTGTGACATATGGCATCATGCAACCGGATCGGCAAACGATGTTTTTTCTTTAGGGGGTCCGCAAAATTGGGGCGACCCGCCCACTCGAAAAAATGCCGGATTCAACGACAATCATCGTGTTTTTTCCCATATTTTTCAACCAGGCGGGGCCGTTTTCATAATATAATGAAATTACTTGCATTTTACTTCCTGGCGCAACTGTGACAGCTTGAGGTCCGTGAGGAGGTTATGTATCATGGCCTTCTCGTGGCGCGGAAAAAGCCGTAAAGGCGCAGGCCGTCCGTATGCCTTCGGAAATTCCGCGATACGGAACAAACAAAAACGGAGGGCAAATCATGAGCGATGAAACGCCTCGTGTTTCCAGGGAAAAAAAGCTGACTACCGCCGCTGGAGCCCCGGTGGTCGACAATCAGAATGTGACTACCGTGGGGCCGCGCGGTCCCATGACCCTGCAGAACATCTGGTTTATGGAAAAGCTGGGTCATTTCGACCGGGAAGTAATCCCCGAGCGGCGCATGCACGCCAAGAGATCGGGAGCATACGGCACGTTTACGGTGACCGGGGACATCACCCGGTTCACCAGGGCCAAAGTTTTTTCCCGGGTGGGCAAAAAGACGGACGCGTTCGCGCGTTTCTCGACTGTGGCCGGAGAACGCGAACGACTGCAAGTACCATCCTTTTGATCTGACCAAGGTCTGGCCGCACAAGGATTATCCTCTGATGGAAGTGGGCGTGCTTGAATTGAACCGGAACCCGGAGAACTATTTCGCCGAAGTGGAGCAGTCCGCCTTCAACCCCGCCAATGTGGCGCCCGGCATCGGGTTTTCGCCGGACAAAATGCTTCAGGGACGCCTTTTTGCCTATGGCGACGCCCAGCGTTACCGCCTTGGCGTCAATCATCATCAGATTCCGGTCAACCGGCCCCGTTGCCCGGCCCACAGCTACCACCGCGATGGCCGGATGCGGGTGGACGGCAACTACGGCAGCGTTCTCGGCTATGAACCCAACAGTTATGGTGAATGGCAGGAACAGCCCCGGTTCCGCGAGCCTCCCCTGGAAACGCATGGAGCCGTCAGCAACTGGAATTACAGGGAAGACGACGACGACTATTATTCCCAGCCGGGCGCGCTGTTTCGACTTATGACCAGGGAGCAGCAGCAGGTTCTTTTTGACAACACGGCCCGCGCCATGGGCGATTGCCCGGAAGAGATCAAGCTGCGTCATACAGGCCATTGTTATAAGGCTGATCCGGCGTATGGCCGGGGCGTCGCCAAGGCTCTCGGCCTCAGTCCGGACGGGGCCGCCGGCAGGGAATAATTCTGAAGGAGAAGAGCCGCGCGCGGGTCGCGTTTTGTTTGTTTTTGACATGTCCCCCGCGAGCGGGTAAGTTCCCGCATTAGTCCTTAAAATAAGGGAACGTGGCATGAGCGACAGAAAAACGATTCTCATTGCCGGAGGAGCCGGATACATAGGGAGCCATCTGAACCGGACGGCCCACGAGCGGGGCTATCATACCGTTGTGTATGATAACCTGGTCAGCGGGCACAAAAGCGCGGTGCAGTGGGGGGACTTCGTGCTGGGCGATCTTGCGGACGCCGGACAGTTGCGCCTGACGCTCCGGCATTTTCGTCCGGACGCCGTCATGCACTTCGCGGCTCACTTCTGTGTTGGTGAATCCGTCGACGACCCTGAAAAATATTACCTGAATAACGTGGCGGCAACATTGAATCTGCTGCGCACCATGCGTGAGGAGGCTTGCCGTCACTTCATCTTTTCCTCAACCTGCGCCACATACGGGATACCCCGCCGGATTCCGATTGTCGAAGAACACCCGCAAGCGCCGGTCAATCCGTACGGCAGAAGCAAACTGATGGTTGAAACCGTACTCGCCGACTACGCGGCCGCGTATGGCCTGAGGTATGTGAACCTGCGGTATTTCAACGCGGCCGGGGCTGACGTCCTGACCCGGATAGGCGAGGATCACAGTCCGGAAACCCATCTGATACCTCTTGTGCTGGATGCGGCGGCGGGCAGAAGGCCCCATGTGTCCATCTTCGGCACGGACTACGATACCCCGGACGGCACATGCGTCCGCGACTATATTCATGTGGATGATATTGCCCGGGCGCATCTGCTCGCCCTTGAATATCTTTTTGAAGGAGGGGAGAGCGGGAGCTTCAACCTCGGCAATGGCCGGGGCTACTCGGTGAAGCAGGTGATCGACTGCGCCCGTTCTGTTACCGGCCGTGAGATAGCCGTGATAAAGGGACCGCGCCGGGCCGGCGATTCGCCCGCTCTGGTGGGCGGCACGGAACCGGCCGCGCGGATTCTGGGCTGGCGGCCGGAAACGCCCCGCCTTGAGGACATTATCGGCACGGCCTGGGCCTGGCATAAAAAACGTTTTTGTTGAAAAATCCGGATCAGGCCGGCATCCGGAACTTTTTGCGGGACGGCCATGTCGATATTACAAAAATGTGGAAAAATTCTTGAAAAAGACGGGCTTGTCAGGTTATAAAATCGCATTGCGCCGGACCGGGGCTGGCGGTCCTGGCCCGGCGGCGTGTCATAATATACAACTTTTACAGTGAGATAAGGAGCTTCCCATGTCAAAATGCGTGTGCGCGTTTGCGCTGGCCTGTATGTCGACGTTGTTCATGTCGGGCGGCGTCCTGGCCGGGCAGACAATCAAAATCGGCTTTCCCATCCCTCTGACGGGCGAAATTCCCAAAGTGGGAGAGTCCACCAAGTTTGCCGCGGAACTTTTCAGGGAAGAAGTCAACGCCAAGGGCGGCCTTGACGTCGGAGGCAAAAAATACCCGCTGGAATTTATTTTTGAAGACAACGAATCAAAGCCGGAAACCGCCGTCAACGTCACCCTCAAGCTGATTGACCGCGATGACGTCCTGGCGATTGTCGGCCCCCAGTCTTCCCGTCAGGCGGTGCCCGTCGGCGCTGTGGCCAACGAGAACGAGACTCCCATGATCACCCCCTGGTCCACAAACCCGGACGCCACCAAAGACCGTCCGTGGGTGTTCCGCGCCGCCTTCCTTGACCCGTTTCAGGCCTCCGTGGCGGCGGATTTCGCCGCAAAAGAGTTCAAAGCCCGAAAGGTCGCCGTCCTGTTTGAAATTTCCAACGATTATTCCAAGGGGCTGGCCGACAACTTCAGGGATGCCTGGGAAGAGCGTCACGGCAAAGATTCTGTGGTGGCCTTTGAATCCCATGGTCCGAAAGACCAGGATTTTTCCGCCCAGTTGACGAAAATGATCGCCGCGAAGCCGGATTTTATCTTTCTGCCGGAAAACTACAGCTTTGCCGCGCTTATTGTGCCGCAGGCGCGCGACCTCGGCTACAAGGGATTTTTCATGGGGTCGGACGCCTGGGGCTCGGCTGAATTGATGAAGCTTTGCGGCGACGCGTGCAAGGGGCAGTTCTTTTCCACCCATTACTACGCCGCGGCTGGGGCCAAGGGCGCAACCAGAGAATTCATCGACAAGTACAACAAAAAGTACGGCTATGTGCCGGACGATGTCGCGGCACTGACCTGGGACGCCGTTGCCCTGGTTTCGGGCGCCATACAGAAGGCAGGCAGGCTGGAAAACAGCACGCGCAAGATGCGCGGGCTGATTCGCGAGAATCTGGCTTCCGTGAAAGACTTCAAGGGGATCACCGGCGACATGCATTTCGACTCTCAGGGCGACCCCGTCAAATGCGCGGTTATTGTGGTCATTGATGACAAGGGGGATTTTACCTTCAGGGAATCCGTCTGTCCGAAATAATATCCGGCATCCGTTGCCGCCGGTTTCCGGCGGCAACGGAAAATCGGGGGTCCTCCCGGAGAAGCCGCGCATGGAAATCTTTCTGCAGCAATGCGTCAACGCCCTGCAATGGGGCAGTTTTTACGCGCTCATAGCCTTGGGCTACACGCTCGTGTACGGCGTTTTGCGGCTGATCAACTTCGCTCACGGCGACATTTTCATGGTCGGGGCCTATCTCGCCTTTTACATTTCCACGGCTTTTCTTGCGCCCGAGGGACTCTTCGGCTTTTCCCGCGGACTGACTCTGGCTCTGACCATTCCGCTGACCATGATCTTTACCTCCCTGGTGGGCGTCACGCTGGAAAGAATCGCCTACCGCCCCCTGATGCGCAAGGGCGCGCACCGGCTTTATGTGGTCATCACCGCGTTGATGTGCGGGCTTGTGCTGGAAAACGGCAATCTGGCCCTTCTCGGCGCAAGCCGTAAAACATTGCCCGCGCTGCTGGACAAAAGCGTTTATGATGTCGGCGGCATTGCCGTGACCAACCTCAAGCTTTGGGTCATTTTCGCGGCGGTTCTTGTATTTTTCGCCCTGCACTTTGTCGTGACAAAAACGCGCATGGGCATGGCCATGCGGGCGGTCTCCTGGAACAAATTCGCCCTGCCGCTCATGGGCATACCGCTGGACAGCGTGATTGTTTTCACCTTTGTGCTGGGCTCGGGGATTGCCGGACTCGGCGGCATGCTCTTTGCCATGTCCTATCCGGTGCTGGAGCCGTATATGGGGGCCATGACAGGCTGGAAAGCCTTTATTGCCGCTGTTGTTGGAGGTATAGGCGATATCCGCGGGGCTTTTGTAGGGGGTTTTCTGCTGGCTTTTGTGGAAGTTATGGTGGCCGCCTTTCTGCCGTCCACGTTTCGTGATCTTTTCGCCTTTTCCATTTTGCTGCTCATTCTCTGGCAGCGGCCGACAGGCATTTTCGGCCGCCCCCTGATATCAAAAATATGACGGAAAGCCGCCATGCAGCGTTACGCCGTTAATGTCCTTTTTTGCGCCGCCGCTGTCGCGTTGGTGGGGCTTGCCCAGGCCGGCATGCTGGACAAGTATGTGTTGACCATCATCACCTTCATGGGCATCAACTGTATTTTCGCCGTCAGCCTGAATCTCGTGAACGGCTACATGGGCGAATTCTCCTGCGGGCACGGCGGATTCATGTGCGTGGGAGCCTACACGGGCTCACTGCTTTCCGTGGCTTTTTTCACCAACAGCAAATTGTTCGGGCCCGCGCTTTTCCCGCCGGAGCTGGCCCCGTTTCTTTTTCCGCTTGTACTCATCGGGGCGGGTTCCGTCGCGGCCCTGTTCGGCCTGATTGTGGCCCTGCCCTCCTTTCACACGCGGGATGACTATCTGGCCATTATCACCATCGCCGCCAACTACATTATCATTTCCGTAGTGGAAAATATCGACGCCATCGGCGGGCCGCGCGGTTTTTCCGGCATGAGGAGGGTTGTCGGCGCGATGTCGGACGTGGCGGATGTTCCCTGGATGCTCATCTGGACCATTGTCGGCCTTTTTGTCTGCGTCATGACGATTTACCGCCTGATGACAAGCACGTACGGCAAGGGAATTTCCGCCGTCTGCCAGAATGAGGTGGCGGCGGAAATCATGGGGGTGGACACCAACCGGGTCAAAATCATGGCCTTCATGGTTTCCTCGGGGCTCGCCGGGCTTTCCGGCGCGCTGTATGCCCATGTTTACGGCTATGTGAACGCCCAGGCCTTCAACATACTCAAATCCACCGAAGGTCTGGTCATCGTCTACCTTGGCGGCATGGGATCCATTTCCGGCGTGCTGCTGGCCGCGATCGCCTTCACCCTGCTTGTTGAAGCGCTGCGCTTTGTCATGCCCTGGCTCAACGACATTCTTCACGCCGCGAACCTGCTGCCGGCCGGCTACGAACTGAGCCAGGTCTGGAAATGGGTCATTATTCCCCTGATTCTGATTCTGCTCATGCAGTTCCGGCCAGAAGGATTTCTCGGCAACAGGGAGCTTACCCAGGTTTTCCCGCGCCTGAAACGCTGGATTACCCTCAAGTAACTTTTTAATGAGGAAATTTTCGTGCCCCTGCTTGAAATCACCGGTCTGACGAAACGCTTCGGCGGTCTTCAGGCGCTCTCGAATTTTTCCTTCAGTATGGGGGAGCGTGAGCTTGTTGGGCTGATCGGCCCCAACGGCGCCGGCAAGACAACAGTTTTCAACATCGTTTCCGGTTTTTACCGTCCCACGGAAGGGAGTATTGTTTTTCGGCGGCAACTGCTCAACGGGCTGAAACCGCATCGCGTGACGAGCATGGGCATGGCGCGCACCTTTCAGAATATCCGCCTCTGGAATGACCTGACGGTGCTGGACAACATACGTCTGGCGCGCTATGCGCGGCTCGACTACGGCTTCTGGGACGCCGTGCTGCGCACCGGACGGTACAGGCGGGCGGAAAAAGCCGTTGAAACAAAAGCGCGTGAAGTGCTGGAACTGATGGAACTTGCGGAATACGCCGGGGAATTTCCCAAAAACCTGCCCTATGGCCTGCAACGCCGGGTGGAACTGGCGCGCGCCCTTGCCGGAAACCCCAGGCTGCTGCTGCTTGACGAGCCGGCGGCCGGCCTCGGCTCCGTCGATGTGGAGGGCCTCATCCGCCACATCCGCTGGATTTATGACGAATTCAAAATCTCCATCTGGATGATAGAGCACCAGATGAAAGTTGTCATGTCCCTGTGCCAGCGGCTGAG
Source organism: Desulfovibrio sp. (assembly GCA_031291035.1). Classification (GTDB taxonomy): domain Bacteria; phylum Desulfobacterota; class Desulfovibrionia; order Desulfovibrionales; family Desulfovibrionaceae; genus Desulfovibrio. Next base: position 24,299 of record JAISLI010000004.1, read on the forward strand.
CGTCATGGATTTCGGCTGTGCGATCGCCGAGGGGACGCCGGAGGAAATCCGGCGGAACCCGGAGGTCGTCAGAGCCTATCTGGGAGACGGCGCGCTGTGATGCTGCGCGTCAGCAACCTGAAGGCGGCCTACGGAAAAATTGAGGCCCTGCACGGCATTTCCTTCCACGTGGAGAAAGGGGAAATCGTCACGCTCATCGGCGCGAACGGCGCGGGCAAATCCACCACGCTCAAGGCATTGATGCGTCTGCCTCCGCCGGAGTCTCCATCCGTTACGGGCGGCGACATAGAGTTTGACGGCGTTTCCATTCTCGGAATGGAGGCGCACCGCATCGTCTCCGGGCTCAAAATGACTCTTGTGCCGGAAGGCCGCCACATTTTCGGCAATCTCACGGTCGTTGAAAATCTGCAGCTTGCCGCGTGGACGCGAAAAAATGAGAATATCGGCAGAGAAATCCACCATATTTTCGACATGTTTCCCCGCCTTGCGGAACGGGCGCGGCAACGCAGCGACACGCTTTCCGGCGGAGAGCAGCAGATGCTTGCCGTGGGGCGCGCGCTTATGACAAAATGTTCCGTGCTGCTTCTGGACGAGCCTTCCATGGGCTTGGCTCCGCTCATAATGTATGATATGTTCCGTACCTTGAAAAGGCTCAACGCCGACGGGCTGACGATAATTGTGGTGGAGCAGAACGCCCTTCTGGCCCTGCAGGTGGCCGACAGGGGCTATGTGCTGGATACCGGCGAAATTGTCGCGGAAGGCCCTGCCGAAGATCTTCTGCGGACACCGGAGATCAAGGCCGTCTATCTTGGCGGGTAATACCCCGGCCTAAACTTTTCCGGAATTTGTCCGATCCGGTCTGGCAAACTCCAAGGTTAAGGAGCGCGGACTATGGTGGAGCAAATTGGAACGATCACCAGCGCGGATATCGTGTTGGGCATGCTGGGGCGCAAACTGGGCAGCGGGCAGGAATTGACCATGGCGGAAACTTTAATGGCCTTTACGGAAATGGCGAAAACCAGAATGAACTATTATGGCCCGTCTCCGGCGAATATGCGGCTCAAGCCCCCCCCGTTGCCGGAAGATGTTCGCGGGGTGCTGGCCAACTACACAGGGATTTGAGTTTGTTCACATCCATTGACGACATAACGGTGAATTACGAGGAAGACGGCCGGACGGTCGTCAGCGAGACCGACAAGGTCATCCTCAGCCGGGGGGCATGGACGACGATCCTTTTCCGTTATCGGGAATGGCGTCCGGAAAGCGATGACTACGGACCGGACAAGTACGTTATCGCGCGTTACAGGAAGGCCGGCGGAGAATACCGCAAGCAGTCAAAATTTACCATTTCCAGCGCGGATCAGGCCCGCAAGATTGTGGAGGCGCTTCAGGGCTGGATAGAGAATTGACGGCGCCGGACTGCCCGGAAAAGCCGAAGGATTCAGCTTCGTTGGAAAAACCGGAACCACAGAGCCTTCCTCTCGCTCCCGGCGTTTATCTGTACAAGGACGAGCGCGGCCGCATCATCTATGTGGGCAAGGCCCGTGTATTGCGCCGTCGTATTCTTTCCTATTTTCACGCCGAGCGTCAGACGGCGAAAACCCGGGCCATGCTGGGGCACACGCGTAGCCTGGACATCATTGCCACCACCACGGAAAAGGAAGCGCTGCTTCTTGAGGCGAGCCTCATCAAAAAACACCGGCCGCGCTACAACATCGTCCTGCGCGACGACAAGCAATATGTCCTTTTCCGGTTCAACGTCAAACACCCCTTTCCGCGCCTGGAAATTGTACGCAAGGCGCGCCGCGACGGCGCGCGCCTGTTCGGCCCCTTTACCTCGGCCGTTTCGGCCCGTGAAACCTGGAGGCTTGTACACAGGTCTTTCGGCCTACGCCGCTGTTCGGACAAGGCCATGAAAAACCGCGTGCGCCCCTGTCTGTACCATCACATGGGGCAATGCCCCGCCCCCTGCATGAGCCTGATATCCTCCGAGGAGTACCGGCAGACGGTGAACAAGGTCTGTGCGTTGCTGGAAGGCCGCGCGGAAGCGTTGCTCATGGGCCTGCGCGAGGATATGGGCCGGGCCGCCGAAGCCCAGGAGTTTGAAAAAGCGGCGATTCTGCGGAATCAGATTCAGGCCGTGGAGCGCACGGTGGAGCGCCAGGCCGCCATTATGCCCGGCGGGGGCGATATGGACGCGGTAGGGCTGTTTCCTGCGGAAAAGGGTCTTGCCGTCGGCATTGTCTTTGTGCGGGGCGGCTCGGTGACGGACGGCAGGAGTTTTTATTTCGGCGGCCTTGATTTTGAGGACGCGCCGGAACTGCTCCGGTCATTTTTAAGCCAGTTTTACACAGTGTTCCCCCCGCCTTCGCGGGTACTTCTGCCCTGGCTTCCGCTGTTGGAAACGGCGGAGGATTCCGGCCCGGAGCGGGAGATAATGGAGGATACCCTGGGCGAAAAGCGGGGCGGCGCGGTACGCATTGTGGCGCCGCAGAACGCGCGGGACAACCGGCTTGTGGATATTGCCGTCGCCAATGCGCGGGAGGAGGCCCGCCTCAGGCAAAAATACTCCCTTGCGGGCATGCTTTTCAGGGAATTGCACTTGCCGGCTCCGCCCCGGCGTATTGAATGCGTGGACATTTCCCACACCGGAGGACGCGAGACCAGGGCCGGGCTGGTTGTTTTCGAGAATGAGCGGCCGGCGCCGGGGGAGTATCGCGCGTATGCCGTGCTTGACGGCGGGGATGATTATGCGGCTCTGCACGCCTGGACGGAGCGACGGCTCAAAAGCGGACCGCCCTGGCCGGATCTTCTGCTGGTCGATGGTGGACGCGGACAGCTCGCCGCCGTGCGGCGGGCGCTGGCCGAAGCGGGGAAGGAAAATTTTTTTCCGGTGGCGGCCATTGCCAAGGCCAGAGACGGGGAAGGCAGGGCGATTCGGCGGGCCGGCAACGCGGGCGACAGGATATTTATTCCCGGCCGGGCCAATCCTTTGCCTTTGCGCGAAGGTGGTCCGGAACTGCTCTTTTTGCAGCATGTCCGCGATACGGCGCATCGATTTGTCATAGGCCGCCATCGCAGAGCCCACCGCAGTGCCGCGTTCTCCGGCGAACTCATGCGTCTGCCCGGCGTAGGCCCGGTTACGGCGCGCCTTCTGTGGGAGAAATTCGCGAGCATTGAGGCCATGTGCGCCGCCAGCCTGGAAGAACTGCTGACGGTGCCCGGCATCGGCAGGACAAAGGCCGGATATCTGCTGAAAAGGCTCAGGACGCTGTAACGGAGTTGGCGTTGTCAATAGCACATTTGTGTCCGGCCTGCGCCGAAATTTTCTCCCCTGCGGCGCTCCCCGCTGTCTTCGCTACGCCCTGCATTTGGATACAGAGCAAGGATTTGCCCGCAAATCCTTGCCGCGAGATTGTCGCAAGGCGGATTCACTCCGCCGCAAGCGACAGTCTCAAAGCGAAATTTCTCTGGAAAAAATCTCAAAATCAGAATTGCTGATTTTTCGTCAGTCTCCTTGACGCCGCTTTACAAACAGGCTAAATATTTTGTATCTAAGTATACCGTCCCGCAACGGGCGGCAACGTCCCAAAGCATGGTGCGGCGGGCGTGATTTTGGTGACTGCCTGAATGCAAAAGGAAAAGCACATGAGGAATGGCACAACTCTGCTCCTGCTGACGGCGATTGCCGTAGCCGGCGCGGCGTATTTGACACTTGGGGATGCCGGCCCGGCGCCCGCCGCGGCCCCCGCGTTGGCAAGTGTCAGTGACGCGCCGTCAGCCTTGGTCATCTTTCCTGTTGGCGAAAAACCCAATCCTGAAGGCGTCGGCATGAAACCTGTGGCCTTCAACCACCTTCTTCACGAGAATCGCGTTGAAAACTGTGAATCATGCCACCACACCGGCGACACGGCCGCCTGTACAACCTGTCACACCCTGGAAGGCAGAGCCGAAGGCAAATTCGTCACCCTGGCCCAGGCAATGCATTCCCCGAACAGTGCCCGGAAGGGGCAGGGAAACACGCCGCAGAGCTGTACAAGCTGTCACGCCAAGCAGCTCCAGCGGCCGGAATGCGCCGGATGTCACAGTATTGTGAAACCCGCCCGCTCTGAAACATATTGCAGCACCTGTCATAACGTGAGCGGTCTGACGAAGGGCGACATGGTAGCGGGCATCGCCGGCAGCCTGCCTGACGGCAGGAACGCCGAACTTGCGGTCGACACGCTTAAGACCCGTGAAAATCCGGTGCAGCTTCAGCCCGCGGACGGCCCCTACAAAGTATTTATCGACGAGATCGCCGATCAGTACAAAGCCAGCATGTTCGCCCACCGCAGGCATGTCGCTTCTCTGATGGAGCGCGTCAAAGACAATTCTCTGGCCGCGGCCTTCCACAATCAGCCCACAACATTGTGTTCCACATGCCACCATTACAGCCCGCTCAAGGATACGCCGCCCAAATGCGGGAGTTGCCATTCACAACGCATCAATCCCGCCAACCCCGAACGTCCGCAACTCAAGGCCGCCTATCACCTGTTGTGCATGGGCTGCCACAAGGGCATGAACGTCGCAAGGCCCCTCAACACTTCGTGCGTCACCTGTCACAAGCAAAGTGAGGCCAAGCCTGCTGACAGCGCCGCTGCAAAGTTAGGAGGAGAGTAATGAATCGCAGAAAATTTCTGACTATTCTGGGCAGCGCCGGCGTGGCATCAGCTCTGGGCACGGCCAAGGTAGCCAAGGCCGCCGGCGGCACACACACTTGGCCCTATTATGAAAACAGTTACGGCGTCCTGCACGACACGACCCGTTGCATCGGCTGCCGCCGTTGCGAAGAGGGGTGCAACAAGGTGAACAATCTGCCCGGACCCGACAAGCCTTTCGATGACCTCTCCGTGCTGGACAAACCCCGTCGTATGACGCCAAACGCCTGGACGGTGGTCAACAAATATGAACTGGACGGCAAGCCGGTGTTCCGCAAACTGCAGTGCTTTCACTGTAATGATCCGGCATGCGCCTCGGCCTGTTTTGCCAAATGCTTTCAGAAGCAGCCCGACGGCAGCGTCACATACGACGGTTCCCAGTGTGTGGGCTGCCGTTACTGCATGGTCGCCTGTCCATTTTATGTGCCGAGTTTCGAATACGACGACGCTTGGGATCCTCTTGTGCAAAAATGCACATTCTGCGAGCCCCGCCTCAGGGAAGGCAAACTTCCCGGCTGTGTGGAGGCCTGCCCAATGGACGCCCTGACCTTTGGCCGCCGCTCCGATCTCATCAAGGTGGCGCGCGCGCGTATCAAGGCCAACCCGGACAAATACGCGGATTACATTTATGGTGAATGGGACGCCGGCGGTACCGCCTGGATGGTGCTGGTTCCGGCCGTCCCCGCGGAACATTCACTGGCGGAAACAGGACATGAATTCAGGGCGCTGGGGCTGGACACGCATTTGGGCAATCGTCCCATGGGTGAACTGACGGCCGGGGCGCTTGGCGCCGTGCCGATGATTGTGGCTTTCTGGCCGGTGCTTTTCGGAGGCGCCTACGCCATATCAAAACGCCGCGAAGCCATGCACAAGGCTGAAACAGAAACAATTATCAGGGATGCCAGGGAAGATATGGCCAATGTCATGGACGCCGCCGTTCGCAAGATTGCGGAAACCCAGGGCCCAGGCGTTGCGGACACGGCACGCCAGGCCATGGCCGACGCCCTGAGGACCAGGGAGGAAACCTGCGCGAACCGCGGACATCATGGGGAGGACAAGTAAATGGCACACAGCATTCACATTCCCACAAAAGACAAACTGTTCAACCTCGGCGAATTTTTCACCCTTACCAAGGGCAATATCCTGACAGCCGTCATCCTCGCCGGCGGGTTGATCATCACACTTATCCGTTTTACCCAGGGCATCGGTTCGGTCACCAATCTTTCCGACGTGCAGCCTTGGGGCATGTGGATCGGATTTGACCTCCTGTGCGGTGTGACGCTGGCGGCCGGCGGCTACTTCACCACCGTCGCCTGCTATGTCATGGGGATGAAGCATTTTCATTCCGCCGTGCGCCCCGCCGTGACAACGGCCTTCCTCGGCTATGCCTTTGTTGTGGTGGCTCTGCTGTATGATCTGGGCCATTGGTGGCGTTTGCCCTACATGTTCTTCTTCCCCGGCACAACTTCCGTGCTTTTTGAAGTCGGCTTGTGCGTGGCGACCTATCTCACGGTGCTCTTCGTGGAATTTTCCGTTGCCCCGTGCGAATGGCTGGCGGAAAAGTTCCCCTTCCTGCTCAAATGGCGCGCCCTGGTCAACCGCGCCACCATCATTTTGACCATCTTCGGCGTGACGCTTTCCACGCTGCACCAGTCATCGCTCGGCTCGCTGTTTCTTATCGCTCCGGGCAAACTGCATCCGCTGTGGTATTCCCCTTTCATCCCCATGTTCTTTTTTGTCAGTTCCATGGCCGCCGGCGGCTCCATGGTCATCTTTGAAGGCATGTTCGCGCACAGGGGCGCGCATCACTACATGGACGCCACCCATCTGCGGGAGGCCGACGAAGTGGTTTTCAGCTTCTCCAAGGCCGTCTCATTTATTCTGTTCGCGTACTTTATGCTCAAATGTATTGATTTGCTGGTACAGGCCAATACTCCGTATCTTTGCTCCGGCTACGGCCTGTTGTGGCTTGTGGAAATACTCGGCTTCGTTCTGTTGCCGGCCTTCCTCTATGCCAGGGGATCACGGGAACGCAATTTGAAGATTTGCCGTTTTGCCGCTGCCAATACAGTGCTGGGCATCGTGTTCAACCGCTTTAACGTCAGCATGATTGCCCATAACTACGCGTTGCCCTCGGCCGAACGGTATTTTCCGAGCATCTGGGAAATTTGGATTTCCTGCTTTGTGGTAACAATGATTGTGACGGCCTACCGTTTTATTGTGTACCACATGCCTGTGCTTTATGAGCATCCAAACTTCAAGGGCAGCCATTAGGGCAAAGGAGAGCGCAATGGAATTCAGCTCGTTTTATCAATATTTTCTGTATACCAAGAACTGGGCGTACATCATGATAATAGTCGTGCTGCCCGTGTATGTATTGTACTGGAATCTCTTCCTCTATCCGCAGAAAAAACAGCGCGGCAACAGTCCCCGTTAATGTTTTGACGTCAGGCTGGAGCGTCAATGAAAAAGGACGGATTCCTTTCCGTCCTTTTTCATTGAAAACCCGCATGAACGGCATGATACGGCAACCATGCGCAATGGTTTGTTCCCGCGCGTTCCCCGCGCCGCCCACATTCGTCTTGACAACGCCGGCGTCCAGCCTATAAATTTACACAACCGGGACGTTAACTCAGTCGGTAGAGTATCTGCCTTTTAAGCAGAGAGTCGCAGGTTCGATCCCCGCACGTCCCACCAAATGTTAATCCAACCAAGCCCCGCAAGGTATGAAAAACCAAGCGGGGCTTAGAGCAATTTCACTTTGAAATTGCTCTAACGTCCTATCAAAAAGTCTATTGACATACGGCAAGGACGAAATGACGGTTCACGGCTTCCGGAGCATGGCGTCTCTCTATCATCCAGGAAGCCTCCCGGCCTTGAACTTTGAGTGGTTCACGACAAGGGGCTTTCTTCTTTTTCCCGAAAAGTCAAACTTTGTGAGTCCCCCGGAAGAGCCGGGGGGGGGTACCGATTTTAATTATATAAAAATTTTCAAAATATTTTTTATATAAATTTATTCAAAATTCTATAAAATATCTGTGGAAGAATAGTAATACGAATGTGTCTCACCGGAAGATTAAACAAAAAAACAACAAAAAATAAAATTTTATAAAAAAATACTTGCCTATTATTGACATTTTTTGTGGAATATCTAAATTAAATTGTTGCGACCAAACGGCAACATCAAACAGGACGCATAGTACAGATGCGGAGATTTTTTCCGAAAGATGCGGGAGTTCTTCAAATTCTGTCCCTGTCGGAGGACAACACCCTGGAGCAATTTCATTTTGAAATTGTTCTGGCGGCGGGGCGGATGCACCGCCGCCCGCCCATGAGGCGCAGGCGAAACCGCGTTTCGCCGTAAAGCGCCGAAGGGAGCGTTTCAAAAGCAAAATGCTCTAATGGAGTAAGGGGATTTGGCTGAAAAGAACAGTGAAGGGTCGCAAGAAAAGGCAGGTTTGTCAGTTCATTAACCCGGCATTCGCGAGTATGGCTGAGCTTGGGATAGACAGCTTTCGCGTATGTGTCGCCGGGGGAAAGGGGGTCCTTATGAAACGCGTTTTTTTTTCTTTCTTTCTGATTCTGCTTGCCCCGGCTTTCGGGCTTGCGGCGGAATCCGCCTATCCGCCCGCGCCGCAACCTGGGCAAAGCATCAGTGTTGACGACACGATATACGGCGTTTTGCGCACGCATCGCAATTTGCGCGGCCTGCTTGAAAACCGTGATGTGCTTGAGCATGAAGTGGACCGGGCCAGAGCCGGCTTCGGGCCGCGCGTCGATGTTTCCGGCCGGGCCGGGTACGGGATAATCAGCGATTCTTCCAGCAGGGCTTTGGACCATGAGAACCAGATGTGGTCGGTCGTCGGCTACAGCGCGACGCTTGTGCAGCCCGTCTGGGACGGATTCGCGGCCCGCTCCCGCGTTCGCAGCGCGAAATCGACTCTGGAATCCGTGAAGCACAGGGTTTTTGACGCCGCCACCTCGCTTTCTCTTGACGGTGTCATCGCGCATATTGATCTGTTGCGCCGCCGCACAATTTATGACCTCTCTGTAAAAAACGTGGACCAGCACAAGGCTGTGCTGGCCAAGGCCCAGGAGCGCGCCAATCTTGGCGCGGATACCGTGGCCGACGTAACTCAGGCGCAATCGCGCCTTTCCCGGGCGCTTTCAAGCCTTGCCGAAGCCAAGGCTTCCCTGCATGTGGCCGAGGAAACCTATACCCGTCTGACGGGTCTTCCCGGCAACTCCAAGCTGCAGGTGGTTACCCTGCCGCCGCAGATTTTTGAAAATCCCGAATCCGTGTTTCTGCTTGCCGAGAAAGGCAATCCCAAACTGGCCGCCTACCTGCAGGACATACGGGCGCTGGTGGGCGACAAGGAACTGGCCGAATCGGCCTTTTATCCGACGGTCAATCTTGAGGCGGGCCCCAACTATTCCAATCGCGGCGTCTATGATGAAAATGAGCGCTGGACGTTCAGTTTCGATGTTCTCGGCACGGTGCGCTGGAATATTTTCAACAGCGGCGCGGACTGGGCCGAGCGTAAAGCGGCTTTGGCCAGAATACGCCAGTCCCGGCAGGTAATGTACAATTTCATTGACGAGTTGAAGCTGGATATCGACAGCACGTGGATCAACTATCTGGCCGCGCAGGAGCAGTACAAGCACTACACCAAGGCCGTGGAGTACAACAAGTTTACGCGCAGCGCCTATCTGGAGCAGTTTCAGCTGGGGCGGCGCACGCTTCTTGACGTGCTGGACGCCGAATCGGAGTTGTACAATTCCTCCACCCAGTCTGAAACCTCACGCGGCAACATTCTGGTGGGCGCATACAGGCTGTGCGCGCTCACAGGCAATCTTTTACCGCAAATGCTCATTGATCTCGCCCCGCTGGGGCAGCGCCCGGCGGTGGACCCTGACGACCCGCGGGAGGAGTTCGCGCCCGGCTGGTTCAACTGAGCAATCCGGAAAGGCCGGAAACGCGGCGTCAGAACATCCCGTAAATAACGGTCTCGCGCGGCGGAAGCGGAAAAACGCTTTGACGCCGCGCGAGACGCTGTTTACAGACGCGGTTTTTTGTTCCGCGTCATTGCCGCGTGAATTTCCATAAATGTCCCTGTGAGCGGCTCCGAACTTGAAAGGCCGGTCATTATTCTGGACAATGGAGCGCGTAAAAACAAGGAATACATCCGGCTTTTGCATTCAGGCCGCGTTTCGGAACAGTTTCATCCCGGATGAAAAATGGATGCGCATCTTTTCAGCCGTTTTTGCGGGGCGTTGACGCCGCTCATACAGGGCACCCGCCTGGAAAAAATTCAGGAACCGCTTCCGGGCGTTCTGACCTTCCGCCTTTTTTCCGCCGGACGCGCGAGGCAACTCTGCTGGCGCTACGGCAAACAAGGCGCCTTCTGTTTTCTGACTTCCGGGCGCACAAGCGCAAACAACGCGCCATCCGCGCAGGTGATGCGTTTGCGCAAACACGCCGCGGGCAAAAGGATACGCGCCGGCGTCATACAATTTCATGAACGCAGGCTCTGGCTGCTTCTGGAGCGTTCCGCTCCCCGGAATTGCGCCACAAAGACCGTCGGCACTTCTGTCTGGCTGTGTCTGGATCTGCGCTACGGCGCGTCTCTGCATTTTTTGACGGCCGAGGCCGCTCCGGAAGAGGAAACGCTTCATTGGCCGCCTTTGGACAACCTTGCCGAAGCCTGCGCCGCATGGCGGCAATGGCCCGTTCTCACGCCGGCCCTGCGCCGTACCCTGGCCCATCTGGATGAGAGGGAAGGCGCCGCTCTGCTTGCGGATCTCAAGGAGGACGGCGGCAATGTGTTCGTATACCGCAGGCCGGGGGAGCGAGATGCCTGCCTTGCCAGCGCCTGGCCGCTGCCCCCCGCGCTGCGCGGCGACGCCGGGGAAGAAAGTGGCGAGGACGTGCTGGACTTGCTTGAAAAAGCGGGACATGGGCTTGTTTTTCTGCGTTTGGCCAGGCAAAGGGCGGAAGCGGAGCAACGTGCCTTTGACCGGCAGGCCCGCGGACTGGAACGCCTGCGGCAGCGGCTGCGGGAAGAGGAAAGTCGTCTTGCCGCCATGGCCGGCGCGCAGGCCGATGCCCTGGCGCTGCGGGAAAACCTCTGGCGTCTGCCGCAGGAACTCCGGGGCGGCGGGGTTGCGGTTCCGGCCGGAGAGCATGGACCCGCCAGGGAGATATGCCTTGCCCCCCGGCGAACCGTCCGGCAGGAAATGGAAGCGCTTTTCCATACGGCCAAGCGCGGACGACGCGGCCTTGCGCATCTGGCGCTACGCCGCGTCGTCCTGGAAGAAGAAACGGCCGATCTCGCCAGGGCGCGGCGGGCGTTTTTGTCTCCGGAAGCAAGCCCCGACAGGGGCGCGGGTCAAAAAGGCCTTGCCGTCCCGCCGAAGAATCTGCCGAAGAACATCCGCGCCTTCGTCAGCGACGACGGCTTTGTTCTCCTGCGCGGGCGGGACGCCAAGGGCAATCTCGCGGCGCGCAAACTCGCCGCGCCGTATGATATCTGGCTGCACGCGGAAAACGGCCCGGGTGCGCATGTGATTATTCGCAGGGCCTACGCCGGTCAGGAAGTCCCAGAACAAACGCTCGTCCAGGCGGGAATTCTGGCCGCCTGCAAGAGCTGGGCGGCTGAATCCGGAAAAGCCCGCGTCATCTACGCCGAAGCGCGGCACGTCAGAACGTTGCGCGCCGCGTCCGCCGGAACCGTGCGGGTAGACAGAACATACCGCTCGCTCCTTGTCGTCATAGACAAAACCCTGGAAGACAGGCTCGCCTTTGGGGCCGGCCCCGGAAAATCCGCTGGCCGCCCCGCTCAGGGCAGGTCCGTCGGCAATGGGCCAAAGGCCTTTTCATAGCGTCTTTTGAACTGGGCGATCGTGAATTTATGCTCCTGCGTTCCCATGCACTCCAGGGCGAAGCTGGCGCTCACCGCGCCGAATTTGGCGGCTTCCGGCATCAGCAGGCCGCGTACGAGTCCCTTGATAAGGCCCGCGCGGTGCGCGTCGCCAGCTCCGGTGGGATCGGCCACGCTTTTCGGCGCGACCGCGGGGATGTGCGTTTCGCTGCCGTCCGCCCCGCGTACAAGAGCGCCCTGCGCGCCAAGCGTGGTCACAAGCCACAATGTTCTGCCAAGCAGTTCTTGTTCGGTTTTCCCCGTGGTCTTGCAGATCATTTTGAGTTCATAATCATTGGTGATGCAGGCGAAGGAACCCTCAATCGCGCCCAGCAGATCGTCGGCGGAAAGGAGGGGCAGTTGCTGGCCGGGGTCATAAATATACGGCACGCCCGCCTGCCGGAACAGCGTCGGCAGGCGGCGCATGTCGGCCATGTTGCCGGGGGAGACGATGGCCAGATCGCCCTCGGGGTTGAGGGAGGCAAAGGCATAGTCGGTCGGCGTGGCCATCGCGCCGGGATAGAATCCCGTTATCTGGTTGCCGTTCAAATCCGTCGTGATGTAGCCCAAGGCGGTGAACAGGCTGTCGTCTCGGCGTATGCCGTCCATGGGCAGCCCTTTTTTCCGGAGCATTTTGGCGTAGGAGTCAAAATCACGCCCCGCGCAGGACACGATCACCGGCTTTTCGCCGAGCAGGGCCAAAGACCAGGCGATATTGCCGGCGCAGCCTCCACGCCGCTCATCCATGCCCGCAACCATGAAACTTACGTTTATCTGATGGAGCTTGTCCATGAGGATATGGTCCTGAAAATTGCCGGGGAATGTCATAATGCGGTCGAAGGCCAGGGAACCGGAAACATAAATGGCCATGATTTTTCCTCCTGAACGGATTGGACAAGCTCATTCCGGCAGGCTGTTTTCCGCAATCCAGCCCATGAAGGGCGGATGCCCGGCCTGGAGGGGCAGGGCCACGATGCAGGGTACTTCATGGCAATGATGCCGCCGCACCGTCTCGCAAAAAGCGGAAAAAGCCGCCCGGCTGACCTGGGCAAAAAGAAGGCATTCTTCGGCCTCCCTGACCTCGCCCCGCCAGCGGTACACTGACAGCGCGCCGGACAGCACGTTGACGCCCGCGGCAAGCCGGGCTTCAACAAGCGCACGGGCAATGACCAAGGCGCGCTCCCTATCCGGCACAGTGACATACGCGAGACAGGCCACAGATTTTTTCCTTCCGGTTTGCGGCGTATTCCCCGTTTGCCCGCAAATCCGTGCGGATACGGGTCATACCTCCCTGATAAGAATACCCCAGGGGCAATGATATGTCAAAGCAGCCTTCAGGCTCAGGCAGGGCATGTATAGACCCGCCTCGCGAGTCAAGGTTTTTTTGAGTTGACGAATCAAATGCAATCAATGATATCAAAGCGAATGAACGATGCAAGCACAGGCAAAAATCTGATAAATATTTTTTATTTCAATATGATATGAATTTTCTTCAATCGCCTCAAAAATTCCGGAGAAAAGTCTTTACTTTCGCGTCGCGAACAGGTAAATGTTTCGTCTGTGTGACGATTGTGCGACGTTACGGCACTGCCGAACGGACATTTTTGCCCTGGGCGGACGGCATGAAGGATATTCATCCCGGAAAAAAGGGAAAAAGAATGGACGCGCGGGCTGAAATCGGCGATTTTGGCCTGATTTTTGCACACACACACACACACACACACACATCTAACTCCGCCCCGAAACGCGCCTTTTTTCAATCCCGGCGCACTTTTCCGCGTTTCCCTCTCCCGGCTTTCCGGCTCTGCCTTCTTTGCTCAAGGAAGCTGGGCCTTTTCGTCATTTCCAAACCTGACTTGTCCACCGGGGGCCGCCAACGCGCGGTCCCTTCCCAATCCACCCGCAATACCGCAAAACAAACGGGAAGCTCCGCTTTTCGCGGCGTTTCCATTTCCCACAGGAGGGCAGTGACATGAGGCCGGCAAAAAACGCTTTGAAAAATCCGCTCAACCCCCGCCGGGCCGCGCCCGG
>JAISLI010000005.1 GCA_031291035.1 Desulfovibrio sp.
CGAGATGCCTACCGTTCTTGACACTTTCAGCTGATCCACATTTTGGACATTCGGGCATACTTCCTCCTTTGGCGTAGAGAAAGCATACACTAAAATCATTCTATTGTTAATACCCTCAAAATTTTTATTACCGCGTTTTGCCGTCAAATTCGGCCAGCGCCGCGAAGGCCCTGGAAATCGGCCTGTACTCCGAATACCAGATGTATGAGAACTTCAAGGTCTTCCTGGACGCCGACTACATCGCCACCTGGCTGGCTCAGTCCAAAGCCGTCTGGGGCGAAAGCAGGATGAACGGCAAGAACGATCAGGTGCGCGACCCCTGGAACGCCAACCTGGGCTTCGTGTATTCGTTCTGACGACGCAACAAACCTGAAAACTGAAAAAGGCCGCCTTTCGGCGGCCTTTTTCAGTACATGCCCGCTCCGTTTTCAGGAAAAATTACAGTGTCCGGAGTGATTGACTTTGGCCCCGATTAGGGAGAAAGTATCTCTTCCCACCAATCAGGGCAATGTGTTTTCAGCAGCGACAAAACTGTGGAGGTCCCCTTGGACAAGATAAAATTTTTCCTGACCGCGGCCCTGCTCCTGTCTTTCCTTTTTTGCCTGCCGCCCGCGTCCGGCGCGGCCGAGGTCGTGCTTTATTCCTCCAATCAGCCGGAACTTCTCGACATGGTTTCCCAGGGGTTTGAAAAGCGGAGCGGAATCAAGGTGACTGTGGTGCGTCTCGGCACCGGGGAAGCCATGAAACGCATCAGCGCCGAAAAAAACAATCCGCTGGCCGACATATTCTGGAGCGGAGATGTGGCGGTGCTGGAGGCCGCGAAGGAAAATTTCATGTCCTACGATTCCCCGGAGGCCAAAATCCTTCCCGCCGGGTATGTGGCTACGGACAAACGCTGGACGGCGTCGAACACCCAGCTCATGATTTTGATGGTCAACACGAGGCTCGTCAAACCGGAAGAAATGCCGAAAAGCTGGGCCGACATCCTTTCCCCGAAATGGAAAGGCAAGGTCGTCATGGCCGACCCCGCGAAGTCCGGTTCCGCCTATGCCCAGATCTATGGGCTGTACAAGCTCTACGGATGGGATGGCCTCGCAAGGCTTGTTGAAAATACGCGCATTCTTGACAGTTCAAGCTTCGTGTACAAGGGGACGGCCGAGGGAGAATTCGCCGTGGGCATTACCATGGAGTACGCGGCATATCGTTATGTCGCGGGGGGATCCGACGCGGTAAAAATCGTTTACCCCTCCGACGGCGTGATTTCCGCGCCGGAAGGGGCGGCTCTGGTTGCCGGAGCCAAACATGAAAAGGAAGCCCGCGCTTTTTTTGATTATCTCCTTTCCAAAGACGTCGTTTCGGAAATATACGCCAAATACTACCGCCGGCCGGCCCGGCCGGATGCCGGACAAATAGCCGGTCTGCCCGCCCTGGCCGTAATAAACGTGCTGAAGGATTACAGCCCGGCGGAAGCCAATGCCCTGCAGAAGGATATCCTCGCCAAATGGCGGGAACTCGTCCTGAACAAAAAATAGGAAGGCCGTCCCTCCGTATGCGGCAAAAGGATATCGCGCATGGCCTCCATTGTGCTTGACGGCCTTGTAAAGCGCTTCGGGAAGCAGGCCGTCGTTGACCATATCAGCCTGGAGATTGCCGAGGGGGAGTTTTTCACACTGCTTGGCCCCAGCGGGTGCGGCAAAACGACGCTTTTGCGCATGCTGGCCGGATTTTCCTTGCCGGATGAGGGAGATATCCTTTTCGCCGGCGGCTCAATCGTGAAGACCCCGCCGCACAAGCGGGAAACAGGAATGGTATTTCAAAACTACGCCCTGTTTCCCCATCTGACGATTTTTGAAAACGTGGCCTACGGGCTGAGAGCCAGAAACACGCCGCAGGCGGCCATACGCGAGCGGGTTTTCTCAATCCTGGATGCGGTGCATCTGGACGGCATGGGGGAGCGGTTTCCAAGACAGCTTTCCGGCGGACAGCAGCAAAGGGTGGCCCTTGCCCGCGCTTTGGTCATTCGGCCGCAAGTGCTGCTTATGGACGAACCCCTCTCCAATCTGGACGCCAAACTGCGGATTGACATGCGTGAGGAAATACGCCGCATTCAGAAAGAGTTCGGGATCACCACCGTGTATGTCACCCATGACCAGGAAGAGGCGATGGCCATTTCCGACCGCCTGGCCATACTTTCCGGCGGCCGGCTGCAGCAGGCGGGAAATCCGCGGGAAGTGTACTTCAATCCGGTCAACCGCTTTACGGCCGAATTCATGGGGGCCTGCACCCTGCTGGAAGTTCTCCCCGGGGGCGCGGGGGACGGCGTGACGGGGCGTATCGACGGGATGCCCGTTGTTCTGGATATGGACACCCGCAGATCCCCTCCTTTCACCATCATGTTGCGTCCGGAGTGGATAGAGGAAGCCGGTCCGGGGGACCGGCAAAATCGTTTCACCGGCACGGTGCGCGAAAGCACCTTTCTCGGTCCGGCCATTTTTTACCGGATAGAGGCCATGGGGCGGCTCATGCGGGTTGATGTCCCCGCCGGCGGCAGGTCGCTCCCGAAGCGTCCGGGAGAACGCGTGGAACTCTTTTTTTCGCCGCAACGCCCGGTTGTTCTGGCTGAGTGATGCGCGCCGGAACCCTTCTGACCTCATGGAACGTCATTTTTCTGGCCGCCCTCGCCGTGCTCTTTATGCTCGTGGTGTATCCCATGTCCACCATTTTCAGGGCGAGCCTTCAGGATGCCGCCGGGGGCGGCTTCACGCTCAAAAACTACGTTACGGTGTTCACGACGCCCTTTTATTGGAACTGTCTTGTGAACAGCCTGTTCGTGAGCGCCGCGGCAACGCTTTTCAGCGTGCTGATCGGCGTGCCCTTCGCCTTTTTCACCACCCGGTTCAAACTGCCTTTCGCGGATACCCTGCGCACTCTGGGCACGCTGCCTCTCATTCTGCCCACATTTATCGGCGCCGAAGCCTGGCTGCTCATGCTCGGCCGCAGCGGCTTCATCACCAGATTCATTGAGGATATGGGCATCCGCCTGCCGAGCATCATGGGGTGGCACGGGATAGTTCTGGTTTTCACCCTGCAATTTTTTCCCTTTGTTTTCCTGATGGTTTCAGCGGCCATCAATTCGGTGGACCGTTCGCTGGAAGAAAGCGCCCGCAATTTGGGGGCGACGCCTTTCAGGGTATTCCGCACCGTCACGCTGCCTGTGGTAACTCCTTCCATAGCGGCGGGAGGTCTTATCGTTTTCTGCATGTCCATTGAAAACTTCGGCGTCCCCACTATTATCGGCGGCAATGTCAAGGTGCTGGCCGAGCAGGCGTACAGTGAATTCATCAGCGAAATGGGAGGCAATCCCGGCATGGCGGGTTCCCTGAGTTCCGTGCTGGTCGTCATTACCCTCGTGTTGACAGTTCTCCAGAAATTCTGGGTGGAACGCAAAAGCTACGCCATGTCGGCCCTGCGCCCCCCGGAGATACTCAAACTTCCTCCCGCGCTGGCCTGGGCGGCTTTCGGCTGTTGCGCCCTTGTCGTTTTTCTGGCGCTCGCGCCGTTCATGGTTGTGCTGGTGGCCGCGGTGACAAAAACCAGCGGTCCCGTCATGTACTACGGGCAATTCAGCCTGCAAAACCTGAAAGCCGCCCTCGCCGTCGCGCCCAGGCCCATCGTCAATTCTTTTTTTCTTTCCACCACGGCCACGCTGGCGGGAATGCTTTTCGGAATGCTGGTCAGCTACCTTATCGTGCGCAAGCGCGGATTTTCAGCCTATACCCTGGATCTCGCCATGATGCTTCCCCTGGTCATCGCCGGTTCGGTGATGGGCATCGCGCTCGCGGCCACCTACAACAGCGGGCCGTTTCCCTTGACGGGAACCTGGATGATTCTGGTGCTGGCCTATTTTATCCGCAAGACCCCGTTTTCGGTCAAAACCACATCGGCGCTTTTGCAGCAAATCGACGTTTCAGTCGAAGAGGCTTCCGTCAACCTCGGCGTCCCCCCGCTGCGCTCCTTCCTGAAAGTTGTGATGCCGGCCATGCTGCCCGGCATCCTGGCCGGCGGCATTATCATGTGGGTCACCATTCTCGCGGAACTGAGCTCGACCATTGTCCTCTATTACGGCCCCTGGAGCACCATGACGGTGCAGATATTCCAGTACATAGGCAGCGGCGACTTCGGACCGGCTTCCGCCTACGGCGCCCTGCTGATTGTCAGCGTTATCCTCCCGCTCTTCCTGCTGAACAGGGTTTTCGGCAAGGGATTGACGTCTTCGCTGTGAGGCCCCGCCTCAGAACGGCCAGACATTGTCCATCAGGCGCGTGAACCAGCCGGGCTTCTGTTTGTCCGCAAGCACGCCGCGGCCGTAATATTCGATGCTCGCATCGGCTATCTGGCTGGAGAGGACGGCGTTGTCCGAATCCACATCCCGCGTGCGTATGGTGCCG
Source organism: Desulfovibrio sp. (assembly GCA_031291035.1). Classification (GTDB taxonomy): domain Bacteria; phylum Desulfobacterota; class Desulfovibrionia; order Desulfovibrionales; family Desulfovibrionaceae; genus Desulfovibrio. The sequence continues at coordinate 4,449 of JAISLI010000005.1, forward strand.
CGCACCACCATGTACTCCGTTTCCTCATTGACGCGTATTTCCCGCGCGCCTTCTATCTGCAGCAGACCGCCGGGCAGCACGCGGATAACGCGCGCCGCCATGGACGTGGTGACGTAGTTCTCCCTCTTGGTCTTGCCGGTAGCGCTCAAGTCGTCGCCGGATCCGGTTTTCACCAGCGGGGCGGTGCCGCTCACATTGCCGCGCGGCCCCAGCGGCACAAAGGGCAAAAAGCCGGCCCGGGACTGGGTAAACAGGTTGGCAACCGAATAATCGCTGTTTGATTCCTTGTTGGCGGTTGTCTCCGCCTTGTTCTGGGCTTTGGTGTTTTCCACCAGTTTCACCACAACAATATCACCCACGCGCCGTGCCCGGCTGTCGGAAAAAAGGGGTTCCTCCTCGCCGGCCGCGAAGAGCGAACCGGGATTGTCCCTGGCGCTGGTTTCGTGCCGGTACTCCTGATTGGGAGTAACCGGAGGCTGCAGGGCGGGGCGTCGATGGGCGCTGCCGCCGCCGCATCCCGCGCAGAGCAGCGGCACAAGTCCCAGTATGGCAATGCCTGTCCAGGCTTTCATGGCGGATATCCTCACGGGGTTAATGTACCTCCACGGTGCTGCCGTTCCTGACAATTCCGTAGACCTGTTTTTTTGTTTGCAAATTGCGTACCGCGATGCCGGCGCCGGGCTCGCCGTCGACCAGGGCTTCTCCGCGTGTATTCATGCGCACGTTGCCGCGCGAGTAGACCAGATTTACCACGTCGCCGCGCCGTATCATGAGTTCGCTGACAAGATCGTTCCGGAAAATGGGCTCTCCCGTTGCGATGGAGCGCGTCAGACGCCAGGGTCCGCCCTGGCCGTCCCAGGGCAGATCCCGCAGTTGCGCCGCGTTGACCCGCATAAACGTGATCCCCTGCGGACTGAGGCTGTCATTCTTGTCCAGAGGGCGGGCCGCCGCAGGCACAGTGACCCACAACAAAAGATTCGCCATGCCCGCCACGCGGCGCAGTGTGCTCCCGTCGGCCTCCTGCACGGCAAAACGCAGGGCAATGCGCCCCGGCGCCAGCTTGCCGGGTTCCAACTGGATGCGCTGGCCGCTGTGGGCCAGAAAAATGTATTCCGGCAGCCGAAAGTCGTGGAGTTCCGCGTCCCCCGGCATGGCGGCCAGTTGGGGCGCCAGACTTTTGATCACATAGGAGCGCAGCGCGTCCTCGCGAAAAACCACGCCTCCGCGCTGTATAACGAGGGAAGTCGGCAAAATGCACCGCCCCGCCGTCCCGTTGCCGAGGCTCTGGCGCAACGCCTGCGACAGGCGCGAGCGGTTGACCTGCAGAGGTTTGCCTTCCTCCGGCGGCGCGGGCCAAAGCTCTTTCATCCTGAGAGATTCCCACATCTCGGGGCTGACGGCGCCGAGCGGGACGGCGATATCGCCCAGCAACACCATGTCGGTGTTGGTTACGGCGGCGGCCGCCACCTTGAGCCGCCAGTCGTCGGAACCGAGCATATCTGTCCGCTGCGGGGCCAGCGGAACGGCTCCTGAGGCCACCTGCGCGGTGGCCTTTGCCGCGCGCGGAATTTGCGCGTCCGGAGGCAGGGGCATTTGCGGCCGCGTCCGGGATGGAATTTGTGAAGCCGCGCGGCGATGTTGCCCGCTCTCCTGCCGGACGGCATGGGGCATATCGCCCCGCGCCGGAGCAGGCGCGGAAAAAGGCGGCGCGAGCATCGCCGTGAACTGGAGCGTGAGCAGAAGAACCATGCGTCCGGCCTTCATTTCAATATTCCCTAGCTGCGTTTGAGCTGCACGGCGATGCCGAGCATGGAGTCCGAGGTCTGTATGGCCTTGGAATTGACTTCATAGGCGCGCTGGGCAACAATCATGTTGACCATTTCGTCCACCACCTCCACATTGGACATTTCCAGAAAACCCTGAGCCAGGGTTCCCACGTTGTCCGTGCCGGGCACGCCCTCCACCTCGTCCCCGGACGCTTCGGTAGGGGTGTAGAGATTGCGGCCGCGCGAATCCAGACCGGCCGGATTGATAAAGGTGTAGAGCGGAATTTCCGCTCCGGCTATCTCCTCTCCCTGGGCGTCCAGGGCGGCGATGTGCCCGCTCGCGGAGACGGCGATGTTTTTTGTTTCCGGCGGCACGGCGAATTCCGGCTGGAGAATGTATCCGTTGGCCGTGACCACCGTTCCATCCTGATTGAGCTTGAAGGCTCCGGAACGGGTGTACATGAGCTCGCCGTTGACATCCACCTGAAAAAATCCGTCGCCTTCAATGGCCACATCCAGGGCATTGCCGGTATTCTGAAAATTGCCCTGGGTAAAAAATTTGTGCACCGCCGTGGGCCGTGTCCCCATGCCCACCTGAATGCCCACGGGCAGCATGTTGTCGCCTTCGGTGATGGTTCCCGCGATTTTCATGGTCTGGTACATCAGATCCTCGAATTCCGCCCGGCTTTTCTTGAATCCCGTGGTATTGACGTTGGCCAGATTGTTGGAAATAACGTCAACATTGAGCTGTTGCGCCACCATGCCGGTAGCCGCCGACCACAGAGAACGTATCATGGAAATCCTCCTGCTCCGAAGGTTCTGAATCCGGTTGCCCGGTCAGGAATTTAGCCCTGACGCCGCCCCACTTTCTGATTGGCGTCGCGATCCAGAGCATCCGCCGTCTGCATGACCTTTTGATAGGCCTCAAACTGGCGCTGTACCTCAATCATGTTGACCATTTCCGTCACCACTTCCACATTGGCCGTTTCTATGAAACCCTGCTCCAGACGCGCGCCGTCAAGATAGGCATCGCCCTCCGCCACTTCCACACCAGAGCGGGGTTTGTAGAGATTGCGCCCCATTTTTTCGAGATTTTGCGGATTGTCCACGCTGACCAAGGCTATGGCGTTCACCGGAGCGTTGTCGGCAAAAACCTGTCCGTCGGCGCTGACGCTTATATTGCGGGTACCCGGAGGAATGACTATGTTGCCGCCGACGCCTTGCACGGTATAGCCTTGCGGGGTCATGAGCATCCCCTCGCCGGAAAGGACAAAATGTCCGTCGCGCGTCAAAAATTCGCCGCGCGGCGTCTCCACGCGAAAAAAGGCGTTTTCTCCGTATATGGCCACATCCAGAGGATCGCCTGTGTGGTGGAACGCCCCTTGGGAATAATCCGTTTTTGACACGGCGATACGGACGCGCGACATGTTTTTCGGCTCGGGAAAGAGAGGTTTTGAACGTACGTTCGCGAGAGGCTCGCGTATTTCATCGTGGGTGTAAAAGGCCATGGTGTCCTTGAAGGCCAGCCTGTCCTGCTTGTAGCCGGTAGTGTTCACGTTCGCCAGATTATTGGCGATAAAATTCATGCGGTGCTCGGTCGTCAATGCGCCGAAAAGTCCGCTGAACATGGCGTCTTGCATGGAAAAACTCCTCTGCCGCGCCGGACGCGCCCAGGCGGCCGGCGTAAGCTTTTGCCGTACCCATGCAAGGTTTGAGCCAAAATTGAAGAACAGTTCCGGACAAGGATGGAGCGAGGCCGGATGTCAGCCCGGCAGCGAAGCGGCGGCGGAAATGGACTGTACCTGTCCGGCGGCGAAAAAGCGGCTTTATCTGCGGGGAAATTTATGGTAACAGCGCAACAAACAACACGGTGAACCAGTATGTTTCAAACCATAGAGGAATTTTTAATGAACGGAACCGTCATGAACGCGCAGGACGTCATCAACAAGCCGGGAGAGCACGCCATCTTCATGGTTTTCGGCCTGCTTTCCGGAAAGGAAGCCGCAGACAGGGTCAGGGAATTGTGCGCCGGCTTCGCGGCCATTCCCCGGAGCATGCGCAACCGCTTCCCCGATTCGGAAGCCAGCTGCGTTATGGGCTTCGGGGCCGGGGCATGGGGCCGCCTGTTTCCTGACCGCCCCCGTCCGAAAGAACTGGAACCCTTCAGGGAAATAAAGGGCGCGAAGCACACCGCGCCGTCAACACCCGGCGACATTTTTTTCCACATCCGCGCCAAAAGGCTGGACGTCTGCCACGAAATGGCGGCTGTTTTCAGCGCCTCCCTCAGGAGCGCAGTGGAACACATCGACGAGGTGCAGGGATTTCGCTATCTGGACGGCAGGGCCATTATCGGCTTTGTCGACGGCACCGAAAACCCGGATGCCGGGGAAGCTTTCGGTTTCGCCGCAATCGGCCCGGAAGACAGTTATTTCAGGGGCGGAAGTTACGCCTTTGCGCAGAAATACATCCACGACATGGAGGCATGGAACGCCCTGCCCGTGGAAGAGCAGGAGAAGGCCATAGGGCGGAGAAAGTTCAACGATATTGAGCTGTCCGACGAGGAAAAACCGGAGAACGCGCATAACGCGGTCACCAATATCGCGGACGCCGACGGCAGGGAACTGAAAATTGTGCGGGCCAACATGGCCTTCGCCAATCCCTCCAGAAACGAATTCGGCACATACTTTATCGGCTATGCCGGAACATTCGGCACCACCCGGAAAATGCTTGAAAATATGTTTGTCGGCGATCCGGCCGGCAATACGGACCGTCTTCTGGATTTCAGCACCGCGGTCACCGGCACACTGTTTTTTGTACCCACCCTTGACATGCTGAAGGAACTTGGAGGGTAGCCGGCAATGAATTCCGACAAAACTGGGATTGCCGGGCCACCCGCTTTTCTGTTGCCTAAGCGCGGGAGCAGGGATATACTGATCCTCCGCAAGGAGCCAGAAAGACTCCACCCTTTGCATGCGTGGATTATAAGGAGCCATGGGATGAAAAACTTTCTGCGGTTGAGCCTTTTCATTTTTCTCGTCTTTGCCTGCGGCCTGCCGGCAACGGCCGGCGCCGCCCCGAAGATCGCGGGAATTCTGCAGTTCGGCATTAACGCGCCGCAAAGCTACGCGTATCTCGCCAAGGCCGTTCCCGCCACCATACAGGCGCGCCTCAACAGGCCGGGCGCCCTGGAAGTCCGCCAGATACAGGTCAAGGCATCCTCACAGACCGAAGCCCGCAAGGCGGCCGATGCCCATGACATGGAATACGCCGTATGGGGGACAGTCAGCGTTCTGAACAACGACTGCGCCGTCACCGTCAACAGTGTTGACAGGGCCGGCAAAACATGGAGCAAGACAGCCCGGGGCCCGTTAAGTTCCCTTACCTCCACCGTGCAGAATCTCACCGCCGCAATGGGCCATGAGGTCTTCAGCATGCCTGTCGCCGGAGCCGGATACGGGGCCGCCGGAACCGGAAGCGGACAGCCCGTCAACCGCATGAACCCGGACATTGTCGTCAACGAGACGGGCCAGCAGCAGGTATATCTGAACCCGCAGTTCCGCTACCAGGGAGCGGGGGCCAACGACGGATCCCGCATACGCAGCCAGCGCATCAAGGAAAAAATGGTGGACATGGCTGTGGGCGACTTTAACGGAGACGGCAAAAATGAAATCGCCGTGCTCACCGAACACAAACTTGCCGTCTACTCCTGGGAAGCGGACGGAAAACTCAAACCTCTTGGGGAAACAATGGTTTCCCAAAGCAATCTCAACTTTTCCATGCGCGCGATGGACCTTGACCGGGACGGCGCCAGGGAGCTTGTCGTCGCCACCTACGAGGAAGAATCCAACCGGCCGTACAGTTATTTTTTCAGTTTCAAAGGCAACAGGCTCGCGCAATGCGCCGAGCGTTGTCCATACTTCGCGAGCGTCGTCAACGCGCCTCCCAATTTCACTCCGACGCTTGTCGGGCAGGCTTGGGATTCGGTCAGGCTCTTTGCCCCCGGCGTGCGTGAAATGGTAAAAAGCGGCAATAAATATACGCTGGCGGCAAAGCTGGACCTGCCCGAGGGAGCGAACGCCTTCAATATCACCTGGATCCCCGGCGGGAAGGACAGCAAAAGCCCCCAGCTTGTCATGCTGACCGACGACGAGCGCCTGAAAATTTTTCAGGGCGCCGGCAATACGCTCATACACACGACCACCGAACGGTTTTCCGGATCGGCGACGGGCATGGAATTCTACAAGACAATGCCGGGGATGGGCATTGACCGCAGCGGCCAGCTCCCGAGCAGATACTACGCGCCCATGCGCATGATTGCCGCGGACCCCGGTCACACCGGGGAATATGTGCTTCTGCTCAACAAACCCATATCCACAGCTTCGCAAATCTTTGACCGCTACCGCTACTTTCCTCTTGGCGAGATTCACGCGATGTACTGGGATGGCGTCGGCCTCGCGCTCAAGTGGAAGACGCGGCGAATTCGGGGTTCCGTGGCGGAAGTTGATCTGGCCGACGTGAACAACGACGGCGTTCTGGACCTTGTCGCGGGCGTCAACACCTCGCCCGACCTTGGTATCGGAAGCCGGCAAAGCATGATTCTGGCCTATCCGCTTGACCTTTCGCAGACGAATCCCAATACGCCCGCCGACCTGAGCGATTTTGAAATATCGCCCAATCCGTAATTGTTTTTCGGGCCGTCGCCTTTACCGGCGACGGCCCGAAAACCGAATCCGGCAGGCAAAGCCCTTGCAGGGCGGTTCACTCGTTTCATTCGTGAACTGCCCCGGCTCGGACGATTACAGCGGGGTAAGGCCGTGAGTCATGTTGTAATCCTTATGGGATCAAAATCGGACGAGGAAATAGTGCGCCCCTGCGTGGACATTCTGAAGGAACTCGGAATTTCATTTATTATTACGGTGAGTTCTGCACATCGTACGCCAGAACGCACACGTGAAATAGTGCGCGAACAGGAACGGGCCGGAACCCGCGTGTTTATCTGCGCCGCCGGCATGGCCGCCCACCTGGCGGGAGCGGTGGCCGCCATCACCGTAAAACCCGTAATCGGCATTCCCGTGTCCGCCGGGGGTCTGGCCGGGATGGACGCCCTCTTTTCCACCGTGCAGATGCCGCCGGGCTATCCCGTCGCCACCGTGGCGCTGGACAAGGCGGGCGCGCGCAACGCCGCCTGGCTGGCCGCGCAGATACTGGCTCTTTCCGACCCCGCTCTGGGGGAAAAAATTGAAGCGGCCCGTGCGCTCATGCGGGAAGATGTAACAACAGTGGGCGAGGAAATCCGGAAAAAATACGCCGGGACGCCATAATTCACGCTCATCGCCGCAAGGCGGCCGGCAGTGAGAAATATATCCGCGCCGCGCAGTCAAAACACCGGCCCGGCAGAAAGCTGCCCCACCAGAAAAGCCGGTATTTAAGCGAGATATGCCTCCATGGCGCGATCTCCGCGCGGGCCTGTCCGCCCCTGCCTTCGCGCCAGAGGGCCACACCTTTCTGAAACGCGGCGCGGCGCGTCAGCAGATCAACAAGATCGGCGTGTTCCGTATCATACTCAGGATAAAGGCGGCGGTGCTTTTCCAGAATGTAGAGCGTCTCGTCCGCGAACTGACCGAACCCGCGAAAGGTTGTGTTGGCACCATGCACCCGCCAGCGCGTAAGGGGCGCGTCCACATAGTCCAGCTCCCAGTCATGGGCGATGCGGTAAAAAACATCCGCCTCCTCGCACATGTTCAGCCGCTCGTCAAAATATCCGCGCGTCTTTCCTCCGGTTTCTCCCGAAGGTTCATCCGGCAGGCTTTCCAGCGCTTCGCGCCGCAGCATGGCTGAAGACATGGAAATCCATTGCCGCTCCACAAGCTCGGCAAAAACCCTGCCTCTGGCCGGGCGGATTCCGGAAAAAAGACGCCTGACAACGCGATCTCCGTCAAAAATTTCCGTATCCGTGCAGACAAGACCCACCTTTGGATTGGCCTCAAACAAAGACATTTGCCGTTCGAGTTTTTCCGGCAGCCACAGGTCGTCACAGTCCAAAAACGCGACATACCCGCCCCGGATATGCGACAGCGCGCAATTGCGCGCCGCGCCAAGGGGGACCGTCCGCTCGCCGCGAAAATAACGCGCCCTGCCGGAAAAAATCCCGGCGGATTCCCGAAAAATGACTGGGCTTTCGTCAGTGGAGGCATTGTCGAAAAAGATGAGTTCAAAATCGTCGCATGTCTGCCCAAGCAGGCTTTGCAAGGCGGAGCGCAGATGCGCGGCGCTGTTGTAGCAGTTCATGATGACGGAAACAGCGGGCGGCGTCATTTCTTCTTCTGGGCGGCGCCCGGAAAAACAAAATATTTGCAAAGCAGGTAGGTCACAAAAGCCACAAGCAATGCGGCGACGGGCATGGACATGATGTAAGAAAGCCCGATATGCCCCAGCAGCCAGATGAAGCAGGAGTTCAGCGCAAGCCCGACCGCCTGCGCGAGGGCGTAGCGCGGCAGCATGCTCTTGTGAAAGCCCCGCGCATGAAAAGTCCAACGGGACTGCCCCATGTAGGAAATGCCGAACGCCAGGAGATAGGCGGCGGCATTGCCCATAAAAACGGGCAGGCCGAGAACGCCGACCAGAAACCAGCCGAAAAGAAAATAACTGAAGGTTGACACGCCGCCCATGAAGCCGAAGCGTGTCCAGCGTCTGGCAAACAGGTTGCGGACAAGACGCTCGCGGCTACATTCCGTCATGGCAGGCCGACACCGTTGCGAACATGCGCATGCCGCTCAGATCGCCGAACGCAATGCGGCGCAAATATCGTCCACATCCTGCCCGTCCAGTCCGGGATGAAGCGGCAATGTCAGAAGCTCGCCGTACAGTCGCTCGGTCGCCGGCAGACGCACCGCCCCTCCGCCGAAATACGTCAGGAGATGATTGGGCTTGTAGTGTACTCCGGTGGGGATGCCCGCGGCGGCGAGGGCGTCCTTTACGGCGTTTCTGCGCCCGCGCAGCACGCGTACCGGCAGGATGTGCGGCACAATGTGGTCGGCCGGATCGGTCCGCAAAAAAGCGATACCGGGCAAACCGGCCAGACATTCCCTGTACCGCGCGGCCAGCGCCCGCCGGGCGGGGCCGAACTCCGCCTCCAGACGCGCAAGCTGCACACGCCCCAGGGCCGCCATAATGTTGCTCATGTGGTACCGCCAGCCCTGGCGCGTTACGTCCGGGTTCCATGACCGCGCGCCGGCGAAGCGTTTTTGCGTGTCCCCTTCCACCGACAGCAGGCGGGCGTCCGCAATGCGTCGCGCGGCCTGGGTGTCAAATGACACCACGCATCCCCCTTCGCCGGAGGTAATATTCTTGATGCCGTCAAAGCTGAAACACACCATGTCGCCAAAACTGCCGATATTGCGCCCGCGGCTTCGGCAGCCGAAAGCGTGCGCGGCGTCTTCCACCACACGCAGGCCCCTGCGCGCGGCAAAGCCGTATACCTCATCCAGCTGCCAGGGGTTGCCGGCATAGTCCACAGGCATGACGGCAAATGTTCTGGCCCCGAGACGCTTTTCCGCATCCTTCAAGTCCAGCGTGCCGGTCCCGGGCAAACAGTCGCAGGCCACGGGCGTGCATCCGGCTGCCGCGACGGCCTGAAACGATGCCACAAAGGTCAGCGAAGGCACCAGCACTTCGCCGCCGCCCCGCGGGGCTATGGCCTCGACCGCCAGATGCAGGGCGGCCGTCCCCGTGTTTACAGTTATAACCTGTTCAGGAGCAACGCCGAGAAATTCCGCCAGTTCTTTTTCAAACAGACGAACCTCGTTCCCCATGCCCAGATAGCCGTCTTCCAGAAGAACGCGACTGACGGCGCGCGCTTCGGCCTCTCCGATAATGGAACGCGAGAGACGCAAGGCCTGTTCTTCCGTGGTCACAGCGGCCTCACTGAACGTCAAGATTCATGTTGCTCAACAAATTGTCAAGATCAAGCAAAATAAGCAGACGATCACCCAGTCTGCCGACGCCGCGAATATATTCCGAACCTATGCCGGCGAGAACCGGCGGCGCTTCTTCCACCGTACTCGCCGGGATCCGCAGGACTTTGGAAACGGCGTCCACAAGAAATCCCACAATTTTCTGGTCAAATTCCGTGACCACAATGCGTGTGCTGCTGTTGTGCTCGGCGGGAGGCATGTTGAAACGGGTACGCATGTTGACGACGGGGATCACCTTGCCGCGCAGATTTATGACGCCCTCAATGAAGGAAGCCGCGCGCGGCACCATGGTTATCTGCATCAGGCGTATGATTTCCTGCACCGCGAGAATGTCGACTCCGAACTCCTCTTCGGCGATGCGGAACGTGACCAGTTGTATCAGGTTATCGTCGTGAGCGTTGTCCATCTGTTCATTCAAAGTCTGGTTCATTACACACCCTCCCGTCGCTCGCGGCAAGAATTCATTCGCGCGGCGGCGCGCAAATGTGCTCAGAGGCGGTTGAAAAAGCCGTCTGCTAACTCTATCGGCAGACAGTCAAAAAACTTCAGAGAAAACCATCTCGCCGGCGAACCTGTTTTACAAATAAATCACCATGTTAACGAGTTTATTGACTTTTTTCGGCACGTCAAAACCGCTCGACCTGTTTCAACTCGTCCCGGCGCAAATATTCCATCCAGACAGCGCGCATGGCCTCAAAGCAATTTATGCGCAGTTCCGGAAACATGGTTTTGTCCCAGGGTTTTGGGCCGTGAAAATGCACAATATGCGCTGTTTCCAGACAATCATGCCGATACGGAGGGCAATTCCAGCGGTCGGGCAGGCGGGTGATCCGTCTGCCGAAGAAATAATTCAGCAATGATTGGTCAAAATTACCTATAATTTCAATATGTTGAATAGAAAATGCCAAAAAGTGCTCAATCATGCCGCGCCGGCGCAGACGTTGCAGATTGAACAGCGCTATCCCGCTGGAAAACGTCCAGATGGGAAAGGGCATGGGCACGGTATAATTCCGTTCCCGAAACCGGTAGTCAAGGCGCTGATGCTCATGAAAAAACGGAGCGGTGGCTTCACGCGCCATACCCATATAGCCGGGCCTGATGTTCAAAAGTTCCGTGATGCTCCTGTAAAAAAGCACGTCCACATCACAGTACAGAGCAAAGTCGTCATCCTTCAGTTCGGGGACAAGGGCGAGTTCCAGTTTAAGAAAACATCCGGCGCAACGCCGCGCCCGCTGCGGCAACAGTTCAGGTGACAGGCGCGGCGTGTAGCGGGCAAGCGGAACAGCCTCGTTTTCAAGCGCGGCCAGCACGTTTTTATCCTGCCCCGCGTATACGCACAGGCACGAAACATCGGCCCCTTGCAGGGCGCGGAGAGAACGTACGGCCACCTTGAGAAGCAAAAGGTAACGCGGATCGTCGTCTATACAAAAGACAACTTTCATTGTCCGGCGGCAAGGATCTGTTGCAAGTCAACACTGCTCCGCTCGATGGCCTTCAGGTCGAAATCGTCGATTGCTCCAAGCAGGGCTACAAACTTTCCGGCTACAGGCGTGTTCGTGGTAATTGCCGAATATTTTTCCAGGGCCTGTCGCGTGCCTCCCCAGTTTCTTTCAACCTTGTACGGCAGATTTTCAAGCAATCCCCGCAATGCGGCGGCGTCTTCATCCGCCAGCCGCCGGTCTCCAACATGCGCCGTATCCTGATCAATCCGGAGGCTGCCGATATACTCCACAGCCTCACGCATGACTTCCTCAAACCGCTCAAGCAGTTTTTCTTCGGGCTGGATTTCCGGCAGTCGGGATTCGATGCTCTTGGTAATGTCTGTAATACGCTTCATGCCGAGGTTGGCGGCAACGCCTTTGATGGTGTGCGCCAAACGCGCGGCTTCGGCATTCGACTCCTTTTTCAGAAGTTTCCGCAGCAGCGACGCGCCCTGCCCGTAACGCGCCACAAAACGGTTCAGGAGATTGTGGTAGAGCTTTTTGTTTCCGCCTGTGGCGGCAAGGCCGGCATCTATATCAATAGGAACGTCGCGGACATTTTTGACCATTTCCGTCAGGGCGCCGTCACCCCCGGTTTCTCCGGCCGCATCCGCCAGGCCGCCGGGCAGCCATTTTTGCAGAGCGGCGTACAGCTCCTGCAGGTCGACAGGTTTGGTCAGATAGCCGTTCATGCCGAGGCTCAGGCAATCCATTCGCAGGGAATCATCGGTATGGGCCGTCATGGCGAGAATGGGAACATCCTGCGGCAATTTGCCCATGCCGCGGATCTGGGCGGTGGCCTCTTTTCCGTCCATGATCGGCATTTCCAAATCCATCAGAACAAGTGAAATATCCCATTCCCTGATAATGTCCACAGCTTCCTGACCATCACAGGCCTCAACGGTCAGCAGGCCGTGCTGCCCAAGTATTTCGGAAAGAATGGCCCGGTTGATTTCACTGTCGTCGGCTACAAGAATGGTCGGGATATGCTTGTAGGCGGCCTTGTCCGCTCCGCCGGGAACCGTCTGCCCGGCGGCCCCCTCCTGCTCCATGACGGCGGATTGCCCAGGCGGCGGGGCGGGCCGCTTTTCCGTCAAATCCGGCGCGTCCTCCGTCCGCGCCCCATCCTTTCCCTCAGCCGCCCGCGGGGGGCGCCGCAAACAGACAAAGGGAAAAACCACGATGAGGCCGGCCAAAAGAGCGACACTGAGCGAAAAGCCGGTCACGTCCGACCGGAATATACAGACGCAAAGCAGCAGAACAAGTTGCGTCAGCATACCTGTCAACAGCACCGGACGGTTCCTCATGTATTTTCTCCACGTTGCAATCACTGGAAAATACATTATCACAAATGCGTACTTACGGCGTTGCGATACGTCAATTTTTCCCGATCAGCGAATAAACAGCTTTCATATCAAGACATTGCTCCACTGTATCAGCAAGTCTGTCAAGCTCCGGACCGATATTATACGCAATTCCGGAAAGAAGGGCAAATCCGGCTCTTCGGCGTAATTGATTCAGAAAATCGTGGCGAAAATCGTCCATATCAAAAATTCCATGCAGATATGTGCCCCACACGCGCGTCCCGCCGTCAAGCCCACGCCGACCCCAGCCGATAATCCGCCCTTCCGTGTCTTCCAGTACCGGTATCGGCGCAATGTCGCCATCGGGCGACGTCACTCCGTGGTGAATTTCGTAACCCGCCACAGCGGATTCGGATTCGGCAAGCGCCGCCAAAGCTCTGCCCTCCGTGCGGCGCAGTCGCTTTTTGGAGTCCAGACGCGTGTGCAGGGGCAACAGGCCGAGACCGGGCGCTTCCCCGCCGTCCTCCAGGCCCCGCGGGTCGGCGATTATTTTTCCCAGAAGCTGCAAACCACCGCAAATGCCCACGAGCGTGCCCCCTTCTCCGGCATAACGGCAAAGGCGGTCGGCAAGACCGGATTCGCGCAAAAATCGCAAATCCGCCAAAGTATTTTTGCTGCCGGGCAGAATAACGGCGTCGGGCTTGCCCATATCCTCCGCCGTACGCATTGTGCGCACCCGCACGCAGGGCTCATGGCGAAGGGCATCCAGATCAGTAAAATTGCTTATATAGGGCAAATCCGCCACGGCAATATCCAGACATTGGCGCTCCGCAAGACAGTTCAGGGCAGGGGCTGAAAAAATTCGCGGGATTTCCCCTCCCTTGAAACCGACGGAATCTTCCTCGGGAAGGCGCAAATCCGCCAGCATGGGCACTATTCCCATAAAAGGCTTCCGCGTGCGCGAGCTGACGGCTACAAGCGCCGGGTCCAGCAGACTCGCGTCGCCCCGGAACTTGTTGAGTATATAGCCCGCCACGCGCGCGCGATCAGCGCGGCCGAGCAGACTCATGGTGCCGACAATACCGGCAAAAGCCCCACCCCGGTCAATATCCGCCACCAGCAGTACCTGGGCGCCGGCAAAACGCGCCATGCGCATGTTGACAATATCGTGCGCCATCAGATTGATTTCCGCGGGGCTGCCGGCCCCTTCAAGAACCATCACGTCCCTGCCCGCGCTCAGGCTCCTGTAAGCGGTCTGCACCGTTTTCCAGGCAGTTGCCTTGTACTGCAGATACTCGCGGGCGTGCATCCACCCTGCCGAATGCCCCATGACGATGATTTGGGATCCGGCCCGGGAAGTCGGCTTGAGCAGAACGGGATTCATGCACACATCGGCCTCCAGGCCGCAGGCCTGCGCCTGCAGCGCCTGAGCCCGCCCCATTTCTTTCCCGTCCCTGGTGACAAACGAATTCAAGGCCATGTTCTGGGCCTTGAAAGGCGCGACGGAAAGACCGCGCCGCGCGAAAATGCGGCAGAAAGCGGCCGTCATCAGACTTTTTCCGGCATTGGAGGAAACGCCCTGCACCATCAGGGCCGGCACGGAGGAAACGGGGGGCAGGATTTTTGCGGCTGAGCGCATAAATGTCCCATACCCGCAAACCTTACGAAAAACAAGACCCGGACCTCTATGGTTTGAAGCCTCTCCCTTCAGGGAGATTCCCGCTTGACGCCCGGCAGAGCCGGGATGGAGTCGGTCGGCGGATGGAGCAGGCTGTGGATTGAAACATCAGGGTATGACCAGTTTGCGCCCGATCTTCAACAGTGTTCCGGGTTTCATATTGTTGGCCTCCATCAGGGCTTTCATGGAAACTTTGCCTGCCTTGGCTATAGAATACAGCGTATCGCCGGCCTTGACGGTCACGGTGCCGCCTCTGCCTCGCGCCGGCTTATTCCCGGCCGCCTGCGGTTTCGATGCTGAAGCCTGCGGTTTGCCTCCGGCAGCCCTGGTTCCGGATGCCGCTGCCTGTGCTTTGCTCCCGGCAGACGGTGTTCCGGCTGCGGCGGGCCGGGCGTTTTTTCCTCCGGCGGGAACAGTGGATTTCCCGGTCTGGGCCTTGGTCCCGGCCGAGGCGGTCAAAGCAGGGGCGGCGGACTGTGCCGGTCCGCCCTTGCCGGAAGGGATCAGCACGACCGAACCGGCAGGAGGCAGCGCCGTCATGCCGTTGGCGCTTTTGACGGCATCGGCGGAAACCTTGTAGCGCTTGGCTATGGAAGCGAAGCTTTCGCCTTTTTTGACGGTATGTTCCTTCCATCCGGCGAAAGCGCGCGCTTCCGGCCCTGCTGCCCAGTTCACGGCAACGGTCAGTTTGTCCGGCGGCACATAGGCCGTGGAGGCGGCTGTCGGAGGGCTTGCCGTTCTGCGGAAGGCCGGATTTATGGCGGTGAATTCCTCCCAACTGAGGTCGAGCTGTTTGGCCAGGCCGGCCAGGTTGGTGCCGGGCGGCAGGCTGACCGGGGTCAGTTTCCAGGCGGCGTCGGGGCCGGGTTCCTCAAACCCGAGCCGCTTGAGGTTGCGCATGATCTTGGCTACGGCAAGCAGCCGGGGCACATAATCGCGTGTTTCCGGCTTCAGGCGGGCGCGTTCCTCAAGTTGTTCGTCCAGGCGACAGAGATCGAAAAAGTCTTTCGCGCCCGTGCCGTTCACGGCCCGCCCGATTTTACCTTCACCCGCATTGTAGGCGGCAACGGCAAGATGCCAGTTGTCGAAATCGTTGTAGAGCTTCAGCAGGTAATCCGAAGCGGCGTAGGTGGCTTTGTAGGGGTCGCGCCGCTCGTCCACCCAGGCGTTTTGCGCCAGACCGAACTTGCGCCCCGTAAGGGGAATGAACTGCCACAAGCCGGAGGCGCTCGCCCGTGAATAGGCGTTGGGGTTGCCGCCGCTCTCCACCATAAACAGGTAGGAAACGTCCTTGGGAATGCCGCGCGAGGTGAACACGCCGACGACATAAGGGAGGAAACGCGCGCTGCGCGTGAGGAACCGCTCGAAAAGCGCCCGCCGCTCGTGTACGAAAAACTTGAAATGCAGTTCCACCGTGCGCGCGTCTTCGGGCGACAGGTTACGGTCCAGGTCGCCCAAGGTCTTGAATGCGTAAAGTTCGTCGGAAGTGAGAGGACGGCCGTCGTCGCGCGGCGTATAAAAAGACATCATTTCCGGCGCGTCCGGGTCATAATGAACCGAACCGCCTCCCGTTGCGCACGCCGAAAGCATCACCGCCGCGGCAAAAGCCGGGAGCAGGCCGCCCCAAACCCTGCCCGATGCGGCAAAGGCCGGGAGCAGGCGGCTCCAAATCCCGTCCGACAACCCCCGCCGGCATGTTCTCGTAACTGATTGCAAAAATACCGACCATAAGGTTATGGTTGTTTCTGCAAGGCCGCGGCACATGCGTAGCCGCGGCAAAAACAGCCGTCAGGAGCGTAAGCTACCCTATCTTTCCCGCCAAGGCAACATGCAGGACAAGACGCGGGGAAAAAGTGAGACCACAGCCGTGAAAAAACACCATCGACGTTCCGCAGGGAAAGAACGGCCCCCCCGCTGTGCCGGGAGAGAGCGGTCTCCCCGTTGCTCAGGCGGGCGCGGTCCGGACTCCGATGCCGTCCGTCCCGGCGCGAAAGGCGGGGATACCGCGTCGGGAGTACCGATGCCGAAAAATCAGACCGCGCCGGCCGACATCCTGCCGGGCCGCAAAGCCGTGGCGGAAATGCTGCGAACAAGCCCGGAACGGGTTGATGCCGTTTTTGTGCGCAAAGGACGCCGGACGCCGGAAACAGAAGAAATTGCCGCTCTATGCCGGGCGGCCGGACTGCGTTTTTCCTTTCTCGACACGCGCGCGTTCGCGCGCGTTTACGCAGGCCCGTGCGGCGGCGTCGCAGCCAGGCTGTTCACTGCCGGCTTCACGGACATTGAAAGCCTGCTGTTTTCCGTCCGCGAAGCGCCTCTGCCTCTCGCGCTCATGTCTGCGCATCTGCAGGATCCCGGCAACGCCGGAGCCATAGCCCGCACGCTGTACGCTCTGGGAGGAGCAGGGATGATCATACCCAAGCACAACGGCGTGTATCTCGGGGCGGCAGCGGCCCGCATCGCCTCCGGCGCGCTGGACAAGCTCCCCGTTGCCAAGGCAGCCAACCTGGGCCGGGCGCTCGACAAGGCGGAAGAACTGGGGCTGACGGTCTACGGAGCGACGTCGTCTCCCACGCCCCGCGCGGCGGACGCCCCCTTTACCCCGGTGCTGGACGCCCTGCGCTGCGCGCTGCGTCTGCCTGCCCTGCTGGTGCTGGGCGGCGAAGCTTCCGGCGTACCGGCGGGACTGGAAAAACGCTGCCGTTTCCTCCTGCACATCCCCATGGCCCGCGCGTTCAACTCCCTGAACGCGGCCCAAGCCGCCGCCGTCATCATCAGCCGCTTTGCCGCCGCTGCGGGAGGGGCCGGGGAAGTCCGACAACCGGCGGAAATCAAAAAGGGATCGGCAGAAGCGGACGCCGACGGTTTCGCCCCGGATGTTTCAATCCACCCGACTCCTTCCGGCAGATGACCCCGCCCAAGCGGAGAGGATCCGGATGGGTTGCCCTTCCCTGAATTGAGGGGGCAGCGGGAAGGTCTGCCCGACTTTGCAGGCGTCGAGCGGGAATCTCCATGCCTCTCGACACTCATGTCCTTCACGCTCTCCATGCTGTCGTTACTGCGGTCCGGGTGCAAACTGTTCACCGGGGCAGGCAAACCGCGCCTTCCACACTGTACGCGGTGTTGGCGGAGTAAATTCCAATACCGCTGCTCAGTACGACATAATTGGCTTTGCCCTGAGAGGCAATCACTCCCGTCCAATAATTGGCGGCCACTGTATGCCAACCCGCCGCATAGGCCGCTCCTTTGCCGCTGGTTTTGGCTACGCTTTGGAGTGTGACGACCAGCGGGAGCTTGGTGGCGTCCCTGTATCCGGGTGTGGTGGTATCAACGGCAGAAGTTCCGCAGGCATCTGCGGCATTCAACCAAGACATCGCGGCGTCTTTCGGCGGGCCTGCGAAAGCGGCCAACGGCCCGTTGGGGAACGTGACGTTCTGGGTGACGGTATAGTCTGCTGAGGCAATGGTGACTTTGGCTTGTATCGCCACTGTACGTTGGCCCATGACGTCCGTCAGCATGACGGTGGCGATGCCGTCGTAGCCGGTAAAGGATGTTGCGGTTGTGGACAATTCGTCTTCAGGCGGAATGGGCGGAATGGAAGAACTTGCCCAGTTAAGGCCGGTTTTTTTGCTCTCGTATCCGGACACAACAGGACCGTTGTTGGCGGCGGACACAACGCTCCAGGTTACGGGAGTCGCCGTGGTGTGGGGTTTGCCGTAATTCAGCAGTTGCACTCTGATTGTCGCTGTTGAGATGCCGTTGGTAAAGGCGCCGGCACTTGGTTGGCCGTATGCGACCAACGTATACTGAGGTGCCGTGACGTTGAAGGTGACGCTCACATTCTGCCCTTCGACTGTGGCCTGTATGGTCTGCTGGCCGGAGGCCAGAGCCGTCAGATTGCTTACCGTGAGCGTGCCGGTGGGTGATGTCGTTTGCTCGCCCGTAGGCAGATTGCTGAAATTGGGGTTGGCCGTGAAGGTAACTTTTGTGTTCGGTACCGGCAAGTCACCCATCTTCAGCGTAAAGGTCGGGCTGGCAGGAGTCCCCTGAGTCAGGGCTGAAGGATTCATCGTCAGGGTATACGTACCCGCCGTGACAGCGACGGAAATCGTCACCGGCTGGGTATCCACCGTGGCCTGTATGGTCTGGGTGCCGGCGGTCTTGGCCGTCAGGCTGCTTATCGCGAACTGCCCGTCGACGTTGGTTGTTGCCGTTTCGGGCAAGCCGATGAAATTATCGTTGGCCGTGAAGCTCACGCTTTTGCCCGCTGTCGGCACGCTGCCTATCTTTAGTGCAAAGGTCACTCTCTCAGGCATCCCCTGAGTCAGGGCTGAAGGATTCATCGTCAGGGTATACGTACCCGCCGTGACAGCGACGGAAACCGTCACCGGCTGGGTATCCACCGTGGCCTGTATGGTCTGGGTGCCGGCGGTCTTGGCCGTCAGGCTGCTTATCGCGAACTGCCCGTCGACGTTGGTTGTTGCCGTTTCGGGCAAGCCG
>JAISLI010000006.1 GCA_031291035.1 Desulfovibrio sp.
TTTCATTTTGAAATTGCTCTGGCGGCGGGGCGGATGCACCGCCGCCCGCCCATGAGGCGCAGGCGAAACCGCGTTTCGCCGTAAAGCGCCGAAGGGAGCGTTTCAAAAGCAAAATGCTCTAATTGCTGTACTGGCCCGGAGTTTTTATGTTCAGGCACGAATGCGGCCTTTTCGGCATTTATGACCATGAGGAGGCGGCGCGCCTTGCCTATTTCGGTCTCTATGCCCAACAGCACAGAGGCCAGGAGAGCGCGGGCATAGTCACAGCCGAGGGCGGAGCGGTTTTCGAGCATCGCGGCATGGGCCTTGTGCCGGAGGTCTTTTCCGAGGCCGATCTTCTGCGTTTGAAGGGCCGTGTTGCCGTGGGGCAAGTGCGTTATTCCACAACCGGCGTTTCAGCGTTGCGCAATGCCCAGCCTTTTCTTGTCCGCTATCAGGGACGGTACATAGCTGTGGCCCACAACGGCAATCTGGTGAACACCCAGACCCTGCGCGAGGAGCTGGAAAGGCGCGGCAGCATTTTTTCCACCAGCACGGACACGGAAGTGCTGGTGCATTTACTGGCGCGCGCGTTGCGGGACACCGATTTGCCCGGGGCTGTGCGCCAGGTCTGCAGAAAGGCGAGTGGCGCCTACTGCCTTCTGGTGTACTCGGGTGATATGCTCATTGCCGCGCGCGATCCCCATGGTTTTCATCCCCTTGCCCTGGGACGGCTTGGAAAAAGCCCGGTCTTTGCTTCGGAAACCTGCGCGTTTGATCTTCTGGAAGCTGAGTACGAACGCCCTGTTGCGCCCGGCGAAATGTATGTTGTTGACGCTTCCGGCGAGCGCAGTGAACCTTTTTGCGAATCTTTGCCCGCCAGGCCGAGTCAGTGCATTTTTGAGCTTATTTATTTTGCCAGGCCCGATTCCAGCATTTTTGACGAACAGGTATACCTTTGCCGCAAGCGAATGGGCGGGCAACTGGCCTTTGAGTCGGCTCCGGATGTGGACTTTGTGCTGCCTTTTCCGGATTCAGGCATTTATCCGGCAGTCGGCTTTGCCCAGTCCGCCGGGCTGCCTTATGAACACGCCATGATCCGCAACCACTATGTGGGACGCACCTTTATTCAGCCCAGCCAGTCCATGCGCAATTTCGGCGTGAGGGTCAAGATAAACCCCGTGCGTCCTCTTATTGAGGGAAAGCGTATTTGTATTGTTGATGATTCCATTGTTCGCGGCACCACTGTAATGACGCGGGTCAAAAAACTGCGCGAGCTTGGCGCGAAAGAAGTGCATATTCGCATATCTTCCCCTCCGGTGAAATTTCCCTGCTATTACGGCATTGATTTTGCCTCGCGCGGAGAACTCATCGCGGCCCGGCACTCCCTGCCGGAAATCATCAGGAAACTGGATGTCGATTCTCTTCACTATTTGAGCATTGACGGCCTGCTTCATTCCGTCATGCACTCCGACTGCTACTGTCTGGCCTGTTTTACGGGGGAGTATCCTCTGCCCTGTTCAGAAACCGGGAAATATCGTTTTGAAGAGCCGTGTGCCGGCCCGCCTGATTGAAGGTGAATATGTCGCGTGTTACGAGGATTAAGGGAGTCGCGGATATTTTTCCGCCGGACAGCGCGCTTTTTACTTCCATGGAGGCGGCGGCAAGGGTGGTTTTCTCCCGTTTCGGCTTTAGGGAACTGCGTACGCCGCTGTTGGAATTTTCAGAGTTGTACGCCCGTTCCATCGGCGCGGAGACCGATGTCGTGCAAAAGGAGATGTATGTCTTCGACGGCGGCAAGGGCCGTTCTTTCGCCCTCCGTCCGGAGGCCACGGCCGGAGTCATGCGGGCCTATATTGACGCGGGGCTTGGCGCGAAAGAGAGTGTAAGCCGTCTTTTTACGCTGGGGCCCATGTTTCGTCATGAGCGTCCCCAACTTGGCAGAATGCGTCAATTCCACCAGATCAATTGTGAATGTCTGGGTTCCGGCAGTCCTGTGGCTGATGCCGAGATGATTGTGATGCTTCTTCAGTTTTTGCGGGAAATCGGCATCAATGGCCTTACGCTGAAACTTAATTCTCTGGGGTGCGCGGACTGTCGCCCGCGCTATCGGGCTGCCCTTGGGGCCTTTCTCGCGTCGCTTGACGCGGATGCCCTTTGTCCGGACTGCGCTCGCCGCGCCGGGACAAATCCCTTGCGCGTGCTCGACTGCAAAGTCTCCGCCTGCCGTGAGCTCACCTTGAACGCCCCAAGTCTTGCCGACGCCCAATGTTCTGTCTGCAAAAGCCACTTTGCGGCGGTGCTTGATTTTTTACGGGCCAGGAGCATAGATTATGAGCTGGATCATCGCCTTGTACGCGGCCTGGATTATTATTGCCGCACTACGTTCGAGCTTGTGAGCGGAGCCATCGGGGCGCAGTCGGCAGTGGCCGGCGGCGGTCGCTACGACGGTCTTGTCAGGAATCTGGGCGGTCCTGATGTTCCCGGAGTGGGCTTTGCCTGCGGCATGGAACGGCTTGCCCTGCTTATGGGCAAGCCCGATGCCCCTGTTCCGGATTTTTTCATAGTGGCGGCATGCGCTGACGCGCAAAAACAGGCGTTTTCCCTGGCGCAGGAACTGCGTGACGCGAATTTTCACGGCACGGTCGCCTTTAGTGTGGTCAGCCTGAAAAGTCTGATGCGGCAAGCCCATAAATCCGGCGCGCGGTGGTGCCTGATCGTCGGACAGAATGGGGCGGATGCTCCCGCGGTGACGATCAAAAACATGACCGACGGCTCTCAGACGTCCGCCCCCATGTCTGAGATTTTTTCCTTATTTTCGCACAAACGGGAATTCGAACATGCCAGTACTCAGCGATGATTTTCAGGTTGCGGACGTACAACGCGATCACCAGCGGTTCATACAGGATTTGGCGGGCTGGCGCCGGAGCCACAGCTGTGGCGCGTTAGGCGGCCGCGACGACGGAGAGCATGTGTGCCTCATGGGCTGGGTTCAATACAGACGCGACCACGGTGGTCTTATTTTCGTTGACCTGCGTGATCGCGAGGGTCTGACCCAGGTGGTTTTCAGTCCTGAAATTGCGCCGGAGGCCCATGCGGGCGCCCATATTTTACGTTCCGAATATGTACTGGCTGTTCGTGGCCGGGTGCGCCCGCGTCCTGAGGGCATGGTAAACCCAGGTTTGCCGACCGGCGAGATTGAGGTTGTGGTTTTGGAATGGAAATTGCTCAATACTTCAAAAACACCGCCTTTTCCGGTTGAGGACAGAACGGATGCCGGTGAGAACCTCCGCCTTGCCTGGCGCTATCTGGATTTGCGGCGTCCGCGCATGCAGGGGAATCTTTTTTTAAGGCACAGGGTGGCCCAGTCGGTACGCCGTTACCTTGACGAAACCGGTTTTATCGAGGTGGAAACGCCGATGCTCACAAAATCGACGCCGGAGGGCGCGCGCGATTTCCTGGTGCCGAGCCGTCTTAACCAGGGGCAGTTTTATGCCCTGCCGCAATCGCCGCAACTTTTTAAGCAACTCCTCATGATTGGCGGTCTGGACAAGTATTTTCAGATCGTGCGTTGTTTTCGGGACGAAGACTTGCGCGCTGACCGTCAGCCTGAATTTACCCAGATTGATATAGAAATGTGTTTCGCTGATGAAGGAATGGTCATGGATATGGCTGAAGGCCTTGTCAGCCGTCTTTTCAAAGACATCCTGAAGTGCGGGCTTGCAGCGCCTTTTCCTCGTCTGACCTGGGACGAGGCCATGAGCCGGTATGGCGTGGACAAGCCCGACACGCGCTTTGGCCTTGAGCTTGTGGATGTCACGGACATAGTGAGGCATTCATCCTTCAAACTTTTCGCCGGAGCAAAACTTGTAAAAGCCATCAAAGTTCCGGGCGGCGAAGCTTTCACCCGCAAAGAAATTGATGATTTTACCGAATTTGTAAAAATCTACGGCGCTCAGGGGCTTGCCTGGATTAAAATCAAAAGTGGTGAATGGCAATCCCCTGTCGCCAAATTTCTTTCGGAAGGCGAGCGTGGGGCCATAGCCGGAGCGCTGGACCTGCGCCCCGGAGACATTGTCTTTTTTCAGGCGGCTGAGCCGGAGATTGTCAATGCCGTTCTCGGCAATCTGCGTGTGCGCCTGGCCAGTCACCTGAAGCTTATTCCTGGGGACAGCTTCAATTTTCTCTGGATTACGGATTTTCCGCTTTTTGAATACGACGATGCGGAAAAGCGTTACGTTGCCTGTCATCATCCGTTTACCGCGCCGATTTCCGGGCATTTTGATCTTGCGCTTGCTGATCCGCCGGCCGCGCGCGCGCGCGCCTATGATCTTGTGCTCAACGGCAATGAAGTGGGCGGCGGCTCTATCCGCATACACTCCGGTCAGGAACAGCGCCGCATGTTTGAGGCGCTCGGCATTGGGAGCGACATTGCCGAGAGCAGATTCGGCTTCTTGCTGCGCGCCCTGGAACACGGAGCGCCGCCTCATGGCGGTATTGCTTTCGGCCTGGACCGGCTGGTCATGTTGCTGGCGGGCGCGGCGAGCATACGCGATGTTATTGCCTTTCCGAAAACGCAGAAAGCCGCCTGCCTGCTTACAGAAGCGCCTTCATTTGTCGCCGCGGCCCAGTTGCGGGAGTTGGGGATTCGCCTGCGGGAGGTCGCAAAAGACGCATGATTTTGGATATAGTCTCATATCCCGATCCGCGTCTGAACCGCGCCTGCGCGCCTGTGCGCGAGATTACCGGGGAAATCCGCACCTTGGTTGCGGATATGTTCGAGACCATGTACGCTTCCCGCGGAGTCGGTCTGGCCGCCCCGCAGGTTGGCCGGCCCTTGCGTATTATAGTAATGGATCCCGCCCAAAAAGAATCTCCCCCGGCGCCTCGTGTTTTTGTGAACCCGGCGCTGGAGCGGAGCGGCGAGCGGATACTCAGCGAGCAGGAGGGTTGCCTTTCTGTCCCTCTCAACTACAGATCTGATGTCCTTCGCTACAGCGCGGTTTTTGTGACCGCGACAGATTTGGATGGCGGCTGCTTTGCGGAAATGCTTTCCGGGTTTCCCTCCATAGTATTGCAGCATGAGGTTGACCACCTGAACGGTGTGCTGTTTATAGACCATATCAGTCGCTTGCGACGCTCGTTGTATGACTCAAAGGTAAAAAAATGGCTGAACCGCGCAAATACCGCCTGATTTTTATGGGAACGCCGGATTTCGGCGCCCGCGTTTTGCGGCGGGTTGCCCGTTGTTCTTTTTGCGAAGTCGCCGCGGTCTATACCCGTCCGGACAGACCGTCCGGCAGGGGACACAGGCTTGTGCCTTCCTCCGTAAAGGAACTCGCCAATTATTGCGGTTTTCCCGTTTTTCAACCGTCTTCCCTTGCCTCTCCTGACGAGCAACTGCATTTTGCGACCTTGCGGCCGGATTTTTTGCTCGTGGCATCTTATGGCCTCATTCTGCCCGCGGCAATTCTTGCAATTCCGCGTTTTCCCCCGCTCAATGTGCATGCGTCGCTGCTTCCCAGGTATCGCGGCGCTGCCCCTGTACAGCGCGCCATTATGGAAAATTGGCAGCCTGATGCGCGCACGGGTGTCTCCATTATGCGCGTGGATGTCAAACTGGACGCGGGGCCTGTCTACGCTGCCCAATCCGTTCCCATTGCCGGGCGCACCGCCGGCGAGCTTCTGGATTTGCTGGCCGACGAGGGAGCTTCCCTCCTGTTGCGGGTTATGCGGAAAATGCTTGCCGGCGATGTCGCGCCAGTGCCGCAGGATGAGACGCTGGTCACCTATGCCGCAAAACTTTTCAAACATGAGAGTGTTGTTGACTGGAATCGTCCGGCGGCGGCGGTGCATGCCCATATACGCGCCATGACGCCAAAGCCCGGAGCCCGCGCCGTCTTTCGCTTCTGTGCTCAAGACCGGGCTGATTCCGCAAGTCCGGAGCAGGAATACTCCTTCCGCCTCTTTCCCGGAAACCCGCTCGCTTCCCCTGCGGAGCAGACGCCCGGAACTCTGCGGCATGTGAAAGAGGGTCTGCTGGTGGCCTGTGCCGACTGCTGGTATGAGCTGCTTCAAGTCCGTCCGCATGGAGCGTCAACCATGCATGTGCGCGATTTCGTCAATGGCCGGCTGCGCGACCAGCCTCCGGGGTTTTGCGGCAGCGCCGTGCGGCCTTTGGCATAAATACCGCGCATGCGCAAAAGCACTTTGTCTGTTTCATTGCCGTCGGATGCGCGCAGTACGGCATTGCGATCCCTGATGCTTTCAGATGCGGGACTGATTGCCCAGCATGCCCTGGATTTGGCGTTATCCTCCGTCCGGCCGCAACTTTCAGAACAGGACAGGCGTTTGTCAGCGGAACTCTTTTATGGCACGCTTCGCACGGAAATACGCATTGATTTTTTGCTTGGCCGGGTCCTCAATAAACCGCATAAACTTCCGAGAACACTGCGTTCCATATTGCGACTCGGCGTCTATGGTCTGCTTTTTCAGGACAGGATTCCGCAGTATGCGGCGATATTCGCTGC
The DNA here is from genome assembly GCA_031291035.1 of Desulfovibrio sp. Lineage (GTDB taxonomy): Bacteria > Desulfobacterota > Desulfovibrionia > Desulfovibrionales > Desulfovibrionaceae > Desulfovibrio. The sequence continues at coordinate 6,510 of JAISLI010000006.1, forward strand.
GGTTGAGCAGGCGCGCCGCCTTTTCTCTCCTCCTCTGGCTCGTTTGACCAATGCGGTTTTGCGCGGTATTCAGCGCATGGGCGAGGCGGTTTTTCAACCGCAATTTTATGTTGAGGATGGAAAACCGGCCGATGACGCCCAGTGGCGCGCCCTTTGCCTTTATTACAGTATGCCCTCGATGGTAGCGGATATATGGGAAAAATCGTACGGACGCCTCATGGCAACGGCTCTTTTGCGGAAATCTTTTATGCGCCCCTGGGCCGGCTTGCGGCTTAATGCCGCCCATTCTTCCGCGGGCCTTTTACGGGCCGCTTTGTTGGCGGCTGACGCAAGAGATGTCGCATCTCACGGTTTTGCTTTTGCGCCCGGCCGCCTGCCCCGAGGGCTGCTGGGCAAGCCTCTGGCGCACTGGCACAGGCCGGAGTCATTTCATTTCAATCCGCAGGCTCCCAGGCGGTGCTTGGCGCGCTTGGCCTTGCCGAACAAAAATCCCATGCCTGGTGGGACGCTTGCGCCGGTCAAGGCGGCAAGGCACTCGCGTTGCTGGAGCGGGGCGTGCAGGTTGCCCTCTGCTCTGACACTTCACGGGGCCGGCTTTCCCGCATTTCCCCGCAATGCAGCGTGCTTGCCCTGCCGCGGCCGCATATTGTCCAGGCGAATGCCATGGCCCCGCCCCTGGCGCGATGGAATGGTCACATTTTACTGGATGTGCCGTGCAGTGGCCTCGGGGTGCTGTCCAGTCGTCCTGATTTGCGGCGCAGAATCAGCGCCGGGCATCTTGACGGATGCGCCGCTCTTCAAGCCTGCATTTTGCGGCAAGCCGCCGGCTGTCTTTTACCAGGGCGGCGTCTCGCCTATATCACCTGTACGCTCAATCCCGCTGAAAATCAGAGGCAGGTCGCCTGTTTTCTCGCGGAGCATGCCGATTTTTCGCTTGCCGTCGAGTGGCAGACTCCCCTTGAGCATCCCTGGATGGAGGGAATGTATGGCGCGCTGCTCGCGCGGGAACGGAAGAGTGTCCTCACCGCGCAACGCCAAGGCGATTCAACAGGACAAGCAGCCCCTCATTGCTTTCATACCTCAGGGTAATGCGTCCGCGGTGTTCATCCCCATTGATGCTGGCTTTACAGGAAAGGCTTGCGCAGAGAGAATGTTGCAGGCTGCGCATCTCCGCTGATTTTTTGCCTTTGCCCTTTTTTTGCCTGGTTGCGTCTGACGTCGCCGCAAAATCAGTCCAGGGGAATTTGCCGCTGCTCCGCCAGGCCGCCGCCGCTTCTTCCGTTTCGCGAACGCTCAGTTCTCCTTCGCGCATTCGCAGGTGCAATGCGGCGGCGGCGGCGGGATCGTGTATGCCGAGCAGGCAGCGCGCATGCCCCGGGCTGATAACGCCGTCACGTAAATCAGCCGTGGCTTCGGGGGAAAGTTTTAACAGTCGTAGGGCATTTGTTATGGCTGTTCGGCTTTTGCCCAAGCGGTTGGCCAGCGCCTCCTGGGTCAGGTGAAGCATTTCCTGCAATTTTTCAAGTGCTTGTGCTTCTTCGACGGGGTTGAGGTCTTCCCGTTGCAGATTTTCCGTGAGAGCCGCGACCATTATTTCCTGATCCGTCAAGTTTCGCACGTAGACCGGGACATCCTTGAGGCCGGCCTCTCTGGCGGCGCGCCAGCGCCGCTCGCCGGCCACTATCTCCCAAGTGTTTTCACCGGCGGGCCGCACTAAAAGGGGTTGAATAATTCCCTGGGCTTTTATTGACTCCGCGAGTTCCCTGTGTGCGGTCGGATCAAAGTTTTGCCTGGGTTGGCCGGGATTGGGTTTGAGGGCCGTTACGGGAACATGGCGCATGTCGGCTTTATCATTCACCATGGCCTGATCATGCTGAAAAAGGGCGTCAAGTCCTCGCCCAAGGCTTTTGGTATTCATGGCGCACATTGGTATTTCCTGTGTTTCCTTTGGATAGGCTTTGTATGCCCAGGGCCGTATCGTCATTTCATTCCGCTTTCATGGAGCAGAGGTCGTTGAAGATATGCGCCTTGACAAAGCACGTCTCTTCACGCACATTGTGTCCGGATTGCGTTTTTGTTGTAGTGTTTTTCTCAAAGGCCCTTTCAATGGCGGAATTTTTTTCTCCCCTGTTTCTCACGGATGCTGAAGGCCGCCGCGTGGCCGTTCAAATTTCCTATGCTCTCTGGGAGCAAATCAGGGAGCATGCCGCTTTCTGCGGCATCGCGGCTTCCCCAAGCCCAGTGCCGGCGCCTCCTCCTGCGGAACCACTGGAGGCATTTGCCGAGTTTTTGCGGTACTGGGACTTTCTCTATCCTTATAGTCCCGCTGTGAGTTGCCCGCGGTGCGGCACAGCCGTCGAGGATTGGCGCGTCGGGGGAGAGCGTCCCTTCCGTCTGAGAAATGCCAATCTTGGAGGGCTGCTTGTTTTCCGTTGCCGGAATTGCGATGCCACCATACGGCAAAAGCATTTTCGCGACCATGTGGCATTTGAATTTACTCCTTCGCGCCGTTCTTGAAATGACCGGCAATTGCGGCATGTCTGTGGCCGTCCATGTTCGCCGGCTGGCGACTCAGTGCAATATCTGTTTTCTGGCCGGATGCCGGAGAACAACTTCCTTTGCGAGGCCAAGGTAGGCTTCCGCGCCTCTGGATTTGATGTCATAGTGGATGACAGACTTTCCATGGCTTGGCGCTTCCGAGAGGCGAACATTGCGCGGTATGGCTGTTTCAAAAAGATGATCCGTGAAGCAGCGCCGGACCTCGTTTTTTACCTCTCGCGTCAACCGGTTGCGGATGTCGTACATGGTCAGGACGACTCCCAGAAGAACCAGGTTTGGGTTCAATCTTTTTTTTATCTGTTCATAGGTTTGCAGCAGCTTTACAATACCCTCAAGGGCAAAAAATTCACACTGCAGGGGAATAAGCAGTTCACCGGACGCGCACAGGGCGTTAAGGGTTAATAAGCCAAGCGACGGCGGACAGTCCAGAATTATGTATTCATAGAGGTTCTGAATTCGTTTAAGGCATTCATCCAGAAAAAATTCGCGGCCCATTTTATCCACAAGTTCAAGTTCGGCACCCACAAGATTTGTGCTGGCCGGCAGAATATCCAGATAGGGAGGTCGAATTTGCCGAATGCTTTGACCTGTCTCTTCCGGCGTGTAGAGCGTGCTGTACAGGTCAGCGGCGAGGTCTTCCTGGGCGAGCCCAATGCCGCTGGTGCTGTTGGCCTGTGGGTCGCAGTCGACGAGTAGCACCTTTTTTTCCATTACGGCAAGAGCCGCGGCCAAATTGATTGCTGTAGTCGTTTTTCCAACCCCACCTTTTTGGTTGGCGATGGCAATTATGCGCGCCATTTTACTCCATCCGTTTTTTAGATTGCATGTTTCACGTGGAACATTGTCCCGTGTACCGGCAGTGATTCAATGTTTCACGTGAAACATTCCAAAATTATATTGGCGAATCTTCATCACGCCGGGACTTAAAATGTGTGCTGTTCGTCAGATGAACGTCAAAATGAAGCGACGATAAGCGTTTTATGCGCACCTCAACACATTATTTATGATATGTGAAGTTGCGATGTTTCGTCAAGATGAAAGTTCGGAATAAACAGGGCGGGGCATCTTCTTGCGTCTGCCCCGTGGCGAAGCGGGAGCATTGCTTTATTTTATGTCTGGAATAGAGCGGTTCAAGAATGAAACGAGTGAACCGCTCCGCAAGGATTTGCCGGTAAATCCTTGCCGCGAAACAGGAGCAGGCGGGCCTTGCCCGCCGTAAGCGCACCGTTTCAAGCGTTAATTGCTACGCTACTTAATTGCTACGCTACAGGGCGCGCCCCCGTAGCCCCCAGCATAGCCCAAAAATCTGCCTCCGGCAAGGGCGGGCGGGACAGCCGGAGGGGCCGTACGTCACGCGGGGCAAGGGCGTGACGGACATGCTCCGGAAAATATTCCCCGGCTGGTTATGGGGCAAGCCCCAATAAATCGGTCCTTAACTTGAAATTGAAAGAACTTTCCGGAAAGCGCGGGGAATCAGGCAGGGAGGCATGAATAAAAAGAGCGGACATGATATTTTTGCTGAGGAAAGGATTCTTTCCGGGGCTTCCCCCAGCTTGGGCGAAATTCCCGCCGGGCCCAGGGCCGTTCTGACCCGGCGCGATATTATCAGCTTTGAGCAGCGTCTTAAGGAAGCGGTGCGGAGCCTGATTCCCTTTAAGGCATACAGCATCCACTTCCCCAGGGCTTCGCGCTCGCGCCTGGCGGAGCCGCGCCCGGAAGAGGACAAGATTTTGCTGCCCATCGCCGTGGAGGAGGGGGAAGATTTTCGCCTGCTGGGAGTTTTTGTGGCCAGAGGGGCAGATCTGCGCAGGGCCGCGCCCCTGCTGGAGCATTGGCCGGCACTGGGGGCGCTGATTGCGGATAACCTGCTTCAGTATAAGCGCAGTCTCTGTGATCCGCTGACGGCCCTTTTTTCCCTGCACACCTTTCTGGAACGGCTGGCCCGGTCCATGGACTGCCTGCGCTTTCCCCTGCCCCCGGCCGGAAGGAAAATCAGGCCGGAAGAGCCCCGCCCGGCGGAAGAAGGGCTTGTGCCGGATGACGATGAAACTCCGCGCCGGGCGCCCCTGGGGGTTCTGGCCGTCCGCTTCGGCGCTCTGGAGCTAATTGCCCGTGAACACGGCAGCCGCTTCGCGGACGGGTTGCTCGTGCCCCTGGCGGACGCTGTCGGCGGTCTTTGTCCGGAGCAAGGCCTGGCTGCCCGGGTGGGCGACAGTGAGTTCGCCCTTCTTTTGCCTGCGGCCACGGCCAAGGAATGCCGCCGGCTGGGCGAAGACATAGCCCGGGCGGTGCGGTCCGTTCCCTTGGCGCTCCCCTTGGGGCGCGGCCGGGTCGGCATTGCCGCCACTGTGGGTTTTTCCCTCTATCCCAGAGATATGGGCGGAGACGCCTTTCTCCGCCCGGCGGAGGAGCAGGCCCGCATCCTGTTGCGCCAGGCCGGCTTGGCGGCCGCCCTGGCGGATGAGGCGCGCCCCTTTCTCTCCCCGCCCCACGGGGGAGAGCCTGTTCTGCCCTTTCAGCGCATTCTGTCCGAAGGAGGGCGGATTCTGGAAATTCTTCCTCTTTCCCGGGTGGCTGTTAATGTCGGCAGCCGGATGCAAGCCAGGGAGGGCCAGCGTTTTGCCGTCTGGTCTTTCCCGGGGCCCGATCCGGCGGCTGTGCCGTCTTCCGCCGGGACGACGGTCTTGGCCCCGAAGTATAAGGGGGAGATAGTTCTGGTGGAGGTCAGGGATGATACTTCCCAGGCCGAGATTCTCAGCCTGGGCGATCCGGTCTGGAATATGGAGCCGGGTGACAGGCTGATTCTTCAGCCGGAGGAAGAGTTTCAGTCTCCGCTCCCCCGTCCGGGCGGGGAGCGGCGGGATGCCGCTTCCGGCTTTTTGCGCCACGGCGACTTTTTCGCCCGCTGGGCCCAGGATCGGGAGCGGTGCGGCTCTTTTGTCCTGGCTCTGCTCCGCCTTGGCCCTCCCTTTGTCCCTGAAGTTCGGCCCGGCGGAGCGGGAGGAGAAGACGGCGAAAGTTCAGGGCCGGAAACGGCGCCGCCCGGACCCGGATTTTCCGGCCCGGACAAAACCCCTCTGACCGACAGCTATGTGGCCGGCGCTGTCCGGCTGTGCCGCGAAGCCTTTGGCCGGGGCGTCCTGGGAGGCCGTTTCAGTCTCAACAGCCTGATTCTTTTCCATCCGGACCTGGACGGGCCCTCCGCCTTGGACGCGTACCGGAAGCTGGCGGCCGGTCTGGGGGAGAGCCTGGGCCTGGAGGCGGCGGCCGGGCTGGCCGGGCATCCCTGTTTGAATTTTCGCAAGGCGGACGCCGTGGAAAACAGCCGCAAAGCGCTGGAATACGCTCTGCTTCTGCCCGAACCCCATGTGGGGCTTTTGGATTCCCTGGCCCTGAACATTGCCGCGGACAAACTCTTTAGCAGGGGAGATCTTTTCGGCGCCATCAAAGAGTATCAGCAGGCCCTTCTGGCTGACGAAGACAACGGAATGGCCTGGAATTCCCTGGGCATCTGCCTGGCCGGGATCGGCCGCCAGGCCGAGGCGGAGCGCCATTTCGCCAGAGCTCTGGCCTGCGATCCCGAGGACGTCATGGCCCTGTACAATCTTGGCTATATGTGCCAGGCGCGCGGCCAGTTGGAACTTGCGCGGGGGCAGTACCTGCAATGCCTTGTGCATGCCCCCCGGCATCTTTTTGCCACCCTGCGCCTGGGACAACTGGCGGAGATCGCGGGCGATCCTGCCGGCGCCCGGAGGTTTTACGAAAAGGCGGCCGCCCTCCCCGGCGGGTATCCTCTGACCTGCCGCTATCTAGCCCGCCTCTCCCTGTCCGAGGGCAATCCCGGTCTGGCCCGCGAATATCTGCATGAGGCCCTGGTGTACGATCCCCAGGACGCCCTGTCCCTGCAGCTTCTGGCCCGCCTTTCCCTGGAGGCCGGGGAAGATCCCGACATGGCCGCCAGTCTGGCCCGCCAGAGCGTTTCCCTGCGTCCGGGCCTCAAGGCCGGCTGGCTGGATCTGGCTCGCGCCCTTCAGGTTATGGGCAGAACCCGGCAGGCCAGAGAGGCGCGCCTGAAGGCCGGGGAAGTGTGAAGGAAACGCTCCGGATTATTTCCAAAGATATGCCGTATTCCGTTGTTTGCAGGCCGGGCAGGCGGCTTGCCTGTATCATTCGGATTCCGGAAGCGGGTCAAAGGTGCGCGGAGGTCAGGGGGCGGCGCCGGAAGACTTCATGTTCTTGAAGGCGTCTTCCACCAGGCGGTTGACGGCCTTGGCCACGTCCTCATCGGCATTGATAAACGACAGGCCCAGCAGATATTTGCCCCCGGCGGGCTTGGACCAGGCGATTTCGGCGATGGCCTGGAAATACTGGTCGGCGTCGTTTTCATAGACCTTGAAGAAACCGCTGGAAAATTTGTTCAGCAGCGGAATATGCACCGTGATGTGCAGGCGGGTGCCCAGGGGCAGCGGTGAATCGGCCTCTACGCACAGGCCTCCCTTGCTGATGTCCCGGCTTTCCGTGTCCAGAAGGGGATCCCTGGCGATGGGGAAAACCAGCTTCCGGGCCTGGACCCTGTATGGCCGGGGCAGCCGTAGGTATTGACGTTTGTTTTCCATGCCGTCCTCGGGAGAAGGAGAGGATTTCGCCATAGAGCCTCCTTAAGCAACCATCTTAAAGCGAAACTGTTCTAGTACCATGTACCACTTAAAACTGCGTTTTAAGCGGTAAGATCGCTGCGCCGAAAAGCGTGGTTTTCGGCTTGCTCCGCCGCCTGCAGCGGCGCGCCGGGCTTAAAGCCCGGCGTTAGTACGCCGTAAATTTATCCGCAATTTTAAATGTTACAGCG
>JAISLI010000007.1 GCA_031291035.1 Desulfovibrio sp.
ATCTATTGTAGTCTCAAAGTCTTTGCATATGGTTGATCTGACAATGGCCTTATTCGCACGTTTTCACGTCAACGGAGTGAGAGAAGATATTGTATCATTCTTTTGTTAATACTCTCAAAATTTTTTGGAGGGGCCGGTAAAATTTTTTTTCGGGGCAAATTTTTTAACAACCATATTTTATTGGTAAAAAAAATTTCCGCAAAATTTTTACCTAAAGAATAAAAATTTTTGTACGAAAAGGCTTGCATTGCGAACGTCCATTGTGTATTGTAGCTTCGCAAACGGGCAACAATGTGAGAGGCAATTTCTTACACGCGCGAAAAACGCAAAAGGAAGGTAATAGTTATGAAAAAACTGGCAACACTCCTGCTGGCGGCGGGGCTGGTGCTTGGGGCGGCCACCGGCGCGAGCGCCATTGATTTCAAAGTCAAGGGCGAATGGATCGTGAGTTTTGACTACGGCCAGAACGGCAGCTTCACCGGCGGCAACGGCCGCACCGGCTACAACTCCAGCGAGGACGAATTCGAGGCCCGGCAGCGCTTCCGTACCCAGTTGGACGCCGTGGCCTCCGAAGCCCTGTCCGGGACGCTCTTCTTTGAAATAGGCAGCCAGACTTGGGGCAAGGGCGGTACCGCCAGCGGCGACTCCGGCGGCGCTCTGGGCGCCGACGGCACGAACGCCATCAAGCTGCGCCGCGCCTACCTTGACTGGGTGGTGCCCCAGACCGACCTGAAGATCCGCATGGGCATCCAGGGCCTGAACCTGCCCAGCTTCACCACCCAGAGCATGGTCTTCTTCGACGATGTGGCGGCTGTCACGGCCAACTGCAAGTTCAACGACAACGTGAGCCTGACCGCCCTCTGGGCGCGTCCCTACAATGACAACTATGCCGATGCCGGCCGCGTCTACCGCAACAACTACATGGACAACGTGGACGCCTTCGCCCTGATTCTGCCCCTGAGCTTTGACGGCGTGAAAGTGACCCCTTGGGGACTGTACGCCGCCATTGGTCCCAACTGGAACAACCCGGGTGGGACAATGACCGCGACTTCCTACGCGCGGACAACGGGCGGCATGCTGCCCGCCTACGGCCCGCTCCACAGGGACGGCAGCAGCGCGGCGGCCGACAGGAAGCTGACCTCCTACGGCGACGCCTGGTGGGCCGGCCTGACCGGCGACATCACGGTGTTTGACCCCTTCCGCATCGCCTGGGATTTCAACTACGGCGAGGTGATCTGGCAGGACGACGGCCGCCTGGACCGCCGGGGCTGGTTGGCCTCCCTGCTCTTCGAGTACAAGCTTGACTTCGGCGTTCCCGGCCTGTACGGCTGGTACGGCTCCGGCGACGACAGCAACCCGGCCAACGGCTCCGAGCGCATGCCCAGCGTCACCACTGGCAACGCCAACAACGGCTTCTCGGACTTCGCCATGAACGGCGCGCCCTGGAACCACACCCGCGAAGGCGTGCTGAGCGACAACATGACCGGCACCTGGGGCATCGGCGCGCGCCTGAAAGACGTGAGCTTTGTGGAAGACCTCAAGCACACCCTGTACCTGAACTACATCGGCGGCACCAACAGCCCGACCATGGCCAAGAAGCTGGTTAACGTCGCCGCCAAGAATCCGTATGCGGCCCGCGGCAACGGCCACGACCCGCTGTACATGACCACTCTGGACAGCGCCCTGGAAATCGGCCTGCGCAACACGTACCAGATGTACGAGAACTTCCAGGTTTACTTTGAGGGCGCGTACATTGCCACCTGGCTGGATCAGTCCAGAACCGTGTGGGGCAATAGCAAAATGAACGGCAAAAACGATCAGGTGCGCGACCCCTGGAACATCAACCTGAGCTTCGTGTATTCGTTCTGACGACGCAACAAACCTGAAAACTGAAAAAGGCCGCCGAAAGGCGGCCTTTTTTGCGGTTCACGAATGAAACGAGTGAACAGCCCTGCAAGGATTTGCCCGCAAATCCTTGCCGCGGGATTGTCGCAAGGCGGATTTACTCCGCCGCAAGCGACAATCTCAAACGAAATTGCTCCATGTCGGCGTGTGAGAGGAATGGTGCGAGAAGGCGGGGCCGTTTTCAGGGCGGTAATACGCCCGTCAGCGCATCTTCAGGCCGCGCAGGGCGGCCAGCCGGGGGTCGAGCCCGTCGCGCGCGCAGGCGCAGGGGCCGTTGTTGAGGCTGGTTCCGCAGGCCGGGCATATTCCCTTGCAGTCGGGACGGCACAGGGGGGCGAGGGGCAGGGCGAGCAGAAACTCCTCCCAGCAGAGGGCGTCCAGGTCCAGCAGCGGCACGCCGTCCCGCAGGACGATGCGGCTTTCCTCCCCGTTTTCCCGCGCCTTCTCGGGCAGGGGTTCAAATTCCTCAAAATCGGCCGTGAGGGAAACGGAGGCGTCTTCCGCGCAGCGGTTGCAGGGCAGAACGACGGTCCCCGCAAGGCGGCCGCGCGCGAGGCAGCCGGATTCCGCCGGAATGACCGAGACGGAGGCCACAAGCGGCCGGGAAACAGCGCATTTCATGCCGAAAGCGCGGATGGGGGCGAGCCATGCGCTCTGATCGGCAAGGGTGAAAAGCGCGCCTTCGGGCGGCAGCTCGCGCAGGGGTATGAGCATAATTTTCAGGGTATGCCCGGCGAAGCCGGGCGTCAAGCGGGAATTTCCCCGAAGGGAGAGGCTTCAAACCATACAGGAAGTTTTGGTAAACACTCCTTTCGGAATTTTGAAATTTTGACTCTTTGAAATTTCAGGCATTCAGGGTATTGACTCCCGCCCGGCAAAAGAGTATACGGAAGCTACAGGCGAATAAAATGACGCGGGGTGGAGCAGTTCGGTAGCTCGTCGGGCTCATAACCCGAAGGTCCCAGGTTCAAATCCTGGCCCCGCAACCAGAAAATACAACCAGAAAATACAATGGGTTACGAATAAAAATCGTAACCCCTTTTTCGTTGGTTGATTTTATTCCCACCGCTATTCCCACCAAATTTTTATCCATCAAAATTTCCACCGTGTACCCAGACCGCTGTACCGCGACACCAAATTTTGCAAAATGCGCCACCGCCACCAAAAACTGACAAAATTCACGCTACGCCAGTAATAACTTTTTCGCACCTCTGTTTCCCAATGCCTGCAAGGCGCGGCATCATAACACCGGGCTCCTTTATATGCGCGCCCATACAGTACTCATCCAGAAATACCAGACGGGCGGGATCCACGGAATGCTGAAACTCCGCCCACTCATTTCGGCTCCGAACAATGTCTTCGCGTTCTAGTTCGCTTGCCCGCAGTGTTTTTTTAAAGACAAAACTTAAACGCAAAATCTGTTGTTCGGCATTTCATAACTGACGATGCAAGGGGAAGGCTGAAATCATTTTATCCTAAAATTTAATTGTGTCACTGTAGTAGTTGACTTTTTGTTCAATTATTCACAAGATAACTATGACCTGCACCCTTTCCGCAGGGCCGTTGATGCCCGTGCGGCAGGACAACGTGTCAAAATAATAAACAGATGGAGGATTCCACAATGTCCAAACTCGTTCCACCCCACGGAGGCAAAGGCCTGGTGTGTTGCCTTCTTGAAGGCAGTGCCCTGGAAAGCGAAAAGAAAAAGGCCGCCGGCCTGAAGAAGATCGAAATTTCTTCCCGCGCCAAAGGCGACCTGATAATGATGGGCATTGGCGGTTTTTCGCCGCTCAAGGGCTTTATGAACAAAGCCGACTGGAAAAGCGTGTGTGAAAAAATGCTTCTTTCCGACGGCACCTTCTGGCCGGTGCCGGTGACGCTTGACATTTCGGCATCTGACGCCAGGGCCGTCAAGGCGGGCGAAGAAATAGCCCTTGTGCGCAACGGCGAGGTCATGGCCACCATAAAGGTGGAAGAAATTTACGAGATGACCGAAGCGGAAAAGAACTGGGAATGTGAGAAGGTCTTCAAGGGCGAGGGGCCTGATTCCCAAAAATTCTGGGAGGTTGCTCCAAGTGACCATCCGGGAGTCAAAATGGTGCTGGCCCAGAAGGAATACAACATCGCCGGCCCGGTGAAGGTTCTCTCCCAAGGAGAATTCCCGAAGAAATTCCCCGGCGTGTACATGACGCCCGCCGAGCTGCGCGCCAAGATGGACGAACGCAAATGGCAGAAGGTCGCGGCCCTGCAGTTACGCAATCCCATGCACCGTTCCCATGAATATCTGGCCAAAATTGCCGTGGAAGTGTGTGACGGCGTCGTCATTCACTCTCTGGTCGGTTCGCTCAAACCCGGCGACATTCCGGCGGAAGTGCGCGTCAAGTGCATTGATACCCTTGTGGAGAAGTATTTTGTCAAGGACAACGTCATTCAGGCGGGCTACCCGCTTGACATGCGCTATGCCGGTCCGCGCGAGGCGCTGCTGCACGCCACCTTCCGCCAGAATTACGGCATCAACAACCTGATTGTCGGCCGTGATCACGCGGGCGTGGGCGACTTCTACGGCATGTTTGAAGCCCAGGAAATTTTTCGCAGAATGCCCGTTCCGGCGGAAGCGGGCAAACGTCTGCTCTGTCAGCCGTTGAATATTGACTGGACGTTTTACTGCAAAAAGTGTGACGGCATGGCCAGCATGCGCACCTGCCCGCACGGCAAGGACGACCGCGTCATTCTCTCCGGCACCAAGCTGCGCAAAATGCTTTCCGAAGGCGCGGAAGTACCGGATCACTTCGGGCGTGAGGAAGTGCTCGCCATTCTGCGCGAGTACTATTCCGATCTGGAGGAAAAAGTGGAAATCAAAATGCAGAGCGCCGCGGCCGGCAAGGGCATGTAAGGCGTCCGCTTCGCCGTCAGGCGACAATTTCAGGTGGATTCGGGCAAGGAGGCGGGGGTTGCCCCCGCCGTCCTCCCACACCACCGTACATACGGTTCCGTATACGACAGTATCCTTGAGACGGCGACCTCTAGAGCGTCAGGCCGTCAGACCGACGGCAAGCTGTTGCACTTTTTCAAGCGGCAAACCTGTCGCTTTCACGACATTACCCGCGCGATCTGCATTCTGATTTCCTACTCGGTACTATTTCAGGAAACAGAAGAATTCCACAACCGTTTTCGATTGTATGATGAAAATACAAGTGAAGCGGCTTGCCGCCAATCTCACGGCCTGATGAGCCTGCCGTTACCTGTCGGTGGAAACATTTCCCGCCAGAATCGCCTACCTGTGAAGGTCGATTCTGGCGGGTTGCTTTTTTCCGTTACCGTCAGAACCTGTTCCTGTTTAGGCCGCGCCTTCAGCCATGCCTCGCGTTTTTCTCTGGCTGCTTCCAGAGATACGGCCACGCAGGAGAAAAGCTCTCCATCGCGGTCACGGTAATCATAAGATACCGAAATTTCGCAAATATTGTCAAGCGATTTTTGAAATTTCGCGGCGGATTTGAACGCCGGGAGCGATTAACGCCTGAAACAGTTCGCTTGCGGCGGACAAAGCCCGCCTGCTTCTGTTTCGCGGCAAGGCTTGCATTCTGTCTCCGAAGGGACTACTTTGCTCCTTGAAGCGAATGAGGGCAAACATGGAGATATGCGTCAACGGCGAAAAAGAAATTTTTGTTCCACCGGCCACCATAGCGGACGCGCTTGCCGCGCGCGGCAATGACGTCAACAGGGTTGTTGTGGAGGTCAACGGCGGTATCGTGCCGCGTGAAAAATTTGTCCAAACATTGCTGCGGGAAGGCGACGCGCTGGAGGTCGTGCACCTTGTCGGCGGGGGATAAGCCCGGTTGGGGCTGAACAGCGGGGTGGGCGCAATGGATGATCCTTTTGTGGTGGGCGGCGCGGCCCTGAAAAGCCGCCTTTTTATCGGTACCGGCAAATACGGCGCGGACAGCGTCATACCGGCCGTTGCCCGCGCAAGCGGCGCGGAAGTCATAACGGTGGCCATGCGTCGCGTGGATAAGGGCGGCCAGGGAATAACGGCCCATCTCCCTGAAAATTTGCGTCTTTTGCCCAACACCTCCGGCGCGCGCACCGCCGGGGAGGCTCTGCGCCTGGCGCGGCTCGCGCGGGCGGCCGGCTGCGGCGACTGGATCAAGATAGAAGTCATCTCCGACACGCGCCATCTTCTGCCGGACGGCTATCAGACGGCCAGGGCCGTGGAGTTGATGGTCAGGGAGGGCTTTGTCCCCTTTCCCTATATCAATCCGGATCTCTACGTCGCGCGTGACTGCGCCGGAGCGGGAGCCGCGGCCATCATGCCTTTGGGCGCCCCCATCGGCACCAACCGCGGCCTGCGCACCAAGGAGATGCTGACCATACTCATTGAGGAAATTGACCTGCCCGTTGTGGTGGACGCCGGCCTCGGCAAGCCCTCCCATGCCTGTGAAGCCATGGAAATGGGGGCCGCGGCCTGTCTTGTCAACACGGCCATCGCCACGGCGCGGGATCCTGTGGCAATGGCGGGCGCCTTCAGGGCCGCGGTGGAGGCCGGGCGCGCCGCCCGGCTTGCCGGAGCCGCCGCGGCGCGGGCACGGGCTGGCGGCGCGCGGGCGTCTTCCCCCCTGACAGGCTTTTTGCGCGAACTTGCCCGTAACTGATATTTCGCCCGGCAACGCCGCCCTGCAAGGAACCTTTCAGGCTGAGGGCAATGAAGCCGGAAGTGGATTGAAACTGACATGGATAACGCCTCAAAACGGTTTTTTGCCGAAGCGCGGCGGCTGATCCCCGGCGGCGTCAACAGCCCGGTGCGGGCCTGCCGCAATGTGGACAGCGAACCCCTTTTTATCGCCAAAGCCAAGGGTTGCCGGTTGACGGACGTTGACGGCGGGGAGTACATTGACTTTGTCCTTTCCTGGGGGCCCATGCTTCTGGGGCATGCGGAAGCCTCGGTCACGGCGGCCCTGTGCGCGGCGGTGGAGCGCGGCGCCAGTTACGGCGCTCCCTGCCCGGACGAAGTGGCCCTCGCCCGGGAGATATGCGCGGCCATGCCCGGCGTGGAAATGGTGCGTATGGTCAACTCCGGCACGGAGGCCGCCATGAGCGCCCTGCGCCTGGCCCGCGGCGTGACGGGACGGGATAGGGTCGTCAAGTGCGTCGGCTGCTATCACGGCCACGCCGACCCTTTTCTGGCGGCGGCCGGCTCCGGCGTGGCCACCTTCGCCATACCCGGCACGCCCGGCATTCCCGACGCGGTAACGGCCGACACGCTGCTTGTGCCCTATAACGACATCCGTTCCGCCGGAGAATGTTTCGCCGTGCACGGCCGGCGGATAGCCGCCGTCATTGTGGAGCCCGTGGCCGGCAATATGGGCCTTGTGCCGCCGGTTCCGGGCTTTCTGGAGACGCTGCGTTCCCTCACCGGCGCGCACGGAGCGCTCCTGATTTTTGACGAAGTCATCACCGGATTTCGCGTGGCCTACGGCGGCGCCCAAGCGCGTTTCGGCATTGATCCGGATTTGACCATACTCGGAAAAATTATCGGCGGCGGCCTGCCCGTGGGCGCTTTCGGAGGAAAGAAACGGTATATGGAAGAGGTCGCCCCCGAGGGGAAGGTGTATCAGGCGGGCACTCTTTCCGGCAATCCTCTGGCCATGGCCGCCGGCCTCGCCACCCTGCGCAAGCTGAAGACCCTTGATTACGGCGCCCTTGAAAAACGCACCCATGATTTTGCCGCGGAACTCGGACAGATCCTGCGGGCCAAGGGGATACCAGCGCGGACGCCGTCGCTGGCCTCCATGTTCGGCATCTTTTTCAGCGAAAGGGAAATATTCAATATGGAAGACGCCCGGCAGTGCGATCAGCGGCGGTTCACAACATTTTACAAACAGATGAGGAAACGGGGCATTTATCTTGCCCCGTCCGCCTTTGAAACAGGCATGGTATCCTTTGCCCATACGGACGCGGATCTTGCCGAAGCTCTGGACGCGGCGCGCGCCGTCACCTTCTCCAGCTGAAAACAAGAAAATGTCGCCCACACCAGCAAACGCCGTCGATTACCGCGTTGATTACCGCTGAGGCCCTGGCCTGTTACGTTTTGAGCAGAGCCGCTCTGCCGATGGCGACACACCTTGCCGAAAGGCTTGCCGCCGCGCCGTGGTTGTCCCCTTCCGGGCTGAAGGTGGCATACGCGCGTCTTCACGCTCCCGCCCGTTTTTGTCCGCAATCCATGCGGGTCATTGATCAACATATTGATCATCATGCGGGAATTCGGCCTTTCAGGCGTCTGCGGGATGTTCTCGGCCGTGAATACCGGCAGCGCGCCGGGCATATTTTTGTGGGCGCCGCCGGCATTGCCGCGCGCGCGCTGGCTCCGCTGCTGGGGCACAAAAGCTCCGACCCGCCTGTCGTCGTGATGTCGCCCGACGGACGCTTCGCGGTGAGTCTTGTTTCAGGACACTGGGGCGGCGGCAATGATCTCACGAGGCACATCGCCCGGCTCGCCGGGGCCTGCCCGGTCATTACAACGGCCTCCGATTCCTTGGCCTCCGATTCCTTCAACAACAAGGCCGCGGCGCTGGATATATTCCTGCGCGACGCCGGTCTGCGCGTTCTGGACTGGGATGTGCTGCCCAAAGCCCTGGCCGCGTTGCTGGAAGGATCTGTTTTGCGCCTCTGGGATCCCTGCCGCGCTTTGCCGGAGCCCCTTCCCCCGGGCCTTGAGCGTCAGCCTTGCGAAGAGGAGGAACATGCCCCGGAGTTTCCGGAAGAGCATCCTCCATCTGTGTATTTCCGCGGCCCTCCGCGGCGGGATGCCCCGGACATTGCCGCGCACTGGCGGCGGCTGCCCGAATGCGCCGGTCTTCTGCGTTGTGCCGTGCCGAGGCTTTTTGTGGGAATCGGCTGCCGCAAGAATGTGCCGGCGGACGCGGTTTTTGACGCCATAAAAACCTGCTTTGCGGCCAACAATCTGGAAACCCGCGCCATAGCGGCTCTGGCCACGGTGGCGGAAAAACGGCGGGAACCCGCGCTGGCGCATGCCGCCGGATGCCTTGGTCTGCCCGTACTGGATTTTCCCGCGGACTCGCTTGCGGCGTACGCGAGCCCCAATCCCTCGCGCGTTGCGGCCCGCCGTTTCGGGCAGCCGCCCTTCAGCGTGTGCGAGGCGTCAGCGCTGATGGCCGCCGGCGAAGGCGGCCGGCTTGTTCTGCCCAAAGTCAAAATCAACGGCTGTCTGACGGTGGCCGTGGCTCTCGGTTTGCGGACGTGGCGGAGGCAGGCGTGA
The DNA here is from genome assembly GCA_031291035.1 of Desulfovibrio sp. Taxonomy (GTDB): domain Bacteria; phylum Desulfobacterota; class Desulfovibrionia; order Desulfovibrionales; family Desulfovibrionaceae; genus Desulfovibrio. The sequence continues at coordinate 9,179 of JAISLI010000007.1, forward strand.
GCGCCGCGTCCTTGTATGTTGTGGGCCTTGGACCGGGCGACGCCGCCTGCCTTACGCCCCAGGCCCGCGAAGCGCTCGGCCGGGCGCGCTGTCTGGCCGGATATCAGTTGTATCTTGATTTGGTGCCGCCGGAACTGCTGGCGGGAAAGCGCCTGATCGCCACCGGAATGCGCCGTGAGGAAGAACGCTGCGTTGCCGCCGTCGAAGCGGCCCGCGCCGGGCAGTGCGCGGCGCTTGTCTGCTCCGGCGATCCCGGCGTGTACGCCCTTGCCGGCCTTGCCCTTGAGGTGCTGGAAACAAGAAACCTGCTGGATGATGTGCCGTTTCAGGTTGTTCCCGGCGTGCCGGCAGTATGCGCGGCGGCAGCGTTGCTGGGCGCGCCCCTGACCCACGATTTCGCCTGCGTCAGCCTGAGCGACCTGCTCACGCCTTGGCGGGTCATCGAAAAGCGACTTGCCGCCGCCTTTGAGGCGGACTTCGTCTGCGTATTGTACAATCCCCGCTCCAGGGGCCGTCCGCATCTGCTGGGGCGGGCGCTTTCCCTGGCCAGAGCGCGTCGCCGGCCGGATTGCCCTGTAGGCTTGGTGCGCAAGGCTTTCCGGCCAGGCCAGGAGGTCACTGTCCACACCTTGGCCGATTTTGAAGAGACACGGGCGGATATGCTCTCCCTGCTCATTGTCGGCAGCAGCCACAGCCGGATTGCCGGCGGTCGCATGCTGACGCCCAGGGGCTACATCCTTGGGCGGTCATGAGGAACCGCCCTGAAAAAATTAACAGTCCCGCATGGTAATTCGTATTATTTACATATTTTTGACTTTTCCGCGAATTATTATTAAAAATCGGCACGGCGCAGCGGCCCCAGTGCCGGCTTCAAACCTCCGACAGCGGCGCAACCGGGTATTTTTGTCGTATGGACATAGTCTCCCTTATCAAAGAAAAACTCTTTACCGATGAACTGCCGCTTGAAGCGCGGCTCATCAACGTGATCTGCCTTGTTGGCATGGGGGCCGCCAGCGCCGCGCTGGCAGTGCATATTCTCATCATGCCCAGCCCGCATCTGATTTTTACCAAGCTCGGCATCGTTTTCTCCTGTCTTTTTCTGCTCTACGTCTGCAACCGTTTCAGACTGTACACTTTCGGAATATGGGGCACCCTGGTTTCACTCGCCTTTGTGTTTTTTCCCCTGTCGTTCTTTATGCTGGGGGGCGCCGACGGAGGGATGACGGCATATTTCACGCTGATCATCGTATGCGCCTTTCTGTTTCTCCACGGCAGACACCGCCTGCTTTTTCTTGCGCCGGCCATTGCCGCCCTGTCCGCCTGTTATTTTGTCGCCATGCGCTTCCCCAGTCTTGTCAGGCAAATGACGCCGCTTGAACAGGCGCTTGACAACATACAATCATTTGTCATCGCCGGCCTGTTTGTATCCTACGTCATTCTTTTCCAGGGGCGGGTCTATCTGGCGGAAAAGAAGAAAGCCGAAGATGCCTCGTCCGGTCTGGCCAGGGCCAAAGACAATTTGCTGCACCGGGAAAAACTGCTTGTGGCGCTCACCGATGTGGCGATGTCTCTGCTTGGGACGGGGACGCAGGTTTCCGCCGACGGCATGACAAAAGTCCTGAAGACGCTTGCCTTGAGCATTGACGCGGATCGCGTTTGTTTCTGGAAGCGTAATCCGCAGGGCGGCGAATGGTCGTTCGTGCCGGTATTTCAGTGGGCCGGAGACCGGCGGCCCGTGAAGGCGGACGTGACAGTCACGGCGTTATGGCGGACGGCCTTCGGCGAAAGGCGCCATGTCAACGGCATGACGCGCGTTTTGCCGGAAGATGATCGTCTGTTCCTTGAGGCCGGCGGCATATTGTCCTCCCTTGCCATTCCCATATTTTTGCGGAACAGGTTCGAGGGTTTTATCTCGTTCGTGGATTGCCGCAATGAGCGCGTTTTTTCTGAAGAGGAAGCCAATATCATGCAATCCGGCGCGCTGATGATTGCGGCGGTGCTGCAACGCGAGGCCGCGCGGCGCGATCTTGAGGCGGCCCTGGAGGGCGCTCATGCCGCCAGTCGCGCCAAAAGCGAGTTCCTGGCGAACATGAGCCATGAAATCCGTACGCCGCTGAACGCCATTTTCGGCATGACCACATTGGCGGAAAACTCGTCCGACGCGGCGCGCAAGGATTACTGTCTGAAAAAAATCAGGGAGGCGTCCAGCCATTTGCTGGGCGTGATCAACGACATACTGGATATCTCCAAAATTGAGGCCAACAAGCTGGAACTTTCCTGCGCGAATTTTGATTTCAAAACCATGTTGAAAAAAGCGATCACCGTTTCCGATTTCCGCATACAGGAAAAACATCTGAATTTCACCACGCATGTCGGCGACGATGTGCCGCGCGCGCTGTACGGCGATGACCAGCGGCTTGCGCAGGTTATCACCAATCTTCTGGGCAACGCGGTCAAATTTACGCCGGAATACGGCGCGATTGAACTTGACGTCCGTCTTGCCGGCAAAGAGGACGGGCGGTACATCCTGCGGATTTCCGTCAAGGATTCCGGCATCGGCATAAGCGGGGAACAACAGTCCAGGTTGTTCCACTCCTTCGAGCAGGCGGACAACAGCACCACGCGACGTTTTGGCGGAACCGGTCTGGGGCTTGCCATTTCCAGGCGCATTATCGAGATGATGGACGGCAGAATATGGATAGAGTCCGAACTCGGCAAGGGGGCCACCTTTGTATTCACCGTCAAAATCAGCGGCGGCGCGCCGGTCGGGGAAACAACGCGGCCGTTGACGGAAGAGGCGGACAATTTTGAGGGATTTCATGTGCTGCTGGCCGAGGATGTGGAAATCAACCGTGAAATAGTGCTGGCCCTGCTTGAACCGACGCGTCTCGCCATTGACTGCGCGACGGACGGCGCGGAGGCCGTGGCCATGTTCAGCGGCAACCCCGAGCGCTACGACATGATTTTTATGGATGTGCAGATGCCGCACATGGACGGCTACGAAGCCACACGGCGCATTCGCGCCCTTGACGCTCCCCGCGCCGGCGCCGTGCCCATAATTGCCATGACGGCCAATGTCTTTCGGGAAGATGTCGAAAAATGTCTGGAGAGCGGAATGAACGGTCATATCGGCAAGCCGCTTGAATTCAGGGCGATACTCGCGCAGATGCGGCGTTATCTCCGCCGTTGACGGCGGCCTGCGACAATTCTATAAAAATTTTTCCACTGAACAGCCCAAGGAACGGCACCCCGCGGCGAAGCGATGTCCCTGCCCGGCTGCCACGGCTTTTCTGCGCCCGTCGGCAATGACGCAGACGCCCTCTTCCACGAGGCAGGCCTTTATGCATGCCGCTCCGTAAGCGAGGCTCACGCGCCAATTTTCAGGTTCAAGGCGAAAGAGCGCGTCCAGGGCATTCAAATGCCGGGCCAGATGCGCCGGAGCCGTCGTCATGTTCCGCTCCATGTCGCACAGCCGTTTGCGGGCCGTGGCCCCGGCCGGGCCTTCAGGGATGAAGCGTCTTGCAAACTGCAAAAATTCCAGCGCGCACTCCGGCAAAGCTCCTTCCCCAGGCCTGAAGGCGAAACCCGTCTGGGCGATTCTGCCGTGTCCGTACAGAGCGGCAGCCCAACGGCGGCACAATTCCACAGGGGTTCGCGGCGCCTCCGGCTGTTTGCCCTCCGGCCCGGCTGTTCCGGCGTCGGTCCGGCTCCTTTCCCGCCAGAGCGTCCAGAAAAAGCGGGCCAGGGGATAGTCGCCTTCGCGCAGGGCGAGCGCCCCGGCTGCCGAGGCGACCTCAAGGGTCGCGGCCGGTCCAGTATGCGCCCCCGCGGCGGCAAGGCCGCGGCATAGCCGCAGAGCTTCGTCCGCGTTCCCGGACGGGAGAGCCAGAAGAATCAGGCACTGGGCAATGGAATGCGAGACTATGGGGCGGGCATGCTCCGGCAGACGCTCCCATGCGGGCAGGGCTTCGAGAAACCGCAAGCCGGCGGCCGCGTGTTCGCCGGCGTTGTACGCCGGAACGCCGTTGCGCGCCTGTTTGGCCGCCGTCAGCCAGAAGGCGAGCCGCGCGGGCGGCCCTTCCAGACGGTTGGGAGACAGGACGCGCGTCGCCTCGAGCATATCCCGCGCCCTGTGCGCGGGCAGATGGCAGGCATTGACGCGCGCGAAAGCGGCCCGCCCGATTTTTTCCGCCTGCGCCGGCCGCATTTTTGCCCAGGCTACGAGGTCCAGAAGTTCAAAGCCGTTTTGCCAGACGAGAACCTCCTTGCCGGGTTCCAGGAGAGCGTTCTGGTCTTCGCCGACATCCGGACTCAGGACGCAGCAGCCGGCCGACGCCGCTTCCAGCAGCCGGAAATTGCTTTCCCAGGCGATGCATTCGTTGGGCACAAGGCGGCTGTCGTCGTAGAGGAGCATCATGTCGGGATGTTTGAGCCCCTCCACGCACTCCAGGCCGCGCCGGGAGAGCAGTTCCACAAACCATTCCCGCAGGGGCCTGTGTTCGGTGCGCCGCGCGCACAGGCTCATGAAACGCGCGCGTTTTTCGTGCGGCCGCCACCGCCGCGACTGGCCAAACCAGGCAAAGCGGCTGACGGCCGCCGGCCTGCACTCTTTCGGAAGTTCCGCGAAGAGGGAAACATGCGGGGTGAGTACCGCGTCAAAAAGAAGGGAATACCACTGCTGCCAGAAAAGGTTGAGATGCGAATCGACGGCGAAGAACAGGGAGGGGCAGGGGGCCTTGTCCAGACCGGCAAGGTAGAGGCGCGGGCCGAGGCTTTCCTGCTGCATCAGAATATCCGGAACAAAAGCCCCGGCTGAAAGCCGCTTCAGGATGCGGGGCAGAGAAACGATGCCGCGCGGCGGGTATATTTTCTCAATCGTATGGCCCATGCCGGCCAGGGCCTGCGCTATGGGCGGGGAAACATCAATGAGGAGGATGTTCATCCTGTGCCAGCCGTATTTTCCGCGCCGCCTTTCGGCGGCGCGGAAAATACATACGTCTTTTTCACGGGCTGTGCAATCCTATAACAAGTAACGCTTGAAACAGTTCGCTTGCGGCGGGCAAAGTCCGCCTGCTCCTGTTTAGCGGCAAGGATTTGCCGGAAAATCCTTGCGGAGCTGTTCACTCGTTTTATTCGTGAACAGCTCTAGCCTATCCCTTCAAACAAAACGGAAGAAAGATAGCGTTCCCCGGCGTCCGGCAGGATGACCACAATCGTTTTGCCTTCCCATTCCGGCAAGGCCGAAAGTCTGGCCGCCACAGAGGCGGCGGCGCCGGAGGAGATGCCGGCGAGGATGCCTTCCTCCCTGGCGAGACGGCGGGCGAATTCCACAGCCTCTTCATTGCCCGCCTGTTCCACCTGATCCACCAGAGACAAATCCAGAGTATCCGGAATAAATCCCGCGCCGATGCCCTGAATTTTGTGCGGACCCGGCTTGAGCGGCTCCCCCGCCAGATGCTGGCTGATGACCGGGCTTGTCGCGGGTTCCACGGCGACAGCCCTGATCGTCTTGCCGCGGTCTTTTTTGATATGGCGGGAAACGCCGGAGATAGTGCCGCCGGTGCCCACTCCGGCCACCAGAACATCTATGGCGCCGGCTGTATCCTTCCAGATTTCCGGGCCGGTGGTTTTTTCGTGGATGGCGGGATTTGCGGGATTCTTGAACTGCTGCGGCATAAAGGTGTTTTTCGGATCCGCCGCCGTAAGCTCCTCGGCCTTGCGTATGGCCCCGGGCATGCCTTCGGAACCCGGCGTAAGCACGAGGTTCGCCCCCAGCATGGCGAGGACGCGGCGGCGTTCCAGACTCATGGTTTCCGGCATGGTCAGCGTGAGGCCATACCCCCTGGCTGCCGCCACGAAGGCCAGAGCAATGCCGGTATTGCCGCTGGTCGGCTCAATGATTTTCACCCCGGGCTTGAGCAGATTCTGTTTTTCCGCTTCCCAGATCATGGCGGCGCCGATGCGGCATTTGACGGAGTAAGACGGATTGCGCCCTTCAATTTTGGCCAGCACCGTGCTTTTCGGGCTGACCACCCGGTTGAGTCTGACAAGCGGCGTAAGGCCTATGGACTGCGAATTGTCATGGTAAATTCCGGACATGCTGTTTCTCCTGTGTTTATGTGTAAACCGCCCCATGCGGTTTCGTTAAAACCGTGTGCCGAGAGCCTGCCGCAAGTCGCGCCAGATGTCCTCCGGGTCTTCAAGGCCGACGGAAAGACGGACAAGGGCGTCGCTGATGCCGCGTTTTTCGCGTTCTTCCGCGGGCATGGAGGCGTGCGACATGGTGGCCGGATGGCTCAGTATGCTCTCGACGCCGCCCAGGCTTACCGAGACAAGCGGCAGGGCGACGCTTTGCAGAAATATTTTTGTCAGGGCCGGGCTTTCCAGCTCAAAGGAGAGGACCGCTCCCGGACCGCCCGCCTGCGCGTTGTGAATGTCCGCCCCCGGATGCCCTTCAAGGCCGGGATAGAAAACACGCCGGACCTCAGGCAGGGCGGCAAGCCTGGGCGCGAGTCGCCGCGCTCCGGCCTGGGAGGCCTCCATCCGTACCGCGAGCGTTTTCAGGCCGCGAAGCAAAAGCCAGCAATCCTGCACGCCCAGCACGGCGCCGAAGGCGTTTTGTATGAAACGCAGCCTCTCTCCCGTTTTTCGTTCCCGCGCGATGACCACCCCGGCCAGTACATCGCTGTGCCCGTTGAGAAATTTTGTGGCGCTGTGCACGACAATGTCAAAACCAAGTTCCAGCGGGCGCTGCAGGAAGGGGGTGCAAAAGGTGTTGTCAACGATGCCGAGGATGCCGTGTTCACGGGCCAGTTCGGCAATAAACGGCAGATCCGTGATTTTCAGCAGAGGATTGGACGGGCTTTCCACAAAAATCCCTTTGGTTTCCGGGCGCAGGGCCTGCCTCACCGCCTGCCTGTCCGCGCTGTCCACAAAGGTGCTTTCAAGCCCCAGGCGGCTGAACAGCCGCGTCAGCACGCGATATGTGCCGCCGTACACATCTTCGCTGACAACCAGATGGTCCCCGGGGGAAAAGAGCAGGAGCGTGGAAGACACCGCGGCCATGCCGGAAGCGAAGGCCAGGGCCAGCGCGCCGTTTTCCAGATCGGCCATGGACTGTTCCAGAGCCTCGCGTGTGGGATTGCCGCTGCGCGTGTAGTCAAAGCCCCCGCGCGCGGCCGATCGCTGATCAAAAGTGGAAGCCAGATAGACGGGAACGCCGGAGGCTCCCGTGTACGGGTCACGATCCTGACCGGCATGGATGATGCGGCTTTTGAACTGCATGGTTTCTCCTTCGGTGATTCCGCGCTGTTTCAGCCCAGGGCGCGCGTAAGGTCGTCAATCAGATCCGACTTGTCTTCAAGGCCGACGGAAAGACGCAGAAGACAGTCCGTCAGGCCGGAACGCTCCCGCATGTCGGGAGGAATATCCGCATGGGTCTGCACAAAGGGATAGGTAATCAGCGATTCGCTGGCCCCCAGGCTTTCGGCGAACAGAAACACCCTGACGCGGGCCAGGATGCGTTCCACTTCCGCTGCGGAAGAAACCTCAAAGGAAATTATTGCGCCGCAGCCGCGGGATTGCGAAGTCAAAAGAGCGTGGCCGGGGTCCGCTGGCAACCCGGGGTAGCGCAGATTGTACACGGCTTTGTGCCCTTTCAGAAATTCGGCTGTCGCCAGCGCGTTTTCCTCGTGTTTTTTCAGGCGCAGGGACAGCGTCTTGAAGCTCCTGAGCAAAAGCCAGGATTCAAAGGGGCCGAGAATCGCCCCGACGGCATTCTGGATATAGGCCAGGCGTTCGCCCAGCGCGGCGTCGCGGGCCACAGCCAGCCCGGCGACAAGATCATTGTGCCCGCCCAGATATTTGGTGGCGCTGTATACGGAGATATCGGCCCCAAAGTCGAGAGGGCGGCAAAAAACAGGGGTCAGAAAGGTATTGTCCACAATAAAAAGAAGCCCATGTTTTTTGGCCAGGGCTCCCAGAGCCTTCAGGTCGGCAATCTTGAGCAGGGGGTTTGTGGGCAGTTCCACGAACAGCCCTCTGAATTTCCGGCTGGCAAGCGCGTCCGAGACGCGAGCTGTCTCCGAGGTGTCCATGCAGACAAAACGCAGACCGTAATTTTGGTAAAATCGCTCAAAAAGCCGATAGGTGCCGCCGTACATGTCTTCTGTGACGAGAACGGCATCGCCGGGGGAGAACAGGCGCATGACGGCATCCACGGCCGCCAGGCCCGAGGCGAAGGCCACGGCGCGCGCTCCGCCCTCCAGGGCGGCCATGGTCTCTTCCAGAGCCTGCCGCGTGGGATTGCCGGTGCGGGAATAGTCAAATCCCGTGCTTTGCCCAAGAGCCGGATGCTGAAAGGCGGCGGAAGGGCAAATGGACATGGCGATGGCCCCCGTGGCCGCATCGCGCCGCGCGCCCGCCTGCGCCAGAAGTGTGTCCTGCTTCATGTCCCCCGCCCCCGTACTCGTTTTAAAATATTTATCAAGACGACCGATTTTATCATATTATAGAACAAAAAATTTCCCCGTACGCGGACAGAACCGTCCTCAAATACTGTAGTCAGGGCATTTGGGACGGTTGTCCGTATCAACCAGATCCTGTAATGTTTTGCTGCTGTAGACGTTTTCAAGGGCCCGACGGGCCTCCCGCCACAGCGGCAAAAAAACGCAGTCGCCCCTGAGCGGACACGGATGCACCGGCGGATCGCCCTCGCAGTCCATGCGGTATATCTGCCCATCAAGAAAGCTGATCAGCTCTTCCACCGTAATGCTGGAAGGCGGGCGGGAAAGCACAAATCCTCCGCCCTTGCCGCGCCGGCTTTCCACAAAACCGCCCTGGCGCAGCTGGTTGAGGATGTTTTCCAGAAAACGTTCGGGGATTGCCTGAATACGCGCTATTTCAGGGATACGCACAAGGCCCTGCCCCCAGCGCTTGGACAGTTCAAAAAGTGCCCGCAGGCCATACTGGCATTTGATCGAAACCCCCATGAACTCTCCCGGTGGAAACGGTTTTTCGCGCAGTTGTGAAATATAATATTATTATAAACTCGATAAGAGAAATAATAAATAATTTTCAAAAAAAAGCAAGCGCTCCCATATTCTCCCTTTGCCTGGCTCCCAAAATCAATCCGCGCCTTGGCTTCAAAGCCAAGGGCGAATGGATCGTGAGTTTTGACTACGGCCAGAACGGCAGCTTCACCGGCGGCAACGGGCGCACCGGCTACAACGCCTGCACAACCCCGCCTCGCGCACGGCAAGGTGGGGTTGTCTTTTTCAGCATGATTTTCTCTTGCGATTATCCGTTTGACGAGTTATGTTAAGCATGTGATCAAGAGCTTCAAAGACCGCGGGACCGAGAATCTTTTCAACGGGATTAAAGCCATCGGGCTGCCGGAAGATATCCAGCGCGCGGCCATGCGGAAGCTGAAACTTCTGCACAACGCCGTGAACCTTCAGGACGTGCGCGTTCCGCCCGGCAACCGTTTTGAAGCTCTGAAAGGCAACCGCGACGGACAGCACGGCATCCGCGTCAACGACCGGTGGCGCATCCGCTTTGTCTGGCGTGGAGGAGATGCCTTTTTTGTTGAAATCGTCGATTACCATTGAGAGGCCCGCATGAATGACCGTATGCCCCCCATCCGCCCCGGCGAAATTTTGCTTGAGGACTTCATGAAGCCGATGGGCGTCAGCCAGACGCGCCTTGCCCTTGACACCGGCATTCCGCAAAGCCGCGTGCAGGCCATTGTGGCCGGCAAGCGCGGCATCACTGTGGACACGGCGGTGCGTTTCGCGGCCTACTTCGGAAACAGCGCCGAATTCTGGCTGAACTGCCAGACTGCCCATGACCTCGACATGGCGGCCTATTCCGGAAAACGTGATGAAATCGCGGCGAGAGTGCATCCCCGTTCCCCCGCGTCGATTTACGCTTGAGGCTGTCCAGAGCAAATTAACATTCTGGCGTCCGGCGTCGGCGCGGCATCAAAATATCCTTGCTGAACCAGGCAAAGAAGGTTACGTTATACATCAAGAACAGCAGGGTAATAATGAAAAAATAGCGACGAAGAAGGCTATGTGTGTTATCCTTTATTCCTTGGGCAAGGCCTTTTTCAATTGAAGAATTGTTTGTTTTATACAGATCGATGGAAAGTCTTCAAAAAGGTATTGCCGCCGGAGCGTCAAATCATCGGAAAAGAGCATACCCGTTGCATTGAGCGTGACAACGTATATGTTTATGCCGCGTACCTTCGGCAAGGTTTGATCGGGGGAGGGATATTTGTGCAACGGTCTCGTTATATGACCTTTGTTCCGTTGTCGCTGTTATGCCGGAATGGTGGAATTGGTAGACGCAGCGGACTCAAAATCCGTCGCCCGCAAGGGCTTGGGGGTTCGACTCCCCCTTCCGGCACCAAAGTATATTCAAGAGATTAGCAAAGAAATTAGTTCTCGCTGACCTCTTTACTTTTTTCTTGAGAGTATTAAACAACGAATGATTTTGTTGCGCATATTCATGTTTCTCAGGGAGAGAACATTATGTGGAATTATACGCAAGCCGTGCATGACCATTTTCTGCATCCGCACAACGCCGGCCCGCTGGAGGATGCCAACGCAATAGGCGAGGTGGGCAGTATTGCGTGCGGCGATGCGCTCAAACTCTATTTGAAGATAAGCGACCAGGGGCTTATTGAAAACGCCGGTTTTGAAACTTTCGGCTGCGCCAGCGCCATTGCCTCAAGCTCCGTGCTGACGGACATGATCAAGGGAAAAACCGTGGATGATGCGCTCAAGCTGACAAACAGGGACATTGCGGGAGCGCTTGGCGGGCTGCCCAAGGAAAAAATGCACTGCTCGGTTATGGGACAGGAAGCTCTGGAAGCCGCCATCCGCCAATGGAAAGGAGAGCCGCCCGTGCCGCATGCCCTGGAGGAAGGCAGGCTTGTCTGCAAATGCTTCGGGGTGACGGACGCCCAGATCATCCGCGCCGTCGGGGAAAACGGTCTCAAAACGCTTGAGGAAGTCACCCACTACACCAAAGCCGGCGGCGCGTGCGGCGACTGCCGGGATGAAATCTCACAGATACTCGCGACGGAATTCAGGCAGAAGCCTCTTACGGAACTCAAACCCGTGCCCCGTTTGACAAACGTGCAGAGAATGCAGCAAGTAATTAAAATTATTGATGAAGAGATACGTCCTCAGCTTGCGGCGGACGGCGGCGACATTGAACTGGTGGATGTGGACGGCCATCGCGTGATGGTAGGCTTGCGCGGGCGATGTTCGCAGTGCCGTTCCAGCGATGTGACCATCCGCAATCTGGTGGAGAAGCTTTTGCGGGAGCATGTGGAACCGGATCTGGTTGTGGAGGAAATCCAGCATGAACACCGTCTATTTTGACAACAATGCCACCACGGCAGTGGCGCCGGAAGTGCTGGAGGCAATGTTGCCTTATCTGCGCGACTTTTATGGCAATTCTTCAAGCATGCATACCTTCGGCGGGCAGGTCGCCTTCGCGCTCGCCGAGGCCCGTTCACGCGTGGCCGCTCTTCTGGGGGCCGATCCCGGTGAAATCATTTTCACCTCCTGCGGCACAGAGAGCGACAGCACCGCCATTTGCTCCGCATTGCAAACACAACCGGAAAAGCGACACCTGATCACCACCCGCGTGGAGCATCCGGCCATACTCAACGCGGCCCAGTACTGGGAACGTCAGGGCTACCGCGTCACCTGCCTGGATGTGGACGCCAGGGGGCGGCTTGATCAGGACGAATACCTGCGGGCGCTCACAGATGATACGGCACTGGTTTCCATCATGTTTGCCAACAACGAAGTGGGGAACATCTATCCCATACAGCGCATGGCCGAAGCCGCCAGGGAACGCGGCGTGCTTTTCCATACCGACGCGGTGCAGGCCGTCGGCAAAACTCCCATTGACCTTTCCCACATGCCGGTTGATATGCTTTCCCTTTCAGGGCACAAAATTCACGCCCCCAAGGGAATCGGCGTGCTTTATGCGCGCAGGGGCGTCCGCTTCCGCCCGTTTTTGCGGGGCGGACATCAGGAACGGGGACGCAGGGCCGGCACGGAAAACGTGCCGTACATCGTGGGGCTGGGCATGGCCGCGGAACTTGCCAGGCAGCGCTTGCAGGAAGAACGCATAGAAGTGGCGCGCCTGCGCGACAAACTTGAACAGGGCATCGTGGCCCGCGTGCCGGATTGCATGGTCAACGGAGATGCGGAAAACCGCCTGCCGAATACCACCAACATCGCCTTCAAAAATGTGGAGGGCGAGGCCATCCTGCTCATGCTCGACCGTCTCGGCATCTGCGCCAGCTCAGGCTCGGCATGCACTTCCGGCTCTCTGGAACCGTCCCATGTACTCAGGGCCATCGGCGTGCCGTTCACTTACGCGCACGGCTCTGTGCGCCTCTCGCTTTCCCGCTATACAACGGAAAAGGAAGTGGACTACGTGATTGAACACCTGCCCGGCGTCATAGAAAAACTGCGGGCCATCTCGCCGTATAAAAAATGAAGGCGAATCCGGCGAAGGCTTTATCTCAGCGCCCGCACGATGGTTCCGGCAGAAGGCGAGGCCAGGGGATTCCCGTCCACAACCACGGCCGGCAAGGATTTAACGCCATAGTATGTGCTCGCCTGCATCGCCTGGTACAAATTTACGTTTCCCGCGTCATAGCAGTATTTCGACACCGCCAGTTCCTCTTCGGGGGGAACGGGAGGACGCAGTTTTTCCATATAGGTGTATAATATGGGGTAATCGCCCGGACGGGTCGTCGCGTCATACTCGTTGTTAAACGGCGCAACGCGGCCCCTGACGCGCTTTTGCTCGGCCTTGACGGCATTCCAGCGCGCAAGGGCATGGCTGAGCCACGGCATGGCCTCCCCCGGGCGTGAATAGCTGAGCCATATGGCAAAGCCCATCAGATCCGTGCCGTAATTTTCCCTGCTGTTGGCAAGAACAACAATTTTTGTCTGTGTCGGGGACAAGAAACGTGCGGCTTCCACAACAGCCTGCCATATTTTTTCGCTCCGCTCCTCGGCAAAATCCAGCAGAACAAGAATTTCGTGCGGCGCGCGGGGATCACCGAAGACAACGGGATACAACTCTTCCCGCCAGCGCCGGCGGTAGGCGGCCTCACCTTCAATGCGGTGCGCGCTCGCGCCCAGATGCCTGATTATCTGCTCACCCGCATCGGAAAGGCGGCGCGTATTGGGTAACGCCGCGTTCATGTAGGGGTTGAAAACATTGGCTCCACTGCCGGCGGAACTTGTCGCGACACGCTTGGGCGCCGCCGTATCCGGATCCGCTGTTTTGCCCGAAACGCAGCCTGCCACAGACAAAACCAGACACAATATTGCCGCGAGACATCCAGGCATGCGTTACTCCGAAGTGGTTAGAGCAATTTCACTTTGAAATTGCTCTGGCGGCGGGTGGATGCGCCGCCGCCCGCCCATGAGGCGCAGGCGAAACAGCGTTTCGCCGTAAAGCGTCGAAGGGAGCGTTTCAAAAGCGAAATGCTCTAGATGATTTGGGTATCAGGCGTTATCCGCCGTCCAATCCAGCGCTCTGGCGGCTCCCTCAAGATGGCGCAGCCAGATTTCCGCAAATCCCGTGTATTCAGCCATACCCTTCAATACGGGGATACAGGCCCTGCCTGTGGCCTCAATGCGTGAACGCCATGATGTCTCTCCCTCTCCGGCCATGTCCCGCAGGGCATGACGTCCCACAATGGAAAGGAGGGGCATGAGCCAGACACGCGGAGCCGAGAGCCTGGGCAGAATCTCCTCAAGCGTCACGCCGCCATTCATGGCGCCCACATGCACACGACTGTCCAAAGCGCATACAGCCCTGGCCAGATCTCCGTACCGCGCCACCATCGCGTGATGAGCGCCGTGCCCCATCAAAACCACATCGTCGGCGGGGCGGCGGGTTTCCGGAAGATGCCGGACAATCACCGCCGCGGCCTCACGCACATCGTCATTCGCGGCCAGCAGGGGTTCCCCGATTCGGCAGACGAGGCCGGCGCTTTGAGCGACCTCCCCCGCGGCAGCGCATAATTCGGTATATTCTTTTCCGGCAATGGTCTGCAAGGGTTGTACGGCGACTCCCTCAAAGCGCTCAAAAGCAAGCCGGCGCAACGCCTTGATGGTGGAATCGCTTTTTCGCCGCGCCAGGGCAAGACGTTCCCGCAACACAACAGAAGTATAGGCCCAGCGAACGGGTATTCCCGGAAAACGCGCGCGCACAAGCGCATCAAAATTTTTCAGGGAATTCTGCCCCTGAATGTCGCTTGCGCCAAAGGCCGCCAACAGTATCGCGCGTTTCATGGCCGGCTTCAATGGCCTGTAATACCGTACTTTCTCAGTTTATATTGCAGAAGACTCTTGGAAATTCCCAAACATTCCGCCGCCTTTACCTGCACAAGTTCAGCCCGCACAAGCGCGCGGCGTATAAGCGCCGCTTCAATCTTTTCCAGCGTATCGGCCAGATCCAGTTGCACCGGCAGCAAATCCACAGCGCTTTTGAACTGCGCCTCTTCATCACGGATATTCGGCGGCAGGGCGTCCACGCCGACAAGCGCCTCCGCCCTCAGCACAAGGCAACTCTCCACCACATTCTCAAGCTGGCGGATATTCCCCGGCCATTCGTAGCCGGTGAGATAATTCAGCGCCTCGGGGGTAAAAGATTTTGGCGGCACATTGTTTTCCGCCGAGACCTTTTCCACAAAATGCGCCACCAGCAGCGGTATGTCTTCACGCCGTTCGCGCAACGGAGGCAGGGGAATTTGTACTACATTCAAACGATAAAACAGATCATCGCGGAAAAGCCCCTTTTTCACAAGGGCTGTCAAATCCTTGTTTGTGGCGGCAACAACGCGAATATCCACCTCAACAGGCTCACTGCCGCCAACGCGCTCAAAACGGCGCTCCTGAAGCACGTGCAGAAGTTTTACCTGCACATCCGGCGTCAGCTCGCCTATTTCATCCAAAAACAGCGTCCCGCCGTCGGCCTGTTCAAAACGGCCCCTGCGCATGGCGACAGCTCCGGTAAACGAACCCTTTTCATGCCCGAAAAGTTCGCTTTCCAGCACGCCGGAATTCAGGGCCATACAGTTTACGGAGACAAAGGGCTTGTCCTTGCGCGAACTTGTATAGTGAATGGCGCGGGCCACAAGTTCCTTGCCGGTTCCGGACTCGCCGGTGATGAGCACCGTGGAGCGGCTTGGAGCCGCGCGATCAACCATGACCAGCACATCGCGCATGGCCCGGCTGCGCCCAACAATTTTGTGCACGCTATACTTGTCTTCCATGGCTGCCTGCAAAAGCCGGTACTGCCTGTGGGCGTGCGAGAGTTCAGTCGCATTGTGAACGGAAAGCAGAAGTTCGTCGTTTGAAAAGGGCTTTGTGATATAGTCGAAGGCCCCGAATTTCATCACTTCAACAGCGCTTTCAATGGAGCCGAAAGCAGTCATGACAAGCACGGGAATATGCGGCCAGTGTTTCTTGATCCGTTGCAGTACTTCCTGCCCGGAAACCTTGGGCATCTTTATGTCCGTCACCACAACATCCACTTCGCTCTCGTCCAGAAAAGCCAGAGCCGTCTCCGGATCGTTGACGGCCGTTACCGTATATCCCTCGTCTTCCAGAAGAGTTTGCAGCACCAGGAGATAATTTTTTTCGTCATCCACAATCAGGATGTGGGATCGTTCACTCATTCAGCGACTCCATTGCCACGGCGGCGTACTCGACGGTATGCTCCAAAGGCCGCGCTTCTCCACAACGGCCCCATGCTCCTGGATATACCAGCGTCGGCAAAAAACGGCTCTGCACTGCGCTCGATTGACCCAGGCGAACCCCCGATGAAGAAGCTGATAATTTATCGAATCATCGTCAAGCTGAATCAGTCCGCGCAAATGACCAGAGCTGTCTCTGGAAACAGATCTCAGATTGATTTGTGTTCCCCCGGGAAGTTTCCCGCGAAGCCAGGCCAGAGATTCCGGCCCGAAGGGTTGACGTATCGTGGGAATCTCCACTCCGTAAAAAAGGTATCTCTCCGCCGGTTCATCCAGAACCTGACTTTCGCTGACCACAACCGCGCCGTCATCTTCCACGCGCACTACGTATCCCTCCAGTGCCAAGGCCGGCGAGCCAGCGTAAAAAAAACATACCATGGCTGAAAAAAAGACGCGAACCAACATCTCTCTCTCTTTTCCGGAAAACCTGTCCAGACAGCTTGCCCCTGACTCCCGGATACAGCATAACGCCATTTTGATTGGGGAACAATGATTTTTGCCCGCCGCCCATACCAGCCCGCGTCAACCTTCGGCTTCTTCCCGTCAATCGTTACGGTCGGGTTCTTGTTGCAATTGAAAAGCGATTTGTACCGGCTGTACAAACGCATATCCGCGGCAGGCGCGTCACGCGAGGCGAAGGATGCAAAGAGTGACCGTTCCGCAAGGATTTGCCGGCAAATCCCGCCAACGGACGCCCCGGTCCCGGCGCGACGCTCTACCATGCCGAAAAGGTGGCGGACTGGCTGGAAGAACACGCGCCGCGCGCCCCGGGAGAGAAGAACCCGTCCGCCTCCCGCGATGTTTTCTGGCGCGCCCAAGAGGAATCGAACCCCTGACCAAGAGCTTAGAAGGCTCCTGCTCTGTCCATCTGAGCTATGGGCGCGTGGAATTTTCTGGCAATGGAGCATATATTGTTGGTATTATTTTTACAAGATGATTTGAAACCTCTCCCTTCAGGGAGATTGTCGCTTGACGCCCGGCAAAACCGGACATACCATTCCGGTAATCCCTTCCTTCAGGGAGGGGCAATCCGACCGGCTCCTGTCCGCCGGGCCGAAGCCGGTCGACGGATGGAGCCGGCTGTGGATTGAAACATGTTCCATGATACCACGATACGTCACAAGAGCGTAAATTACAAATATTTTATGCCTCACTTTATAGACTTTTTTAGAGCAATTTCACTTTGAAATTGCTCTGGCGGCGGGGCGGATGCACCGCCGCCCACCCATGAGGAGCAGGAGAAACCGCGTTTCGCCGTAAAGCGCCGAAGGGGGCGTTTCAAAAGCAAAATGCTCTAGATGCGTCTGTCCTGCCCAGGCCGGAAAAGACTGTTGACGCCCCCGTGCCTTGCGGAATCAAATTTGGGAAACTGCGCGACAGTTGTTGTTTTGTTGCCCGTCCGGGCAGGCTGTCTTTCAGGAGGCGGATATGGGGTGTTCTCTCTTGATGTATCTGGTCTGCGGCGCGGTGGCCGGCATCTTGGCCGGACTTCTGGGAGTAGGCGGCGGTATTGTCATTGTGCCGATGCTGGCGGCCATATTTCCCACCCAGGGAATCCCGGCGGAATATGTGCAGCAATTTGCCCTGGGAACGTCCTTGGCCAGCATCATGATAACTTCGATTTCAAGCGCGCGCGCCCATAACGCCCGCAAGGCCGTGCGATGGAATATCGTGCGCGACATAACGCCCGGGATTCTGGCGGGAACATTTGCGGGCGGCCTCATTGCCACGCACATGCCCACGCTTTTTTTGAAAAGTTTCTTTGTCTGTTTTCTCTTTCTGATTTCCGCCCAGATGCTTTCCAACTACCGCCCGCCCGCCGGACGTGAAATGCCCGGTTTTTGGGGAACGACCGGCGTGGGGAGCGGCATAGGCATTCTGTCGAGTTTTGTGGGCATTGGCGGAGGCTCCCTTTCCGTGCCCTTTATGAGTTTTTGCAATGTGGAATTGCATCACGCTGTGGGGACCTCGGCGGCCATAGGCTTCCCCATAGCCGTGGCCGGCGCGCTTGGCTATGTGGCCGGCGGATGGGGCAGGCCGGATCTGCCGCCCGGCGCTTTCGGCTTTGTGCATCTGTGGGCGCTTGCGGGCATTGCCTCGGCAAGTTTCATCACGGCCCCACTGGGGGCAAGGCTTTCCCACTCATTGCCCACCGCCGGGCTCAAGCGTGGTTTTGCGGTTTTTCTCGTCATAGTCGGGCTGAGAATGCTTTACGGCATTCTCTGAAAACCGCCGCCGCGCGCATAAACCCAATGCCGGCGTCAAAAAAAAGTCTTTACTTTCGCGCCACGAACAGGTAGGTGTTTCGTCTGTGTGACGATTGTGCGACGTTCCGGCACTGCCGAACGGACATTTTTGCCCTGGGCGGACGGCATGAAGGATATTCATCCCGGAAAAAAGGGAAAAAGGATGGACGCGCGGGCTGAAATCGGCGATTTTGGCCTGATTTTTGCATATTACATATATATATATATATATATATCTAACTCCGCCCCGAAACGCGCCTTTTTTCAATCCCGGCGCGCTTTTCCGCGTTTCCCTCTCCCGGCTTTCCGGCTCTGCCTTCTTTGCTCAAGGAAGCTGGGCCTTTTCGTCATTTCCAAACCTGACTTGTCCACCGGGGGCCGCCAACGCGCGGCCTCCTTTCAATCCACCCGCAATACCGCGAAATAAACGGGAAGCCCAGCTTTTCGCGGCGGTTCCGTTTTCCA
>JAISLI010000008.1 GCA_031291035.1 Desulfovibrio sp.
CGTTCGGCAGTGCCGTAACGTCGCACAATCGTCACACAGGCGAAACATCTACCTGTTCGCGGCGCGAAAGTAAAGATTTTTCTCCGAAATTTTTGGGGCACTCGAAGAAAAATTCATAGCATGTTGAAATAACAAATATTTATGAGATTTTGCCTGAAAATATTTCTCCGGCGAACCCGTCAAAAGGCCGCGCTGACGCGTCCCAGCTTAAGGCGCACCAGACAGAGCGGCAAATCCCGCCACCAGAGGCCGGCCTCGTGGCCGGAAAGACCTGTCCGGCGGCTCTGTCCGCGGAGCAGTGCCGCCACCTCCCTTATATCCTCAAGAACAAGATTTTTTTCCCTGTCCGCCGGACGCGGCAACAGGAAACGCAACCGCGGCGCAAGCCGGAAGCGGCCCGCTGTCATTCGCCCCAGCAACATTCCCTGTCGGGCAAAATCCGGCGGCAGAAAGGCGGCGGATTTCGCCGCGATGAAGCGCACCAGCCCGCCGTATTGAACAGTCTGTCCGGGCGGCAGGCGTGAAGGATCACAACACCTCCCCTCAAGGGCATCCGGAGCGAGAACCTTTCCCTGAATTTCAGACCGCGGCGATTTCAGGGATGATTTTGTCAGGCCGTTTGCGCCTCGCGGAGCCGATCTCGCCGCACACGCCGTACGCGCGACGGTCTTGCGCAGCCGGGCGAGAAAAAATCCCTGGGCTTCGGATTTGCCGCCATCCACCCTGAGCGCGCCCGCTCCGCCGGGGCGCTCTTCAAAAACAAAACCCGGAAAAGGCTTCAGCCCCTCACGTTCAAGACCAAGCATCTCCTCGGCGAAACACATCTGCTCTTCATTCTCCCGCGTATTGGTGGTGCAGGTGGAATAGACCAGTCTGCCTCCGGCTTCCAGCAATTCCGCCGCTCCCGCGAGCAGGCGCCGCTGCAGCGCCGTCAGCCTGCCGATTTTTTCGCCGCGCCAGAGTTTCAATACTTCAGGCTTCTTGCGCGCCGTGCCCCAGCCGGAACAGGGCGCGTCCAGCAGTATCGCCCGACAGGATTGCGGATACAGGGGCATGTCCTGGCCGGGATAGGCGCTTGTGGCGACCTGCGGCAGATTCGCCGCATGGAGATTGGCGCGTAGCGTCGGGAGACGCGCCTTTGCCGGATCGTTTGCCAGCACAAACCCCGAGGGGCCTGCCAGTTGCGCAAGAAAACCGCTTTTGCCGCCGGGGCTGGCGCACATGTCCAGTACGCATTCTCCCGCGACCGGAGCCAGCGCGAGCGGCGGCAGCATGGAAGAACGATCCTGGATGTAAATGTAGCCGAAAAACGCCGCCAGAGACGCGCCCAGAGGGCGCGGTTCATACTCGACACGACGGCAAAAAGGAGAAAATTCCTCCGGAGAAAAAACGTATCCCTCCGTGTTCAGGAGGTCTTCCACAAGAGGGATGCAGTCCGGCTCGCACACCAGACGAAAAGAACGGCGTGGCCGCACCGTCATAAAAACCGGTCGCGCGGGGGATTCCGGCAGCGACTCCTATTGAAACTGCACAAAATTCTTCAGAAGTTCCAGCAATTCATAACGCAGATCTTCATCCTGCAGGGCGAAATAAATATTGGCGGTAAGAAATTCGGCCCAGTCGCCCGCGTCAAATCGCATACCAGACATGCGCACGGCCATCATGCCGCTTTTCTGCGCCATGGCCTGCAGGGCGTCGGTAAGTTGAATTTCCCCGCCGTGCCCCGGCGTTACCTTGTCCAGATAGTCAAAGATGTCCGGGGTGAGCACATAGCGGCCCACAATGGCAAGGCGCGACGGGGCATGCTCGCGCTTGGGTTTCTCCACCATGCTGCGCACCCGGAAAATGCCGGGAGACACCTCCAGCCCGTCAATGATTCCATATCGGCTGACCTTTTCAAAAGGCACTTCCATAACGCCGATAACCGGCATCTTTTCGGCCATGGCGACTTCAATGAGCTGTCCTATGGCCGGAACGCCGCCGAACATCAAATCATCACCCACCATTACGGCAAAAGGATCCTCGCGCACCAGTTCCCGTGCGCAAAGCACGGCATGCCCAAGGCCAAGCTGCTTTTTTTGCCGCACGGACATGATGTTGACCATTTCGGCAACGGCGCGCACCTGCGCCAGTTTCTCGGTCTTGCCCGCGCGCTCAAGCACCCCCTCCAACTGAAGATTGTAGTCAAAATGATCCTCGATGACGCTCTTGTCCCGGTTGGTCACGAATATCACGTCTTCAATCTTCGCCCGTTGCGCTTCCTCAACGACATACTGGATAACGGGCTTGTTATAGATGGGCAACATCTCCTTGGGAATATTCTTGGTTGCGGGCAATGAGCGCGTACCCCAGCCGGCGACGGGAATAATCACCTTGCGAATGTTTTTCATGGGCGCCTCCGCTATAACAACGCGTTATGGAATGTGCCCTATATTCATCTATAACTCCGGCGAGAGCAAGCAAAAAGCGAAAGATTTCCTCATGTATTGTAACATAGTTGAATTTATTTATATTTTCCGTATGTGATTTTCGCTGGGGGCTGGCGTCCGGGTCGGGTGTTTTTAACGGGGAGGCGCAAAATGTAACTATCCCCTGGTTATTCACACTTGCATTCAGGAATAAATCCATCATAATCCCATCTCAGAGAGGAGGCGAATCTCATGGATACGGAAAAGGCATTCGACCGGAAAGGTTTGGGCGCGGTAACCTTCCCGTTCTCCGCAATGACGGCGGCCGCTCTGCTTGCGTTCACGCTTTCCGGCTGCGCCGGCCTCCAGGACGCTCCGTCCCCTGCCCCGCCTCTGGGGCCAGCGGGAAATTTTATCGTTACCGCCGAGCCGGGGCAGTCGAAAACCCTGGATGATCCGGCCTTCGGCAGCAATATTTGCGTGACCGCGGACAGCGCCTTCACCTCCGCCAAAGGCGAGGAATGTCGCCGGGCAACAGTCACGGTTCAGGGAAAAGAGGCGGAAATCGTGGTCATCTGCAGACCAGAAGGAAACAACTGGATTATGGCTCCCAGAGTATGGGGAGACGACAGAATGTAATCCCGCGGCAGGGTGGCCTCTCTTTGCCGTTCAACCTCTCCGGAAACAACATAAACGCGATGCTGAAAAAATTTCTTCTCCTCGTCCTGACAATGGGCATTTTGTCAGGTGTCAAGACCCTCGCGGCCGAACCGGCCCCTTACGGAGCCAATCTTTTTCAGGGCAATTTCGCGAAAAATGCCGGAACTGTACCCCTGATGCCGGGCGACCGCCTTGTAATACGGCTCTGGGGCGCCGCCTCCGTTGACGACATTTTCACTGTGGATCCGCAAGGCTTTCTCCATTTGCCGCGGATAGGACCCACGCCCGTAACCGGCCTTGCGCCGGACAAACTGGCCGAAGACCTGCGCAGCAAACTGGCGGCCAGTGGCCAGGGAGGCACACAGGTCTATGTGATGCCGCTGGACGCCCGCACAGTCAATGTTTTCGTCACAGGGGGCGTCATCAGACCGGGCCGATACCAGGGGGCAGCCACGGATTCGGCGCTCGCCTTCCTGGACAAGGCGGGCGGCATTGACCCTGACCGCGGATCCTATCGGGCCGTCCGGCTCATGCGTAACGGTGCGGTGGTCGGCACTGTTGACATCTATTCCTTCGCGCGCCGTGGAGAGCTTCCGTCCTTGCGTCTGCAGGAAGGCGACACTCTGGTTGTTCCCCCCAAAGGGCCGGCGGTGGCTGCCGCGGGCGCGGTGCGCAATCCGGCGCTCTTTGAATTTTTCAAAGGGCAGGCGGACGGCGCGGCCCTTATTGATCTGGCCCAACCGGAAAAGAAGGCAACCCACGCCGCCGTCAGCGGCACGCGCAACGGCGCGCCGTACAATACCTATGTGCCTGTCAGGGATCTTGCCCATCTCGCCCTTGAAGACGGAGATACCGTCAGCTTTGTGGCGGATACCACAGGCGGCGCCATGTTCATTGCTGTGGAGGGCGCGGTACGCGGGGCTTCCCGTATCCCCGTGCGCAAGGGGACGAGGCTCGGGGACGTGCAGAATTTTATTGCCGTTGAGCCGGATCGGGCCGATCTGGAAGCCATCCACGTCAAACGCAAAAGTGTCGGCGCGCGGCAGAAAAAAGCCATCGCCGATTCATTGCGTCGCCTTGAGGAAAGCGTCCTGACTGCTTCCTCGGCCAGCGCCGAAGAAGCGCAGATACGCGCCCATGAGGCATCCATGCTGTCCAAATTTGTGGAGCGCGCCAAAAGCGTTGAGCCGGAGGGCGTTGTTGTGCTTGACAACGGCAGGGACAGCGGTGATCTTGTGCTGGAAGACGGCGATGTTGTCGTCATTCCGCCCAAGAGCGACGTTGTTCTGGTGAACGGGGAAGTCATGGCCCCGCAAGCCATGCTCTGGAGCCGGAACAAAGACCTGGACGACTATATCAAAGGGGCCGGCGGCTACAGCGCCAAGGCGGACAAGGATCGTGTGCTCATCATGCGCGCCAACGGCTCGGTCTCGCGTGACGGCGGCAGCATCAAAGCCGGAGATCAGATACTGGTGCTGCCCAAGGTTGAATCCAAAAGCATGCAAGCCGTGAAGGACATTTCCCAAGTGCTTATGCAAACGGCGATTTCCGCCCGCGCTGTTCTGGGACTGCCTTCCCTGTACTGACATGCCCTTGCAGGTTCCCCGCAGTAACCAGGCCCTGTGTGGGCCTGGTTACTTTCGTCGGCTATTCTTTGACAATGTCGATGATTCTGCCCTGATCCGGCTTCTTTCGCTGAAGAGTGAGCGTAAGAACGCCGTTTTTGCTGTGCGCGGCCACAGCCTCCGAATCGGAATCATCAGGCAAGGTCAGAATTCGCGTAAAACTCCCGAATCTCCGTTCGCTGTACCAGGCTTCCTCTTTGGCCGTGTCGGCATTTTCCTGCCTGGGCTCCCTTTCCTTTTCGCCGCTTATGTACAGGCAGTTTTCTTTCACTTCCACTTTCAGCTTGTTTTCATCCACCCCCGGAATTTCAACATTGATGACATATTGACCTTCTTCGGCGAGGACTTCCAACGGAGGCTGAAAGGATTTTTTTTCGGCCCCGCCCTGTCGATGTTCGTGGAACGAAAGGCCGTCGAGCAACACGTTAAAAAGACGGTCGAGCCCGTCAAAACGGGAAAATTCAGGCAGAGCCGGCGACGAGGGAGTCAGAGTATTGCCTCTCAGGTTCTGTCTGGAGGCGCTTATCGGTCGAAAAGTCATGGTCGGTACCTCCTTGTTGTTATTGTCGCAGATAAAGTAAAATCAAAAACCGGTTTGTCAATGACCCGCGACATGAAATATTCGCGGTAGAATCCGGTGCTTGCTCCAAACAGGAATCCGGAGCGGACAAGAATCCCCGAAAATTCTCACTGCATCACCACAAGCGCCGTTCCGGCCCGCAGTGTCTTTTCATTGACGTTATTCCAGCGCTTCAAATCATCCACACTCACCCTGTACCTGCGCGCGATGCCCCACAGGCTGTCATTGTTCCGCACCGTATGAAGTGTTTTGTCCGGTTTCATCGCGACGCCGGCGGACTTCCGCCCGGTGCGGGGCTTGTCGCGTTTGTCCGGAGCCGCCACGGCAGCGACGGACATGTCCACATTGCGGGGAACAAGGATGGTCTGGCCTGCATGGAGCCTGGCGTTACCGGGATTGAGCGCCTTCAGCGTTTCAACGGGCACCCTGGCGCGGCGGCTGATTTTTTCCCATGAATCCGCCGAGGAGCGGACGCTGGCCGGCTGCCAGCCGGCAAAGGCGCGGGAAGAACGCAAAAAGTTGCTCGCCTGCCTGTCGTGGGCGGCGGGGAGATAGACAAAACTCTGCTGGACCGTGGATGTGATGGGGCGCTTGTGGTGGCGATTATAAGCGGCCAGTTCGCTCCGGCTCAACCGGCACGCCGCGGCCAGACCCGCCAGATCCGTCCCCGGTTGCGCCGTGTAGCGCAACATGTACGAGGGCCTCTCGGGATGGATCGGTTCAAAGCCCAGCATCGGAAGATTGTTCATGATTTTGGTGACGGCTATAAAACGCGGCACATATTTTTGTGTTTCTTCCCTCAGGCGCGCTTTGTCGTCAAGCATGTGGTTTTTATTCACCGCTTCAAAAAAATTACGCCCCCCTGTGCCCTCCAGCGCCCTGCTCATCTTTCCCTCTCCGGCATTGTACGCGGCGACGGCCGTGGGCCAGTCCCCAAAGTAGCTGTGGAGTTTTTGCAGATACGCGGCGGCGGCTTCTGTGGATTCATACGGGTCAAGACGCTCGTCCAGCCACCAGTCCAACGCGAGGCCGTACTGTCTGCCTGTGGCGGGCATGAACTGCCATGCTCCGGCAGCCCCGGCTGGGGATCTGGCGTCGGGTCTGTACCCGCTTTCCACGATCGCCAGATAGGCAAGTTCCTCCGGCATGCCGCGCGAACGGAAAACCTGACGGGCAAAAGCCAGATAGGCCTCCGACCTTTTGGAAAAAGACGCCATAACGCCGCGCCCCTTTCGCAGAAAATACTTGTATTGCCGAGCCACTTCCGGCATGGCGTCAGCCGGCATGCCGGCATCAATTTTGCACGGAGCCTGCAACACGGCGCGCTCGGTGGGAGTCAGCGGAGGCCCGTCGTCGCCTTCGGGCACGACAAACATGGCGCGGCGACTGTCGTCCGTGTGACGGGTGGCGCAGCCTCCCGCCAGCAGCAGACAGGCAAGGGCCGTCAAGGCCAAACCGAAAAAAGAAGAAAAAATACGCGCGTTCTGTCTGTTCATCATCATCACCTTACTGCTTGACCTTACTGCTTGCGCCGCAGCCGAAAAATGCGTACCAGACGGACAGGGACCCCGATAACGGCGGGTCAAGATTCCGCCGCTCTTCTCCCCGGAGATCGACATGCAACGACCTTTTGACAAGATCGCTGTGCTGCCGGGCATAAAGCCCGTACTGGAACTGCTCTCGCACGATCCCGGTCGCATAGACCTTGTTTACTGCAGAAAAGGTCTGCGCAGCCGCGAAGCGCTGGAGGCGCAACGTCTCTGCCGCCAAAACGGCCTGCGTTTCTCTCTGGTGGAACAGGCGGCGCTCGACCGTCTGTGCCGTGACGCGCAACGGGAACAACGCGCTGTGGCACATCAGGGCATAGTGGCGCGTCTGTCCATGAGCGCCTTTTGCGGTCTTGACGACCTGTTCCCTCTCGCGGCAAGCGCGCCGTTTCCTGTCGTGCTGGCCCTTGATCAGGTGCAGGATCCCGGCAACGTAGGCGCACTTGCCCGTACTCTTTACATCCTGGGCGGAGGGGGCATCATTCTGCCCCTGCACAACGCCGCCCGTATCGGGCCGGCCGCCCACAAGGCCGCGGCCGGCGCGCTGGAACGTCTGCCCCTGGCGCGCGTGGCAAATCTCGGACATGCTTTGGACAGAGCCGAAGAAGCGGGATTTGCCGTTTACGGAACCGGCTGCGGCGGCGAAACCGCCGGACTGCTCACACGCGACGCCTTTGCCGAGACGCTGCGGCTGCCTGCCGTACTCGCCCTCGGCAACGAACAGAAAGGTCTGCGCCCCGGCGTTGCGAAGCGTTGTGCCTGTCTGCTGCGCATTCCCCAGGCCCGGGCTTTCGACTCTTTCAATGTGGCCCAGGCCGGAGCCATCCTGCTTGGCCTTGCCGCGGCTGATCAGTCACGTTCCTCTGCAGTCTCTTTCGGACAGACTGCAAAAAAGCAATAGGGCAAAATTTATATACTGTTGCCACAACGCAGTTTTTCTCTTCTGACACCGCGGGATATAACAAAAAAGGACGCGTGCCACGCGTCCTTTTTTGTTATATAGAAGATTGTTGTGATTTTTTCTAAAGTTTCTCTAGATAGTATCTACACGAAATTACGTTAGAGCAATTTCAAAGTGAAATTGCTCTAAACATTGCCACGATTACGCTACATAAGTGGAGCGCATCAAAAAAGACGGGGATGTGTTGTTCTCCCTGGTAAAACGGCCCGAAGAATAACGGCGCCTCTGCGGCAGCCACATTCATTCCGGAATGCCTCAGAACGGAAAAACGCCTGTGGCCGCCGCGACAAGGGTCATAAAAATGCTGCTGCCCCAGAGATACGGCAGGGAAAAACGCTGATGGTCCGCGAGGTTCAGCCGCGTGAGGCCGATCAGCAAAAGGCAGGAAGGGGTCAGGGGCGTGATGCCGAAACCCGTGCTGTACACGCCGAGGATGGCGGCGCGGGCCACAAGCGCCGGATCGCCGCCCAAGGTTTTATATGCTTCCGCGATGACGGGCAATACGCCGAAGTAAAAGGAATCCGGGTCGAAAAACAGCGAGAGGGGGGTGCTGAACAACCCGACGATGAAGGGGATGTGCCCTTCCGCGCCCGCGGGTATGACGGTGACAAGGGCATGCGCCATGGCCTGGATAATGCCGGTATGTTTCATTACGCCGACAAAAGCCCCCGCGCTGAGCAGAATGCTGCCCATCACCAGGGCGGGCCCGGCATGCGCCTCGATACGCGCCATCTGGTCGTCCATTTTCGGGTAATTGACGCTGAGGGCAAGCGCGAGGCCCGCCATAAAGGCAACGGCGGCGTCCACAACGCGCAGTATCATGGCGAGGATGACGGCGCACGTTATGGCGATGTTGAGCCAGAACAGCTTTGGCCTTCGCACGGCGCGCTGGGCGCTGGTCAGTTCAAAGCGCGGGACGGCGTCCTCCCCCATCCGATGCGCTTTGCCGTCAAGGCGCAGGCGTTTTTCCTCGCGTTTTCCGAACAGGTAGGACAGCGCGAACATGAGCGCCAAGCCGCTTGCCTGGACGGGAATCAGGGGCAGGAAAAGATCGGTGGACGGCGTATTGACCGTGATGGCGGCCCGCACCATGGGGCCCGTCCAGGGAAGAAAATTGATGCCTGCGCTCAGGGAGATAATGCAGGCGAGCACCCGCCTGTCCATGCCGAGACGGTCATAGAGCGGCATGAAGGCCGGCACGGTGAGCAGGACGGTGACGGCGCCGGAGCCGTCCATATGGATGATCAGGGCCAGGAGCGCCGTTCCCGCTGTGATGCGCGCCGGCCTGCCGCCCACGGCGCGCAGGATACGGGCGATGACGGGGTCCAGCATGCCCGCGTCCGAGACGACGCCGAAATAGAGCATGGCAAAGATAATCATGCTCGTCACCGGCACAATGGAACGCAGCCCGTCCACAATAAAAAGGCTTGCCTCCGCGGGGGCGTGACCGGCGATCAGGGCGCCGGCGAAAGGCACAATGACCAGCGCGACCAGGGGCGACATGCGTTTGCTCATAATTCCGCCGAGGAC
The DNA here is from genome assembly GCA_031291035.1 of Desulfovibrio sp. Lineage (GTDB taxonomy): Bacteria > Desulfobacterota > Desulfovibrionia > Desulfovibrionales > Desulfovibrionaceae > Desulfovibrio. Next base: position 9,312 of record JAISLI010000008.1, read on the forward strand.
GACGGAAATAATGACCAGACCAAGCAGAGCGAGCATCGGCAACTCCAGTGCGGGATACGTACCGTTTACCGGCAGGAAAGATGCTTGGCAAGAAAAAAGAGCGAAAAGCGTTATGCCGTTTCAGACTTGGGGATGCCGCCGGCGCGGGTTTTTTCCAGCGTGTCGCGCAGAGCGCGCAGTCCTTCGGCGAAGGCGCCGCCCGGCAGGGGCAGGGTGAGGCCTGACGGGGGATGCAGCCGCGCGCCCGGCGTTTTGGCCGCCAGCGCCACAAGGCGCTCCGGCTGCACGGCCGTCTGCCCGTCAGCCCAGGTCAGGCGTAGGCTGTCGCGGCGCACTTCCGTCCTGGCGACTTGCAGTTGCCCGAGAAACTGTTTCAGGTCAAGCACGGCCAAAAAATTTTCGAGTTCCTCAGGCAACGGGCCGAAACGGTCCTTCAGCGCAAGGGTGATCTCCTCCCTGCCCGCGCCGTCCTGCGCCGAGGTGAGAACTTTGTAAAAACGCAGCCGCTCGTGGCTGTCCTCCACATAGCTTGCCGGGATATGCGCGGGCAGCCCCAGAGTTATTTCCGTCTCGACAATTTGTCCCCGCGAGTCCCCTTTCAGGCGCGCGACGCATTCTTCCAGCATCTCCAGATAAAGCTCCAGCCCCACCCGGCCCATGTGGCCGGACTGCACTTCGCCCAGAATATTGCCGGCCCCGCGCAGGCGCAGGTCTTCCATGGCAAGCTGGAAACCGGCCCCAAGGTAATCCATGTCCTGAATAACGCGCAGGCGCTCCCCGGCTCTTTCATTCAGGCGCTCCGCGTCCGGCACGATAAAATAGGCGTAGGCCTGCCTGTCGCCGCGCCCGACGCGCCCGCGCAACTGGTAGAGCTGCCCCATGCCGAACTGCTGGGCCTGATCCACAACGAGGGTATTGGCGAGGGGGAAATCCAGACCGGATTCCACAATGGCCGTACAGACCAGGATGTCCAGCTCGCCGTGCCAGAATTTGTGCATGTTTTCCTCAAGGGATTTCTCCTGCATCTGCCCGTGGGCGATGCCAAGGCGCGCTCGCGGGGCCAGCTTTTGCACATATTCCGCCACGCGCTCCAGCCCCTGCACCCTGTTGTGAACCCAGAACACCTGGCCTTTGCGTTCAAGCTCGCGCTCGATGACGCTCGCCAGCGCGGCGTCATCGCGGCGCAGCACGGCGGTTGCCACGGGTTTGCGCTCCAGCGGGGCCGTTTCAATGACCGAAAGTTCACGTATGCCGGATATGGAGAGCTGCAGGGTGCGGGGAATGGGCGTCGCCGTGAGGGTGAGCACATCCACGTTTTTTTTGAGAGATTTGAGTTTTTCCTTGTGCCGGACGCCGAAACGCTGCTCCTCATCCAGCACCAGAAGAGCCAGATTGGGCAGTTTGACATCGTTGGAGAGCAGACGGTGCGTACCGATCAGAATATCAATCCGTCCGGCTGCGGCCGCCGCGATGGTTTCTTTTTGCCGGACACTGGAAACAAAGCGGCTCAGCAGCCCCACATAGACGGGAAAACCCGACAGGCGCGCCCTGAACGTCTGATAGTGCTGCTCCGCAAGGACTGTCGTGGGGCAGAGCATGGCCACCTGGCGGCCTTCCGCGACGGCGCGGAAAGCCGCGCGCAGGGCCACTTCCGTCTTGCCGAAGCCGACATCGCCGCAGACGAGACGGTCCATGGGTTCGGGTTTTTCCATGTCCGCCAGCACCTCGGCTATGGCCCTGGCCTGATCCGGCGTCTCCTCAAAACCGAAGGTGGATTCAAATTCGTTGTACAGGGCGTCCGGCGGCCCATAGCGCCAGCCCTTGACAACCTTGCGCCACGCGTACATTTCCACAAGGTCGGCCGCGATTTTTTCTATGGCCTTGCGGGCCTTTTCCCTGCCGGCAATCCAGCCCGCCCCCCCCAGGCGGTCCAGCGGCGGCTCCACGCCTTCAGGGCCCCTGAAGCGCTGTATGAGGCCGATTCTGTCCGCGGGAACGTAGAGTTTGTCCTTGCCGGAATACTCGATGAGCAGAAAGTCGTTGGCGGCCTCGTTAATCTCCAGATGGTGCAGACCGGCAAAACGGCCGATGCCGTAATCCCGGTGAACAAGCAGAGCGCCGTCGGCAAGGGTTTCAAAGGACCTCAGCCCCTTGAAGGCGCGGGAAGCCGCGCGCGGCGTTTTTTCCGCCCTGGGCTGGAGGATGTCTTCCCCGAGGATGAGCGTGTTGTCCCAGACGAGTTCAGCTCCGGAACGAAAAGGCGAAACAAGGGCAAAAAGGCCGTGGATGTCCGGGGCATAGCGCAGGGCGGGCGCAATGCCGTCCTGTGCCGCAAGGTTGAGAAATTTCGCGCGGCTGCGTTCGCTGGAAAAGCTTAAAACGACTTGGCGGTGTTTTTGCGGCCACTCCTTGAGGCCCGCCGTCAGATGCTGCCAGGGCCTGTCCTGCGCGCCCGGCAAAGGAAAAAGATCTGAATAGGCGCGGATAGGCCGCTCCGCGAGACTGTGGCCGCGCGCCTCAATGCCGGTCACCAGCGGCTCCGCGAAGATTTGTTGAAAATCGCGCCACGGAGCGGGTTGGGAGCGCTTGCGCAGAGCAAGGGAGGCCGGTTGCGGCAGGAGGGACTGTTCGCTTTCCAGAATTTCCTTCATGGCGAGATGCGCATCGTGCAGGGCCTGGCCGCTGTCGGCCTCGCCCGGTAAAAGCCAGAGGGTTTCCCTGTCAAGCCAATCCTCAAGATCGCTGTGGTCGTCAAAGACACAGCCGGGCAAAAGCCCCCCGCCGCCGCCATCCAGGGCTTTTTTGAAAGAGTAGCAATCATTTTCGCTGATTCTGCCCTCGCTGAAAAGTCTGTCGCAGCGTTGACGCGCGGTTTCTGTTTCCACCCTGTTCAGGGCCAGCGGATTCGCGGGCAGGAGGGTCGCTTCCTCAAGGGGCAACAGGGAGCGCTGGCTTTCCGCGTCAAAAAGGCGGATTTCCTCCAGCGTGTCGCCGAAAAATTCCAGGCGGAGCGGACGGGCGTACCCGGTGGGATAAATATCAAAAATATCCCCGCGCATGGCCATGTCGCCCGTGCTGTTTACAAGGCTGACGCGCTCATAGCCCCATTCCGCGGCCTGTTCCAGCACAAGCTGGGGCGAGAATTCGTCTCCGCGCCGCAACTTCAGCGTTTTTGTCATGAAAAAGGAAAGGGGCATGCAGCGCGCGACGAGACTGGAGATATCCGCCACGACGCAGCGCGGTTGTCCCAGGGCAAGTCCGTAGAGCGCGGGCAGGCGGCTTGCCCGCACTGCCCTGCCCCCTCCTTTGGCATGGGGCGGCAGCGCCAGGCAGGGATTTGCGAAAGACGGCCTCGCCGGGGACGCATCGCCGTGGGAAAGCTCCGGCGTAAACAGGGAGAGCAACGCGCGGGCGGTGGAAAATTCTTCACCGTTGAGGGTGACAAGCATCACGCTGCGGCCTTGGGACAGCGCCTGTCCCGCCAGGCGGCAACGGGTGGCGAGGCCGGCCCGGTTGATATGTATCTGCGGCTCGCGGCTGGTCAGCAGGGAGCTGAGTGTCGGCATGGCGTTATACGTCCGGAGAAATATGACAAGGCCCGCCGGGATGGCGGTCCGGGCGGCGCGGCACGGCAAGCGGCGTAAAAAAAGGGGGCGGCCGACCGGCCACCCCCGCCGTATTTCGGAATAGTCGCCTTCAGGGGTATCAGCCGCCGCAACCGGACGCGCCGGCACAACCGCCGCACGCGCCGCCCGTTCCTTCCAGGGGCACGAGGGGCTCCACGGCAAAACCCATGTAGGTCAGGTCCACCTTGACCCCCTGGATTTGTCCAAGCAGGTCTTTTTTGATGCAAAACGTAAAACCGCCGTTGTCTTCAGCGTGATCGTCATTGTCCGGCTCGTCCAGAGCCAGCGCGAGTCTCGGCCCGCAACAGCCGCCGGCGTCGTAAATCCGTATGCTTGCCTTTTTCTTGCCGGCAAAGTAGGCTTCAAGCTCCTTGCGGGCCGCATCCGTTAATTCCAGCATGTCGCCTCCTCATCGCCTTGCCGTTATGGTCTGTGCCGATCAGGGTAAACCCGCGGAGGCAATTTGTCAAGGCAACGCGGAAAACCGGGATTTTTGAAGTTGATACGCAACCCCACCGGCCCCTTGCGAGAGTGGCGGAACAGGCAGACGCACCGGATTTAGGATCCGGCGGTTTACACCGTGGGGGTTCAAATCCCCCCTCTCGCACCATGTTTCAATCCACAGCCGGCTCCACATCCGCCGACCGACTCCGGCCTGAAGGAAGGGGTTACCGGAACGATATGCCCGGCTTTGCCGGGCGGATTCGGCTTACAGCCCCTTGTCCCGCATCAGACGGATGAGATCGCAGACGCGGTTGGAATACCCCCATTCGTTGTCATACCAGGAGACCACCTTGACCATCCGACCGTCCTGCACCGTGGTATAGGACGCTTCCAGAATGGAGGAAGCCGGATTTCCTTTGAAATCCATGGAAACCAGCGGCTTGTCGTTATATTCCAGAATACCTTTGAGGTAGCTTTCCGAAGCGGTCCTGAGTCTGCCGAGCAGGGTTTCGGTATCCGTTTCTTTTTCCAGGATGCCGGAAAAATCCACCACGGATACCGTAGGCGTGGGCACGCGCAGGGAATAGCCGCTGAACTTGCCTTTAAGTTCGGGTATCACCTTTGCCACCGCCTGGGCCGCGCCTGTGGAGGTGGGAATGATGTTGCAGGCGGCGGCGCGCGCGCGGCGCGGATCCTTGTGGGCCATGTCCAGAATGCGCTGATCGTTGGTGTAGGAGTGAATGGTGACCATATTGCCTAGCTGGATGCCGAATTCCCGTTGCAGCACCAGGGCCACAGGGGCAAGACAATTGGTGGTGCAGGAGGCGTTGGAAACGATGTGATGCTTTTCCGGATCATATTTGTCGTGGTTGACTCCCATGACTATGGTGATGTCTTCTTCCTTGGCCGGCGCGGTGATGATGACTTTCTTCGCTCCGTTGTCCAGATGCACGGCCGCCTGTTTGGCGCTGCGAAAAATGCCGGTGCTCTCCACCACAACATCAACCCCGTGGTCCCGCCAGGCCAGATTGGCCGGATCGCGTTCCGCAAAGCAGTGTATTTTCCAGTCCCCGACGCCGACTTCCGTGCCGTCTACCCTGGCGTCCAGGTAACCCCGGCCGTATACGGAATCGTATTCCGCAAGATGAAAATTGGCCCCGGCGTCAAAAAGATCATTGACAGCCGTTACCCGCGCGTAATCCCGATAGGTTTTGTGCAACGCGCGGAAGACCTGACGGCCTATGCGCCCGAAACCGTTGATGCCGACATTGATTTTTTTCATGATGATCTCCCCGCTAGTCCTCGTAAACCGATTCATAGGCGTGCTTTGCCATCAGCTCATAATTCTTGCGCAGGGCTTCGTGCAGGCGCGCGTTGGCAATGGCCACCGCGGAAATGGCGGCCACCGCTTCCATGAAGGCCTGCTCGTCCTCCGTGAAATCCTTTTCCACGGAGGAATACACGCGGATAAGCCCTATGGCCTTGCCGTCGCCCATAAGGGGGGCGGAAAGCACCGAAACAAGGCCTTCGTTCCTGGCTGACTCGGGGTACTGAAAACGCCCGTCCGCCGCGGCGTCTTTGAGATGAATGAGTCTGCCCGCCAGCACTTCGCTGTCCATGCCGCTACGCCTGGCTTCCACCGAGCCCTTGCGCATATACCTTTCGGAAAGGCCATAGGCCGCGCTGGGCAGCAGAAAGCGTCCTGTGCTGTCGAGCAAACGGATGGTGCTGGCCTTGCACTCCAGGGCAATGGCGGTCTGTTCCGTGATTTTGCGCAGAACCTGTCCCGGTTCAAGGCTGGAGTTGATCACCAGCGCCACATCCTTGAGGGCGCGAAAAAAATTTTGTGCCATATTGTCTCCTTATGATTGCGCCTGTATTCCGGAAGCAAACGGTTTCGGCATGAGGCCGGCGGATTCGGACATGGCCCCGCCCCGCCGCGTCCGTATTCATTGCCCGAATTCGCCGGATAATGCAAGTTTCAGGTCTTTGCTTCCCGCGGTATTTTCGCGGCGTTTTTTTCCGAGGACTTCATCCGCACCTGTCCTTCAATAATGCCACCCTCTTCGGTAAGAAGGGAAGGGCTCTGGATAACTCCTTCCAGAAAGCCCGTGGAATATATCACCACCCGGCGTTTGGCCGTGACCTCGCCGTTGAAGTGACCGGAGAGGAGCAGCTCTCCCACCTGCAGCACGCCGTCAACACTGGCGTCCTTGCCCACGTTCAGCGTGCCGTCGCTGATGATTTCGCCGGCGTATCTGCCTTCAATGCGCACCGTCCCCTTGAATGTGAGCTTGCCTTCATATACCGTATCGGAACCTAGGAAGGCAATTTCCTCTTTGCCCATAACTGACCCCCTGACGGAAAAATCTTATCCCTTGAACATGAAACGCCGCATGGCAACATTGAGCACAATGCCTATAAGGGTAAAGTTAAGCACGGTGGCGCTGCCGCCGTAACTGATGAACGGCAGGGGAATGCCCACCACCGGAATCAGCCCGATCACCATGGCTATATTGATAAAAATCTGCCAGAAAAAATAAAAGAACACGCCCACCACGAGCAGACTGCCGAAGCGGTCCTTCGCTTGCGACGCTGTGGAAAAAATCGCCAGCAAAAAAAGACAGAACAGCGTTATCAGCATGAGGCAGCCCACAAAGCCCCATTCCTCGCCGAATACGGCCACCGCGAAATCGGAATGGCGTTCCGGCAAAAAGCGGAGCTGGCTTTGCGTGCCCTCCGTAAAGCCTTTGCCCCAAAGTTGGCCGGAACCGATGGCGATGCGCGATTGAAGGGTATGGTATCCCGTGCCGCGCGGGTCGTTGCCGGGGTTCAGAAAAGTCAGGATACGCTGGCGCTGATAGTCGTGCATGCCCGCGAACCACATCAACGCCGCCGCGCAGGGCGCGAGAAACAGACAGGTTTTGAACACATAGCCGCGCAGCCCGTGAAACAGTATCATGCCGGCAAGAATCAGCAATATCATCAGGCTGGTGCCGAGGTCCGGCTGGAGAATGACGATGGCGCAGGGCAGTATGACCACGGCGACAAGGCTGAGAAAATTTTTCCAGCCAAGGGGGTTTGCCTCGCGCGAGAGAATGCGCGCGGCAATCAGAAGCACGGCCAGCTTGACTATTTCGGACGGCTGGATGCTCATGAATCCCAGGGAGAGCCAGCGTTTCGCGCCATAAATGGTTTTGCCGACCACCGGCACCAGCAGAAGCAGCATGAGCGAGAGGAGAAAAAACAGCCAGGCCAGATTGCGCAACCTGCGATAATCAAAACTCATGGCGGCCGTCATGCCGCAAAGGCCGAATACCCCCCAGACCAGCTGGCGCTGATAAAACCCGGAAAACGTCATGCCGCTGTCCAGCCGGGTGCCGCTCGCGGAATAAAGATTGGCCACCCCCGCCAGATAGAGCAAAAGCGTAAGGGCCAGGAGCCCCCAGTTGATATGGCTGAACAGGCGTGTATCCATAGGTTGGCGGCGAAGCGGTTCCGCGAACTCAGTTTTCACCGCGTCGCCTTGACGGTCAGGGCCGTCTCCGGCCCGAAAAGATGGTCGTAAATCTTTCCGGCCACCGGGCCTGCCACTCTGGAGCCGCCGCCGCCATGCTCCACCATGACGACAACAACATAGCGTTTGCCGTTTTTAGCCCCCCAAGTGGCTATCCAGGCATGGTCGCGCTGGGCGTATTCCATCTCCGCGGTGCGCAGGCGTCTGTCGCCCGCGGCCATTTTCAGCTTGACCACCTGGGCTGTGCCTGTTTTGCCGCCCATATCGGCATCCCTGCGGGAGACGACGCGCGCGGTGCCGCCCGAGGCCGCCAGGCGCATGGCGTTTACAATAAAATTTCTGGTTCTGTCGGCCGCGGGCAACCTCCCTGTGACGAAACGCGCGTCATCCTCCATGAGCTGGGGTTTGAGCATGTCCCCGCCGTTGAGCAGGGCGGATACATAGACGGCCATTTGCACGGGCGTGACCAGCGTATAGCCCTGACCTATGGAAATATTGTAGGTTTCCCCGCGCACCCAGGGCTGGCCGAAGCGGCGGCGTTTCCAGGCGCGGGAAGGCACAAGGCCTGTCCGCTCGTGGGGCAGGCCGATTCCTGTGGCGCGTCCGAAACCGCAGGCCTTGGCATAGGCTTCCATTTTGTCAATGCCGATTTTTTCGGCCATAAGATAAAAATACACGTCGCAGGAAACCACAAGAGCGCCTTCCATGTTCACGTTGCCGTGCCCGCCCTGCTTCCAGCAACGAAAAATCTGATCGCCCAGCTTGACCTGGCCGGGACAGAACACGGTTTCTCTGGGGGATATCCCGTGTTCAAGAAACATCGCGGCCATGACAAGTTTCCACACGGAACCAGGCGGATAAACGCTCTGTATGACGCGGTTTTGCAGCGGGAAGCGGTTGCTTGTGCGCAAGGCCTCCCAATCGCGCCTGGAAATGCCGGCCGCGAAGAGATTATTGTCATAGGCGGGCGAGGTGACAAGAGCGCGCAATTTTCCGGAGTCCGGCTCCATGACGACCACGCAGCCGGCCTCGCCCCCCAAGGCCTCCCAGGCGGCCCGCTGAAGCGACAAATCCAGGGAAAGGCGTATTTCGTGGCCGCTCCGCGGTTCTTTTTTCAGAATTTTGCCCAAAGCGCGCCCGTGAGCGTCCACCTCCACGTCAAACAGCCCCTTCTGGCCGCGCAGATGTCTTTCCAGTTCCAGCTCCAGGCCGGCCTTGCCCACAAAATCGCCTGTGGCGAGGGCGCTGTCTTCTTCCATTTCTTTTTCGTTGACTTCGGCCACATAACCCAGCACATGCGCGAAAATATCCTTTTCAGGATAATTGCGTTTGGTGCGCACCACAATTTCCAGGCCGGGCCAGGCGAATATTTCCGATTCAATACGGGCCAGGAGTTCAAAACTGATGTCCGGGAGCATGAGAATCGGCTCGAAGGATTTGACCTTGAAACGATCCTGCTGGTATTTTTCCCATATCTGCGAAACGGGGATTCCCGACCAGACGCTTATCTGCGTGAGCGTGGCCGGGATGTCGCGGCAGTCTTCCCGGACCAGGGAAAGGCCGTAGGCCGTGCGGTTGTCGGCCATGATTTTGTCGGCCCGGTCCATAATGCGGCCGCGGGGCGCGAAAACCCGTTCCTGGCGCAGCCGGTTTTCCTGAGAAAGACGCGCGAAGTCTTCCCCCCGCTGAATTTGCAGGTACCACAGGCGCGTCACCAGCACAAAAAACAGAATTCCTATAAAAATTTGTAATATAATTAAGCCTTTATGTGGAGGCTGGTAGCGTTCACTCTCCACCTGAATTTTCAGCCAGGAGCGGAAAAGGCCTTTGCGGCCGTGGGAGGTCGAGTCTGTCCGGGCGGGCAGGGTGATATCAGGCGGCTGCTTCATCGCTTTTCGTCCATCGTCGCGTCAGAGAGAACACACGCCAGGCAAAAGGCAGAAAGATGGCCTGAAAAAGGCATTTGTCAAGGGTGTCGTTCGCACTGAAGGCGAGATTTTGCAACGGCGCCATAAGCCAGTCAAGGGCATAGCAGGGCGCGATGAGAACAACGGAAAGCAGGACAACGAAGAGAAAACTCTCCACCTCAAAGAGCCATCGGCCCATCCGGAAAAAGACCGCCGTCGTCATGTACAGCAGGACGGAACCGCCGAAGACGCGCGTACCCATGCCTTCCTGCAAAAAAATGAAAAGGGGCGCAAGCCAGAGCATGTTTTTGTAATCCCGTTCCTGAAGCAGGATAAGCAGTCCGGCCATAAAGACATCCACGCCGGGGAACATCGCCTGCAGCACCACGGCCGTCACGATGAAGGCCGCCCACCAGCCCATATCCCGTATTCTACTCATGGCGTCGCCCTTTTTGGAGGCATCGGCGGGCCGACAAACTCCGCCGGCGCTTCTTCCGGCAGGCGCATAATGCCGGTCGACTCCAGAAGAAGCACTTCTTCAAGGTGATGCAAATCCACCAAGGGTTCGGCTTCAACGGCCAGGAACTGCGTGTAATCCGAAGGCGCCACGCTGACAACGCGCGCGGCCGGTATTCCCTTGGGAAATTTCTGGTCCAGTCCGGTCGTGATGAGTATGTCTCCCTGTCTGATGTTGGCGTCACGCCGTACAAAGTTGACTTCCAGAGGTCTGCCGGCCCCCCTGCCTGTCAGAATCCCGAGATCGCGGCTTGCCTGCGCGGCAACGGCCACGCGGCTGCCGGGATCTGTCAGCAGCATGGCGTTGGCCGTGTGGGGGCTTGCGCGCAAAATGCGGCCCACAAGTCCTTTGTCGGTGACAACAGGCGTATTGGGCCGTCCGCCCGTCACATAGCCGCGATTTATGACAATGCTGGACAGCACGGCATTGGGGCCCATGCGTCCTGCCAGGACGCGCGCGCCCACGGATTTCCAGCCGGGGTTCCCGGGCAGATTCACAAGCAGTCGCAGGCGCTCAAGTTCCGCCAAGGATTCCCTGTGCGTCTCAAGGCGCGCCTCAAGGCCTTCAAGGAGCGTCTGGAGACGTCTGTTTTCCTCCCGCACATTGACGAGATCAAAATATCGCTGCCAGAATTCACGCGCCGCATCCTGCAGAGCCCGCAACGGCGCCAGAACCGCCCCGGTCAGTTCAAGGCCTACGTTGTCGGCGAAATCATCCAGCATGCGGGTGCGCTGATTCCAGGTGTACATGCCCAGAAAAAGTATGAGCAGTATGCCCGCGAGAATCAAAATACGCCGGAACGTCACTAATCAATACACACTTCTTTGAGAACATGCAGGTTGTCGAGAGCTTTGCCGGTGCCGATGGCCACTGTGGAGAGCGGATCATCCACCACGGTGATGGGCAGTCTCGTTTCTTCGCGCAAAAGCTGGTCAAGCCCCTTCAAAAGGGCGCCGCCGCCGGTCAGCACAATGCCCCGGTCCACGATGTCGGCGGCCAGTTCCGGCGGGGTCTGCTCCAGAGCGACGCGCACGGCCTGCACAATGCTGTCCACCTGTTCGGCAATGGCGGCGCGCACCTCCTGGGAGGTAATAATGTTATTTTGCGGAATGCCGGTGACAAGATCCCGGCCTTTCACCTCAATCTGCTGTTCCGGATCAAGGGGATAGGCCGAGGCTATTTTCATCTTGATTTCTTCCGCCGAGGACTCGCCGATAAGCATGTTGTACTTGCGTTTGACATGAATCATGATGGCTTCGTCCATCTTGTCGCCGCCGACACGCACCGAACGGGAATAAACAATGCCGGCCAAGGAAATGACGGCCACTTCCGTGGTGCCGCCGCCGATATCCACCACCATGTTGGAGGTGGGTTCCTGAATCGGCAAATCCGCGCCTATGGCGGCAGCCATAGGCTCCTCGATAAGGTAGACCTCCCGCGCGCCGGCCGACTGGGCCGATTCCTTGACGGCCCGTTTCTCCACCTGGGTGATGCCCGTGGGAACACAGATCATGATGCGCGGCCGTACCAGACGGCGCGCATTGTGCACCTTGGCGATGAAATGGCGGAGCATGGCCTCCGTGACTTCAAAGTCGGCGATAACGCCGTCCTTCATGGGGCGTATGGCCTTGATGTTGCCCGGAGTTCTGCCCAGCATGCGCTTGGCCTCCTGGCCGACGGCCAGCACCACGTTGTTTCCGCGCACGTCTTTTTTGACGGCCACCACCGAGGGTTCGCGCAGAACAATGCCCTGCCCTTTTACATAAACGCACGTATTCGCCGTGCCAAGGTCGATGGCCAGATCGTTGGAAAACATTCCCAAAATGAAATCCAGAATTTTGAACATTATATTTCGTCAGCCTCGTTATGCGGATCGTAATCTATGAGGAAACGCGCTCTCTCCTCCCTCGAAAGGGATGCGTGTTATTTCAGAGTTGGCATGTTATTGTTCGGCCAAAACGGCATCGAAGTCAAGCCAAGAAGCATAAAGTTCAAAATATTTTACAAGGTTTCGTCCGGTCCGCCGGGCGGCCCATGGACAAACCGCTGTGCGCCGCGTAAAAGGACGGCATGCGTTTTCTGTTTTCCCGTCCGCTTCTTCCGCGCTCCGCGGACGCGCTTTTTTTTGTTCTGGCCGCCGTCTGCGCACTCGCCGCTTTGTGGGGAATTTTGCCCATATCCGCCGGCGGAGCGGTGATGGACAGCGATCTCGGCTGTTATGCCCAGAACATGGCCGGTGAGCGCCATCGCGAAATGTTCCGCGCGGACCCCCTGCTACACGACAAAACTCCGGCCAACAGTTTACAAAATCTGGAAACCGCCATGGCGGGCCTGTTCACGCCGGGCGACAACTACGCGCTCGGACTGTTCCGAGCGGGAGCCTTGTGTCTTTTCGTCCACTATATGTCGTATTACATTCTGGGGCGTTTTCTTTTCGGCGCGCCCTCAATCGCCTGCCTGCTTTCATTTCTTATGGGGATAGCCGTCTGGTTCAATTTCGGCACATTCTGGGGAGCCGGCTTTTCAGATCCGACGCCGCGCGTCTTTTTTGCCGCCATCTGGCCCTTGTTGCTGGCGGGAGCCCTTTATGCGCTGGACAGGCCGTTCTGGCGGCCACCGGCCATGCTGGCCTGCGGCGCCTGCATTTATGTGCATGCCATAAGCGCACTGGATTTTGGCTGCATGCTCTTTATGGCATTTTTGCTGCGCCGCGCGGACGGCATGCGCTACGGCGCGCACCTGGCGAATCTGACCGTCAGCCTCGCCCTGTTTTTTATCCCAGTACTGTTTTTCCTCTGGCCCTCGCTGGGGCAGGAACGCGCCTTCACCCCGGAAGAGCTGACCATCTTTCAGGAACTTTTCGCGCTACGCTTTCGGGCGGATCATGGAAATCTTCTGGAACGCCTCGTCAGCCATATACGCTTTGACAGTGACACGCTGCCGCTTCTTTGCGGCGGCGGCGCCGCCTTTGCCGTCACCGCCAATATGGGGGGGGGGGGGGGGGTATGTCTATCCCCTCAAAAAGATTGGCGTCCATGTATCCGGGTTTTTTGCTGGGCATGGCGTGTTTTGTACTGTTTTCCTGGGTGGAGCCCCAAATCGCCCCTCTGTGGGGAAGGCTCCCCATGGGTCAGGAGTTTGTCCGCGGCGTGCGTTTTCTGGCGCCGCTGAGCTGGCTGATGATAGTGTCCGCCGTTGCCTGCCTTTGGCCGCGCCTGCGCCGCGGCTTGCGCTGGCTCGTTGTGTCGGCCGTCATTGCCTGCATTTTGCTGGTGAGTCAGAATCGCTGGCAGATGGCCGCCTGTTACGCCTTTTCGCAATATACCGGTCTCCCGGCGCCTCTGCTGAATCAGGCGCGGGAAAAGCGGGAGCGGGCCGAGAGCTACCGGCAGGCACTTTGCGCGCTTGCCGGGTTCGTTCCGCCGGGGGCGGCGGTTTGGGGGGCCAGCGACAACATGGCTGTGCGCTATCTGGCTTTGCGTCCGCTGGTGTATGCTTTCAAAGACGGCTCATTCTATCTGTACAATAAAGATGCGCATGGCGCGCGCCTCTGGCTGCGCACAGCCGCTGTGGCGGAACAGGGGCCGCATGGCTATATTGAGGCCCTGAGGATTTCAGATGCGGGCTGGCTTTTGAGCGACCGGCCGGAGGATAAGGCGCTGATTGAGCCGTGGGGCGAGATTGTCTGGGAAAACAGGGACTGGTTTGTCGCAAGGCGGATTCACTAGGGCAATTTCAAAGTGAAATTGTCCTGGCGGCGGGGCGGATGCACCGCCGCCAGCCCATAAGGCGCAGGCGAAACCGCGTTTCGCCGTAAAGCGCCGAAGGGAACGTTTCAAAAGCAAAACGCTCTAAGTATATGCCTTGACGACGAGAGCGCGGATTTCGGGGCTTGCTGTTTTCATCAAAAATTCCTCTATGGTTTGAAACCTCTCCCTTCAGGGAGATTGCAGCTTGACGCCCAAGGAGGGGCAATCCACCCGACTCCGGTCCGCCGGGCCGGAGCCGGGTGTGGATTGAAACATGTTGTAATGCTCCAGCCAAGTTCGGCAACCGCTCTATTTGACGCGCTGCGGCAACATGAGATAGCTCGTCACCGCATGCACGCCATTCGTCTTGCGCGCCGCCTGCACGGCAAGGCGCTTTTCCTCGTCGCTTTTGACAACCCCGAGCAGGACCACCCTGCCCGCGTTAACTTCCGTGTCAATGCGGGTTGAGGAAAGCCCCTTCGTGCCGATCAATTCCTTGCGCAACGTCGCGGCAAGCTCAATGTCGCCGACCTTGCTTTCGGCCGGCGCAAACCAGTGCGGCGTCACGGATCGCGGCCTGTGGCGCCGGGCTGTCTCAACGGCCTTGCGCTGCATGTTTTCCGGCACTTCGCCAACCAGAAAGACATTCTTGTAATAGCAGTATACGGCAACAGACCAGCCATCGGTAAAGTCCTCCCTGAAGAGGGCGGACTTTATGGAGCCGGACATGGCCTTGTCATCCACAATGGTGTCCATGAGCCGCTGATCCTCATAAAGGCCGTATGCGCAACCGTCCAGACAGCTTACCGCCGCCAGGAGCAGAAAAACAAGAAAACGCTGCATGACACCCCCTGTGTTATTCTTTTTCCCGCCGGATACGCGCGCCGACAGCCGCAAGTTTGTCTTCAATGCTCTCATAGCCGCGATCCAGATGGTATACGCGGCTGACTTCCGTTATGCCGCCTGCCGCCAAACCGGCAAGGACCAGAGCGGCGGCACCCCTCAGGTCCGAAGCCATTACCGGCGCGCCGGTCAAACGCCGCACGCCGCGCACCATGGCCGTGTGGCCTGAAATTCGTATACTGCCGCCCATACGCACCAGTTCAGGAACATGCATGAAACGATTTTCAAAGACGCTTTCCTCCACCGCCCCCGCTCCCGCCGCAAGGCACATGAGCGCCATGACCTGCGCCTGCATGTCTGTGGGGAAACCCGGATAGGGATTCGTTGTCACGTCGACGCAACGCAGGGGCCCGGCGCATTTCGCCAGCGCGCCGCCCGGAACTTCGGAAACAATCATGCCCATGTCCCGCAATTTCAGAATCACCGACTCCAGTTCATTGACCGGGCATTGACGCAGCAGCAGTTCCCCGCCCGTAATTCCCGCTGCGACCAGAAAAGTGCCGGCCTCAATGCGATCCGGCATGACGGTGTATTCCACGCCGCGCAGAGCCTTCACGCCCGTGATGTGAATACGGCTTGTTCCCTGTCCTTCAATGCGCGCGCCGCAGGCAATAAGAAAATTGACGAGATCCATCACTTCCGGTTCACGGGCCGCATTTTCGAGAAATGTCTCCCCTTCGGCCAGCGCGGCGGCCATGAGAAGGTTTTCCGTGCCGCCCACCGTGGGCATGTCAAACGTGACCCGCGCCCCGTGAAGCTTGCGGCAATGGCCCAGAATATAGCCCTTTTCCAGCTTGAAACGCGCTCCCATGAGTTCCAGACCCTTGAGATGCTGATCCACAGGCCGCGCGCCTATGGCGCATCCCCCGGGCAAGGCCACGCGCGCATGCCCGATGCGGGCAAGCAGGGGCCCAAGGCAGAGCACGGATGCGCGCATGGTGCGCACAAGGTCATACGGAGCCTCGGGCAGCAGGCAGCCCGGCCTTATCGTGAGCTGTCCTTTTTGATACTCGCAGGCGCAACCGAGCATGTTCAAAAGTTTCAGTGTGGTGTGTATATCACGCAAGTTTGGAACATTGCGGAGGCGGACAGGCTCCGACAGAAGAATGGACGCGAAAAGAACAGGCAACGCCGCATTCTTTGAGCCGCTTATTTCGATGCTGCCGGTCAACGGCACGCCGCCTTCAATGATGAGTTTGTCCATGTAAAGTCCTTGCGTCTGAATATGCGCGAAGGCAAAAAAAAACCAGTCGCCCGCCGTTGTCAAGTATTTCTTTGAGATTGCAAAAATTCCGCGCCCGTATATACTGGTTCCGTGAATGTTTTCCACCTTTTCACGCCGCCGGGAATATTCCGCGGGCCGGAAACAGAACTACGACAATGGAAAACCATGCCCCGCTCTATCCGGTGTTTCTCTCTCTGAAATATCAGCGCTGTCTCGTCGTGGGTCTTGGAGAAGTGGGACTGCGCAAACTTTCACATCTGCTTGACTGCAAGCCCGCTTCCGTTCTTGCCCTGGATACGGAAGCTCCCTCCGGAAAAGCCCTGCCGCTGCTTGAAAAAAGCTGTGTTCGTTTCGAACGGAGAGCCTGTTTGCCGGAAGACATAGCGGGGAAAAGCCTGGTTTTTGCCGCCACCGGAAACAGGGAAGAAAACGCGCGTATTGCCGGTCTCTGCCTGAAAATGGGGATACTGTGCAACTGCGCCGCCCCGCCCTCTCTGGGAAATGTTTTTCTTCCCGCCGTGGCCCGGCAGGGACGGCTGGCCGCAGCTCTTTCCACGGGGGGCGCAAGCCCGGCGCTTGCCCGGCGCTGGCGCGGGGAGATCAACGCCTGGCTTGCCCCGCGCAAGCGCGCGGCGCATCTTCTGGGGCGTTTGCGCCCCCTGCTCCTCGACTTGCCGGAC
This sequence comes from Desulfovibrio sp., assembly GCA_031291035.1. Taxonomy (GTDB): domain Bacteria; phylum Desulfobacterota; class Desulfovibrionia; order Desulfovibrionales; family Desulfovibrionaceae; genus Desulfovibrio. Next base: position 25,880 of record JAISLI010000008.1, read on the forward strand.
AATGCGGGAACCAGCCGAAAAATTCTGCAAAAACTGGCAAGCCCTTCCCTGCAGCGCCGGCTGGCCCGCGGGGATGCCGAATCGTGCCAAACGTGGCTTGCCGCGGAACTGCCGGTGGAACTGCATGTCCACATAGCCCCCCTGCTTGCGGAGGTATTCGATGATCTCTCCTGAAGCGGCCACCACGCTCAACCTTGCTCTTCTGGGCGCGGCAAGTCTGTCCGGCGTCGCGGGGATATCGGCGCGCAGAACCTTTTTGCGAAATCTCGGCGTCCGGCTGGCCGTTCTGGCCTTTGCCGGTCAGACCCTGATGCTTCTGCTCGGTTTTCACAAAACGCTGCCCAACGGCCTGAGCCTCGGCGCTTACAGCCAACTGCTCGCCTGGTTTGTCCTGCTCGGCGGCATTGTGGTATGGCGCAGATTGCGGCAACCGACGCCCCTGCTTTTTGCGTCTCCCCTGTGTTTTATTCTTTTTGCCGTATCGCTGCCCTGCCTTGACACCGCCGTGACATTGCCCGCATCCCTGCAAAGTTCTTTCTACGCGCTGCATGTCGGCGCTCTGTTCTCCAGCCTGGGCCTTCTGACCATTGCCTTTTTTGCCGGGTTGCTGTTTCTTCACCTGGAAGGACGCATTAAAAGCAAGCGGCGCATGCCGGGTTTCTGGCAGGATATGCCCGCCATCTCATTGCTGGACAAAATCAACGCCCTTACCGTGCTGGCATCCTTTCCGCTCTACACTCTCGGCGTCATATCGGGCCTGATCTGGGCCAGGAACGTTTTCGGCGCTTCCGTCACCGGCGATCCCAAGGAAGTGATGAGCATTGCGATCTGGCTCATCTTCGGCGTGCTCTTCCACAACCGGCTCGTCAAAAACTGGAAAGGGCGCAAGCCGGCGCGCTGGACCGTGCTTGTTTTTTCGCTCTGCCTTTTTTCCATTGTTGTGATCAACACAATCATGAACACGTACCACGCGTTTGTCCGGGGGTGATTCCGTTTTCTATGGAAAGCGATATTTACCTTGTGGGACTCAACCACCGCACGGCGGGAGTGGACGTGCGGGAGCGATTCGCCCTGGCGGACTGTTGCGACAGGGAACGCTGGGCCTTGCCCTGCGTCGGCCCCATACGGGAAAGCCTGATTCTCTCCACCTGTAACCGTGTGGAGCTTCTGGCCGCGGGCGAGGGCGACATCACCGGGCAGATGTTGCGGTGCTGGGCCAGTGCGCGCAAGGCGCGGATGTCGGAGATTCAGCCCTACGTGTATATTCACAGAAGCCTCGAAGCCGTCCGGCATGTTTTTTCCGTGGCCTCCAGCCTGGATTCCATGGTTCTGGGCGAGCCGCAGATACTCGGCCAGATGAAAGCGGCCTACCGCAAGGCTGCAGCATGCAGGACAACCGGCGTTATACTGAACCGCCTGCTTCACAAATCCTTTTCCGTCGCCAAACGGGTGCGCACGGAAACAGCCGTGGCTTCCAATGCCGTATCCGTCAGCTATGCCGCCGTGGAGCTTGCCAAGCGCATCTTCGGCGACATGCGCCGGCACAGGGTTTTACTGGTGGGGGCGGGGGAAATGGCCGAACTCGCGGCCACGCATCTGCTGCAAAACGGTGTTGACGAAATCCTGGTGGCAAACCGCACCCACGCGCGCGGCGAGGATCTCGCAAGGCAATTTCGGGGTCGGGCGGTGCCCTTTGAACGGCTGGCGGATTTTCTGCCTTCCGTGGACATCATCATCACCTCCACCGGATCTCCCGAGCCGATCATCCGCGCCGGGGACGTCAGGGCAGTACTCAGGGCGCGAAAAAACAGCCCGATGTTTTTTATCGATATCGCCGTGCCGCGCGACATAGACCCGGACGTCAACAGTATTGACAACGTCTATCTGTACGACATTGACGACCTGAAAGAAGTGGTTGAGGAAAATATCGCCGGCCGGCGTGACGAGGCGGGACGGGCGCGCAAAATCGTGAATGAGGAAGTGGCGGCCTTTGCCGCATGGCTTGCCACGCTTGACGTGCAGCCGACACTGGTGGCTCTGGTCGGCCGAGGGGAGCGCCTGGCCGGCGAAGAAGTCGCCAGGACGCTCAAACGTCTGGGAAGCGATGATGAAAAACTGCGTGAAGCGCTGGAAATAATGGCCGACTCGCTGGTGCGCAAGCTGCACCATGACCCGATCATGTTTCTGAAACACGGCTGCGCGCACCAGGAAAGCAACACCTCGCGCATCAGCGCCATACGACGGATTTTCAACCTGGACACAGATTCCTGAATGATCTCTCCGGACATTCACAGCCTCTCACCGGCGTCCGCGAAACTGTGCCTCTCCGTGGAACGCTTTCTTCTGTCCCTGGGCCTCGGAAGGGGCGACCGTCTGCTGGCGGCCGTCTCCGGCGGCGCGGATTCCATGGCCCTGATTCTTGTTCTGCGCATCCTCGCTCCGAGGCTGGATTTGCATGTCTCCGCCCTGACGGTGGATCACGGAATTTTGCCTGAGGCCAGCGCCGTCGCGGCCACGGCGGTGAGGCGATGCGCCGCTCTGGGCGTCGGTTGCGCTTTGAAAAAGGCTGACGTGCCCGGCCTTGCGGGCAGGGAACGCCTCGGCCTGGAGGAAGCCGGACGTAAATTGCGTTACAGGATTCTGGAAGAGGAGCGGGCGGCGCAAAAGGCGGATTATATTGCGCTCGGGCATCACCAGGCCGATCTGGCGGAGGATGTACTCATGAGACTCACGCGCGGCGCGGGCTGGCCGGCTCTGGGCGGCATGCGGGCGCGCGACGCCCGAAGGCGCCTTTTGCGCCCGTTGCTTTGCGTCAAACCGCAATCTCTCAGGATGCTTTTGCGGGAATGCCGCATTGACTGGTTTGAAGACCCTGGCAATTCGGATCTGCGCTTCAAACGCAACCGCATGCGCCATATCGTGTTGCCCGCGCTCAGAAAGGAAAACCCTTCCCTTGACCGCGCCGTGGCGCGATTATGGCGACTTGCCCGGACAGACAGGGATTATTGGGAAAACCTCCTTGACGCCCTGCTGAACAAAGTTCAATGGAAGGCCGACGCACGGGAAGTGACCCTGCCCGGAGGATTGCTGCACGGGTTGCACGCCGCTGTCCGCTTGCGCCTTTATCACAGGGCTCTATCTTTTCTGGCGGGCCGGGAGGGCAATAAACGCGGGATTCAGGGCAGAAGCGACACGCTTCTGGCCCTGGACTCCGCCCTCGCGGAAGGCCGGGGCAACACCCGCTTTCAGTTGCCGGGCGGCCTGGAAGCGCGGCTGGACAAAGGGGCGGTGGTTTTCACCGCAAAATTTTAAATTTACAGGCAACGCCCGGTATTGAGAAACAACATATAACACGCGGCGACACTCGACATTTTACGGAAAAGCATATATGCTGACGGCATGCGTGGATATGGATTTTTGTGGAGAATATCATGGCATGCCGCATTCTGACGTTGAGCAGTGAACAGGAGTGGCCCGGGGCCGGACAATGGCTCAAGGGACGCGCAGAGCCCGACGCCGGCGTGGAAAGCGGCGTGCGCGAAATACTCGCGGCCGTGCGGGAAAAAGGCGACGCAGCGCTTTGCGAATACACGCGCCGCTTCGACTGCCCGGACTTTGCCCCCCCCCTGCGTGTGAGCGGGCGGGACATCGCCCGCGCCGCCGCCCAAGTGCCGCCGGAACACCAGGAGCATATCAGCGCCGCGGCCGCGAATATCCGCGATTTTCACGAAGCCCAGACGGAAAAATCCTGGTTCATGACGCGGGCGGACGGGAGCATTCTCGGCCAACGTGTGTTGCCCGTGGACGCTGTCGGCCTGTATGTGCCCGGCGGCCGGGGGGGCAATACCCCCCTGGTCTCATCCCTGCTCATGAACGCGATCCCCGCGCAGGTCGCCGGCGTGCCGCGCATTGCGGTATGCACCCCGCCGCGCGGGGACGGCGGCATCAACCCCGTGATTTTGGCGGCGGCGCATCTGCTGGACATTGACGAAGTCTACCGCGTGGGCGGGGCCTGGGCCATCGCCGCCCTCGCCTTCGGCACGGAAAGCCTGCCCGGGGTGGACGTTGTCGCGGGCCCCGGCAATATTTGGGTGACAACGGCAAAACGCCTTTGCCACGGCGCCGTGGGCATAGACATGACAGCCGGCCCGAGCGAAGTGCTGATTCTGGCGGACGCCACAGCCGACCCCGCCATGATCGCGGCGGACATGCTCGCCCAGGCGGAGCACGATCCATTGGCTTCAGCCCTGTGCCTTACGGATAACCGCGCCCTGGCGGACAGGCTCCACCAGGAACTGCAAAAACAGTGCGCCGTCCTGCCCCGATCCCGGACAGCGGCCCGTTCGCTGCTGGACTGGGGGGCCATCGTGATCACGCCGGACATGAAAACCGCCGTCGCCGTGGCCAATCAAATCGCTCCGGAGCATCTGGAAGTCTGCACGGCTGACCCCTGGAGCCTGCTGCCCGAAATCCGCCATGCCGGGGCCGTGTTTCTGGGCTCTCACAGCCCGGAGGCCGTGGGAGACTACTTTGCCGGCCCCAATCACGTGCTGCCCACCATGAGCACGGCGCGTTTCGCTTCGGCGCTGTCCGTGCAGACGTTTTGTAAAAAAACCAGCATTCTCGCCATATCTCCAGCTTTTGTGCGGGAAAACGCGACCGCGGTCGCAAATCTGGCCCGGCTGGAAGGCCTGGAAGCTCATGCCCGCTCGGTGGAAGCGCGTCTGCCCTGAAACAGGACGGCACTTGGAGAAGAGTATGCAAGTTGTGGTAAAAACCGATATAAAAATCTTTCCCCTGCATTCGCGCGGCAAGGTGCGCGACATCTATGCCGTTGACGACGACACCCTGCTGATTGTGACGACAGACCGCATGTCCGCTTTTGACGTGATCATGGGTGAGCCCGTCCCTTACAAGGGAATCATTTTGAATAAAATTACCCTCTTCTGGATGGAGAAATTCAAGGGCATCGTTCCCAACCATTTGCTTGAAAGCGACGTCCGCCGTTTTCCCGCCCCGCTCGCTCCCTATGCCGACATGCTGGAAGGCCGCGCCGTGCTTGCGCGCAAGGCGGAACCGCTGCCCGTGGAGTGCATCGCGCGCGGCTATATCACCGGTTCGGGCTGGAAAGACTATCAGGCGCATGGAAACCTGTGCGGCCGCAAACTGCCTGCCGGCCTGCGGGAATCCGACAAGCTGTCCCCGACGATTTTTACCCCCTCCACCAAGGCCGAGCCCGGCAAACACGATGAAAACATCTCTCTTTCCGAGGCGGCGCGTCTGCTCGGCCGGACGACGGCCGGGGAAGCCGAAAAAATTTCCCTTGCCGTTTATGAGGCCGGCCGGGCCTATGCGGCCGAACGCGGCATTCTTGTGGCGGACACCAAGCTTGAATTCGGCATGATTGACGGCCGCCTGCATCTGATTGACGAAGTGCTGACGCCGGATTCTTCCCGCTTCTGGCCGGCGGCGGAATATAAACCCGGACAGGCGCAACCCAGCTTTGACAAGCAGTATTTGCGCGACTGGCTGAAAAAACAGTCCTGGAACATGCGGCCTCCGCCGCCCGCCCTGCCCGCCCGGGTGATTGAGGCCACGGCCGCCCGCTACAGAGAGGCCTATGAGACACTGACCGGCGAAAAACTATAGGAGACAACTATGCTGCTGAAGGAAAAGAAGGCCCTTGTCATGGGGCTTGCCAACAATAAAAGCATAGCTTGGGGCATAGCTTCCTGTTTCAAGGAACAGGGCGCCCGTCTGGCTTTCAATTATGTGGGCGACGCCATCAAAAAACGGGTGGAACCCCTGAGTGAAGAAATCGGCGCCGAGTTCATCTTTCCCTGCGACGTGAACGACGACGCCCAGATTGAGGCGGCCGCCGGAACCATCAGGGAAAAATGGGGCAATATCGACGTGCTCGTGCACTCCATCGCCTTTGCCAATCGCGAGGATTTGACGGGCCCCTACATGAACGTCTCGCGCGAGGGATTCAGACTGGCCCTGGAAGTTTCCGCCTATTCCCTCACGGCTGTCTGCCGCGCCTTCGCCCCGCTGCTGCGCGAAGGCGCGTCCGTCATCACCATGACATACCACGGCTCCACCGGGATTATCCCCGGCTACAACGTTATGGGCGTCGCCAAGGCCGCGCTGGAAGCATCCGTGCGCTATCTGGCGCTGGATCTCGGCGAAAAGGGAGTGCGCGTGAACGCCATCAGCGCCGGCCCCATCAAAACCCTGGCGGCATCCGCCGTGTCGGGTCTGAAAAACATCTTCGCCCGCGTGGAAGAAGCAGCGCCCCTGCACCGCAACGTCACCGCGACCGAGGTGGGCGGCCTTGCCGTATTTTTGGCTTCCGACCTGGCCTCGGCCGTTACCGGCGAAATCGTATACGCCGACTGCGGTTTCAGCCGACTGGGGATATGAATGGACTACGGCCTGTTGAATGCCCTCGGCATTATGGTCATGGCCGTGTTCGGTCTGTGGGCGTTTTATGCCGCGGCCTCCGGAAAATCCGACCGCAAAAGGCGTAAACCGGACGACAAGACGACTGGGTGACACTATGTGGGCGGTTATGGCGATTGTCTGTATTGCGCTGCTGGCTTGGCTGATCGGCAAGGCCGTCAAAGGCACGCCTTTTTCGGAAAGCGGCCCGTGCATGGTCAATCCGCGCGCCTTTCGCCGGGAGGGATGCCAAGGCAGACGCATCCAGGGAAGCGCTGATTAAATCTCGGGGCCGACAGAAGCCGTCACCCTGATCTTATTGTCGCAAGGCGAATTTACTCCGCCGCAAGCGACAATCTCAAAGCGAAATTGCTCTAATTGACGCTTGAACCGGGAGCGGGCGGGCCAGGCCCCGCTTTCTCAGGCCGTCTTCGGGACGTTCCGGCGCGCCGTCAAGGCGCGCGGTTTTCAGGCCGCTCCGGGGGTTGGCCAGGGTGGTACGCCGGGTCACCGCGCCGCCCGCCGCCTCGGAAGCGGCCATGGTCATCCGGGCCACCGCGCCGAGTTCCGCGAAGTGCGCCGCGCTCTCGATGGTTTTGACGGTCAGGTCCCGGTCATTGCCGATGTATTCCACATCCGTGGCCCGGGAGAGAAAGCGCACGCCCGGCCCGGAGGAGGCCGGGTCAGCC
>JAISLI010000009.1 GCA_031291035.1 Desulfovibrio sp.
CAAATCTATTGTAGTCTCAAAGTCTTTGCATATGGTTGATCTGACAATGGCCTTATTCGCACGTTTTCACGTCAACGGAGTGAGAGAAGATATTGTATCATTCTTTTGTTAATACTCTCCGAAAAGTTACGCGGCCATAAGCTCTCGGATGAAGAAGCCGCGCGGTTGCGCGAGATCGGCAATACTCTCAATCTCCGTGCCGATGACGCGCTGTGAGATATTCTGGCGGCTATGGAGTATCAACGCGCCTTTTATGAAGCATTGCCGGACAAGATCGTTGAGGATTCGACCGAAGTTTTGCGAAGCATTTCCGTTGTCGCTTAAAAAAAAGCCGGCGCCGCGCAAGTCCGCCTTGCAGATTGCGTTGTGGAACAGGCACAAAGGATTTCCATGAAAATCAACTATGCGACCCTGTTGCCGATGGGCATGGCTGCCTTGGGCTGTTTACTGGGTCCATTCGGGCCTTTTTGTGGCACTGGGAGCAGCCCGGACAAACGCTCCCATTGTTCATTTGTAATGTCCATGCCCAGTTATGGGGCAAAACAGAATGAAAAGTCCAGATATTTTCTAAAAAAATCGCCGCGATATTGATACCAACTATTGGAAAACATTTTGAGATGGATTCTAATCAGTGCTTCCATAAAGGTTCCCATAAGATAATCACGGCGGTATTGCCCCAAAATCCGCTCCTTGCGGCGCTCGTCCCGGGGGCGGGCCTTTCCCGCCGTCCCGGAGACCCGGTTGACCCGGGGGGGAAGACCGTCTATATTGGGTCTATGGCGAATCCCCAGTATTGCCGTCTCTCTGTACTCGGTCTGACGCCGTTCACTCCTTCAAACGGCGAGGCGCGTTTTTTTGCCCTGCGCCTGCCGCGGCCTTCCGGGGCCGCCTGGTCGAACTGGCGACCCGGCCAGTTTGTCATGCTCAGGCCGGATTCCTTCGGGCTGGAGCTGCCGTGGGGACGCCCCATGTGTATCTGTCACGTCACCGACGGTTGCCTGATCTGCTTTTTCCAGTCGCTGGGACGCGGCACCCGCCGTATGGCCGCCCTGAAACGCGGCGATCCGGTCAGTCTTTGGGGGCCGCTGGGCAACGGCTTCTCCGTGGAAGAGGACGCCCCCACGCTTCTGCTGGCCGGGGGCATGGGCATCGCGCCCTTTGTGGGGTACGTCAACACCCATCCGAAGCCTTGGAACGTCGCCATGCTTTTCGGGCATCGTGAAGCTCTGGAGTGCTATCCTGTCAACAATATCAACGAATTTATAGCGCTGGAAAGCTATCTGGAAAGCGGTCCGGGAGACCTGCGGATTTTTGTCGACGCCGTACGCGCGCGCATGCGCGACTGCGCGGAACACAACGGCCTTGTGCTGGCCTGCGGGCCGGCACCCTTTCTGCGTGTTGTCCGCGATTTTTCCCTGGCCCTGAAGATGCGCGCCCAGCTTTCCCTGGAAAACGCCATGGCCTGCGGCGTGGGCGCCTGTCTCGGCTGTGCGGCAAAAACGACGCAAAACTGGCCGGTGCCGGAAAAACGCGGCCATCCGGTACAGGTTTGCCGGCAGGGACCTGTCTTCTGGGCCGACCAGGTTGAACTGTGACACAACCATGAATCTTTCGGTCACGCTGCGCGGGCAGACGCATGATCTCGTCCTGAAAAATCCGGTACTCACGGCATCCGGCACATTCGGCTGCGGACTGGAATTCTCCCCTTACGGCGATCTGAAAAGCCTCGGCGGGATTGTCGTGAAAGGGCTTTCCCTCAGGCCGAGGGACGGCAACTCCTGCCCGCGCATCGTGGAAACGGCGGCCGGAATGCTCAACGCCGTGGGTCTGCAGAACGACGGCGTGGAAGATTTCTGCGCCGCGAAGCTGCCCCTGCTGCCTTGGCGGGAGACAGCCGTCATCGTCAACATTCATGCTTCCTCCATTGACGAATTTGCCCGGCTTGCCGAACGTCTGGACGGCGAGCAGGGCGTGGCCGCGCTGGAGGTCAACATCTCCTGTCCCAATGTCTCCCGGGGCGGCCTGCTCTTTGGCCAGGACGCGGACTTGGCGGCCGCCGTAACGGCCGCCGTGCGCGAAGCGGCGCCGTCAAAGCACATCATGGTCAAACTTTCACCCAATGTCACGGACATCGCGCGTATTGCCGGAAGCGTGGAAGACGCCGGGGCGGACAGCGTCTCCTGCATCAACACGCTGCTCGGCATGGCGCTGGACCTGCGTTCGCGCCGTCCTGTCCTTGCCAATGTGCTGGGCGGGCTTTCCGGACCAGCCATAAAACCCGTGGCCCTGCGTTGCGTCTGGCAGGTGTCGCGGGCCGTGCGCATACCCGTGGTGGGCGTGGGCGGCATTGCGGGCCCGGCGGATGCGCTGGAATTCATTCTGGCGGGCGCGCACGCCGTTCAGGTGGGGACCGGCAATTTCATGCGGCCCGACTGCGCATTCTCCCTGGCGGCTGAATTGCCCGCCGTGTGCGCCCGATACGGCGTTGAAAGCTTTGAAACCCTGCGCGCGGCGCTCAGGACGGATTGACGGCGCGATGACGCTTTCTGTTATTCCCGTAAAAAACGGACGGGAGGCAAAAGCTTTCCTTGATCTGCCCTTCGCCGTTCATGCGGGCAATCCCCTGTGGGTTCCGCCCCTGATCAGTCGGGAGCGGGCTCTTTTGACGCCCGGTCTCCATCCCTTCTGGGAAAGCGCTTCCAGAGAGCTCTTTCTCGCCCTGCGCAACGGAAGGGCCGTGGGGCGCATAGCCGCCATTGTGGATAAAAAATACAATGACTACGCCGGGGAAAAATGCGGAGCTTTCGGTTTTTTTGAATGTGAACGCGACACGGAGGCCGCGCACGCCCTGCTCGACGCCGCGCGGGACTGGCTGGCCTCCGCCGGTATGACCTTTTTGCGGGGCCCGCTCAACCCGTCCGCCAATTATACCTGCGGCCTGCTGGTGGACGGTTTTGACAGGCCCCCTGTCATCATGATGCCCTGGAATCCGGAATATTATCCCGTGCTGCTGGAGGGCTGGCGTCTGCGCAAGGAGCGGGATCTCTTCGCCTGGCTCATCAAACGCGCGACCATAGCGACGCCCGACTGGCTTGCCGCGGAAATCGTCCGCCTCAAGGCGGAGGGACGATTCACCCGCCGCGCTTCCTCCAGAACCACTCTGGAAGGGGACATACGGCTCATGCTGGATATCTACCGGCTGGCCTGGGCCGACAACTGGGGATTTTCCCCCTTGTCCGGAGGCGAGGCCGAGGATCTTGTCAGGGAACTCAAACCCGTCCTGAACCCGGACTTTTTCGTGCTGTTTTTCCACGACGGCGAAGCCGTAGCGGGCATGGTTGCCCTGCCGGACATGAACCCCCTGCTCAAACGTCTCAACGGCCGTCCGGGCATAAGTGCGCCCTGGCACTGGGCGCGGACGCGGGGGCAGATCAGAAGCGGCTACAGGATCATGCTTTTCGGCATTCGGCAGGAATTCCGGCTGCTGGGCCTTCCCCTGCTGCTGCTGGACTACATGCTTGAAAAAGCCCGTGAGAACCCCCACTTTCAATGGGTGGAAGGCTCCTGGGTGCTGGAGGACAATGCGGCCGTCAACGACCTGCTGGAAGACTTTTCAGGCACAATCTCCAAGAGGTACAGGATTTACAGGCGGGAAATCAGCTCATGAGCGCGGAATATCTGTCCGGAAAGCGTGTCCTCGTCACCGGCGGCACAGGATTTGTCGGACGTCATCTTCTGCCGCCGCTGCTTGAGGCCGGAGCGCGCGTCACCTGCCTGACGCGGGCATCTTCCCGTGTCTGTCCGCCGGAAGGGGTTTCCGTGGTCCGGGCTGATCTGCGGAGCGGCGAGGGTCTAAAGCAGGCCCTGGAAGGGCAGGAAATCGTCATCCACATGGCGGCCCTACTTTTCGGCTTCGGGTGGCAGGACTATCTCGGGGCCAACGCCCGCGCCGCCGCAACCTTGGCCGCCGTGCTCGAAAAAGCTGAAGCGGTGCAGCGGGTGGTGCTGGTTTCCAGCCTCGCGGCCGCCGGGCCATGCGCCGTTTCTCCCGGCATCGCCGAGGACGCCGCGCCCATGCCTGCATCCGCCTACGGCTGGTCAAAACTGCTGGCGGAACAGATGCTGCGCCCTTTGGGCGAAAAGCTCGTCATACTGCGCCCGCCCATTATTTATGGATCGGGGGACAGAGGACTTCTGCCCGTCTTTCGGGGAGCGGCCAGGGGTGTCGCCGTCAGCCCCGGCGCTTTCAGGGAATTTCCCGTCTCCGTGCTGCACGCCGGCGACATGGCGCGGGCGGTGCTACGCGTATGCGCCGCCGGAGCCGGGGGAGTCTATCATCTTAACGACGGGCGGGAGCACACCATGTCCGGATTTTGCCGGGCCATGGGCTCGAAGCTTTACCGCCTGACCGGCCGGCCGGCCGGGGGCGTTGTGCGTGTGCTGCGTCTGCCCCTGCCCGCCTTGGCCGTCACCGCCGCCGTCGCCACGGGCCTTGCCGGGTTTGCCTCCTGTTTTTGTCCGTTTTCCCGCGCCCCCAACTGGAACACGGACAAGTACAGAGAGGCGCGCCAGCCGGGCTGGCTTGCCGACGCGAGCCGCATCGGACGCGAACTGGGCTGGAAGCCGGTTGTGCCCCTTGCCGATGGTTTGGCCGAGGCCGTCGAGGGGTACTTGAGGGAAAACATGCTCTGATTGGCGCGCGGCGCGGCCCTCAAATTTATGCCGCGCCAAATTCTTTGTGGGATGCGCCGATTTCAGGCTCATAGGCGCGAATCAAATTACGGATGCCTGCCGGGGATAATATTTGTGGAGTATACGCAATGATATTGCTCCCCCGATTAGGGCCTGTTGGTACTAATGACCTTTTTATTCGACAAGTCCAAGAAACCTCACTGTCATGCTATTATACAAAAGGAGGCGGGTCCATACATGCCTTGGGCCGCCCCCACGAACGCCTTGCTCTGCGAATAAATGCAGGGTATTAATTCCGCATGCCGCCCATTCTGGTTTTACAGGGCGCCCGTTTCGGCGACCTGTTGCAAAGCAAACGCCTTCTCCTGACGCTGAAAAACCGGGGGGAGCTGCATCTTGGCGTTGACAAAAGCCTCGCGCCGCTGGCAAGGCACATATACCCCGGCATTGAAATTCATGCTCTTAATATTCACGCCGGCCCCGACCGTCAGGGCCTGGAGGAAAATAAAAAATGTCTGGCGCTGTGGCGCGAACTTGATTTTCAGGCTGTTTACAACTGCAATTTCTCTCCCCTCACGACGGCCCTGTGCCGTTGTTTCGACCCTGAGCGCATTACCGGCTATCGTCCGTCCGCAAGCGGCATGCTGCGTTCTTCCTGGGCCAGGACCGTCTTTCGCATGAGTGAACGCCGCCGCGCAACGCCGCTCAATCTGGTTGATTTCTGGGCACATTTTGCTTCAGACCCATTGCCCGCGCGTGAAGTCAATCCCCTTCCCCGGTCCGGAGGACAGGGGCTTGGCGTTGTGCTGGCGGGCAGGGAGGCGCGGCGCTCCTTGCCCGTTCCCCTGCTGGCGGAAATAGCGCGTTGCGTTTTTTATGCCCTGGATGGCCCCCGCATCCGCCTGCTGGGCTCAAAGGCCGAACGTCCGTCAGCCCGCAGGCTTATGCGCCTTCTGCCTTCGAAAATACACCCGCATGTTGAGGATCTGAGCGGAAGAACCGACTGGCGCGGGCTTGTCGGAGCTGTCGAAGGTCTGGACATGCTCGTCTCGCCGGATACCGGAACAATGCATCTGGGCGCGCATCTCGGCGTGCCGGTTCTCGCTTTTTTTCTTTCCTCGGCGCTCTGCCATGAGACGGGGCCTTACGGGCGGGGGCACCATGTCTGGCAGGCCGCCTGTGATTGCGCTCCATGCCTTGAATCCGCCGTGTGCCGCGCGGGGCTTCGCTGCCTGAAAGCCTTTCTCGCCAAAGAATTCCTGCCGGCTCTCAATTCTTTTATACAGGGATCGTCCCTTGACGATACGCCGTTTCCCGGGAATCTCCAGCTTTGGAAAAGTGATCCGGATGAACTGGGCGGGCATTTTCAATTATGCGCCGGAGTTGACGGATGCGCTCAGGAACGCGACTTTTTGCGCCGTCACCTGGTAAACTTGTCGCGTCTGCCGCCAGCGGATTCTCCACGCAAAGCCAAAGCGGGCCTGGCCGACCCTCTTCCTGAAATGGGCGCCTGGCTTTATCAGGACGCGGACTGGATGCTGCCGCCCGGGAGGTACTGCTGATGTCGCAAGATTCGCTGCGCATTCTGGTTGTGCTGCCCATGTACGGGGGATCCCTGCCCATCGGCCGCTACTGCGCCGGGGCCTTGCAGAGTATGGGGCACAGCGTGCGGCTGTTTGACGCGCCGCTCCTGTATCCCGCCTTTACGGGTCTGCAACGGCTCGGTTTGCCGCCCGCAGCCGGAAACCAGCTTGAAAATTCATTCCTGCAACTTGTCTCACAGGCCATATGGGCCCATGTACAGGCTTTGGAGCCTCATCTCGTGCTGGCCTTGGCCCAGGCGCCGCTGAACCGCCACCTTCTGCAGCGGCTGCGCCGCAACGGCGTGCGCACGGCCATGTGGTTTGTCGAGGATTATCGCATTTTTGACTATTGGCGTCTGTACGCCCCGCTTTATGACATTTTTGCCGTGATTCAGAAAAAACCCTTTGTTGACGAGCTGGTCCGGCATGGACAGCACAATGTGCTCTATCTCCCTTTGGCGGCCTTGCCGGATTTCCACAGGCCGGTTGAACTGACTGCTCAGGAAAGACTGGAATATGGAGCGGATATGGCTTTTCTGGGGGCGGGTTACCCGAACAGACGACTGGCCTTTCGGCATCTCGCCGGCAAAAATTTTAAAATATGGGGGTCGGACTGGGAAGGGGAAAGCCTGCTGGCGGACAACATTCAGCGGCGGGGGGCGCGCGTCGGTGAAGAGGAAAGCGTGAAAATTTACAACGCTTCAAAAATCAACATCAACCTGCATTCCAGCCTTCAAACGACGGATATTGTCAGCCATGGCGATTTTGTCAATCCGCGCACTTTTGAACTGGCGGCAGCGGGGGCTTTTCAACTGGTGGACGAGCGTTCGCTGCTTGGCGAGCTTTTCGGGGCGGACGAGCTGGCGACATTCACGTCCGTCACGGAACTGTACGCAAAAATTGATCACTTTTCCTCAAGGCCGGAAGAGCGTGAGGCGTATGCCGGCAAAGCCCGCAACCGCGTGTTGCGGGAGCACACGTATGCCCACAGGATGGCGGCCTTGCTGGAGTATATTGCCCAACGCACGGGCCCCTGGCCCCGGGGCGCGGCAAAAGCCGACTTTCCGCCGGAACTCGGCCCGGATTTTCATTCGGAGCTTGAACGCCTGACGCATAAACTTGGCCTAGGCCCCCATTCCTCCTTTGAGGATGTCATCGCCTGCCTGCGCGGACGAAGCGGCCCACTGGACGAACTGGAAACGTCGCTGCTTTTTTTGGATGAATGGCGCAAGCAGTATCTGAAGTGAACATTTCGCCGGCTGAAGCGGCCATCGCGGGCGGGACTGGGCAGATGTTCCGGAGCCGACAGTTACCCCGCGCAAATCTCCAGATAATACGGCACAAGAAATGTTCCGGCCAGACACAGGGCCGCCAGAAGAGTCATGGCGTGGCGCAGGGGCACGGCGCTACGACCGGCAAATGCCCAGAGCAGGGCAGGGATGGCCCAGAACAGCAGGTAGGCCGTTTCCGCCGCAAGGCCCGGCCAGATTCCGCCCGGGATGTCCGACGACAGGCGCGGCTGGAAAATGCTGAAAACCAGCAGGAGCATCCAGAGCAAGCCCCAGGCGTTGCGCGACAGGCGGGCGCACCAGGCGATCATCGTGTTGTAATGGTCCCGTCCGAAATCATCGCGACGGCGGCGCGCAAAGAGCCACAAGGAGCCGAGCCCTGCGGCAAAAGCCACAATCAGCGCCGGCGTGTACCACAGCGCGTTCCAGAACGGCATGTTGTTTCCCGACGCCGCAAAAGTTTTCAGAAACAGCGTCACGATCTCCGAAAGGTTTTTTCCCGCCGGAGAAACCTGCAAGCCCAGGGCGTAACAGCGCATTGTCACCAGCGCCGCAAAAAGAGCGACACAGGCCGCAAGCCCTCCGGATACCCCCAATATGACGGCTGTGGCCGGATATTTCGACATGTGTTTCCACAACGCGTAATACAGGCTCGCCACGAGCACGCTGCCCGCCAGCAAAAACCAGCATGCTTCCGTCATCCAGGCGCAGATCGCCGGATTGTCCATCCGCGCCAGAAACAGCCATACGCGGGCGCCGATCAGTAAAAGCCAGCCCAGAACAAAACCAAGCAAGGCGAGCTGGTGCGCGCATTTGCCGAAAGAAGCGCGTTTACGGACGCGTCCCAAAATTCCGGCAAGCGTTGAGACAAAGCCGATGCCGCTGTAAGCCAGCATCGCCGCCATGGGAATCAGGACGCAGAGCGTTTCAAGCAATGTCCATAAAACGGGCCATGCCGCCAAAAATTCCTGTATCGCTTTCATAACATAGTGCCTTGACAACATCTTTTCATGCCGGCTGCCTCTTGCGCAAGGTCCGCCCAGTATTGTATCGTTGATTGCGGCACGTTGGTTTTGTGCCTGAAAATTCCGCCGGCGGCAAGCATTTTGGTTTTTGGCCGGGCGCGGGGAAAATCCGGCCAGAGGGAATGTATGAAAAAAAAATTTCTGACGTCGCTTGTCTGTGTCTTTCTGGCCGGCGGATGCGCCTCTACCGGGCAACTTAAAAAAATTGAAAGCGACGGCGAGCGGAATGAAAAAATGCTGCGCAACACGGAACAACGTGTGCGCAATCTTGAGCAGGAAGTTGCCGTCCTGGGCAATCGGGTCAACTATCTCAATGATCGCGTATATGAAGTTCGCACAAGCGGCGGCCGAAAAACCGGCATGAAAGTCATGCCGGTGGATGCGCGCACGGACGTTCCGGCGCCGCGGAAAATACCCGTTTCAAAAGCACAGGCGAACTCCGCCGCGTCATCGGCGGCGCCCCGTCCGGCACAGAAAGCAGCCGGCCCTTCAGGCAGCCTCGGGACAACGGCGCCGGACCTGACCCCCGCCGCCCTGCCGCCGGTCGAAGCGCCCGCGCCATTGCTTCCGGAGCCGGAACAAAAGACGGTCAATCCCCGGACAACATCACCCGCCGCCCCCATGCCGTCGCGGTCCGTCCCGTCTCCGTCGGCCGCCGGGAGCGACAGTGTTCCGGTACCCTCCCTGCCTCCTTCCGATCTCCCTTTGCCGCCGGAACATCCGGCTCTGCCGCCGGCGGCGATTCCTGTTCCGGAACCGGCCGCCGCATCGGCAACTCCCCGGACGCAGGCGCCGTCGGTTCCTTCCGCAATCTCCGACAGCGCCGCCGGAGAGGCGCGGACGAAAGACGCGGCCGCGCTACCGCCCAAAACGGAACAAGGCGAAGAAGCGGCCTACAAAGCCGCCCTCAATCTGGCGATGTCCGGCCGCTCCGCCGAAGGAATCGCCAGGTTCCGCGATTTTTTGCGGCAGTACCCCAATGGCCGCTATGCGGCCAATGCGGAATACTGGATAGGCGAATGCCTCTACGCGCAACGTAACTATAAAGACGCGTTGGCCCAGTTTCAGCTTGTCAACACGCAATATGCCGCGCATCACAAAAATGCGGACGCCCTGCTCAAAGCCGGAATGACGCTGAACAGACTGGGCGACAAACAGGGCGCGGCGGAAAAATACCGCACGTTGCTGACGGCTTTTCCCAATTCCGAGGCAGCCAAACGCGTTCGCGACCTAGGGCTTGCGCGTTGACGGGCGTTGCGGGAAACAGCAATGCCCCGCGGCTGAGCGGAGGGGAGGCCGCCGTGCCCGCCTGGGCCGAACTGGGCGAGGAAGTTCGCAAAGAATTTTGGGCCGTCCTGGCTTTGCGCCACTGCAGAGGACTTGGCGCGCGTTCGCGCGCACGGTTGCTGAAGACCTTCAATTCAGCCTACCGGGCATTGCAAAGCAGGGACGCATGGAAAAAGGCCGGACTTTCGCAACGTCAGGTCGATGAAATGGCAGGAGAATCCTGGCGGCCGGAGGCCCTGGAGGAGTGGAACAAGGCCGGAAAGCTTAACGCCCGGATACTGCTTTGGGGCGACAGTCATTATCCGGAGCGTTTGCGCGAATTGTCCGATGCGCCGATTTTGTTGTACTGCAGAGGCGACATGTCCCTTTTGCGCGCGCCGGCAATCGCCATCGTCGGTTCGCGCCGCGCCACAAAACACGGCTGTGACGTGGCCGCCCACATAGCGCGCCATCTTGCCGCCTGCGGCATTGCCGTTGCCTCGGGTATGGCGCAGGGGATTGACAGAGCCGTTCATGAGGCCGCCCTGGGGGAAACCGGCAAAAGCATAGGCGTACTCGGCACAGGCATTGATAAAATATACCCCAGGGACAACAAGGAGCTTTTTGCGCGAATGTCGAAAGAAGGTCTGCTTCTCTCGGAATTTCCCCCCGGCGCTCAGCCCTTGGCGACCCACTTTCCCATACGCAACCGCATAATCAGCGGTTTGTCCTTGGGCGTTCTGATTATTGAAGCCGCCAGTCGTTCCGGCAGTCTTATAACCGCGCGGCTTGCCCTTGAACAGAACCGCGACGTATTTGCCGTGCCCGGTCAGGCCCTGGACGCGCACAGCATTGGCTGTCAGGATCTTGTCCGGCAGGGGGCGCATCCTGTGTTTACCGCGGAAGACATATTGCGCGATCTTGCCGATCAGCTCAAATTCTTTGGTATCAGTCGGGAGACGTTGCCGGAGGAAGGAAAGCCCCCCTCCGTGTCCGGCCCGAATAAAATTTCACCCGACAGTCTGAAAAATGGGGACGACGGTTCCGCGGCACAAAAATTTTATCCCTTGTCCCCGGACGACTCCTTGGCCGCCATCGCGCCCTGTCCGCCGGAAAACCGGAATCGCCTCCTGGAATGTCTGCGCCGGAACGGCGACATGCAATCCGACGCGTTGGCCGCCGCGCTCAATCTTACCGCGGCGGAACTGTCGCCTGCGCTTGTTTCCCTGGAGATGACGGGTCAGATAAAGCGTCTCCCCGGCGCGCGCTACAAAGCCCTATGACGGATTACGCAACTAACGGCACTTCCGGCCGGATTCTCCGGGAGAGTGATTCTTCCGCTCCGCTCCATGACTATCTTGAATGGCTCGTTTTGCAAAAAGGATGTTCAGAAGCCACATGCAGAGCCTATCGCGCGGATTTGAAGCAATTTGCGGCATTTCTCGAAGAGCGCCGGTTATCACTTGCATGCCCGGAAAACATTGGCCGCAAGGATATTCAGACTTTTTTGGCGGCGCTTTTTCTCCGGAACGAGGCCAAAAGTTCCATGGCCCGAAAACTGGCGGCCCTGCGTTCATTTTTCCAATTTTTGCTGCGCCGCGGCCTTGTAAAAGAAAACACCGCGCGGCTGGTACGCAACCCGCGCCAGGAAAAGCGCCACCCGCGCGTGCTGAATGTGGATGAAACTTTTGCCTTGCTGGATACGCGCCCTCCGGCGACGGAAAATGACCTTGCCGTGGAGCTGCTGCACCAGCGCGATCTCGCTCTGGCCGAACTGCTGTATGGCTCTGGTCTGCGCATTTCCGAAGCTCTCGGCCTGGATATGGAGGATTACCGTCCAAAAACAAACGTGCTGCGCGTGATGGGCAAGGGGTCGCGCGAGCGTCTGGCGCCGCTGTCGGACACATCCGTTGCCGCGTTGTCGGCATGGCTCAAAGCGCGTCAGCATTTCGCCGCTCCCGGGGAATACGCGCTTTTTGTCGGCGCGCGCGGGAGGAGACTGCAGCGTCGTGAAGCGGCACGAATCATTGCCGCCTTGTGCCGGCATGCCGGCTTGACTTTCACGGTTTCGCCACATAGCCTGAGGCACTCATTCGCCACGCATCTGCTGATCGCGGGCGCGGACTTGCGCAGCGTGCAGGAACTGTTGGGGCACAAACGTCTGACGACCACCCAGCGTTACACGCAGGTCAGTCTGGAACACTTGGTCAGCGCTTACGACAAGGCGCATCCCAGGTCCGGCTGCCGGGACAAAGATTCAAAATAATGTAATGAGGAGGAACTTCAATGTCCGTCAGAAAATTTTTTCTTCTTGTTTTGGCGATAGCCCTGTTTGTCGCGCAAGGGGCCGCGGCCGCGTCTTTTCCGGATTTCACCGAAATGGCTACGGAATGCGGTCCGGCTGTGGTAAACATAGGCACGGAACGTAAAACGCAGACCATGGGACCGGAAGATTTTTTTGGAGAAATGTTTCGCAACATGCCACCGGGATTTGAAAAATTTTTTGATCACTTCGGCGGCAGGGGGCAGTACGGCAAGCGCCCCCAGCAGAGGCAGAAATCACTGGGGTCCGGATTTCTGATTTCCGCGGACGGGTATATTGTGACCAACAACCACGTGGTCGCAAACGCGGAGACCATCCAGGTCACGCTGAATTCCGGCACGGGCCGGGGGGAAAGCCTTTCCGCAAAATTGGTCGGCTCGGATGAGGAATCCGATCTTGCCCTGCTCAAAGTGGAGACCAAAAAATCTTTGCCCTATCTCGCATTTGGGGATTCCGACGCTTTGAAAGTCGGCGAATGGCTGCTCGCCATCGGCAATCCCTTCGGCCTTGAAAATACTGTGACGGCGGGGATTCTTTCCGCCAAAGGCCGCAACATCCACGCGGGCCCATTTGACAATTTTCTGCAGACGGACGCGTCCATCAACCCGGGCAACAGCGGCGGCCCCCTTTTAAATACCGGCGGGCAGGTCATTGGGATCAATACCGCCATTATCGCCAGCGGACAGGGTATCGGTTTCGCCATTCCCAGCAATATGGCTTCCAAAATCATCAGTCAGATCAGGACCGGCAAAACCGTTTCCCGCGGCTGGCTTGGCGTGGGCATTCAGGATGTGGACGACAACACCGCGAAAGCGCTTGGAATGAAAACCTCCAAAGGGGCGCTGGTTGAGCACGTTATGGAGAATGAGCCGGCAGCCGCCGCGGGTATCAAAGACGGCGACGTCATCATTGAGGTGGACAAGAAAAGCGTTGAAAACGCCTCGGCTCTGATACGCGCCATCGCCGACAAGGCTCCCGGGAGCGGCGTCACATTGACCCTGTGGCGTGACAGCGGCACGATAGACGTCAAAGTGACTTTGGGCGAAAGAAAATCCGCCGGATACGAGGCCGCCGGCAAGGACAAAACCGGGAAAGACGTGGGGCTGCTCGGACTGTCCGTGCGTCCGCTGAAAACTGAAGAACGGCGCGAGTTGAAAATCAGCAAGAACGAGGGCATCATGATCATAGGTATTAATCCGGACAAGCCCGCGGCCCGCGTGGATATCCGCCCAGGTGACGTTATTCTGAAAGTCAACCTGAAATCCGTAAACAGCGCCGAGGAACTTTCCCGAATTGTCAAAGAGGAAGGCGTCAAGCGGGGAGCTGTCCTGTTGCAGGTGGCGCGTCGTGATGACGTCTTTTTCCGCACAGTGCCTCTGGAAAAATAAGTATCCGTCTCCCTGTGCCGCCGTTTCCGGCGGTACAGGGAGACGCCTGTGTCAGACACAATTCCGCGAATTGAGGTTGTTATGCCTGTAGTCCATGCCAACGCGGGGCGTTTGCCGGCGACGGAAACACTGGAAAACATACCCGGGCTGATGAGTTCTTACTATACGGAATTCCCGGATTCCAAGGTGCTGTCACAAAGAGTGAATTTCGGGACATCGGGCCACAGGGGGACGTCCCGGCTGCGAACGTTTAATGAGGAACACGTCTATGCCATTACGCAGGCCGTTTGCGACTATCGGACGACGAAGGGCATTACCGGCCCGCTTTTTCTGGGCAGGGATACGCACGCTCTCTCGGAGGCCGCGTTCCGGAGCGCCCTGGAAGTGCTGGCGGCCAACGGCGTAACCGCGTGTATCGCCAAAAACAATGGCTACACCGCCACGCCGGCTGTTTCCCGCGCTATTTTGCGCTGGAATAAAAACAATCCGCTGAACTTGTCTGACGGCATAGTAATTACCCCCTCGCACAATCCGCCGAGTGACGGCGGATTCAAGTACAATCCGCCGCATGGCGGTCCGGCTGAAACAGAAGTCACCGCATGGATTGAAAACAAGGCCAATGCCTATCTGGAAAGCAATAACCACAAAGTCCGGATTAAAAATTTGCCCGCGGCTCTAGATTCCGCCCATGTGCGTGAATATGATTTTGTGGGCGCCTATGCGGAAGATCTGTCCAGCGTGCTTGATATTGAGGCCATCGCCGGATCGGGCTTACGGCTCGGCGTGGACCCGCTGGGCGGAGCCAGTCTTGCGCTTTGGGAGCGCATAGCGGAAACCTGCCGCATTCCCCTTACGATAGTAAACAGGGAGGTAGATCCGACATTTCGCTTTGTTCCGTGCGATAAAGACGGTAAAATCCGCATGGATTGCTCGTCCCCCTATGCGATGCGACGCCTGCTTGATCTACGGGGAAATTTTGATCTCGCCTTCGCGTGCGATCCCGATGCGGACCGCCACGGCATTGTCACCCGTCAGGAACTCATGAATCCCAACCATTACCTGACCGTCGCCGCCTGGTACCTCTTCCGTACGCGGACCGCCTGGCCCGCGGAGTGCGGAATCGGGAAAACCCTGGTGACAAGCGCCATGCTGGACAGGATAGGGCGCTCGCTCTCGCGGCCGGTTGTGGAAGTTCCGGTGGGTTTCAAATGGTTTGTGCCGTACCTGCATTCCGGGCATTGCGGTTTTGCCTGTGAAGAGAGCGCCGGCGCGTCATTTCTCTGCTTTGACGGCAGCCCGTGGAGCACGGACAAGGACGGCCCGCTACTTTGCCTGCTGGCGGCGGAAATTATGGCGAGGGAACAACTCTCTCCAAGCGAACTCTATGGAAAACTGACGCGGCAACTGGGCACCCCCCTGTATCAGCGCCTTGACGCGCCGGCGGATGACCGCGTCAGAAACGCGCTGAACGCGATTTCTCCCGATGATGTATCCATGAAGACGCTGGGGGGATCGCCCGTAACACGCGTCCTCACCCGGGCGCCCGCCAATGGCGTCCCGATAGGCGGGGTCAAGGTGACAAGCAGGAATGGATGGTTCGCGGTGCGTCCTTCGGGTACCGAGGCAATTTGCAAAGTCTATACGGAAAGTTTTGACGGACAGGAGCATCTCGGCGCCCTGCAGCATGACGCGCTTGCCTTTCTGGAAAATTTGCTGAAGAACGCCGACACATAAAATTTGCCCTGCCGCATCAGCCCGGAGAAGGGCTGAACGGCGGAACGATTCTTTGAGGTTTCAACGCCACTCCGAACCCGCACCGGCGGAACAGCGCGAGCCGTCATCCGAAGCGTTTCAATTTTTTGCACAGGAGGCGCACAACGGCGTCAGGTTCCGACTCCAGATTTTCGAGCGCGCCGGCGGCATGCCTCACAACACTGCCGACAATGCCCAGGGCTTCTTCCACGCTGTCCGTCCAGTGGGTGACGGCCCCGTGCAACATAAGGCCGGGGGCTTCCAAAGGACCGCGAATGCCCAGCACGGGCAGTCCGGCGCCGGCCGCCAGGCCGACTTCAACTCCGGCGTCCTGCCCTGACGCGCCGTAATAAATGAGCATGTCCGCCGTCAGACAGGCATTTTCGCAAAAAGTGTAAACCTGGCCTCCATCCCTGTCCGTATCCATCCACATACGCCGTTCCATCGGCGTCAGGCCGGCGGGAGGCACGGCTTTTTCCGTCCAGTCCAGGATGCGGCAGTTCATGGCGCGCAATTCGCGGCCCAGCAGGCGCACGCCGTGTTTGTGCCTGAATGAGGAGACAATGTAGACGGAAAAAGGAGTGCCGAAAATTTCCCGCGCTGTCATGTCCAGAGCATTCCCATTCTAAAATTCGATGCCGGGCGCGGCGATAACGCCGTCATGGCAGGGGTGTTTGATTTCACGCAGTTCCGTTACAATATCGGCAACCCGAATGAGCCAGTCCGGAGCGTTGCGGCCGGAAAGCACCAGATGCCGGCCCGGCATGCCCGACGCCTCCGCCAGATTTTCGACTTCCCCTTTTGTGAGCAGGGCGGCGTCAAGAGCGTACAGGGTTTCGTCCAGAACCAGCATATCCGCCCCGGGCAGCATGTTTTTCCCCCAGGCCAGCGTATTCAGGGCAGCGGCGCGATGCCGGGCTCTGTCTTTTTCATGGCGGAAAAAACCCTCGCCGCCGGCAAAAAAAAACGATCCCAGCAGTCGCTTCAGGACGCGCTGCTCGCCCGACTGGTTGTCGCGCTTCATAAACTGGCCAAAGGCAACCGTCATGCCCTGCCCCATCGCCCGCAGGGCCTGTCCGACACAGGCGCTTGTTTTTCCCTTGCCGTTACCGGTATAAACTATCAGCATGTTTCAATAAAAAGATGGAGGTTATTGCCAGATTCCGGGCAATGTCGTCTTGCATGAGGGACAGACGCCGGGGCTCTCCCTGAAACGGACATTGTAGCCGCTGCGTTCAACAACAAGTTCGCCGCAACGGGAACAGAAGGTATTGCCGCCAAGCAGGCTTCTCACATTGCCGATATAGACAAAGCGCAGGCCCTTTTCCAGCCCGATGTGCCGGGCCTCCTCAAGCCTGGACAGGGGCGTCGGCGGGTGGGCGATCATTTTGTAGGCTCCGTGAAAGGCGGATAAATGCCAGGGGGTTTCGGCCCCAAGCTCGTCATGCACGAACGATGCCATGTCGCGCAGTTCGGCGTCACTGTCGTTGATTCCCGGAATGACGAGAGTCGTCACTTCAAGCCATATCCCGAGGGATTTAAAAACCTTCAGATTGTCCAGCACCGGCTGTAGACGGGCATTGCAGTATTTTTTATAAAAATTGTCCCTGAAAGACTTCAGGTCAATATTCGCGGCGCTGAGACGACGGCCCAGCATCAGCAGACATTCTTGGGACATGTAGCCGTTGCTGACGATTACCGGGCGGATGCCCGCGGCCTGGGCAAGACCGGCCGTCTCGTACACAAGTTCGAAAAAAACCGTCGGTTCGTTGTAGGTGAAGGCCATGCTGCGCGCCGCGCGGCTTTCCGCCATTTCCACAAGCGCGTCGGGATCAACAATCTTGCCGGGCATGCGGCCGCCGGGCCGGATTTGGGAAATGGCGAAATTCTGGCAGAAACTGCATGCGAAATTGCACCCGGCGCTGCCGACCGAAAAAATTTTACTGCCCGGCAGAAAGTGATACAGCGGCTTTTTTTCGACAGGATCAAGATGAACGCTCGTAACGACGTTGGCGACAAGCGGGATCACCTTGCCGTTCCTGTTCATGCGCACGCCGCAACGCCCCTTGCCGTCATTTTTCAGAGAACACCCGTGCGCGCAAAGACGGCATTGTACTGCTTCCTCCCTGAAGTTTTCCCATAACATGGCATGACACATGGCGGTACCTTGTGATGTGTGTTTTTCGTGTCGGGCGGTCCGACACATTTCCCGCGGGGCGCAGTGTAGCAGCGGACGCGATTTTGGTCCATAAAAATGACCTGAAAAAAGACGCTTGGGATTCAACGGGAAAACTGTTATGTTCATCCGCATGGAAGGAGGTGGGGGATGTCGGGCGACCGCGCGAGGGCTTATACCAATGCCGGGGTAAACATTCCGGCGGGTGACGAACTTGTTGACCGTATCAGACGGCATGTCGCGAGAACCCGCACCAGAGGCGTTGTTTCCGACATAGGCGGATTTGGCGGGCTTTTCAGGCCGGATTTGTGCGGGATAAATGAACCGGTGCTTGTTTCCTCGACTGACGGCGTAGGCACAAAACTCAAACTCGCTTTCGCTTTTGACAGGCATGACACCATCGGCATTGATCTCGTCGCCATGTGCGCCAATGACATTCTGGTACAAGGCGCGCAGCCTTTGTTCTTTCTGGACTATTTCTCGACGGGCAGGCTGGATGTGGAAATCGCCCAGACAGTGATTGGGGGGATAGCCGAGGGATGCCGCATGGCCGGCTGCGCGCTGCTTGGCGGAGAGACGGCTGAAATGCCGGATATGTACGCGCCGGGGGAATACGATCTGGCCGGATTTTGCGTCGGAATTGTGGATAATGCCAAACTGATCGACGGGGCCGGCATTCAGGTGGGCGACAAAATAGTGGGTGTTGCCTCTTCGGGGCTGCATTCCAACGGATTTTCCTTGGTGCGCAAAATTCTGGCCGAGTCGGGTCTTGCCCCGGAGGATGCCTTGCCCGGCGGCGACGGGATTTCCATAAAAGACGCATTGCTGACGCCGACAAGCATTTATGTTGACTCCGTGCGTTCCCTTTTGCGCGACATGAGCGTCAAGGGCATGGCCCATATCACGGGCGGCGGTTTTTATAACAACATCCCGCGAATATTGCCGGCGCAGGCGGAAGCGCGCATTTTTTTCGGCTCATGGAATGTCCCGCCCGTTTTCACCTGGCTCAAAGAGGCGGAAAAACTCTCCTGGCCGGAAATGCTCCAGATATTCAACTGCGGTATCGGATATATTTTGTTGATCCCGCCCGAACAGGCCGAGGAAGCCGTCAACAGGATGCATGCGTTCAAAATGGAGGCATTCGCCATAGGTGAAATAACAAAGCGCTCCCAGGGCGGGGAACAGGTTGCGATAACCTTTTAGAGCAATTTCACTTTGAAATTGCTCTGGCGGCGGGGCGGATGCGCCGCTGCCCGCCCATGAGGCGCAGGCGAAACCGCGTTTCGCCGTAAAGCGCCGAAGGGAGCGTTTCAAAAGCAAAATGCTCTAGATCTGTTCAACCGCCGATTCCCGTCAACTTGCGCAGCCAGAGTCAAAACGTATGATCGATGAAGCCCGGGACGGAATTTTTCACTGCCGCATGTGCGGACGATGTTGCGAAGGCTGCGGCGGCATTGTTGTTTCCCCTGGGGACATTGCCCGTCTTTCCGCGTTTCTGCATCTCGCTTCCGACGAGTTTGTCGCCCGGTACGGGGAACGGACAGCGGGCAAGGTGAAAATCCGCTCCGGCGATACGGATTATTGTATTTTTTTCAGCAAAGAAGAAGGCTGTACCGTCCATGAGGCAAAACCCGCTGTATGCCGCGCCTGGCCGTACTTTCGCGGCAATATCGTTGATCCGGAAAGCCTCGGCCTTGCCAAGGGCTTCTGCCCCGGCATATCACCGTATGTCGGACATGACGACTTTGCCCGTCTGGGGCGCGAATATCTGCGCGAGCACAATCTTTTGGCCAGCAATCCGACCTGCGAAGCCCTTACGCTGATTCTTCCCTGACATGCGACGCCGGACACGCCAGATATCCCTCAAGGGATGCTATGCCATCCTTAAAATTGAAAGGGGCGCCGACCTGGAGGTTTTGAAAAAGGCCTATCGCCAGCGCGCTTTTGAGCTGCACCCCGACTTGAATCCCGACAAACCCGGCGCGGGGAGACAGTTCCAGATACTCAATGAGGCATACGTGGCTCTTTTGTGCCTGCTCAGGCCGGCGGACGCTCCCGGCGAGCAGGCTGACGCGGCGCGACAGGACGCAAAAAACGCGCGCGAGGGGCGTGATGATACGGCTCACGATGAGGAGCGAACGCAGACAGCGCAGACCGCTTCAGGGGCGCGGGGCGATGCCGCCGCCGGTGAGGCGGCGGGACAGAACCCGGGTAACGGCCCTCGGCAGGAAACCGGGGAGCGGCAGGAGGGGAAGCGGGAAACGCAAAACCGGTCCGAAAAGGCCGGCAATGCCTATGAGGAGCAGGATGTTTTGCGGGATCTGCTCAATGACCCTTTTGCCCGGCGTGTTTTTGAGGATATATACAGCGAGTTGGGCCGCCAGCAGGCGGACAGTCAGCAGGAAAGCCGGCGGAACAATTCGGAACGGATACCCCCGCCGCCGCCGGACGGGAAAAGCAGAAAAAATACGAAGTTCTTTCAGAGCGGCCCGTCGTGGGACACGGCCGGAAGCGGCATGGAATTCAACAGGGGAGTCAAGGGAATCGTAACGGACTGGCTGCGCCGGCAAATTGACGAAAATCAGACGCTTTGCCTGCCTTCCGGCCATTTGGCGCCGGGCAGGCGTATTCGTCTGCAGATAAGACACGGGCTTTCCGATGAAGCGCATACGGTGGAAATTACCCTGCCCCCGGATTTCGCAATCGGCAGGCCGGTGCGCCTGCGGGGACTCGGCAGGCGAATCGGCCCCTGGCAGGGGGATTTGTATCTGACGCTTTACAATGAATAGTCGTCGGAATGCTTTTGAGACGTCAGTAGCTTTTGATGTATTCCTCAAGATTGGCGGAGGAATGATTCCGGCTGATCCAGAAGGCCGAAGCCCATACCGTCAATGCTGTCGCCTGCGTGTCGTCAAGGCCCTTGAGCTTTGCTTCAATGCCGAATTTGCTCACCCCGTGGCGCAGATGAATGCTGCCGACATCGCAGGCGTCCGCGATCCGCAGCAGCAGATAGGACAGTTTGGTATGGTTCGGCATGGGTTTTATGTCTCTGTGAGCTTCCACAATGGTCTTCAACTCGGCAGTGCTGAATGAATGCTTGATGCTGTTGATCGCGCGGAAAAACGTGTCCACCGCCCAGGGCAGAATAAATTCCGCCCCGGCGCTTTTTGTACGGAAGTAGTCCTTGAGCCAGCGCTCCTGCTCTGCGTTGATGCGTGCTGCTACCTGCGGCATGAATGCCCCCGATTCTTGTGGCTTTGTCCCGAATTCAGACTTTTGTCCTTCTGTGGCACTCCGATTATAGCCTATACTATCTTCCGGAGGAATTCAAGATATGTTCTAGAAAGATTTGTGAGTGTATTTAGTATCAATAACAGTATGTTGCGGCTGCTTCACCCGGATGGTCGCCTCGCAAAACAGCGACAGGAAAATTTTGTGCCGCCGCGAACGCGTCAATATTTTATTACATGGGAGGGCCAATGCGCATTATCGTAGCGCCCGATTCATTTAAAGGCAGCATTTCCGCGTCTGATGCGGCATCAGCCATGGAAGCGGGCATCAGACGGGTTTTTCCGCGGGCGGATGTTGTCAGGGCGCCTGTGGCCGACGGCGGCGAGGGCACGGTGCGGACCATTGTCGCCGCGACAAAGGGCCAACTGCGGAAAGCGGCCGTCACCGGTCCGCTGGGGCGTCCTCTGGTGGCGGAATGGGGCATACTTGGCGACGGCGCGACCGGCGTGGTCGAGATGGCCGCCGCTTCCGGCCTGCCTCTCGTGCCCGGACGGGAACGCAACCCTTGCGTCACCACGACAAAAGGCACCGGGGAACTTGTGCGGGCTGCGCTTGAGGCCGGGCTCAAACGCCTTGTGCTCGGCATTGGCGGCAGCGCGACAAACGACGGCGGCGCCGGTTTCGCGCGCGCTCTCGGCGCGCGCTTTCTTGACGCCTCCGGCGACGAAGTGCCGGAAGGCGGCATATTTCTTGCGCGCCTGCAACGGCTTGATCTTTCCGGCATGGACGACAGGCTGAACAATCTTGAAATTCTTGTCGCCTCGGATGTGGATAACCCCCTCTGCGGCCCATGCGGCGCTTCGGCGGTATTTGGCCCGCAAAAAGGGGCTGACCCCGAAATGGTCCGCCGGCTCGACGCGGCCCTGGCCCACTATGCCGAAATAGCCGAAGCGGCCACCGGGCGCGACGTTGCGGATATGCCCGGCGCGGGCGCCGCCGGCGGCCTGGGAGCGGGGCTTTTGTTCTTTACGAATGCGCGGTTGCGGCCCGGCGTGGAAATCGTGCTGGAGGCCATGAATTTTGACGAATTGGCGCGTTCCGCCGATATTGTCTTTACCGGGGAAGGCAATACGGATTTTCAGACCGCCTGCGGCAAGGCGCCTGTCGGGGTGGCCCTGGCGGCGAAGCGCCACGGCAAACCCGTTGTGTGCGTGTCCGGCGGACTGGGCAAAGGCTGGCGCGATGTCCTTGAAAAGGGAATTGACGGCGTCATGCCGTGTCCGGACGCGCCCATGAGCCTTCAGGAGTGTATGGAGCGCGGGGCCACGCTGGTCAGCGACGCGGCGGAACGCGCCGCAAGGCTTGTCGCCGCCGGAATGGGGCTCGGCGGCAAGTATTGACGCTTGAACCGGGAACGGGCGGTCCAAGCCCGCCCGCTCCCGGTTCAAGAATTTGATTGTTGCGGAATTGCCGCTCTTCAAATGTCGCGGGCGCATGGACCGGCATCCCGGCCCCGGACGGTTTCAGAACTCGTAGCGGAAGGTGCCGAAGACCCCGTGGCCCGTGGCGTGTTCCGAAAACATGAGGTTGTAGTTCAGGCCGAAGGAGACGTCCCCGTTGCCGAAGTCCA
>JAISLI010000010.1 GCA_031291035.1 Desulfovibrio sp.
TTCTCCAGAAACCTTGAAACGGGCAACGGCTGGTTTTTCAGACCCGGCCTTGACCTGGCCGTGATTCCGGCCGCCGGGGACATCGAGACAAAATCCTCGGCGCGCTTCACCGGCACGGGCACAAAGGTGGAGCTGGAAAGCCGGATCATGGACTATGTCTCCTATACGGGCGGAATCGGCCTGGACTTCGGCAACGGGGACGTCTCCTTCGGCCTGAACTACAACCTCATGTTTTCGGAACACGCCACGGGCCACGGGGTCTTCGGCACCTTCCGCTACGAGTTCTGAAAACACACACGGCGGCGGCGGGGGCTTCGGCCCTCCCCCGGCCTGTTCACCGGCACGGACTTCAACGTAGCATGGCAAATCCTTACGGAGCGGTTCACTCGTTTCATTCGTGAACCGCTCCGGGCTGCGAGAGCCTCACGGGACGACCGTATAGCGCTGTTTTGCCCGTGGAACCCACCAGGATTCAAAATTGTACATAATCCCCGCCAAAGCCGGTTTTACGCCCGCGAAGCGCCGCTGTATGACGGGCAGGGCATAGGGGACAAAGAGAAAGCAATAAGGCTGCTCCTCGGCCAGTATCTCCTGAAAGCGGCGATACAGCGCGGCCCGTTCGTCCTGATTCGGCGTGTCACGCGCCTTTTCCAGCAATGCGTCCACTTCTCTGTTGATATACCGCGTGATGTTAAGACCGCCGTCCCGCGCGCCGGATGAATGCCAGATGGAATAAATGTCCGGATCCTGCGGAATGGTCCAGCCCAGAATTATGGCGTCATAGCGACCCTTGTGCACAAATTCGCGGATAAAGGCGGCCCATTCCACAGTGCGTATGCGCACGTCGATGCCTATGCCGGCAAGCGCGTACTGTATGACTTCCGCTGTCAAAATACGCTGCTCGTTGCCCTGGTTGGTCAAAATGGTGAAGGAAAACGGTCTGCCTTCCCTTTCCAGAATGCCGTCGCCATCTTCATCCCTGAATCCCGCCTGGGCCAGCAGGGCGCGCGCGGCCGGGATGTCCTGACGCGCCGCCGCAAGCGTTGGATGATAGGCCCAGCTCCCGGGTTTGAAAGGGCCGAAGGCCGGCACACCTTGTCCCAGCAGCACTCCTTTGACAATGTCCTCCCGGTTGACGGCAAGGGAAATGGCCTTGCGCACACGTACGTCCCGAAAAAAAGGGTGGGCCATGTTGTATCCCAAAAAGATGTAAACGGATGCCAGATAGCGGTACTTGACGAAATTTTCCCGCCAGAGAGGGCCGTCGGTTTCCCGCAGATACTGCATCGGATTCAGGTCCATCACATCCAGACGTCCGGCGCGGGCTTCCATGAACATGGAGGCCGTGTCCGGAATAATGCGGTACACCACTTCGGCGATGTGCGGACGCCCCATGAAATAGGTGGGCGAGGCCGACAGAATGATGCGGCTGCCCGGTTCCCACCGTTTGAGACGGTAGGGGCCGGCGCCGATGGGCCGGCGGGCAAAGGGGGTGTTGCGTATGTTTTGTCCTTCAAGGATATGCCTGGGCAGGATGGGGTTCATCCAGGAGGCGACGGCGCGCGAAAAGAAATGCTCATAGCGCGCTTCAAAAGAATAGCGGCCTGTCACCCGAAACTCCTTGACGCGCAGAAAGTCTTCGGCATAGGGGCTCGCCGTGGCGGGATCAATGACGATCCGGTAGGTAAAAGCCACATCTTCCGCCGTCAGCTCCTGTCCGTCTTCCCATAAAATGCCTTTACGTAGCGTGAAACGCAAAAGCCTGCCGTCTTCTTCCATACTGAAATGTTCCGCGGCCCAGGGCTCCGCCCGCAAGTCTCCATTATAGCGCAGGGGAGCGACAAAAAGCAGGCCCGCCACCTCATGCGAGGCGGAATCCGCGGTGATGTAGGGGATCAGATTGGATGCCTCGCCGATGCTGCCGAAAATGATGCGGTCGCCAAAAGCCGGCGGCTCCCCCGGTGTTTCGCCGGCCGCGGCGAGGCCGCAATATCCCCGGACGGCAAAGGTCAGAAACAGCATGCAGAACATTGTGAAAAAGTTATTTTTCATAGAATTGTTTTAGTTGCTTTCGCCCTCAATCCTGTGCTAACTTCATAAGACCATGAGCCGTTCAGAACTGAGTTCCATAAACGAGATGTGCAGCAGCTTCCTGCGCGACACCGTGCCCGAGTATGTCAGCGACGCCGCCAAGTATATACTTTCGGACAACGGGGTGCAAAAAATAAATATTCACGAGGGCGAGACCTGGGAAGTGCAGGGCACGATTCAGGGAGAAGACCTTCAGGTATATACTCCCTCGCTGCAGTTTTCACTGATGGGGCGGGCCGTATCGAGCCGCTGCAACTGCGAGGACGCTTTTTCGGGCATTTGCCGTCATGTGGCGGCCCTGACCATGTATTTCATGGAAGATCTGCGCAGAGAGCAAGGCGGCCCGGAGCAGGAGGCATCGCCGGCGGTGGACTGGAAGCGGAGTTTCCGCAGTTTTTTTTCCGCCGACATGGAGGCGGAACCGGGCCGTTACTATCTTATTTTTCGTTTCACACCGGAAGAAGAACGCCTGCTCGTCTCGTTTTTCCGGGGACGCCAGAACAAAAACGGCCTTTCCAGCGTACACGCGGAAGTATCCCTGGAACAGATTATCGCAAATCCGGACTGGTGCGAAGCCTCCCCGCAACTGCCGCGGGTGGCGCACCAGATCGGGCGCTACCTTGAATATTACGGCCACAGGGTGGAGTTGCCGGACGGTCTGCTCTCCTGGTTTTTCTGGGCCGTGCGCAACGAGTATTACCTGCTCTGGAAAGATACTGAGCAACCCTGCGGCATCGAAAGCACGCCTTTTACCCTGAAGCTCAAACCCGTTCTGGATGACGCCGGCCTGCATTTTGACGTGCTGATCCAGCGCGAGGGCCGGACGCCGCTGCCCATACGCCTGCCGGGCGAAAACGGGGATGATGACACGCCGATTCCGGAGCGCGATCCGATTACCTTTCACGGGCAAATGCCTTTGTGGGTATGTTTCAACCATACGTTTTATCCGGTGCAAACCTCGTTGCAGCCGGGGCTTGTGCGCAAGCTCATACACGAGCGCACTGTCGTGCCGCATGAGGACATTTCAGAATTTCTGGACAGGGTCTGGACAAAGCTGCCGGATTCGGATCTCTATCGTCCCCAGGAATTCCTGAAGCTCATGGCCCCGATTTTTCAACCCGCCACCTATAATCCAAAGCTTTTTCTGGACGAGGAAGGCAGCCTTTTGACGCTGGAAATAGACAATATTTACGAGACGGTGCACGGCGAGTTCACCATCAACGGACCGAACCCGGATTTTCAGACCGGCAGTTACACCTGTCAGGGCAAGACGTATCTGGTGCGTCGTCATCAGGAGGAGGAAGCGCAGTTGCTCGCGGAACTCGCCAAAACGGGTTTTCAGTCGCGCTCAAGCAAGCTCTGGTTTCTGGAGCCGGAAGAGGCCATCGCTTTTCTGCTTGATACCTATCCCACCATGGTGGAATATTACCGCGTTTACGGCGAGCGCGCCCTCACCCGCTACAAGGTGCGCGCCGCGCAGGCCGTTATCTCGGCCGACGTGACGAGCGATGAGAAAGAGAAATGGTTTTCGCTCAATGTCACAGTGGATTATGAAGGGCAAAGCCTGCCGCTGGAGAAGATATGGAAGGCATGGACGCGCGGCAAGCGTTATGTGCAGCTCAAGGACGGTTCCTATACAAATCTGCCGGAGGCCTGGCTGACAAAACTCGCCCACAGGCTGCAAGCATTGGGTTTTGATCCCTCAAAACCCCTGCAGCACAAATTTCAGCAGTACGAAGCGACAGTGCTGGATGCTGTGCTGGACGAGATGCCCAATGTGACTACTGACTCTTTCTGGAACAATCTGAGGGAAAAAATCCGCTCCTTTCAGGAAATCACTCCCGTCTCTCCGCCCGGAGGCCTTAAGGCCAGTTTGCGCGCATACCAGCAGGAGGGGCTTTCCTACCTGAATTTTCTTTTTGAATACGGCTTCGGCGGTATTCTGGCTGACGAGATGGGCCTCGGCAAGACGGTGCAGACCCTTGCCTTCATCCAGCACATGGTGGAGCGGCGTTGTGACGGCCCGAATCTCATTATTGTGCCGACCTCCGTTCTGCCCAACTGGGAGCGGGAAGCGGAAAAATTTGTGCCGGGGCTCAGGCGCGTCATCATTTACGGGGCGCGGAGGGAGACGCTTTTCAAACAGGTGACGGACGCGCATATCGTCGTCACCACATACGCGTTGCTGCGCCGCAATCTGGAAGAGATGGAGAAATATGAATTCAACGCCGTCATTCTTGACGAAGCCCAGAACATCAAAAATCCCAATACGATCACGGCCCGCGCTGTCCGGCGTCTGAAAGCGTGCGCGCGTATTTGCCTTTCCGGCACGCCCATTGAAAACAATCTTTTTGAACTCTGGTCCCTGTTCGAATTTCTCATGCCCGGTTTTCTCGGTTCGCAGCACGCCTTCCAGCGGGGAATTGTCAAGCCCATCAAGGACGGCGATCAGGAAGCTCTGGATTATCTGCGCGCCCGCGTGCGTCCTTTTATTTTGCGCCGCACCAAGGCGGAAGTGGCCCGGGACCTGCCGCCCAAGCTCGAAAGCGTGACCTTTTGCGCGCTGGAAGACGCCCAGGCGGAACTGTATGCGGCTCTTGCCCGCAAGCTGCGCGAACAGGTGCTGGCCGATGTGGACGAAAAGGGCATCGCCAGGAGCCAGATGTCCATTCTGGACGCTCTGCTCAAATTGCGCCAGATATGCTGCCACCCGCGGTTGTTGAAGGTTGAATTGCCCGGTTTCACCAACAATCTGCCTTCCGGCAAATTTGATGCGTTCAAGGATATGGTTACGGAGGTTGTGGAAGGCGGACACAAGGTGCTGGTGTTTTCACAGTTTGTGCGGATGCTGCACATCATGCGGCAATGGCTTGAGGGCGAAAAAATGCCCTTCTGCTATCTTGACGGAGCCAGCAAGGAGCGTCTGGAAATGGTGGACAAATTCAACAACAACGCCCAGATCCCCATTTTTCTCATCTCGCTCAAGGCGGGCGGCACCGGCCTCAATCTCACATCCGCCGATTATGTCATCCACTACGACCCC
Source organism: Desulfovibrio sp. (assembly GCA_031291035.1). Classification (GTDB taxonomy): domain Bacteria; phylum Desulfobacterota; class Desulfovibrionia; order Desulfovibrionales; family Desulfovibrionaceae; genus Desulfovibrio. The sequence continues at coordinate 5,135 of JAISLI010000010.1, forward strand.
TGGTGGAATCCGGCGGTGGAAAGCCAGGCCACGGATCGCACCCACCGCATCGGCCAGACGCGTCAGGTTTTTTCCTACAAACTGATTTGCGAAAACACAGTGGAAGAAAAAATCGTCAAATTGCAGGAAAGCAAGCGCGATATAGCCGAAGCCATCATTCCGGGCAAGGACAGCTGGAAATCCTTTTCGCGGGATGACCTGGAAATGCTTTTTGACGTATAGCTCCCCGCAGGCCCCCGGCCTGTGGCTTTCCCGCGTCTGCCCGGATTTTTCAAACGCTCCGGGGGGATTCCGGCTCTCCGGCTGCCGTGGCCGCTCCCCGCTCTCGCCGGGGACCAGTTTATAATCGAACAATATTCTGAAACAATGCCAAAGATAATTTGAGAGTTTTTGTTGTGCTACAGCTTGCAATATTCGAATATTGTGTTCGACTTTCAAGTTGATTAACTATATCAGGCTTTCCTTGAAGAGAACGGGAGTTGTCTGCATTCTCCTTCACTGTTTTTTTCCGTCTCCGTTCTTGTCCGATGCCGCGGCATCATCACCGGAATTTTTCTTTTCCTCCGGCGTTTCCATGGTTAACGGCTTGAACTCAATTTTCTGCTTGTTCACTTCGGCAATAACGGCTGTGGTGATGTCCAGCGCCGGAGAAAACGCGGCAACCACTTCCGCGTTCAAAATAAGTTCATAGCCGTTTTGCTCGCGATAGGCATTCATGACGCGCTGGATGGCGTCATAAAGCAGGGTGACGACATTTTGCTGTTCCGCCTGCATGCGCTGCTGGGATGTCATGTATACGGTTTGCAGTGCTTTCTGAGCCTCTTCGTCCTGGGGATTTTTTTCCAGACGGGATTCAATCGTCTGGATCTTTTCCTGCATGCCGGCATGCAGGGTCTCCAGAAATTTTACGCCGGCTCTGGCCGGTTCGGAGTCGCGCATCAGGCGCTGCATGTCCACAACGGCAAATTTCGGCGCGGAACCGAAAAAGCCCGTCAGGGCGGGAAGCGAAAAAATCAATGCCAACAAAATCACACCGCGATAATGCTTTTGCATGACAAGAATACTCCTCTCAAAAAAAATAAACGACATCCCCCGTCAAACGACATCCCCCGTGGGGCATCGCGGGGTGTTCAGATTAGCTGATTTTTTTGAGCGTTACAACAGCTTTTTATTGCCGCCGGCAATTCCGGGGAAGCGCTGATTTAATCCCCGAAGGTCTCGCCAATCGTCCAACTATATGCGATACGTAGCGTCTTGGAGCATTTTGCTTTTGAAACGCTCCCTTCGACAAGTTTCCCCCCTCCGACCAAAAGGGTGCCGGATTCCGGTTCGCCGTTTGTCTTGTCTATTTGGCTTGTTCGCGTTAAGATGGAACAATGTTGGCGTATATTGAAGGGCGTCTGGCTGAACTATGGGACAATTCCTGCATTGTTGTCACCCGGTCCGGCTTGGGTTATGAACTGGCCCTGCCTGGTCCGGCTCTGCATGCCCTGCCGGACAGGGGAAAGGATGTGGCCCTTTACGTCAGCCTTGTCGTGCGCGAGGACGCTCTGGAGCTTTTCGGCTTTACCGCTTTTGAAGAGAAGCGGATGTTCGAAACCCTCCTGACCATTTCCAAAGTGGGCGCACGTACGGCCCTGGCCATTCTTTCCACCTTCCGGCCGGAGGATTTGCGCCGGATGGTGCGGGAGGAAGATCCGGCGGTTCTGACGCGGGTTTCCGGGGTAGGCAAGAAAAACGCGCAACATATTTTTTTGGAACTCAGATACAAGCTCAAGGCGGATTTTGGTCAGGATTCCGCATTGCCGGCCCCGGCGGGCGGTCCGCCCTCCGTGTTCCGGGATACGCTGTCAGGCTTGGCCGGTCTCGGCTATACCGAGGAAGAATGCGCTCCACTCGTCAGACAAATTCTGCATGCCGAGCCGGATATTGATGTTGCCGGCGCCATCAGGCTCACCCTCAGACAGCTTGGCAAAAGGGTCGCCCAATGACCGCCGGTTTCAGGAAGTCACCGGAGCCGCCCCCCGCGCCGGTGCAGGATGAAAGCATCCGTCCTCGCTGCCTGGAGGATTTTATCGGGCAGGATGAATTGCGCGCCAACCTCCGCGTGTATCTGCACGCCGCCCGCGAACGGGGAAATCCCCTCGACCATACGCTTTTCTACGGCAATCCTGGACTCGGCAAAACCACGCTCGCGCAAATTATGGCGACGGAACTCGGCGTCAACATTGTCTGTTCGTCCGGTCCGGTGCTGGAGCGCAGCGGCGATCTCGCGGCCGTTCTGACAAACCTCGGCCGCCATGATATCCTTTTCGTGGATGAGATACATCGTATGCCCATTGTGGTGGAAGAAGTACTGTATCCGGCCATGGAGGACTTCAAGCTGGATCTCGTGATCGGGCAAGGACCGGCGGCCCGCACCGTAAAAATTGATCTGGAGCCTTTCACTCTGGTCGGCGCGACAACGCGCATGGGCCTTTTGTCTTCTCCGCTCAGGGACCGCTTCGGCATAGTGGCGCGGCTGGAATACTACAATCCCGCGGAGCTTGCCCGTGTGGTGCGGCGAACCGCCGCCATTCTGAACGTGGCGGTCACCGACAACGGCGCCCGGGAAATAGGCCGCCGTTCACGCGGCACGCCACGCATCGCCAACCGGCTTTTGCGGAGAGTCAGGGATTTTGCCCTGGTACACGGCAACGGCCGTATAACGGCCGAGCAGGCAGTGCTGGCGCTGGAGCGCATGGAAGTGGATGAAAACGGTCTTGACCAGATGGACCGAAAGCTCCTGACAGTGCTGATAGAACACTACGACGGGGGGCCTGTGGGCATAAAAACCTTGGCGGCTGCGTGTTCGGAGGATGTGCGCACTCTGGAGGACATTTACGAACCCTACCTTATCCAGTGCGGCTTTCTCAAACGCACGCCGCGCGGGCGCATGGCGACGGGCAAGGCCTATGCCCATCTGAAAATGCTGGCCTGAGGCGAAGTGAAAAAATGACAACAAGAAGACACGGCTTGCCGCCTTGGATGAAGCGCTCTATAAAAAAGCGCGGGACAAACGGACTGGCCGCTAAACTGAAACGGTATTGACGGCTTTGGTCAGGCGCGAAAGCGTGCGGGCGGCCTTTCTGCGGTGTATCGCCCTTTTGCCCGCTGCCTTGGCAAGCGCGGATGCCGCCGTGGACAGCAGACTTTCGGCGTCTGCCCTGTCCTTGTTCTGCACAGCCGCGCGGACTGCCTTGACGGCGTTTTTTACGCGGGTGCGCGCGGCTTTGTTCCGGACAGCGCGGTTGAGACTCTGTTTGTGACGCTTGACGGCGGATTTATGGTATGCCACAGGCTTCTCCGGCAGTGATAATAATTTTGACAAATAACGAGGTTACCTCGTTAACCCGTCGAAAGATATTTGTCAAGCCCCAGTTGCGCGAGTATCAAGGATCAGGACCCCGAGTAGTCATCGCCGCCTTATAAAAGAATAGAGAGCAGTCCGGCTTTTTCAAAGTTGAAGTGCTGCTAACGCGGCCGCAACGGGGCCAGGGAGAGGCCCAGCACGCGCCAGCGGACAAGCACCGGGCCGCGGCCCGGCAGGTCCACAAGAGTTTCCTCCTCCGCCGGGAAACGCTTTTTGATGAAGCGCGTGAGGAGGACGGCGCCGGTCCACGCGGGCACGGTCAGGCCGAAAAATCCGGCGCAGAACCCGGCTTCCGCCGGCAGCGGCCCGTGTATGGACACGTACATGCCTATGAAGACGGCGCAGAGCATGAGCGCATTGGCGATAACCCGGACAAGCCCGACATAGAAAGATTGCTTGTAGCTGTTCATTCCGGCCTCCCGCATGGGCGCGGCCGGAGCATGCCCTCCGGCCGCGCAATCAGGTCAGCGACTGAAAATGTTTGTCTTGGTTATGTTCATGAAGCGGAGAGCCTGGCCTTTCTCGGCATTGCTGAAGGCCACGCGGGCCTCGTCGCCGAATTTCCAGGTATCGGGCGGCATGGATATGGCCGCGCCCGGGCTGAAGGTCACAAGAGACCTGAGAGTCGGCGCGTACACAGTGACGGTCAGATTTTCCCTGTCGATCATGGGAAAGGATTTGCCCGCCACCAGGGGGTGCCTGGCGTCGATGTCCTTCTGCACGTCGGTGAAATCCACGGGCAATTCCCTGACGCTCTTCCCCGCCGGGTCATAGACGCTCACGGTTTTCTTTTCCGGATTCACCGCAAGCAGGCCGCCGCATGTCGGGTCAGCTCCCATATCCATGGAATCGACGGGCAGTTTGTACACCGCCGTCTTGCCGTTGTACAGGGGCTTGTTGCGGACCGGGCTTGTGTCCAGCACAAGCGTCACGTTCTTGCCGGGCTCGTAGGCCACGACGCGTCCCTGTTCCACCCCGCCGTCGTAGTCGCAGGCGGTCAGAACGAAAGAGAGGGCGGCCAGCAAGGCGATTGTCAATATATGCTTTTTCATGGCGTTCACTCCTCCCTAGTTGCCCGCGGCCCGTTTTTTGGCCGCGATTTCGGCCTTGGCGCCTTTGAGCATGCGAATAGTGATATAGATGGCGGTGAGGCTCACAAGGCCCAGCACGTCAATGGTCGCCAGGACGGTGAACAGGTTCGCCATTGAGGGGAGTTCCGCCGCAAGCTGCCTGAACAGCACGGAGAAGAGGCAGCCGATAACGGCCATCCCGAAGACTATGCGTATGCCGTAGCCCTTGACGTATTTGGTGGCCACAACGCCTATCTGCGCGCCGACAGCCGCGCCGGCCAGCATGATGATGGCCGCCACGAGCTCGGTGCGGCCCTTGTAGGTGAAGGAGGCCGCGCCGTAAAGACCCGAAATGGCGACTTCAAAAAGGTCCGTGCCCACGGCGAGGTGGGTGGGGCAGCCGATGAGATACACCAGGGCCGGCATGCGGATGAGGCCGCCGCCGATGCCCAGAATGCCGGCCAGCCAGCCGGTGAACAGGCTCACGCAGATGGGCAGCCAGAAAGAGCAGTACACGCCGGCATGCTTGAAATGCACCATGGGCGGAACGCGGATGGCCTGAAGCCTCTTGCCCCAGTCAAAGCCGGATTCCAGCTTGTCCACTTCCTGATTTTTTTCCCTGGCCTCCCGCTCCTTCGCCCTGCGCTTGGCCACATCGGCGAAAACGATCCAGGCGATGATCGTCAGCAGCACCACATAGAACCAGCGCACCACCTTGTCCACCTGGCCGATGCGCTCCAGCCACATGATCATCTGCGCGCCGATCTCCATGCCGATGACTGTGCCGATGAGCATGACAATGCCGAGCAGGTAGTCAACATTGCCGAATTTGCCGTGCCGCATGGTGGAAATGAGGGACTTGCCCGCCATCTGCGCCATGTCCGTGCCGATGGCGAAGGCCATGGGGAAACCGAGGATGTTCAGGCCCGGCGTCACCATCCACGCGCCGCCCAGCCCGAAGAAACCGCCGATAATGCCGACGCCCAGGCCGAGTATGATCAGGCCCGGCCAAAAAATGTTCACGCCGGAAATGGGCATCATCATGTATAACCAGTCCATAATTGCCTCCTTTCCGGATTATTTTTCCGCGAGTTCGCGTTTTTCAAGGTCAATGCCGGTCATTCTCATGAAAAAGTCGGCCACAACGCCGAGAATGACGCCGAGAACGGGGATTATCACCATCGTCATCAGGGCGAACGCCATATGGTTCTCGTTGTACATCTGGGCCCACCAGTGCATCAGACTGTTGTCAATGAAACGCGTGTCCGCCACAATGGCGATGGGCGCACTCTTTCCCCCCGCCGCCATGGCCAGCGAGGGCGCCAGCAGAGCCAGCGGCAACGCGCAGACAGCAACCCCTAGTCTTCGTAGTGTCGTCATGGATTCCTCCACATGGTTTAAAATGCCTTCTGGCCCACTTGCCCCATACGCTACGCGCGGGAGTCCGACAAACTTCACCAATAGTACAGCAAAAATCGTGCCGCCGCAATGTTTTTTTTCCCCCTCTGACCGTGTAACACTTTTTACCTTTTTTCTCCGCGGGGGCTTGCGCTCCCGCGGAAAATGCGCTATAGTCGCCGCATGTTTTGCGTGAACCGGCGATTGCCTTGCGCGACAAGCGCACAGTACCGGGAGGGTCCGGCATGCGTTTTCTCGGCTCGTCCCTCAGCGGAAATTCGCCGACCACGGCCTCTTTGCTGACGCATCACAGCCTCCGCGGACCATGCTCCTTCTTTGCCTGCCTCTTCCCGCAACAGCGCTTTTTGCGTTTTTTTCTTCAACCGGCGCGTGCCGGGTTCCGTCGTCAACCACGCCTTCGCGCGCAACGCGTATGAGCGCCGTGAACGCGCTGAAAAATTTTTTCGGGATTGCCGCGCGTATACCCCGTGAACGGGCAATGGCGGCTTTTACCCGCCGTTACGCTTCGTTCAAGGATCTGCTGGACGCCAATGCGGAACTGGCCGCCGTTTTTGGGGAACTGGAATCGGTTCTGCACGGGGACCGCTCCCCGGAAACCTCCCAAATACGGCAAGCCGCGACCAGAGCGGTCTTTCAGTGCGAACGCATGGCGGAAAAACTCAACGACATTTCCGGCGGGCGCCATGCCGCGCTTGAAACCGCCGTCAAAGGCATGGCAAAACGAATTGAAGCCGAACTGGAACGGCACGCCGCGGAAGACGGCGCCCGGCTCACCCTGCCCCTTGCCGAAGTGAACGCCGGCATGGCATGCAGCGTCGGCGGCAAAAGCGCCAACCTGGGAGAACTCGGCAACCTCGGCATGCCGGTGCCGCGGGGCTTCGCCGTTACCCTCCATGCGGGGAGCATGCTCCTGCTGCGCCCCGCCGGGCTTTTCAAAAATATTTATCAAACCTTGCGCACGGTTGATCCGGAAGCGCCGTCAACTCTCCAGGCGGCTTGCGCCGCTGTGGAAGCCCTGATTTTTCAGGCGGAAACCCCGAAGGAAATTGAGGACGCGCTTTTCGGAGCCTGGGACGAAGCCTTCGGCGACGACGCCGGCCTTCGCGCGGCCCTGCGCTCCAGCGCCGCCGCCGAGGACGGAACGCAATCCTTCGCCGGGCAGTACCGGACCATTCTTGGCGTATCCCGCCGCACGCTGACAAGGGACTATAAAAAAGTCATCGCGAGTCTCTTTTCGGAGCGCGCGCTGGCCTATCGGGCGTTGCACGGCTATCCCCTGGACGCCGTGGGCATGGGAGCGTGCTGTCTGGAAATGGTGAACGCGAAAAGCGCGGGCGTGGCCTTTTCCCGCCATCCGGTGGACACGCGTTCAAACCACCTTGTCGTCAATGGGCTCTGGGGTCTGGGGGAGATGGTGGTGGACGGCATGGCCAGCCCCGACACATGGCTGGTTTCACGGGCCACGACACGCATCGCAAGCGAAAAGATTGCCCACAAGGCCACAATGATACTCCCGGCGGAAGACGGGGAGACGCGGACGCGCATTGCGGACGTGCCCGAATCTTTGCGGGACGCCCCTTCGCTGACGCGGGAGCAGGTAACGCGCCTGGCCGGCATGGTCCTCGCTCTGGAACGCCATTACCAGTACCCCCAGGATGTGGAATGGGCTGTGGACGGCAACGATGAACTCGTTTTGCTCCAAACCCGCCCTATGGGCATTGACTCCACGGCGGATATGGCCGCGCCGGAACTTGGGGACCGCCGCCCCCTGTTCTCCGGAGCGGACGTGGCGGCCAGGGGAGCGGGCTGCGGCCCTGTGACGCGCGTGGCTCAAGATGGGGACATGACGCATTTTCCCGAGGGCGGGGTCATGCTCATCAAGCACTCCTCGCCCCGGGTGATGGCGGCCTTGCGCCGCGCTTCGGCCATCATAGCCGAAGCCGGCTCCCTTACCGGGCATATGGCCTCATTGTGCCGCGAATTCGGCGTGCCGGCCCTTATGAATATTCCGGGGGTGTTCCGGAGCATTGAACCGGGCCGCATCGTCACGGTGGACGCCTTCGCGGGGCGTATTTTTGACGGGGAAGTCCCCGGGCTTCCGGCTCCGGGGGCCCGACGCGAACGCGGCAATATCGGCAGCCCGGCGATCTTTCTGCTGCGCCGCATTGCCCCGCACATTCTGCCCCTGCACCTGACGGACCCGCAATCCGGACTTTTCACGCCGGAGAACTGCCTTTCCCTCCATGACGCCATGCGTTTTGCCCACGAAAAAAGTTATACGGAAATGTTCAGAATTTCCGACGACCTGTCGGAAAGCAGCGAAGGCGCGGCAAGTCGTCTTGTCTGTCCTGTGCCGCTGGACCTCCATATTATCGACCTGGGGGGCGGCCTGAAGAATCCTGACGCGCCCTCCGCGTTGCCGGAAGAAGTGACGAGCGTTCCCCTCCGGCAGGTGCTCGCGGGCATGACCAATCCCGACGTGCAAGCCGGAGGCCCGCGCCCGGTGAACATGCGGGGTTTTCTCTCCGTCATGGGGCGAAGCCTGGCGGGCGGCAATCAGGAAGGCGGCGGCGCGCGCTTCGGCGACCGCAGTTACGCCATTGTCTCTGACCGCTACCTCAACTTGTCCTCGCGCGTTGGCTATCATTATGCCATTCTGGATACCTGGTGCGGCGAAACCCTGAGTAAAAACTATATCAGGTTTGAATTCGCGGGAGGCGCCGCGGGCAACGCGCAACGCGTCAGACGCGCGCGCTGCGTCGCCTTGATTCTTTCCGAACTTGGGTTTACGGTGGAGACCGCGGGCGACAGGGTACAGGCGCGCTTCAGGAAATATTCCAGGGCCGAAATGCTCCCCCGGCTTGACCAGCTTGGCCGCCTGCTCATCATGACGCGGCAGATGGACATGCTCATGGTTGATGAAGCTTCCGTGGACCACTATGCCGGTAACTTTCTCAGGGGAATATACCACTGAAAAGACGCCGGCCGCAAACAGATTTATCCTTGATATGCTTTCTCCGGCCTGAACGGCCGTAAATCAAAACCGGAATTCGCAGGATTCTTTTGTAAGTATCGCCATGTTTTTTCATTTTCATCATCCCCGCGCGGCGACAAACTCCCCCGCCGCAAGGCGGACAGAACTTTTGAGCCGCGATTTCATACTGCTTTTCTGTCTTTCCATGTGCAGCAACGGCCATATCGCCGTTTTCTACTGTTTTGAGCAGTGGCTGGAAGGCGTTGCCGTAAGCCCCAACTGGCGCGGGCTGCTGATCTCTTCCATGTTCGCCATGGTGCTGTTTTTGCGCCCGCCGGCCAGTTTTCTGCTGCTGAGGGGCGGCAGGCTGCCGGCCCTGGCTTTCTCCACCGCCGCGCTGATAGGCGTGATGTCGGGCTATCTGTGGCTGCCGGAAACGCGCCTTGTGGAAGGCGTCCTCGCCCTGCGCCTACTGCAGGGCATTGCCATCGCCGTGCAGTCAAGCTGCATCACCTCGGTGCTTGTGAACTGTATTCCGCCGGGGCAAAGCGCCCGCGGATTCGCGCTTTTTTCCCTGACCGTGCTGCTGCCTTACTCCATCATCCCCGCGGTCTCCGAAAAAATTCTGCTGCCGCTGCTGGGAGGCTCCGAACCGCGTCTTTTCGCCCTGACAGGCGTACTGGCTTTCATTTCCCTGCTTCTTGTCATCCCCCTGGCCCCCCGTCTCAGCGTAACGGAATTGCCCGTTGAGCATCAAAACGGCGTCTCGCGCGGCACCCTGTGGAATTCCGTGCGGCATTCGGGCCTGTTCTGCATCTTTTTCGCCTGCCTCTGTTTCAGCATCATGACCATTCTCGCCATCTTTTTCATCAAGGGGCTGTGCTCCGTCACCGGCGGACAGCCTTCCCTGTTTTTTTCGACGTACACGGTCACAATCATTCTTGTCCGGCTTCTCGCCAGCAAAAGGCTGGACGCGCTGCCGCACCACAGCGTCAGCATACTCTGCTCCCTGGGCCTGGCCCTGTGCATGCTGGGCTTCGCCTGGGGGCCACCGTGGGCATTCGTGCCCATCGCCTGCCTGTACGGCCTGGGAATCGGCCTGCTCTATCCCCTGCTGGCGTCCGTTGTGTACAACCGCTCCACGCCCGTCACGCGCTCCTTCAACTCCAACATGATGATGTCGGCTTTTGACGCCAGCGGAATGCTGGCCCCCCTTGTCGGAGGTCTGGTAATCCATGCCGGTTTCGGCTATCGGGGCGTGTTCACCGCCACGGCGGTTTCCATAACGCTTTGCGGCCTGTGGACGCTGCTGGACTGGCTGCGTTTTCACCGCGTCAAAGGGGAAGGAGCCTCCGCATGAGGCGACACGTCATTTTGCTCCTGCTTGCCTTCAGCCTGACGCCCGCGGCCTGCCTTCCGCACGGGGGGGCTTCCGGCGAACTCACGGTGCTGCGCAGCGGCGCCCTGACTCTGCCCCGGGCTGACGGGATTGCCAGGGTGGTCTATGTGAGCGTGCGCGACGGGAACAACCGTATTTTCGGCCTGCGCGCCCAGCTTGAATGCTGCCTTGCGTCCAGAGGGTATGCCGTGACGGACAATCCCAGCGAAGCCGGGTACATTATCCGGCTTTCCGTGCCCGCGGCCGGAGCGAGTTCGCCCGAGGCGGTACGCGACGCGGTAAACAACGGGTACGCCGGGGAAGCTCTTTTGAGCGGAACGAAAGGCACGGCGCTGGTGGCGGATACGCTTGTGGTGCAACGGCGCGTGCCGCAATCCGGAAAAAAGGGCCTCAAAACCATTTCCAACCGCATGGCGGTGGCGGACAACCAGATGCGCCTCGCGCTCTTTTCGCCGCGCGGGGTCAGCCTCCAGTCCGGATTGCCGGAATACGTCACGGAAAAGGTGGCGGACGAAATCTGCTCCGGGCTGGACGACTCCGGACAAGCCCGGTGATGACTCCAAATCCCATGTCAGCGCGCGCAGCCAACTTTCCCGCTTTTGCGCGGCGCCTGCGCGCCCGCTGGGATATGCCGTTCGGCTACAGACATGTCCTGGGGGTGGGGCTGCCGCTCATGGCGAGCACGGCGTCAGAAACGCTCATGCTCTTCGCCGACCGCCTTTTTTTAAGCCATTATTCCGTCAGCGCCATTGCCGCCGCCCTGCCGGCCGGCAGCCTGGCTTTCGCCGTGCAGATACCCTTTATCGGCGTTTGCGGCTATGCTTCCGTATTCATCGCCCAGCATGTCGGCGCGCGACAGCCGCAACATGTGGGCGCCATACTGTGGCAAAGCCTGTGGGTCGCCCTGATTGCCGGCGTTCTTCTGGCGGTTGCCGGCATGTATCTGGCCGGGTCCGCCTTTGTCATGCTGGGGCATGCGGAACATATCGCCGCCCTTGAAAGCGTCTATTGCCGCATTCTGCTTCTGGGTTCCTTTCCGGTGCTGCTCGCCGCTTCCTTCAGCGCCTTCTTTGTGGGGCTTGGGCGCACCAAACCGGTGCTTGTCGCCAATCTCGCGGGAGTGGCCCTCAATATCCCCCTTGACTGGATACTCATTTTCGGACATTTCGGGTTGCCGGAAGCGGGCCTCGGCGGAGCGGCCATCGCCACCCTGGCCGGACAGACCTTTTCCGCCATTCTTCTGGGCTGTCTTGTTTTCCGGGAGGGCCGCGGGGATTGTCTGGCGGCCTCATGGCGGCCGAAAATCCGGCTCATGCTGCGGCTTTTGCGCTACGGCGGACCGAGCGGCTTCAACATGTTCATCGATATGGCCGGGTTTTCCTGGTTCATTTTGCGTCTTGGGCGCCTCGGGGAAACGGCTCTGGCCGCCAGCAACATTGTACTCTCCGTCAACATGCTCGTCTTTTTGCCGATGATGGGCCTCAACAGCGCCGTGTCGTCCCTGGTGGGCAATGCTTTGGGAGGCCGAAACACGGAGGGCGCCAAAACGGCGACCGCCAGCGCCCTGCATATTTCCCTGGCGTACATGACGCCCCTGGCCCTGTCCCTGGCGCTGGCCGGAGAGTGGTATATGGCTATGTTCCAGCCGGAGGGGGCGGCCGCCTCTTCGCCGGAGGTACGCTCGACCGGCGTGACCCTGCTGTGCTACGTGGCGGCCTATTCCCTGGTGGATTCCTGCAATATCGTCTACTTCGGCGCGCTCAAAGGGGCGGGGGACACTTTTTTCGTCATGCTCTCCCTGACCGCGTTTGCGGTATTCCTGTTGGGGCTGCCCGTTCTTGCGCTGGAACAGCTTGGCCTGGCTTCATTGCACAGCCTCTGGACAACGCTTTCCATCTATGTGGTCGCCCTGGCCCTGCTCGCATGGAGGCGGTTCGCCGGCGGCCGCTGGCAGAACATACGGCTCGTGGAGAAATAATCCTTCCCTCTCCCGACACAACCTCAAGCGTAAAATAATGGAATGGCAAAATGACAACCCCGTGTGAATCATCCGCCGCCGATGAAAAAAGCCGGGCCGCCCTGATTTCGCTGCTGGCGGCCCTTGGCCTGACCTGCCTCAAGCTTGGGGCCGGCGTGTATACCGGCAGCCTGGGCATTCTTTTTGAAGCCCTGCACAGCGGGCTTGACCTGCTGGCGGCGGGAATGACGCTCGTCGCCGTGCGAATCGCCGCCGTGCCCCCTGACGCCGGGCACCCCTACGGACATGGAAAAATCGAAAACCTCTCCGCCCTGGCGGAGAGCCTTCTGCTTGTGGCGATCTGCTTCTGGGTGGGCTATGAGGGCACGCTGCGCCTGCTCGGCAATGAAGCCGCGAGCGCGCCTTCGCTCCTCGGCGTCGGGGTCATGGCGATATCCGTCGCGGTGGATGCAAACCGGGTGCGCGTTTTGCGCCGCGTGGCCCGGCAGTATAAAAGCCAGGCCCTGGAGGCGGACGCGCTGCATTTTTCCACGGACATATTTTCCTCGGGCATTGTGCTTGTCGGGGTGTTCGCTGTCTGGCTGGCGGACGCTCTGGATTTTCCCAAGCCTTTGCACAGGATTTTCGTCCAGGCGGATACGGTGGCGGCGTTTATTGTCGCGCTGGTCATTCTCCGCGCCAGCCTGCGCATGGCTCTGGAGGCGGTCAACATGCTCATGGATTCCGGTTCGGCCAGGGAGGAAAACGCCGTTATCAAAGCCGTCGGGACAGTTCCCGGCATCACCGCCATGCGCCGCCTGCGCCTGCGCAGCAGCGGCCCCATGACTTTTGTGGATATGGCCGTGGGGGTTGAGCCGGATATCCGCGTCTGTGAGGGACACAAGCTGGCCCATGAGGCGGAAAAGGCCATTGAAGCCGTTTTGCCGGGCTCCGACGTGACGGTGCATGTTGAACCATTGAGTTCCGCTTCCCTGCGCAGCGCCGATCCCTTTGAGCTGACAAGCCGCACGGCCCGGGAACATGCCCTGTCGGCGCACAATGTGCATATTCTGCGCGACGGCGCGAATACCCGCATTGAACTGCATGTGGAGCTGCCGGCGGCGCTGCCCTTTGTCGAAGCCTATGCCCGCGTGCACGCTTTTGAAACGGCTTTGCGCGGCCGGCTGCCGGACGCGCACGTACTGACCCATCTGGAGCCGGAAGGAAGCCTCGGTGAACGGAGTTTGGAATCCGCCATCTCCGCGCCGTTGCGCGAGCGCGTTCTTGAAAAGACGCGTTCGGCCGTCGCCGGAGAAGACCTGATCGAAATCCCGCATGATTTTTCCGTGTATACGCTGCCGGAACGCGGAATCTGCATGTCATTCCACTGCGTCGTCAGAGGAAATCCGACCGTGGAGCAAGCGCACGATGTCTGTGTGCGTCTGGAAAAACGCATCCGGGCGGATCTGCCCGATATGGACAGAATCATCGTCTACCTGGAACCGGAGCGGGCTGTATCCGCGTCGGATCCGGCGGGGAAAAACGGCTGAAATTTTCTCCGGTTCAACTCCGGCGCGGCCGGTTGTCCGACCGCGCCGGAGTTGGTGTTATTGGCCCTGGTTACGCGCTGGAGTCGCTCTTCAGGATTTCCTCCTGAAGAACCGTGCCGACCTGGGCCTCAAATACCGCGACAGTCGCGCTGATGGCCTCATCGGTAAAGGTAAAATACCCGTTAGCGGCATTATGGGACGCGCTCCATTCCGGACCGATGCCGGTGACCTGGCCGTTCTCCGTAATCTCCAGGCCGGCGCGGTTGAGCGCGGTTATGATGTCGCCCATGCTGGTCAGATCGGACCATGTTTCGTCCCCGCTCCAGACAATGAACTCGACATTCCTGACCGCTCCGGTTCCAAGAATATCGCCGATGTCGGCTTGCCCGTCACCCACCAGCAGGAAGTCCAGATTCCCTCCGCCGTCAATGGTGTCGCCCGCATGATACCGCATAACGCCGTTGCCGGCCCCGCCGAAGAGCATGTCGTCGCCGCCGCCGAGGAGCATGTCGTTGCCGGCCCCGCCATGCGGCGCGTCATCCGCCGCGTCCACGCCCGGCACGTTGAAGATCTTGCCGGTTCTGCCGCTGCCAAAGCTGTCGTCCGCATCGGCGGTGAATTCCAGATCTCCGGTTTTGCTGTTGCGTATGGCGACATTCGCCTGGTTGGACTTGTCGCCGTCCTTGTCGATGAGCACACAGGTGAAGTCAAGGCCCGTACCGTCATCGTCCGCACTGTATTCATAACGGCCGCCGGAATGCACGGTGAGCGCGCGCCCGTCGCCGAGATCAACGGTCGTGTGGTCGTCATCCAGATTGACCAGGCTGCCCGTGGCCGTGTAAAGCGGCGTCATCTGACCGCCATGCCGGCCGTCAAGGATGAAGTCGCGGGATCCGGTGCTTCCGGTCACGGTGAAGGCCCCCTGCGCATGCACGTTCCCGGCGTTCACGCCAGGGTACGGCGTAAAGGTGAAGTGTCCGTCGTCGCTGATGGTCAGGATGCCCTGGCTGTTTGTGATCGTATGGGACTTGTGCCCGGAGTCAAAGGTACAGGTCTTTCCCGCCCAGGTGAAGCTTGCCAGATGGTCGGCATTGTCGGGCAGCAGGTCGCCCTCGAAGGCGGCACCGGCTTGCTGCACCACATCACCGATGACCAGATGCGGGTTGTGCCTGGCTTGCGAGCCGCCGTAATCACCCACATTCATCTGCCCGATGGTCAGCACATAGTTGCCGTCCGCCGGCAGCGTGATCTCGGCTATGCCGCTGTCCGCCTTGCCCTGGGCGAGTACACCGGAATCCACGATCTTGCCGGTGTTCTTGTCCAGCAGCGTCCAGAAAGCGGCGTCCTTGCCCACATGCCTGACGTCCGTCTGTCCGGGTGCGAAGGACCAGCCGAATTTCAGGGTTGTGCCGCTGTTTCCGCTTATTTGCTTGGAAATAAGGTTCCAGTCGTAGTCGTTGTGGGCGTGCAGCCCGTTGGCGTTGCCGGTGGCGCTGAGATCATTGTCGTCATGGGGCACAACCGTTTTGATCCCGACCGTATTGATCAGGATGTTGTCTATATACGCATTGGCGCTCGCGCCTGTCTTGCCGGCGGGAAGACCGAAGGCAAAGCTCAGGTATGCGGCATCGTGCGAATAGGTAGTGGGGTCCTGGGTGTCGAACTCGGCGCAATCCTTCATATGCAGGTAGTTGCCGCCCGCGCCGGGAACCTTGGGCACAGAGTACAAATTCCATCCGTTATCCGCGTCGGTGTACTCGTTCTTGTCGCTGCCGTATCCGGAAATGCTCCTTGCCATATCCGCGGCGTTAATGATGTCGAAAAGGTGATCCTGCCAGATATCGGTATCGCCGGTCAGGCTGCCGGCCCTGGTTGAGCCGGGATCGCTGCCCCACCAACCCATCCGGGACAAGCCGTCGCTGTAGCCTTCATTGGTATCCGCCAGGCTGCCCCAGTCGCTCCACGAGATACCGGCGTTGCCCGAACCGACCGGCCCGCACACATAGCCGGATGGTTCCGGAGAATTGACCATATTGTCGGCAACCGGGTCGGCGTCATCAAGAGGGGTATCAGCCGTTGACCTTGTTACAGGCGCAGGGCCAGTTTCGTCGCCCGCAAGCGCCCCTGTGTCCGAGGGATCTGTGTAGTTCCAGTCCATCTGGCCCAGATGGCCCAGTCCATCGGCCAGATACATATTGGCGTAATCCTGATACCGACCGCCGCCCGACGATCCGCCGGGGCCGGCCGCCGGAGCGAGATCGGGGCCGAAGTCGGTGAAAAAGTCCGCGCCCGCGACAATCTGGCCTTCCACTTCAAATTCAGGGATGGCTTCAGCGTTGTACCGCTGATAGAAATTTTCCAGTACCACGGAACCGCCGTCGTCAAAACCGAAGACGAGATTGTCGCCGTCTTTTTCCATGGTCGCCTGATCGGCCGGAAAATTCAGCACAATACGCGAACCGTCGCCTGCCCGCGCCACTTGCCTCTCCCCGCGGGAGGGCTTGACAAGATTGATGTCTGCCATATCGAACTTCCGTTTTTATAATGTCCATAATCCCCCGAAATCGGGGCAGCGCGGGGCAATGCGCCACCTGTGACGAAACAGCGTAACAGGGTGAACAGCGCGGTTCCCGCGGAATCAAAAATGTATCAGGATAATTGAGGCACTCGGCAAAGGAGAGCGTGAGCGGGCGTGCCTTGCGGTTAACCGTCCATCCGGGTCACGGAGCGATTTTGTCTCTCCGGTCTTCCCCCGCTTTCGCGCGGGCGCCGGACGCAAAACGTCCGGCCTTTAACCCTTCCGGGCTCGCATCACCCCGGCTACCTGCCGGGTAGGCCGGCGCAACCCGCGCCGGGCTTCCAATGAGGATGGGTTCATCAACGGCAATCCACTGCATTGCGTCAGCAAACTCGCAACACCGCTTCTGCCCATACCTGAGGATGGTACATGGCCGACCCGTCTGGCCCTGGTCGGGAATTGCCTGGCGTGCTTTCCGGTAATTCCGCTCTGCCCGTTGCGCGGCATACGCGGGGAAT
>JAISLI010000011.1 GCA_031291035.1 Desulfovibrio sp.
GGCTTCGGCCCCGTTGTCCATGACCACCCTGATCAGGTCGTTGACGAAGACGTGGGCGCTTTCGTGGATGGGCGTGGAGAGGTCGGCGGATTCAAAGAAGCTGGTGACGGAGCCGCCGGAGGCGTCGAAAGACACCGCCCCCCGCGCGCCACTGTTCAGTGTCGGATTTGGATTGACGCTGTTGAAAAAATCCTGTAGTTTTTGATCACGAACAACGCGCTGTTCCCCCATGACCGGGTCAATAACCCGGCCCCAGCGGGAAGGCGCGTTTTCTTCGTATATTGCTACCTCAGACACAAACGAAGAGTGGACGAGGCTTTTTTCTTGCCCCGGCTTTGCCTTCATTTCCTGAATAGTGAAACGAATAAAATACTGTTTTCCCCCTTGTTCAAACTTGTTGACATAATTGTGATAGCCCACGATGTTCGGATGCGCCTTATGTCCTTCGCGCGGCTTTTCCTCTTCTGACCATGCCGGAATGGCGTTTTCATACAGCGTTGGCAAATCCGTCAAAATAGTGGAAACATCAAAGCCTTTATGTCTGAGTATTTTCCCGATTGCATCAACCGGCAATTCCGCAACACGCTGATCCCGCCTGTTTTCCATCTTCCCGAAGGAGCGGGCCAGATTCTCCGCCGCCTTTTTGTCCAGCGGCGCGCCGGGCGTCACCGGCGTGGCGGGCATGGCCTGAATGGCCCGGACCTTCGCCGCGCGGTCCATTTCCGGGGAGATGCTCATGGCCGCGACCTGCTCCCCGCGGAACAGCACTATGGCGTCGGAGCGCAAATCGGGCGCTTTCGCGGGGCGTTCCTCATCAGTAAGCCCGGAGCGCCGCCCCGTGTCGCGCGCTTCGATTTCACCGGCAAGACGCCGGTACTGTCCAAAAGGCGTCCGCTTTTTGTCTTCCGCAAGAAGGTATTTCATCGCGTCGGACAGCGAGGCGAACCCGTGCCTTTCGGCAATCACGGCCATCTTGCCGTTCTGTTCTTCCGACGCCAGAGCGAGATGCTCGTTTAATTCGGACGGACGCATGGTTACGCCGCCCGAGAAGGCTTCGCTCAACTCTCCGGCAAGGTCGCGCGCCTTTTTTGAAAACATCGGCCCGGAGGCAAATTCGTTTGGACTGCCTCCCCGCGCAAAACCTTCAAGCCTCTGAATCGCGTGCTGTATTTCATGAATAAGCGTCTGCTCCGGGCTATGCCCGTCCGCATTTACAACAATGGAGTTTGATTGAGGATTAAAGTATCCATCACGGTTAGATGAACCATCGAGATTTCCAACAAATGGGAGGTAAGTGACAGGCGTTCTTTCAAGTTGCGGATATGCCTCATACAATGCGGGATTGTAGTAAATGTCGCCAAGCGTGGCAGCGCCGTTTTCGTCAACCGCCGAAAAATCGACCTCATCAATATTATCCGGAATCTCATACCGCCACTTGCCGTCCATACCCTTGAACCAGCCGGTTTTCTGCCGGACAGCTTCATTGTCGGTTCCGCTTTCGGCAAGGATCACGGCCTCGTCCAACCTGCCGCGAACCAACTCCGACATGCGGGAGTTTACGCCGGCGTATTGGTTAAAAACCTTGAACTCGCGCTGCTCAAAATACGGATTGCCCACAGAGTCGTTGACACCGGAAAGCATTTCGCGTATGGTGTAAACACTTGTGCCCGGAGTAGTCTGGCCACCTGCCGGCTCTATCGGTAAGGCGTTGGAGGTAACCGAGGGCATTTGCTTTTCCACCCGGTGATGATAGAGCCTCACCGGGTTTTCTGTATCAAGGCGCGCTGACCCGTCTTCAAATTCCTTCACCGTAAGCAGGACAGAATAATCGTTTCCGTCAACCCCGAAGGCGGAAATAAAACGATGTATTTTTTTGATCTTGCTTCCCTCTGACGGCTTCATGTCGCTATGACTTTCAATACGCCTGGCATTGCGCATAAGCCCAGGGAGTACCGCTATAGCCTCCAAGTGAACCAATCCGCTCGCGTTGCCATCAAAGGCAAGGTGTTCCCTGAAATCCTTCCCCGACATCCCGACGGTCATGCCGGTGTCCCCGTTGACGACGCCGGCCTCGAATTCCGCCAGAACCTGTTCGCGTATCTCCTTCGGGAAGCGCTTGCGCAGCACAAGCGGATTCTGCCCGGCAAAGCGCGGCGCCACCCTCACGACGTTCACCGGCGCTTCAGGGTCAACATCCGGATTCAACTGCAAAAGACGGTCTCCCCCGGCCGCCGCTTCGGCCCGCTCCCTGAGCACCCTTCTCTGCTCAAGCAGTTTCGCTGCGTCCAGGCCGTACCTGTCGGCAAAGGCTTTCGCCTGCTCCACGTTCAGCGTGGCGTAGTATTCCGCCAGATCAGGGGAATAACCCGCCGCCGCATACCGCTTTGCCAGCTTCGCGCCCTCGGCCCTGACTCCGTCATCCGAGGCGCGCATGTCGCGGATGCGCTGCGCAGCTTCCTCTGCCCTGGTCTTGGGGTCGAAAAGACGCGCCTCATGCGCCGTCATGCCGTCAGGATCACGCCGGGCCGCCTCCAGAAGGGCCTGCCGTTCGGCACCGTCAAAGCGGGATATGATGGCGGCGGTGTCAACCTCCACAGCCCGCGCCCCGGTGGCTACGGCGTTGTCCAGGGCTTCGCGGGTGACGCCGAGGCGCTCCAGATTGGCGTCTTGCTGTTCCAGGGGGATGGCCACGGTCTCTTCAGCCCTGGCCGCTTCTGTCTGATTCAGTTCCCCGGACGGTTCCGGCGCGCCCAATCTCCCCTGCGCGAAGTCAAGCACCGTGTCCACATCAAGCCAGACCGAGCGCGCTTCTTCGGGAATGAGGTGCCGCGCTTCCTGCTCAAAGGCGCGCGGGTCGGCCGACTTCGTTGCGGATGTGTCGGCCCCGGCCGCCAGCTGTTCGAGAGATTGCGCGAAGGACAGCCTGTCTTCGGCCATGGTCGCCTCGCGGGCGATGTCGTTGATTTCCCGCCGGGCGGCTTGCGCCGCGTCGCTGTACATGGCCTTCCGAACGGCGTCACGCAGCGCGTCGCCCACCATCCTGGACCGTTCTCCTCGGGCCTCCGCGCGGGAATGGACGCCGCCCACAGCCCCGCCCATGATGCCGCCGAAGATAAAATCCTCTATGTTCTTTGCGGCGTTTTTCACATGGTCCTGGCCCTGAGCCATGGTCATGTCTTTGGCCACGGCCTCAAACCCGGCTGCCGTCAAATTTTGCAGGTATTCCGTGCCGCCCTCGCCCAAAAATCCGATACCGGCACGGGCGGCGCCGTATTTGAGGCCGGACTTCACCCCGCCTTCAGCCGCGTCCTTCATCATCCCCTTGAACGCGCTTCGCATGAGAACGGATTCCAGTCCGAGCCATTCCAGGGCGCCCGCCGCCGCCCCATACACGGCAGACCATGTATGCGCCGCGTCTTCCGGAACCCCGTCTTTCAGCAGGTTGTCATACATCGCCGACGCTTCCAGCGCGTACCCGACACCGCCAGCGGCGACTACCCCGGTGGCGGTGGCTGGCCGGTTTTTTTGAAATGACGCCGGAGGAGTTTGAAGGGCTGCGCTACGGGCTTGAAGACCTGAAAATGGGAAGAGCGTTCTCGCAGGCGGCCATGTCGCGCGCCGGATGCTTCGGTTTCGGAATTCGCCCGGCGCGTTTCAAGCACAGAGGAAACGAGAAAAACCTATTTCGGGATGGAACCCGAACAGGGGGCGCTTGCCGGGCAATCCGTCATCCTGCCCGCCGATTCCATACGGCACCGCAACAAGAAACATCCTGACATGACGGATCAGGACATGGACAGACTGCCGCAGGTTCTGGATTCTCTCACGCCGGAGCAGATGCGTTTGCCGAAAAAAGACAAGCCGCAATTTTCCGGAAAGGGTTTTTTGGCTTGGGCAATTATTGATGATCAGGCTTATGGCCTTGTTTTGGAGAGTGTGGGGGCTGATAAAATAATTATCGGCACCTACTTCAAAGACACTGAAAGAGGAATCAGAGCGTGGCTTGAACGTAGTGGAGACGAAAAAAAGGCTGTCACGACGCCAGCGGCTCTCTGGCCCTATTCCCAAGCCTCGCAAGGAGGACGTCTTCGTGAACAGCCTTCTTCTGCGAGAACCGTACCCGACGCCGGAGAAAAAGGTAAGACCTTTGAGCAGCCCGCCTTTCACGGCTCCCCGAAGCGCGGCATAGAGAGCATGAGCACGGATTTCATCGGCGAGGGCGAGGGGGCGCAGGCTTTCGGCTGGGGGCTGTATTTTACGGAGAGCAGGAGCATCCCCGGCCTGCGCTACCTTGACGGAACCAGCCGCGCCAAGGGCGAAGGCTCGCACAACTTCGTCATCTGGAATGACGAGGCCGTTGATATTTTGAGGACGTTTTACCAAGGACAAGGGCACCCCCCGCGCGGGCAGGTATCCTTCGACGGCACCGGCGGCTCCGTCACCAGCTTCTTTGAATCCGCCGACCTCTCCACGCCCATCCACGAAAGCGCCCACGTCTTCGTCAACGACCTGATCAGGGTGGTCATGGACAACGGGGCCGAAGCC
>JAISLI010000012.1 GCA_031291035.1 Desulfovibrio sp.
GGTTGGCTCACCGGCTTCGGGTAAAACCGACTTTCGTGGTGTGACGGGCGGTGTGTACAAGGCCCGGGAACGCATTCACCCGAGCATGCTGATCTCGAATTACTAGCGATTCCGACTTCATGCAGTCGAGTTGCAGACTGCAATCCGGACTGGGACGCGTTTTTTGGGATTGGCTCCACCTCGCGGTCTTGCTCCCCTTTGTGCGCGCCATTGTAGTACGTGTGTAGCCCTGGGTGTAAGGGCCATGATGACTTGACGTCGTCCCCACCTTCCTCCCGGTTAACCCGGGCAGTCTGCACAGAGTGCCCGACTTTCCTCGCTGGCAACTATGCATAGGGGTTGCGCTCGTTGCGGGACTTAACCCAACATCTCACGACACGAGCTGACGACAGCCATGCAGCACCTGTCTCGCGGTTCCCCGAAGGGCACCCCTCCCTTTCAGGAGGGTTCCGCGGATGTCAAACCCAGGTAAGGTTCTTCGCGTTGCATCGAATTAAACCACATACTCCACCGCTTGTGCGGGCCCCCGTCAATTTCTTTGAGTTTCAGCCTTGCGACCGTACTCCCCAGGCGGGATGCTTAACGCGTTAACTCCGACACCGGGGATTGCTCCCCGACATCCAGCATCCATCGTTTACAGCGTGGACTACCAGGGTATCTAATCCTGTTTGCTCCCCACGCTTTCGCACCTCAGCGTCAATGCCGGTCCAGGCGGCCGCCTTCGCCACCGGTGTTCCTCCAGATATCTACGGATTTCACTCCTACACCTGGAATTCCGCCGCCCTCTCCCGGATTCAAGTCTTGCAGTATCAAGGGCAGTTCCACGGGTGAGCCGTGGGATTTCACCCCTGACTTACAAAACAGCCTACGTGCGCTTTACGCCCAGTAATTCCGATTAACGCTCGCACCCTCCGTATTACCGCGGCTGCTGGCACGGAGTTAGCCGGTGCTTCCTTTGGGGGTACCATCAATATCGCCGCAGTTACACGGCAATACATTTTTCCCCCCCGACAGAGGTTTACGATCCGAAAACCTTCATCCCTCACGCGGCGTCGCTGCGTCAGGCTTTCGCCCATTGCGCAATATTCCCCACTGCTGCCTCCCGTAGGAGTCTGGACCGTGTTTCAGTTCCAGTGTGGCCGACCATCCTCTCAGATCGGCTACCCATCGTTGCCTTGGTAGGCCATTACCCCACCAACAAGCTAATGGGACGCGGACTCATCCTTATGCGACAGCTTGCAAGCAGAGGCCGCCTTTCCTCAAAATTTTACCCCCGAGCTCATTCGGTATTAGCAGCCGTTTCCAACTGTTATCCCAAACATAAGGGCAGATTGTCCACGCGTTACTCACCCGTGCGCCACTCTACTCGGGGCCGAAGCCCCTTTCGCGTTCGACTTGCATGTGTTAAGCACGCCGCCAGCGTTCAATCTGAGCCAGAATCAAACTCTCCAGTTCAAATGCCTCAGATCTTCGTTGACACGAAAATCAGAATCTCAATCTTTTCTTTCTTCCGTTCGCTATTCACTTGTCAATGAACCATGCCCGGCGGCTTCGCCGCCTCCCGCCAGCCGCAGCCCGGATTCCCTCCGGAACCGCCCCCGACGCAACTTCATCCTATGCACAATCCCGCATGGCCTGTCAATATCTTTCTCTCTTTTCTTATCCCCCGGGCGACACCCGGATCAGGCAGCGGGAAGAACTAGTTAGCCGACACGCGGCACTCTGTCAACAAAAAAATCCCTTCGCGGAAAACCCCGCGGAATCCGCCACGACCAACTGCGCAACGGATATCGCGTTCATGTATCCCCTGCATCGCACAAAGGCAAGGGACAAATGGAAATTTTCGGGCGCTGGCCGCGCCGGCTGGACAATCGAATGAACGACGCAACCCGTTAAAAAGCCGGAGGAATATTTTCAGGGAAAATCGTATATATATATTTGTTATTTCAATATGTTAGAATTTTCTTCGAGTACCCCAAAAAATTATGGAGAAAAATCTTTACTTCCGCGCCGCGAACAGGTAGATGTTTCGTGTGTGTGACAATTGTGCGACGTTACGGTACTGCCGGATGGACATTGATGTGGAGACACGTGAAAGACATTCCTACGGGCACGCTGGCCGAAATTGAAAAACAGACCGGCGTGAAATTGCGATGAAAGCATCGGAGGTTTCAACAATGGGCAACTATTATATCGCCGCCTTCATACCGGAAAAGGAAGGAAATTTTTCTGTGTATTTCCCGGATATTCCTGGAGCCGTGACCAGCGGGTATACCTTGGAGGAATGCGTGGAATACGGCTCCGATATTCTTAAGGATACATTGCAGGAGATGGCGGCGGCAAAGAAACTGATTCCTGAACCGTCAAAAAAGGAAACGGTGAAACGCAAAGTCGCGGAAATGCGGGCAAAAGGCGGGCTGGATATGCCTGATGACGTGCATTATCAGCTTTTCCGCGCTCCGTCACTTGATATGGTTCCCGTGAAAGTGACCATCTCTTTGCCAAGGGCGGTTCTGGAGGAAGCCGACAGAAAGGCCAAAAGCCACAGCTTCACCAGGTCCGGCTTGCTCGCCCATGCTGTGCGGGCGTATGGGTATGGGTAGTAAGCAAGGCCGGGACTCAATCCTGCCTGTAGGAGCAGTGCGCTTATTCCCTTAGTCTCACCGCGCCATGCTGTAATCGTTATGTTACGGCCGCGTAACTACGACTTCTTTTATCTCGCCGCCGGATACGTTGGCTTTTTTCATTAGTGACCCTCCCTGTGGCGCACCCCGACCTACATACCAAAGTATGTGTGTCACAATGTAATAATCGCCATCAGCAAGACTATCAAAGGCAAAAAAGCCTTGCGCATTGCACCGTGTTTTTTTCAAAAGCCTCTCATAATCTGGGTCACTCGACAGAAACCTGCGCTCAACCATTAGGGAGGTGCTGTATGGAAGAAAACTGTTTATCCCACTGCTTTCATTCTGATATAACGCTGTCATTCTTTCCCGTGCATAGTTTGAGTAGGGAATCAATGTAACTTCATTCCCGGCGCATGTTACGACACCGCCTCCAGCTTGCCGCAACAGCGCGCTGCCCTTGATAGTATTTTTCCCCGGACGCATCTGATTCTCGGCTGTCTCCTTGTCAAACGTCGAATAGTCGGTAAGCAGGGGGAAATTCTCGAAGTCGTCAATGCCGCCGCGCTGCGGCGTTCAACGTCCAGCGGAAACAGCCCGGAAAGCGAGTATATGCGTGAATTTTTCGCCCGCCACATCCTGGACTGGGAAAACATATTCAACGCGAACGGCGAACCGCTGCCCTGCACCTACGAAAACAAAATCAAGGTGCTTGGCGCGCCGGAACTGTCCGCCGTCATTAAATTTTTGCGCATTGCCAAGCGTATAATCCATATTTTTCAATATTATGATGTTTCAATCCACAGCCGGTTCCATCCGCCGACCGACTCCGGCCCGGCGGACAGGAGCCGGGTGGATTGCAATACTCTCCCATGTGGTGGATTCTGGTTGGGCAAAATCTTGCGCAGGCCGCCCCTTGATGCTATACCCAAAACATTCGGGCGCGGTTTCTGCCGCGCCGGTTTTACTTTGGAACCCGGAACAATCTCAAACAGTGTACACGGACTTTTCACCTGATGATACATGAACATTTTGCCAAATTCCTGTCCACGGCCGTCTGCGGCCTTTTGGTTCTTGCCGCCCTTCCCGCCGCGGCCGGCGTTGTGGACGGGATCGTCATTATAAATCAGCGCATGGGTGAAAACCTTTGCGCCCTGACTTTTGACGACGGCCCTTCATGCTTTACGCCGCACCTGCTTGATCTGCTCAACGACTACGGCATCCCCGCCACATTTTTTCTGGTGGGCAGCATGGCGAAAAAGTCTCCTCACATCGTCCGGCGAATGGTTGCGGAAGGCCATGAAGTGGGCAACCATACCTGGTCTCATCCCAATCTGCGCCGCATTTCCCGCGAACGCAAACTGAAGGAAATCCTCCGCACCAACGATCTGCTCACAAGCCTTGGCGCGCAGCCGACATGCCTGCGTCCGCCCTATGGAGCTTTTGACGACTATACCGTGGAAGTGGCCAACTCACTGGGCCTTTCCGTGGTGCTCTGGTCCGTGGACACCAGAGACTGGCGACGCCTGCCGGCCAGCTATGCCGCGCTGCGCAACGGGCGGGGCACTGTTTACCCGCAGGGAAAGATGCGCGGCATTTTTCTCTTCCATGACACGCACAAAAATACGGTGGAGGATCTGCCGCGAATTGTGAAAGAGTTGTACGAGGCGGGATGTAGCCGCTTTGTGACGGCGAGCGAGTACCTGGACGGACTGCTCGACCCCGAGCCCGGCATGCTGATGACGCGCCGCCGCCCGGCGGATGCGGACGCCGCTGTTCCTCCTTCACCGCGCGCGCCGGCGGAGCTTATGCATACAGGGTTTGTGGAGCGCCCCGGCAACAGGCCGGAATAAGCCTTCGGCGAACATCGGGCCCCTGAATGCCGGGCTTGCTGTTGTTCCGCAAAACGGGTATGCTGCGTACGCAAGCCGCGCATTTTTCAGAGCTGTTCAACTTTGAAAAAGTTGGACAGCTCTGCAAGGATTTGCCCGCAAATCCTTGCCGCGAGATTTTCGCAAGACGGATTCACTCCGCCGCAAGCGACAATCTCAAAGTGAAATTGCTCTGTTTATCGGGGCGGGGGATTCGGAAGCAGCAGGGACCAAGGCCCATGTTCGTCACTTTTGAAGGCATAGAAGGCTCCGGCAAGTCCACGGCGGCGCGTCTGCTGGCGGAATATCTTCTGGAGCGCGAACTTGACCCGCTGCTCACCAGGGAACCGGGCGGCTGTTCGCTGGGCCGCAGCCTGCGCCATGCGCTGCTGGACGCCCGGGGAATAATTCTTTCCATCCGGGCCGAGCTTTTTCTTTTTCTGGCGGATCGGGCGCAGCATGTGGCGGAAGTCATCCGGCCCGCCCTGGAAGCCGGACAAATCGTGCTGTGCGACAGATATGTCGATTCCACTCTGGTCTACCAGGGCTACGGGCGTGGTCTGGATACGGAATTTTTGCGCCGCCTGAACGAAACCGCCACCGGCGGCCTTGCGCCGGATATTACCCTGCTTCTGGATGTGCCCGTGCCTTGCGGCCTCATGCGGGCCGGGCAGCGCAACAGGGAAGCGGGCACCGCCATTTCCGAAGGCCGTTTTGAATCGGAAAGTCTGGCCTTTCATGAACGTGTACGGCGGGGCTACCGTACGCTGATCCGGGAAGAGCCGGATCGCTTTGCCGTGATTGACGCTTCGCAGCCCGTGGAAGATGTGGCGCTGCAATGCCTTTCCGCTGTGGAAAGGGCGTTGCGCCAGCGCGGCGGTACCCTGTAGGCAGCCCATGAACATGTCCGCGCATGCTTTTCCCAAGCTCCTGCCCGATGAAAAAGCCGTGTCGGCGGGGCGGCTTGGCGTGGTTTTTTTCCCGGCCTTCGACTGGGCCATTTCCGCGACCCATCCGGAACGGGAGGAGCGTCTGCTCTACACCCGCGATCAACTGCAGGAGGAAGGGATTTTCGATATTCCCGGAATCCGCGAGTATCGTCCGGAATTTGCGACGCCTTCCGACATTGCCCGGGCGCACTTCTGCCTGCCCAATGTTGCCGCGGTGAGTACGGATTCGCACCTGGCCGCCGCGGGCGCGGCCATCACCGCCGCCCGCCTGGTGATGGAAAAAAGGGAGAGCAGGGCCTTTTCCCTGGCCAGACCCCCTGGTCATCACGCCATGCGTGTGGTCCACGGCAACCGCGGCTTCTGCAATATCAACAATGAAGCCGTCATGGTGGAGTATATCCGCGACCACTGGCCGCGCGCTGACGGACGCCACCTGCGCATAGCGATTGTGGACACTGATGTGCACCACGGCGACGGCAGCCAGGACATATTCTGGAACGATCCGCATACTCTTTTCATCTCCCTGCACCAGGACGGCCGCACCCTGTATCCCGGCAGCGGTTTTCCGCGGGAATACGGCGGCCCTGGCGCTTTGGGCCGCACCATCAATATTCCCCTGCCGCCGGAAACTTCGGACGAGGGGTACCTTTACGCCGTGGAAAAGGCCGTGTTGCCCATGCTTGCCGAATTCAATCCGGACATCGTCATCAATTCCGCCGGGCAGGACAATCACTTCACCGATCCCCTGGCCAACATGCGCCTCTCGGCCCGCGGCTACGCCGCCCTGAACAGCCTTCTCAAGCCGGACATTGCCGTGCTGGAAGGCGGCTACGCCATCCGCGGGGCTTTGCCCTATGTCAATACGGGCATTTGCCTTGCGCTTGCCGGCCTGCCCCATGAGGATATCCGCGAACCGGACTGGAGTCCTTCCTTCGCGCGCCAGCGGCCTGAAACCGGCCGCCATATCGCCGAGGTGTGCGAAAAGGCCCTGCGTCTGTTCCGCAGCCCGCCTGCCCATCCCGCGGAAGGTAAGGAAGAGGACGGCTACTGGGTACGGCAGCGCCGCATTTTTTACGACACCGACATGCTGAGCGAGAGCCAGCTTGAGGGCTGGCGTCTGTGCCGTGAATGCTCCGGCCTGGGACGCATTGAAACAAAATCCGACAGAGTGGAGCGCTCCCTGTGTATCCTCATTCCGCGCCACGCCTGCCCCGCCTGCCGCAAGGCGGGAACGGCCCTGGCCGGGAGGAGCCGCAAGGACGGACGCCACGCCCATGTTCTTGTGCTGGACGGGGACAGGCCCTGAAACAGGCAGGGGCCGATGTGCCCTGGAGCAAGGAGCGGTTATGGCAAATCTTCTGGTTATCGGCGCCGGCGG
The DNA here is from genome assembly GCA_031291035.1 of Desulfovibrio sp. Taxonomy (GTDB): domain Bacteria; phylum Desulfobacterota; class Desulfovibrionia; order Desulfovibrionales; family Desulfovibrionaceae; genus Desulfovibrio. The sequence continues at coordinate 6,824 of JAISLI010000012.1, forward strand.
CGTAGGCAGCGTGGTGGCTCACAAATGCGCGCAGGCCGCGAAACAGACCGGCGTGTTTGAAAAAATCACCCTTGCGGCCCGTACCCTGGCCCGTTGTGAGAGCGTGGCCGCGAGTGTCAGGGCGCGCACCGGCGTGACTCTGGAGACGGCCCGTGTGGACGCCGACAATGTGGCGGATCTGAGCAATCTTATCCATTCCTCCGGGGCGGAGATCGTGTGCAACGTGACTCTGCCCTATCAGGATCTGCACATTATGGATGCCTGTCTCGCCGCCGGAGCGCATTATCTGGACACCGCCAACTATGAGCCTCCGGACGCGGCGAAGTTTGAGTACAAATGGCAGTGGGCCTATGCCGACCGCTTCCGCGAGGCGGGGCTCACCGCTTTGCTCGGTTCCGGCTTTGACCCCGGAGTGACCAATGTTTTTGCGGCCTGGGTGATGAAGCACAAGCTGGATGAAGTCCATCTGCTGGACATCATTGACTGCAATGCCGGCGATCACGGCAAACCCTTTGCGACCAACTTCAATCCGGAAATCAACATCCGCGAGGTAACGGCGCGCGGACGCTACTGGGAACATGGCGAATGGGTGGAAACAGACCCTCTCGCCTTTTCCATGGACTATGACTTCCCCGGCGGCATAGGCCGTAAAAAATGTTTTCTTCTCTATCATGAGGAACTGGAATCCCTTGTCCTGCACCTGAAAGGCTTGCGCCGCGCGCGCTTCTGGATGACATTTTCCGAAAATTACCTGAATCACCTCAAGGTTCTCGGCAATGTGGGCATGACGGACATCGTCCCTGTGCCCTTTCAGGGGCATGATATTGTCCCCGTGCAGTTTCTGGCGGCCCTGTTGCCGGACCCCGCCTCCCTGGGGCCGCTGACAAAAGGGAAGACCTGCATAGGCAACCGCATGGCCGGTTTGAAGAACGGCCGGAAAAAATGCGTCTACATCTACAATATCTGCGACCATGAAGCCTGTTACGCCGAAGTGGGTTCACAGGCCATCTCCTATACCACCGGCGTGCCCGCCATGATCGGCGCGAAACTTGTTGCCGAGGGACTTTGGCGACGCCCCGGCGTGTGGAATATGGAGCAGCACGATCCCGATCCTTTCATGGATGCCCTGTCCGCGTATGGTTTGCCGTGGCAGTGCGCGGATATTGGATGACGTCCGGCGGACTGCTTTTTGACAAGGAACTCGTGCCTTCCCCCTGTTTTGTTCTGGACGCGCCGCGTCTTGCGGCAAACGCCGCCGTGCTGGACAGGGTGCAGCGCCGCACGGGCGCAAAGATTCTGCTGGCCCTCAAGGCATACGCGGCTTTTGCCACATTTCCGCTCCTTTCGCGTTTTACGGGCTCCGGGCCGCTGTGGGGGGTATGCGCCAGTTCCGTTGACGAGGCGCGCCTGGGGCGCGAAGAGTTCGGCGGAGAGGTGCATGCCTTTGCCGCCGCCTGGAGCATGGAGGAGATGGCCGCTGTCCTCCCCCTGACGGATTGCCTTGTGTTCAACTCCATAACCCAGTGGCGGCGTTTCCGCCCCGTGATAGCAAACTGGAACTCCTCGCGCGCTCATGGCGTGGCCTGCGGCTTGCGCATCAATCCCGAACACTCGGAAGTGGCCGTACCCCTCTACGACCCCTGCTCTCCCTCCTCGCGCCTGGGCATCCGCCCGCGCGAATTCCGGGAAATTTCCCCCGAAGACCGGCGCGGCCTTACGGGACTGCACTTCCACACGCTCTGCGAGCTGAACGCGGATGCCCTGGAACGGACCCTGGCCGCGGTGGAAAAGAATTTCTCTCCCTGGATCGGGGAATGCCAGTGGCTGAACTTCGGCGGCGGGCATCACATCACCCGCGAAGATTATGACGTTGATCTGCTCTGCCGTCTTTTGACGGACTGGCGCGCCCGCTACGGCGCGCAAATTTACCTGGAGCCCGGCGAGGCAGTGGCTCTGGACGCGGGCTGGCTTGTAGCCACGGTGCTTGATGTGGTGCCGGCCGACATGCCGGTGGCCCTGCTGGACGTATCCGCCGCCTGCCACACGCCGGACGTGCTGGAAATGCCCTACAGGCCGCGTGTCCTCTATCAGACGGGCGGAGGTACCGAACGCGCAGGCGCCGCGGGGGAAAAAGCCTTTACCTGCCGTCTGGCCGGAAAATCCTGTCTTGCGGGAGACGCGTTCGGGGAATACTCTTTTGCCGAACCGTTGCGGGACGGACAGCGTTTGATTTTTGAGGACATGGCCATCTACAGCATGGTGAAATCCACAACATTCAACGGTCTGCGCCTGCCTTCCATCGGTATTTGTGAAACGGAGGCAGGGAAACCGGGCTTTCGCCTCCAGCGTGAATTCTCTTACGCAGATTTCAGGAACCGCTTGTCATAACGGCTTTTCTTCGGACAAGACATGCGGGACCGATACGTTTACTCTCCACGCAGGCAATGCCCGAGTTTGGCGGACCGGTTTTTTTTCTTGCACACATTGTCAAGACTTGCTCCCGTCGTGTCAAGTATGCCTTCCGTCAACGAAGCGGCGATAATCAGACGGCCGGCTTTCCCCGGCACTCCACCGGGGAAAGCCGGCCGTCTGATTATCGCCGCCGGAGGCTTTTGTTCATCAGACGCAACGGCGACGGCCTAGTACATGCCGTCCATTCCGCCGCCCATGCCGCCCATGCCGCCGGGCATGGGGGCGTCCTTCTTGGGTTCGGGTTTTTCAGCCACGGCGCATTCGGTGGTCAGCAAGAGAGCCGCCACGGAAGACGCATTCTGCAAGGCAACGCGGGCGACTTTTTTCGGGTCGATGACGCCGGCCTTGATAAGGTCTTCATATTCGCCGGTCGCGGCGTTGAAACCATAGCCGTCCTTGCCCTGGCGCACCTTCTCCACCACAACGGAACCCTCAAAACCGGCGTTGTGGGCAATCTGGCGCAAAGGTTCTTCAATGGCGCGACGGACGATGTTCACGCCGGCCAGTTCGTCGTCATCGGCGAGCTTGATGTCGCCCAGCGACTTGGCGATGCGGATGTAGGCCGTCCCGCCGCCGGGCACTATGCCCTCTTCCACAGCGGCGCGGGTAGCGTTGAGCGCGTCTTCCACGCGATCTTTCTTTTCCTTCATTTCCACTTCCGTGGCCGCGCCCACATGCACAACAGCCACGCCGCCCACAAGCTTGGCAAGACGCTCCTGCAGCTTTTCGCGGTCGTAGTCCGAGGTGGTTTCATCAATCTGAATGCGGATCTGGGCCACTCTGCCCTTGATGTCACCGCTCTTGCCGGCGCCGTCCACTATGGTGGTATTTTCCTTGTCAATGACAATGCGCTTGGCGGTACCGAGATCGCTCAGGGCCATATTTTCCAGCTTGGAGCCGGTGTCGTCGGAGGCCACCTGGCCGCCGGTGAGAACGGCTATGTCCTGCAGCATGGCCTTGCGGCGGTCGCCGAAGCCGGGCGCCTTGACGGCCACAACCTGCAAGGCGCCGCGCAGCTTGTTGACCACCAGAGTGGCCAAGGCTTCGCCTTCCACATCTTCAGCGATAACCAGAAGCGGCCGGTTGATCTTGGCCACCTGTTCCAGCACGGGCAGCATGTCCTTCATGCTGGAAATTTTTTTCTCTGTGCAGAGGATATAGGGGTTCTCCAGCTCGCAGAGCATCTTCTCCGCGTTGGTCACAAAGTAGGGGGAAAGATAGCCGCGGTCGAAACGCATGCCCTCAACCACATCCATAGTGGTTTCCAGGCCTTTGGCCTCTTCGACGGTGATCACGCCTTCCTTGCCCACCTTGGCCATGGCCTCGGCGATGATATTGCCGATGGTCGCGTCGGCGTTGGCGGAAATTGTGCCTATCTGGGCGATTTCCTTCTGGTCGCGCGTGGGTTTGGAGAGATTGGCAAGCTCGTTGACAAGAGTTTCCACAGCCTTGTCAACGCCACGCTTGATGGCCATGGGATTGCGGCCGGCTGCCACAAGCTTGCTGCCTTCCTTGTAAATGGACTGGGCCAGGATGGTTGCCGTGGTGGTGCCGTCGCCGGCGGCGTCCGAGGTTTTTGAGGCTACTTCCTTCACGAGTTGGGCGCCCATGTTTTCAAACTTGTCGCCCAGTTCAATCTCCTTGGCAACGGTAACACCGTCCTTGGTGATGACCGGCGAACCAAAGGATTTTTCCAGCACAACATTGCGGCCTTTGGGCCCCAGAGTCACCTTGACGGCATTGGTCAGCTTGTCCACGCCCAGAGCGAGTTTTTCACGGGCCTTGGTGTCAAAAAGAATTTCTTTGGCAGACATGAATGCATTCCTCCTCAAAAAAAATGATGGTTCCGGAATTAATCAATAATCGCGAGTATGTCTTCTTCGCGCATGACCAGATGCTCGACGCCGTCCAGTTTGACTTCAGTACCGGCGTATTTGTTAAACAGCACCTCGTCGCCATTCTTGACTGCCATGGCAATGCGGGAACCGTCATCCGCCAGCTTGCCGGGCCCAGCAGCCACAACCAGACCTTTGGAAGGCTTTTCCTTGGCCGTATCGGGGATGTACAGCCCACCGGCGGTTTTTTCTTCAGACTCAAGGCGCTTTACAAGCACACGGTCATTGAGTGGTTTCAGCTTCATAATGTCAATTCCTCCTGAAAATTTTGTTGCCAGTGTATCTGAGGCCATCAGCGGCCCGTACAGGCGCGGGGCGCCCTGGATCCGCCGGAAAGTTGCGCGCTGGCCGCGGCTGGCAGCCGGGCTTGACTTCGCACGGGCATTAAAATAAGACCGTTTTCGCAATTGAAAAGGGGGAAAATGAATTTTTTATTTTTTTTCTGAAAAAAATTAAAAATATATTTTATTTCAATATATTATTTGCAGCAGAGGAATATGTTCCCTCATAGATCGGGAGAAAGCCGTTGTTAAAATTGTCACGAAAACAAAAAACGAAAATTTCTTTATTGAAAAATTGATTCAACATCATAGTAAAATACTTATGAGGAAGACCCTGCCGGCTAGGCGGTCCCGAACTGCGGCGGATTGCCGTTCGAGACGCGGAAAATTTGCACCGAATAGTGTGTTCTGTTGCTGCACATGGGGCAGGCGTCCGTGACAAGCAGGCAGGAAGAATCCAGTTCCAGCGGGTCAATGCCTGCTTGGGCCAGAATGCGGGTGGCGCGGCCTTCTCCCCACATAACGGGTGCGCCGCAACTGCCGCATTCCACATAGAGCAGTTCCGGATCATGGCCGCAAAGAGCCGGGCTTCTTTTGACAGGAGAGCTTTGTCCGTATATGATTTCTTCGCATGGGCGCATAGTTTCTCCTATTTGAATTTATAAACATTCTGCGTCACAAGGCAAGCCGCTTGCAAGCTTTTTCTTTTAACGCATGTGTTGTATGATGCGGTGAAATGATGCGTCATGTTTTCCGGGGATTGCGCCCGGTCGCGCGACTGCCGGGGCGCTTCGACGTGAACCCGCTCCGGAAAAGGCAAAGTTTGTCCCATGCCTGAAAAAAAACGGAGAATTGCCCTTTTGCCGCCGGAGTTGCGCAATCAGATCGCGGCGGGCGAGGTAGTGGAACGGCCGGCCAGCGCTTTGAAGGAGCTGGTGGAAAACAGCCTAGACGCGGGAGCCGTGAATATTGACGTGACGCTGGAAAACGGCGGACAGAGCCTCATCTGCGTGCAGGACGACGGTTGCGGCATAGCGGCTGAAGATCTGGAGCTGGCCGTTACCCGGCATGCCACCAGCAAAATCGAAAGCATCCATGATCTCGCGCGGATCATCTCTTACGGCTTCAGGGGAGAAGCGTTGCCCTCCATTGCCTCGGTTTCCCGTTTCAGCATTGCCTCCGCCGTCCGCCCCGCCGGCGGCCAAAGCGCGGGATTTTGTCTGGAGCTGGAGCACGGGCGCATTGCTGCCCGGCGTCCGGTGGCCCTGCGCGGAGGCACCGTGGTGGAAGTGCGCGACCTTTTCGCCAATGTTCCCGCCCGCCTGAAATTTCTGAAAAACCCGTCCACGGAATTCAGACGCGCCCAGGAGTGGCTTTCCCGGCTCGCCCTTGCCCGTCTGAAGGCCGGCTTTACGCTCAATTCCGGCGGACGGGAGGTATTGCGCTTTCTGCCGGATCAAAGCCTGCGGGAGCGTCTTGCCCTTCTCTGGCCGGCTCTTGTTGTGGATGAACTGCGCCCGGTCAATATGGAACGCCACGGCATACGTGTGCACGGTTTTGCCGCCGCGCCGCAGGTCAGCCAGCCGCGCGGCGACCGCATACTGCTTTACGTCAACGGCCGGCCGGTGACTGACAAAGGGCTTCTGGCCGCCGTGCGCGAAGCCTACAAAGGCAGGCTGACCAGCCGCGATTATCCGCAGGCGGTTCTTTTTGTGGATCTGGACCCGGCCGATGTGGACGTGAATGTTCACCCCGCCAAATCGGAAGTCCGTTTCCGGGACAGCTCGGCCGTGTTCTCCGCCGCCCTCGGCGCCCTCCGGAATGCCCTGGATGCCGGCTTCTCCATGTCGGACGCTCCCGCCGCGGGGGACAACAGCGCGCATTCCTCCCCAAATTTTTGGGGAAATATTGACAATCCGCGTCTGCTGCCCCGCCGGGAACACGCCGGACATGCGGAAACAGTCGTCCCGTACCAGCCCGGCCGGACGGCGTGTTCAACTCTCTCTGAAACGCCGGCGACCTATGGAGAGACCACGGCGGAATCCCGCGACGCGGATGAAAACGCCGCATCCGGTTCCGACCCGGCCGGCCGGCATGTTTCCCCGCCTGAAGACGGCCGGACGCCACGGCCGCTTCATGAGCCGCCGCTTCCCGGCCGCTTCGCCTATCTGGGACAGGTGGCCGAAACCTATCTGGTGCTGCGGGACCACAGCGGCGCGCTCGTCCTTGTGGACCAGCACGCCGCTCACGAACGCGTTCTCTTTGAAGCGGCGCAAAAAAATGCTTCATCCGGAAAAAGCTGCCCCCTTGCCCTGCCCCTGGAGCTGCGTCTGCACCCGTCGGAAAAAGAGCGCTTTTACGAGCTGGACAAAAATTTGCGCTCTCTGGGTTTTGAACTCGCCTGCGCGGATGCCTCCCTCCTTGTTCTGGCCACCCCGCCCCTCCTGTCGCGCGCGCATGCCGGGCAATTTCTCAGGGAAGCGTTGGCCGGGCGCAAGGACGATCTTGCGGAGATGCTTGTGAGCATGTCCTGCAAGGGGGCCGTCAAGGCCGGCCAGCGCCTCACGGATGATGAGGCCGCCGGGCTTCTGACGCAGTGGTTTGCCGCGACGGAAAGGGACTACTGCCCCCACGGGCGTCCCTGCGTGCTGCGCTGGGACGCGGCGGCTCTGGAGAAACTTTTCAAACGGCGTCAGTAGCCGCCGTTTTGGCCGCTTTCTTGTCTCTTGCTCCGTCTTGGCGTATATCAACTCCTTGAGGACGGCCATGTATAAAAACATCAGTGAAGTTTTCGGGCAGTTCGCCTACGACGAGGCATTGTCATACGAGGAACTGCTCGCCGCCGAGCAGGCGCTCATAAGCTCCCTCGAAGACCTCATGTTGAGGGCCGGCGCGGAACATCCGGATTTTACGCCCGTGGGCGACATGTTGCTGTGCCAGTGCGCTTTTGAAACTCACAAACTCTATATGTATCGCAAATTCGCCCACGAAATCGCCGGCCTTCTGCCCGCCGGCGTCACCGGCCGCCTGCTCTGTCTTGAAAAAAATTTCGGTTCCCTGCTCATATACTGGATACAGCCCGGCCAGTGGGAAGAGGAAGAGCGTTCCATCCCTCTCGCCCCTCCGCCCGGCCTCAAAATCAGGCGCCTTAACAAGAACGTGAAACAAGCGTCCCCCTGTGCGATGGAATTTTTCTCCGCCACGGACTAAACGGTTTTTTCACTCCGCCCGGGTGGTGGAACTGGTAGACACAAGGGACTTAGAGCATTTTGCTTTTGAAACGCTCCCTTCGGCGCTTTACGGCGAAACGCGGTTTCGCCTGCGCCTCATGGGCGGGCGGCGGTCCAGCCGCCCCGCTGCCAGAGCAATTTCAAAGTGAAATTGCTCTAAAATCCCTCGGTCGAAAGGCTATGCGGGTTCGAACCCCGCCCCGGCACCAAGAACAGCAACAAAATTTCCTGATTCGCACAAATGACGAATCGGGGGATTTTACTTTTTGGGCCGATTTTGGGACACTCGGGACAAGCGACAAGGAGCATATATGGCTACCATCACCAACCGAGGCCCCCTACAATGGAAACCGACAGAAACAAGATGCCGAAGTCGATTGATTGGCAATTTACCACGGATGATACGAGGATCAAATTGAAAAGGCTATATCATAATATTTAGAGCAATTTCACTTTGAAATCGCTCTGGCGGCGTCAAGGACGCGCATCGCCCAACCCCTTGTCAACGCATGATTGAGGAGGCCAACATGAAGTGGATACCCCCGTGTTTTTACGTCCCGCCCAAAGCGGGGGACGACCGTTTTTCGCGCTCCGTGACATTGCCGCAAGCGCAAGGCTCTGACGTCGCGCGCTGAAAGGCCGCGCCTTTCCATGACAGAAAACCGGCGCAGGCGCGTTCTGCTCTGCCTCGCGGCACTCTGGGTCTGCGCCCTGCCTCTTTCCTGCCTCGTTGGGCCGGTGGCGATCAGCCCGGCGGAGGTCTTTCAGGCATTCTGGGCCAGGCTGGGCTTTGCCGCGCCCCCGGCGGACCAAGCCAGTTTTCTTGTGGTGGGCAATATCCGGCTGGCCCGCGTCGTCATCGCCGCCCTCTGCGGCGGAGCCCTCGCCATGGCGGGCGTCACCCTGCAGGGAGTTCTGCGCAACCCCCTGGCGGATCCCTTTACCCTGGGCATTTCCGCCGGCGCGGCATGCGGGGCCAGCCTCGTCATCACGGCGGGAGGGGCCGCATTCCCCGCCGCCCTGCAGGGCATGTCCCGCGCCGGGCTCATCGCGCCCGCGGCCCTTGCCGGGGCATTGCTGGCTCTTTTCGCAAGCGTCTGGCTTGGAAGCGCCAAAGGCGCTCTCCGTCGCGAAAACGTGGTTCTGGCGGGCATTGCCGTATCCGCCTTTCTGGGCGCCCTGGTTGCCCTTATCAAGGCCCTGCATGAAGAATCGGTCACCAGCATCGTTTTCTGGATTCTCGGCTCCCTGCAGGGACGCGGCTGGGAAAGCCTGCCCCTGCTGCTCGTCACGCTCGTCCCCGGCTTTCTTGTCGTAAGCCTGAATTTCAGAAAACTGGACCTGCTCTGCCTCGGCGACGAGGAGGCCGCCCAACTGGGGCTCCATGTGGGGAGGACGAGGTTCTGTCTTTTGGCGGGAGCGGGCATGATGACGGCGGGCTGCGTGGCCGTGGCCGGAATTATAGCCTTTGTGGGCCTCGTGGCCCCGCACCTGCTGCGGATATGTCTGGGAGGAGCTCACGGCCCCTTGCTGACGGGCGCTTTTTTCGGCGGAGGGCTGCTGCTTGTCTTTGCCGACGCCCTGGCGCGCTGCCTGCCCGGCGGGCAGGAGTTGCCTGTGGGCGTTGTCACCGCGCTGCTGGGAGGGCCGTTCTTCGCCCTGCTGATCCGGAGGCGCTGATGCTCGACGTCGCCAACCTCAGCGCCGGCTACGGCGACAAACACATATTGCACAACATCAGCCTTGCCGCCGGCGCCGGCGAGTGCGTCGCCCTTCTGGGGCGCAACGGCAGCGGCAAAACCACCTTTCTCCGGGCTGTTTCCGGTGTGCTGCGCGCGGGCAAAGGTAAAATTTTCCTGCGGGGCAAAGCCGTAAACAGTCTTGCCCCGCGCCACCGGGCGCGCCTGTGCGCGGTGGTCGCCCAACGGGAAGACATCCCCGCCGGAATCACCGCGTTCGAAATGGTGCTGCTGGGCCGCTACCCCTGGCTGCCCTGGCCCGGCACATACCGCCGGAAGGATCACGACGCGGCGCGGGCCGTCCTGCACGCCGTGGACGCCCTTGCCCTCGCCGGACGGGAACTCTCCTCCCTCTCCGGCGGAGAACGCCAGCGCGTGCTGCTGGCCCGCGCCCTGGCCCAGGAAAGCCCTGTCCTTCTGCTGGACGAGCCCACGGCGAATCTTGACCCGGCGCGCATGACGGAGCTGCTTGACCTGCTGGAAGGCCGCCGTTCCACGGGAAGCCTGGTAATCATGGCCCTGCACGACTACAATCTGGCGGCGCTCTACGCCACGCGCCTGGTGGGCATCAGGGAGGGCCGCGTGCTTTTTGACGGCCCCGTGGAGGAGATGTTTACCGAATCCCGTCTGAGCGCTCTTTACGACGCGCCGCTCCGGGTTATCCCGCATCCGGTTTTTCCCGTGCCGCAAGCCCTTCACGGAAAATCCGCCCTCCCGCCGCCGAAACGGTGAGCGCATGGTCATGAAAAATTTTCTGCTGTTTTTTCTCTGCCTTCTGCCGCTTCCCGCCCGGGCCCTCACCATAACGGATGACCTTGGCCGCGCCGTGACGCTGGACGCGCCGGCGCGACGCGTCATAGCCCTGTACGGAGCCTTCAGCGAACTTGTCCTGGCCCTGGGGGCCGGGCATTGCCTCGCGGCCCGCACGGCGGCTGACGGCGGTTCGCCGGAACTGGACGCCCTGCCTGTCATCGGCACGCACATGCGGCCCAACCCGGAACTCATCGTCGCCCTGCGGCCGGACGCTGTCCTGCAGCTCGCCGGACGGCAGGAAACGCAGGCACAAACTGAATCCCTGCGCTCTCTTGGCCTGAATGTTCTGACGTTTACCCTGGACTCGTTCGAAGACATTTTCCGCGTCACCGAAAAACTGGGGCTGCTGCTTGACCGGCGTCCCCAGGCCGACGCCCGCGTCCGGGAGTGGAAAACCCGCCTCGTCGCCCTGAGGGAACGTCACAGCGGGCGCGCGCCTGTGCGCATTTTCTATGAAGTGCGCTACCCCAATCTGCTTGCCGCCGGCGGCAAAGGCATTGTGCAGGAAATCATTGTCGCGGCGGGGGGGGAAAACGTGGTGCGGGAACGAAAAAAACTGGTGCGTTACAGCGAGGAAGCGCTGATTCAGGCCAGACCCGAGGTATACATCGTTCAGCAGGGTCCCATGAATCCCGGTGCGCCGCCGCCGCGCCTCCGTCCGCACTACAAGGATCTCGCGGCCGTGCGCGCGGGACGCGTGCTGAATGTGGACGAAAAGCGCTTTGCCCGGCCTGGGCCGCACGCCGTTGCCGCCGCCGAGGAGCTTTCCCGGCGGTTGCGGCCTGCCGCGGACGGCCATGCCCCCCGTCCTCCGTCAACTGAGTCAAAAGAATGACCACGCGCGTAAGCTGTGGGAAACAGTACCGAAAAAAATGAATCGCCTTACCGTCACACCCGGAACATTATATGCCGTGGGGGTTGGCCCCGGCGCGCCGGATCTGCTCACGCTCAGGGCCGCGCGCGTCCTTGGCGGCGTGGACGCCTTGCTCGCCGCGTCCTCGCCCGGCAATGACTATTCCCGCGCTCTCGACACCGCCCTGCCGCACCTGCGGCCGGAGGCGAAAATAATCCGCCTCGGCTTCCCCATGACGCGGCGGCGGGATGTCCTGCGCAAGGCCTGGACACAAGCCGCGAATCAAACACTCGCCGTGCTGCTGGCCGGCAACAGCGCGGCTTTTCTGACCATCGGCGACCCGCTTGTTTACAGCACCTTCGGGTATCTGCTGCGTGAAATCAGAAAAAAAGCGCCGGAACAGCCTGTGGAGATTGTGCCCGGCATCACCTCCTTTCAGGCGGCGGCCGCGCGCGCGGAATTCATCCTCTGCGAAGGGGACGAAACCCTTCGACTGCTGCCCGGCATCAACAACGCCGAAGAGCTGGAACAGGAACTGCGCGGGGCGGATACGGCGGTTATTTTAAAGGTCTACCGCAATATCGCCGGCATAGGCCAGGCCTTGCGCGCCTCGGGGCGCGACGGTGACTGCCTGCTGGCAAGCCGCGTGGAACAATCCGGGGAACGCATCGGCAGGGGCCTCCCCCCCGCCGGCGAAACGCCTCCCTATATGTCGTTGATACTCAGCACGGCGCGAACCGGAAAAAAATATTGAATATCTGACAAAAATTGGAATTGCCGCATCATGTTTCCCGATATTGACAACGGGCGCAGGAGGCGGTTATGTATAAATGTTGACCCGACAGCGCACGTCCGGCAGCGACCGTTTGTTGCTGTATTGCGCGCCGGCGGACGCGCAGGACTCCGTGCATGCTTGACGCGACATACTATGACAGACTCGGTCTTTCGTCCGTATACGACAAGGTTCTCGCAGGCCGCAGACTGAGTTTTGACGACGGCCTCGCGCTTTTTGGCTGCCCCGATGTCACCGCGCTTGGAGCGCTTGCCATGCACGCGCGTTCGCGGCTGCACAGGGATGCGGTTTTCTATGTCGTCAACAGGCAAATCAATTACACGAATGTCTGCGTCAACGACTGCGTATTCTGCGCCTTTCACCGCGACCGGGAAAGCGATCCCGGAGCGTTCACCCTGGACAGGGGAGATATTCTCTCGCGTTTGCGCGCCGCGGATCTAAGCCCGCCACACCTGGACGAAATGCACTTCGTGGGCGGCTGCCACCCGGACCTGCCCCTGAGCTGGTTCGAGGACATCTTCCGCGCTGTGCGCGTCCTTAATCCACGGTTGCCGATAAAGGCTTTCACTCCGGTGGAAATAGCGCATTTCGCAAACCTGGAGGGCACGAGTACGCTGGAGGTGCTCAGACGGCTCAAGGCGGCCGGGCTTGTCATGATGGCGGGCGGCGGCGCCGAAATTTTTGACGAAACCCTGCGCCGGCAAATCTGTCCGCGCAAGGCGGACGCCGCGACATGGCTGCGTATTTCCGCGGAGGCACACTCGCTGGGGATAAAAACAAACTGCACCATGCTCTTCGGCCACCTGGAAACCTTTGCCCACCGCGTGGATCATCTTTGCCGCCTGCGCGAACAGCAGGACAAAAGCGGCGGCTTCACCTGTTTCATCCCACTGCCTTTTTTGACGGAGAACAGCGCCCTCAGGCTGCCTGAAGAAAAGCTCGGCCCCCAGCGCGGCCTTGATCAATTGCGCACTGTGGCCGTTTCCCGGCTGATGCTGGACAACATTCCCCACATCAAGGCCTACTGGATAATGCTGGGACAGAAAATCGCGCAGACGGCCCTCTGGTTCGGGGCGGACGACCTGGACGGAACAATCATTGAGGAACACATCGGGCACATGGCCGGCGCTGATTCCTCCCAGGGGCTGACCGTCACGGAACTAGAAGCGATGATACGGGATTCCGGCTTCAGGCCGGTACGGCGCAACGCCATGTTTGAAAGCCCCGCCGCCGGAACGGCAGAGACAGAACATGTTTTTTGAGCCGGAGCACAATGCCTTTGAGGAAAACCGCGACGTGCGCGCGGCAGCGGACCGGGCGCGGCGCGGAGAGAGACTGGACCGCCCCACCTCGGATATCCTGTACCGCCGGGCAAGCCTGCACACCCTGGCGGCGCTCGCCCACGCCATGCGTTTGCGCCTGCACCCGGAACCCGTGGTGACCTATGTCGGAGACCGTAACATCAACTATACCAACGTGTGCGCATGCGGCTGCCGTTTCTGCGCTTTTTTCCGCCCCCCCGGAAGCGCCGCCGGCTACGTCGTCAGCCGCGGAGAAATGGCGCGTAAAATCGAGGAAACCCTGCGTCTCGGCGGTACCCAAATTCTGCTGCAGGGCGGGCATCATCCCGAACTGCCGCTGGAATGGTACGAAGATCTGCTGCGCTGGCTGCGCGAAACCTGGCCCTCACTGCATATCCACGCTTTTTCCCCGCCGGAAATCTTTTTCTGGTCCAAAACATTCAACCTCACGGTACGGGAAATTCTTTTGCGCCTCAAAGCGGCCGGACTGCACTCCCTGCCGGGCGGCGGCGCGGAAATTCTGCACAACGGTGTCAGAGCCCGGGTTTCCCCCAACAAATGTTCCGCCGATGAATGGCTTTTCGTCATGGAAGAAGCGCACAAGATCGGGCTGCGCGCCACCGCCACCATGATGTTCGGCCATGAGGAGGAACCCGCCCACCGACTGGATCACCTTTTTTCCGTACGGGCCTTGCAGGATCGCGCGCACGGCTTTACGGCCTTCATTCCCTGGACGTTTCAGCCGGCCAATACCCGAATTGCCCGCGTCCCCCTGCCGGCGCCGGCCTATCTCAGGCTGCTCGCCATCTCCCGGCTTGTTCTCGACAATGTGCCCAACATCCAGGCATCCTGGGTCACCATGGGGCCGCAGGTGGCGCAACTGGCGCTCTTTTACGGAGCGAATGATTTCGGTTCCCTGATGATTGAAGAAAACGTGGTGGCGGCGGCGGGAGTTTCCCATCGCCTCACCCGCGGGGAGATACATAAAATTATCCGGACGGCGGGTTTCAGCCCCGTACAGCGCACCATGCACTATGCGCCTGTCGGGACAGGCTGATCCCCCGACAATCCGCGGGGCATCCCGGCTCACATTCTGGAGAAAACATGCACCTGAGAAAACGTATTCTCGTGACCGGCGGTTCGGGATTTTTGGGGTCCCACCTGTGCGAGCGTCTGCTCAACGCGGGCCACGAAGTCCTCTGCGTGGACAACTTTTTTTCCAGCGCCCGCGCCAACATTGAACATCTTATGGACGACAGGCGTTTCGAACTCATCCGCCATGACGTCACGTTTCCGCTTTATGTGGAGGTTGACGAGATATACAATCTGGCCTGTCCGGCCTCTCCCGTTCACTATCAGCATGATCCGGTGCAGACAATCAAAACGTGCGTACACGGGGCCATCAATATGCTGGGGCTCGCAAAGCGCCTCAAGGCGCGCATTTACCAGGCGTCCACCAGCGAAGTGTACGGGGATCCCGAAATGCACCCCCAGACGGAGAATTACTGGGGGCATGTCAATCCCAACGGCCCGCGCTCATGTTATGACGAAGGCAAGCGTTGCGCCGAGGCGCTCTTTTTCGCCTATTGGCGGCAAAGCGGTCTGCCCGTGAAGGTTGGGCGCATTTTCAACACTTACGGGCCAAGAATGCATCCGAACGACGGTCGCGTCGTTTCCAACTTCATTGTCCAGGCTCTCAAAAATGAGCCTGTCACCATTTACGGCGACGGCAACCAGACCCGTTCTTTCTGCTATGTGGATGATCTTGTCGAATGCATGACGCGCTTCATGGTTTCTCCGGAAGACTTTGTCGGCCCCATGAACATGGGCAATCCGGATGAATTTTCCATAAGGGAACTGGCGGAGCAGGTGATGGAGATCACAGGCAGCCGCTCTTCCATTATCCACAAGCCCCTGCCCCGTGACGACCCGAAACAGCGCCGGCCGGACATTGCCCTGGCGCGCGGGAAACTTGGCTGGGAACCCGCCGTGCCGCTCCGGGAAGGGCTTGAGAAAACCATCGGCTATTTTGAAAAGCTGCTCGGGGACAACCCCGCATGAACGCCGCGCCCGCGCTGTCTGAAGGTCAGATGGCTGTCCAGCCGCCGTCGATGCAGAGCAACTGGCCGGTGGTATAGCTGGATGCGTCGGAGGCAAAATAGATGACGGCTCCGTCCAGTTCACCTTCTCTGCCCGTGCGCCCCATGGGGCAATACGCCCTGACGGCATTCCCGAAAGCGGGATCGCTCATAGCCGCGTTGGTCATTTCAGACTGAAAATATGCCGGGCCGATGGCGTTGACGGTAATGTTGTATTTGGCCCATTCGGTTGCCAGAGCCTTTGTGAGCGTCAACACTCCGCCTTTTGAGGCGCAGTAGGCGTTGAGATGGCCGCCGGGCATGGCGACGCGGCTGTGTATCGACCCCAGATTGATAATTTTGCCGTAGTTCTGTTCGATCATGACCCTGCCCACTTCCCGGGCGACGAAATACACGCTGTTCAAATTGGTATTTATAACGGCGTTCCAGTCGTCGTCCGGCTGGGCCTCGGCGGGTATCGAGCGGGCAACGCCCGCGTTGTTCACCAAAATATCGATTCTGCCGTAGTGCTCCCTGATTTTTGCGACGGCGGCCTTGATCTCCTCGTTCTTCAACACATCGCATTTGACGGCAAGGCAACGCGCTCCCATGCCCTCAATGATTTTTTCGACTTCCTCAAGTTTTTCCAGCCGTCTTGCCATGATGGCCAGATCAGCGCCCTGTCCCGCCAGGGCTTTCGCGAATTGAACGCCCAACCCCGAGGAAGCGCCGGTCACCAGGGCAATTTTGCCTTTCAAATCAAACAGCTTCATGAGAATGTCTCCTTTTCCGGACAATTATCGCCGGGTTGAAATTTTTGACGGCGGAGAAGCGGGGAAAGACGGAGTAAAGAAAGTTTAAAGAACTCGTTTTGCATTTGCTGCGCGCAATTGTCCTCCAGTCAGGGAAGGCAGTCAAGATATATTGTGTACAATTGTTTCGCATAGTTTTGAAAAACTCTCTTTACACAGAGCGCCGAATGGGCTAATCTTGCCGCCCGTGTCGTGTGCGAAATTTCCGGCATCATTGTAAAATTGCACGCGAAACCTGAACGCCGCCGGCGGGATCGCCGCCAAAAACCGTCCGGGAGGATAAAGATGTCGCTCAGTTATGCCGAGATGGAAAAGACGTTAATGGATGAACTCAGACTGTATCATCATCCCGTTGCCGTGACCTGGCTGTTTACGGACAGCGACGTGGAGGAGTTCAGGGCAAAAACTCCCTCCTGCGTTACCCCCGTCAGACCCATTACCTTCTGCCAATGGGAAATAGCCGCGCGCATGCAGAACAAAACGGTCCTGGCGGCAAAGGAGCATCTCGGCTGCTCCAACGCGCAGGTAAGTTTCGGCTTCAGGGAGAACGACGACAATGAAATCAAATCGCAACTCAAATACTGTACGGATATTGCCCAGGCGGAGCGTTTTCAGCTCTCCAAGCCGCGCCTGCCCCTGGGCTCCCTCAGAGCCGTGGCCGTCGGTCCACTGGGCAAAGCCGCGGCGCCTCCGCATGTGGTTCATTTTTATTGCGACAATATGCAATCCTACCATCTGGCCGTTGACTACATGGCCGCTACGGACACGCATCCGTTGCGGCCCCAGATAACCATGAGTTCGTCGGCCTGCGGCGGCAGCGTTTTCGCCTGGCTGCAAAAAACCTTCAACTGTTGTCCCGCCTGCTCCGGCAGCTACAACGCCGGCAAAACAGAGCGCGGCGAGGTGAATGTCTTCATCCCCGGCGAGCACATCGGGGCCGTTGTCAAACGTCTTCTACAACGCATGGGGAAGTTCGGCTCCAGCTCCGTTACCCGCCCCGGAGATCCCTTCCCCGGCGGCGATATTTGCAAAAATTGCCCCCTTATTGTTTTCAGGGCCGATGCCTGTAAAACCTGTGAAAAATAGTTCTGATTCTGTTTCCGGATCAGGTATGGTCAATAGCTCCACACCATGTTCAGGCCGGAGCGCATGTAGGCGGCGGCGCGTTGGCCGTTCTCCGGAGGCCCGGCATTGCCCGTCGCGCCGCCCGCCTTGCGACAATCCCGCGGCAAGGATTTGCCCGCAAATCCCTGCCGCTTTTCAACGGTTTCAGAACTCGTAGCGGAAGGTGCCGAAGACCCCGTGGCCCGTGGTGTGTTCCGAAAACATGAGGTTGTAGTTCAGGCCGAAGGAGACGTCCCCGTTGCCGAAGTCCAGGCCGA
>JAISLI010000013.1 GCA_031291035.1 Desulfovibrio sp.
AACTGCATTGCACGAATGTTCAAGGTTTCAACACCTGCCGTGTTGCGCTGGATACGGCTTTTCGCGGAAAAGGCTTACGAAAAACCGGAACTCTGTGAGGCTGTTGTCGTCGAGTTGGATGAGATGTGGCACTATCTGCGTTCAAAAAAAACAAACTTTGGATCTGGAAGGCTTATTGTCGCGATACCGGTCAGCTCATTGACCGGGGATGTGGGGATCGTGGTCAGGGAACCCTTGCCGGATTGATGAGTCGTCTCGGGAAGTGGAAAATTTGGTACTATATGTTTTACCTTTCAATGGCTCGCCTTGTCTCAATCTTCTTTTTATGTGGCCACATTTAGCACTATGATACCTAGAAGACATGGTTTACCTCCATTGGACTCCAGCTTAGATGTTCATTATACCTGATTGCCAGACAAGAAACAGTCTTGACAAAAAAGAAAATCCGCTCTCGACGGGTGGCGGCTGTCCGCTCACATCGGCTGTTGAAGGGCGTGAGGAAACAAAACCACGGGCGCTAGAGAAAGTCAAGACTTTCTTCCGGCTTGACACAAAAAATGAAACAGATAAAAAATTGACTTTCCAGGAAGGTGATAATGCCCACAAACGAAGTACGCAGGCGTGAAAAGCTCAGAAACGCCGTCCTCTATTTTGTCCAGAACGACAAGACCGTCGGCCTTACAAAGCTGATGAAGCTCTTGTTTTATCTTGACTTCAGGCTCTACCGAAAAACAGGCGAATCGCTGACAGGCGAAACTTATCAGGCTTGGGACTTCGGGCCGGTCCCTGTATCCGTCTGGCAAGAAATGCGTCTCAAAAAAAGTTGTGGTTTGAACCTCAATAATGTTGTTACCGTGACGGGGCAAGGCTTTGACTCCAAGCTCAAGGCAAAAAAGGATGCGGTATTCTCTGATGATTATTTTTCCGGCACAGAAAAGACAGAACTCAAAAATGTTTCAGAAATGTTCAAAGGGATTCCGGCGAGAATGGTCGTCAAAGCGTCTCACGCCCGCAACGACCCGTGGGATGTGACGCTGAAGACAAAAGGCAAAAAGGCCGTTATTGATTATGACCTTGAACTTGACGGATGCTCTGAAGAGGAAAAAAACCGCGTCAAAGAAATACAAGACGACAATGCTCTCCTTGAGGCAATGTTTGGATGAATATCGGGGACATTCTCTATTTCTCAGATTATGAATTTTGTGATGGTGGACATGCGGACAAGTTGCTTGTCGTGTTGGCCTTCAGCGCGGACAAAGAAGACGTTCTTCTTGTAATAGCGACATCCACAGGGGGAAAAAGAAAAATCAGGGTTGCCAGCCAAAGCAGAAAAAGTTTTTCATTCGTGGCGGTGGTGCGTTTCCGAAGGATACATGGCTTGACCTTTCGAGAAAGCCTTCCCTGTTCAAAACGGAGAAAGTCGCATCTAAAATGCCGGACGGCTGCCGGATGATAGCGACACTCCCGATGCAAACAGTCAATGAAATCAAAAATTGCCTGGCAAAGCATGCGCCTAAATCGCTGACGCGAGAAATGTGTTCAATGTTGGGCATCAGTTACAAGTTTTAATCCCCAGTGTGAAGATTGCCGGGCGCTGAAAACAGCTCTCGGAACTGCGCGTTATTTCCCTTTCGGTATTTTATTTCACGCACACCCGGCAAATCTGGCGATATTATACCCTGAACAGGGCAATAAAAAAAGCCTCAATCTGACGGGTGGGCATCCGTCTCAGGGGAGGTGCTAGCTCCGTAGAGCAACCAAAGCATAGGTCTGCGGGGATGTCAAGGGCAAAAATGATTGCCAAAAGACAATTTTTATCATAGGCAGATAAAAAAGGAAAACGCTATGAAACAATTTGCTCCGGTAACATTTTGCTTTCTCTTTATTCTCCTCGTGTTCGCATCCTCTGCCTGCGCTGATGGGTATGCGTGGGGAAAAACGAAATGGGGTATGTCCCCTGAGCAGGTGTCCAAAGCTCTCGGGGAAAAAATAGTTTTTGCTAAAAAGAATGAAAAAGGTGAAGATGTTCATATATTGAAAGGACATAAAATCGGAGAGTTTCAATACGATGTGCGTATGGTCTTCAATGCAAAAAAGTTGAATATGGTTATGATTATGGGGACTGGTGACTCTACAAGCAAGAAAAAAGCATGTTTGGATATGGCAGGATCCCTACGAGAAAGGCTTGGACGTGCATATGTTATCACTATGGGCGACGCTGTATCAAGGGAATGGCGTACGTCCGAATCAAATATAAGCCTTATGTGTTTTCCTGACGAAACATGGCTGAGTTATGAAAAGAAACCAAATCCTGGGGCAAGTAAGTTTTGACCATTGATAAACCATTGCACTTCCGGGAGAACAAAGATGGACAATGCTGTGAAGAGATTTTTACTTGTCGTGTGTGCTGTCGTATTGTTGTTTTCCCAACATAATACCATAAAAGCTGCTGAATGTAATCAAAAAGAAGCAAAAAGTATAATAAAATCAATCATTGATAACGATATTGCAACACGCGAAGATGGCGGAATAACAATTTGGTATACTTGGCAAAGGGGCTGGTGGAGCATGCCGGAAGAGCAGCGCTATAATTTTGCCGCTGGACTTGGTGGCGCGGAACATTGCATAAAGCCAGGCGTGGCAGTACGCATTAGAGCCGCCGGTGAAGAGGTCGCACGTTCTGGCATAAGCGGGACAAAGCTACATAAAAGATAAAAGAAGCGAGGGCAATTTTTCCTGACGCCATTGCCGGATAAGTGACGGCGGGGATGTCAAGACTTTTCTTCCGGCTTGACATAAAAAATTGACTTTCCAGAGGTTACGGATGCGTAACTACGACCTCTTTTGTCTCGCCGCCGGAGACGCTGGCTTTTTTCATTAGCGACCCACCCTGTGGCGCACCCCGACCTACATACCAAAGTATATGTGTCACAATGTAATAATTGCCATCAGCAAGATTATCAAAGGTAAAAAAGCCTTGCGCATTGCACTGTGTTTTTTTCAAAAGCCTCTCATAATCTGTGTCGCTCGACAGGAACCGGCGTTCAACCATTGGGGGGTTGCTGTATGGAAGAAAACTGTTTATTCCACTGCTTTCATTCGGGTATAGGGCTGTCATTCTTTCCCGCGCATAGTTTGAGTAGGGAATCAATGTAACTTCATTCCCGGCGCAGGTTACGACACCGCCTCCAGCTTGCCGCAACAGCGCACTGCCCTTGATAGTATTTTTCCCTGGACGCATCTGATTCTCGGCTGTCTCCTTGTCAAACGTCGAATAGTCTGTAAGCATCTGTGTTTTTGCCACACACCCAACCATCACCACAACAATAAACACCAGAATCACATTGCGCATAAGACCTCCCACTTGATTATTTGACAACCCCAAGATATAAGTCCTCCCTTGCTTGAGACATGGTTATTTTTCTAATTTTATTCCGCCCTCCTGCATCATTTTCAACAAACCATCACTAGTTCCAGCACACTGATATTCTTTCACAACTGTCATTTGGTAGCATATAGGGCTACCATATAATGATTGTGACCATTGAGTACACTGTTGCAATGCGGCGCCGAATGCCTCAGCCGTTATATATCCCCATGTTTGGCATTTTTGAGAAGCCACACTGGTAGCCTGGTTTTCGTTAGGCTCAGGTCGTTCCACAGTGGGGTTGTAATAAAATGCTAATTTCACGGTAGCGTCAGCCCGGCTACCTCCGATAGCTTCCCAATATTTTACAACTGGACGCGCACACCCAGCCGCCGCCATAATCACCACCGCCAGCAAGACATGAATCGCTTTTCGCATGAGTCTGTACCACCGTATTATGATTATACCTTCAACTTGAGTTCAACCTTTTTCCGGTCTTCTCGCTTGGCGCGTTTGTATGTGGCGCGTCCTTCCGAAAAATCGACATACTGCGGCTTTTTCCCGTCAAGCAGCTCTTTTACCGTAAGAATTTGAATCCTTGGGTATTGTTTCTTTGTCAGCGGGCTTTGGTAGAACCCCGCACCGGCCGCTTCAACAACCATCGGACTTGTGGGCCGGGCAAGGGTCACAAAGAGGCCGATTTCCGCTTTCTCGCTGTGAACAACGTGCGCCAGTTCCCGAATCATGCCGACATTCACATGTTCGCCCCCTTTGACGGAAACGATTATTTTTTTGTGCCCCCTGTGTTCATCCTGAAAATATATTATCCCGTCAATCCCGCCGTCCGCCCCCTTCTTTTTGTCCCGGTAGGGCTGCGCGTCAACAAGCGAACAAGCCCACCACTGGAATTGATACTTGTCACGCTTTGACAATTCCCTTGCCCCCTCAATGTCTTTCGGCGTTCCGTATGTCGAGAACTGGACGCCGGGGAAAGCGTCCTTCAGGCGTTTTTCAATCAGGCTGACGGCAAGGTGGGTAATGTCTATGCCAATCCATTTGCGGCCAAGGTTCTGCGCGGCATGAACGGCCGTGCCACATCCGCAGAAGGGGTCAAGCACGATGTCGCCCTTGTTGCTGGACGCGCTGATGATGCGTTCAAGAAGGGCAAGCGGCTTTTGTGTGGGATAGCCAAGGCGTTCAGCGTCACGTGAGGAAAGGGGTGGGATATCCAGCACAATGTCCTGCTGTGCGATACCCTGCATTCGGTCAAGATACCGCTTCACATGCGGCCAGTCACGGCCTTCCGCCTTCAACGAAACCAAACCGTGCTTATCAAATAAATCAAGCCATTGATGTGGTGTTAGTTGTTCTTCGGCGACATCCCTGAATTGCTCTTTAACCTCTGTTGGTATCGCCCAATGGCGGTCAAAAGAGGTCGGGTTAAACCCTCCCCATTCTTTGCCGCTCTCACCGTTTCTTGTGCCGCTTCCGGTTAAATCCGACAGCCTAAAATTTCGTCCGTCATTATCAATATGGCGATAATATTTTTTTATATAGCTTTCATCATAAGTGCCATAAATTTTATTCCAGGTGAATGTTGGCGAATTCGCGTAGAACAGAATTGTATCGTGAATCGGTCCCCAACGACGAGCGCTACTGTGCGAACTTGTGCGCTTCCAGATAATTTCGCTCCGAAAATTTTGCGCGCCGTAAATGCTGTCAAGAACAATTTTTAAGTAATGGCTGGCAGTCGGGTCACAATGCAAATACAGGCTCCCCGTATCCTTCAAAACACGACGCAACTCGATAAGCCTGTTCGCCATCATGACGAGGTAAGCCATTATAGTGCTTTCACCAAGAAAATTCCGCAGAGCCTGAATCATCTCGGCAACATGCGTTCTGCCGGAATTCAGTATTTCCCCGAATTCCTTCTCGGCTTGCTGTCCCCAATGCCATGAATCCTCAAAGGCGGTGATTTGCGCTTCGCTTTTCCCGCCGCCGGGGGCGGAAAAAAGAATATTGTAATCTCTGGCGCTGTTGAACGGCGGGTCAAGGTAGACCAGGTCAACGGATTTGTCGGCAATGTATTCCCGCATCACCGCAAGGTTGTCACCGAAGTAAAGCGCATTCGTGACTGATGTCATTCCGGTCCCCTGCTGATGTCAAACAAGCCCCGCATCCCTTCCCGCCTTCCTTCCTTCCGACTTTTCTCACTGCCTACCCCAATCATCATTTTTTGACAACATGATTGCCGGCACTGGCAACGACCATCTTGCCAACCGCACATAACCTTCGGCTATCCTTTCCTTAAAAAAGAAGGAGACGCCATGCGCATCAAAACAGGCCCCATCGACCGCCATGAAAAATGGTTTGACATCCCCAAAGACCCGGAAAAGGGCCGCATCCTCATCGGTGAAACCGGGCAGGGGGAAATTCTCGAAGTCGTCAATGCCGCCGCGCTGCGTTCAACGTCCAAAGGAGCCCGGTGTTATGATGCCGCGCCTTGCGGGCATTGGGAAACCGTTACCATTCTTTCGTCAGTCCGGCTTGACGGAACAACAGAAAGCGTTCTTTTTGACGGCGCTGCGGTTGGGCCGTCTTGACTTCACCGACGGCTTTCATCATACTGACACATTCTGAAATTCTTCGGATTCAAAAGTCTGGCACAGGCGCTGCTCTCGCATTTTTCACGGTTACGGGAAACCGGCATGAACGATTACAAAAAAACGCTGAAGCTGCCGCAGACGGATTTTCCCATGAAGGCGAATCTGGCGCGGCGCGAGCCGGAAATCATACAAAAATGGGAAACCGTCGGGGCCTATGAGGCCATGACGGCCGCGTCCGGCGGCAAGGGCGAATATGTTCTGCACGACGGCCCCCCCTACGCCAACGGCCATATACATCTGGGCACGGCCCTCAACAAGGTGCTCAAGGACATCATCGTCAAATCCCGGAACATGCAGGGCTATGTGGCCCGGTATGTGCCGGGGTGGGACTGTCATGGCCTGCCCATTGAACACAAGGTGGAGCAGCGCCTGAAAGAGAAGAAAAAAATCCTGCCGCCCGCCATTGTGCGCCGTCTTTGCAGGGAATACGCCGCCAAATGGATTGACGTGCAGCGTGAAGAGTTCAGGCGTCTTGGCGTGCTGGGCGCGTGGGAAAGCCCTTACCGGAGCATGGACCCCGCCTATGAGGCCGCCACCGCGCGGGAACTCGCCCGTTTTGTGGAAAAAGGCAGCGTGCTGCGCGACAAAAAACCCATTTACTGGTGCTGTTCGTGCCGTACGGCGCTTGCCGAGGCGGAAGTGGAATACCGTGACCACTCCTCCCCTTCCGTCTATGTGGCCTTTCCTCTGGCGGACGCCGGGCTCGCGCGGATTTTTCCGCGGGCCGACCCCCGAAGAGCCCATGTGGTAATCTGGACGACAACTCCGTGGACGCTGCCGGACAACATGGGCGTCTGTCTGCATCCGGAATTCGGCTATGTACTGGTGGAAGCCGGCGGCAGGCAGTATCTGCTCGCCGAAGAACGCCTTGCCTCCTGCGCGCGGCTTTTTGACTGGACGGCCCCGCGCGTTCTGGGCCGTGCGGACGGCGCGCGGCTGGAGGGTCTGACGGCCAGCCACCCCTTTTATGACAGGCAGTCGCCGCTGACCTTGGGCCTCCATGTCACTCTGGAAACGGGCACGGGCTGTGTGCACACAGCGCCGGGTCATGGCCGGGAAGACTATGAGATCGGCCTGAAATACGGGCTGGACATATATTCCCCCCTGGACGATGCGGGCTGTTTTTTGCCCTCGGTGCCTTTTTTTGCCGGCCTGAGTGTTATGGAGGCCAATCTGCCGGTTGTGGAAAAACTGGCGGAATCCGGGGCGCTGCTCTGGCGGGGCAAACTGACCCATTCCTACCCGCACTGCTGGCGGTGCAAAAATCCCGTCATTTTCCGCTCCACTACGCAGTGGTTTATCAGCATGGAGAAAAACGGCCTGAGGCGGCGCGCGCTCAAGATCATCGACAATGATGTGCGCTGGATTCCCGCCTGGGGGAGAGAGCGCATCCACAATATGGTGGAATCCCGGCCGGACTGGTGCATCTCGCGTCAGCGGCAGTGGGGGGTGCCCATTATGGCCCTGCTGTGCGAAGACTGCGGGGAAGCCTGGAATGAGCCGGCCTGGATGCGCGGGATGGCGGACCGTTTCGCCGGGCACCCGGCCGGCTGTGATTACTGGTATGAGGCGGATATCGCCGACCTTGTGCCCAAAGGCCTTGTTTGCCCGCATTGCGGGGGAGAGCGATGGAAACGGGAAACCGACATTCTGGACGTCTGGTTCGACTCCGGCACCAGTTTCGCGGCCGTATTGGAGCAGCGCCCGGAACTGCGCCTCCCCGCGGACATGTATCTGGAAGGTTCGGATCAGCACCGGGGCTGGTTCCATTCCTCCCTTCTGGCCTGCGCGGGCACGCGGGGCGGCGCGCCTTACAGGTCCGTGCTGACCCACGGCTATGTGGTGGACGGCAAAGGCCGCAAAATGTCCAAATCCGACGGCAATGTCATCGCCCCGCAGGAACTGATTGAAAAGTTCGGCTCCGAGATTGTGCGATTGTGGGTTTCTTCGGTGGATTACCGGGAAGACATCCGTATTTCCGACCAGATTCTGAACCGCCTTGTGGACGCCTACCGGCGCATCCGCAACACCTGCCGCTTTATTCTGGGCAATCTCACGGACATGACCCTCCGGGATATTGTCCCTCCGGAGAAGCTCACCCCTCTGGACCGCTTTGCCCTGGACTCGGCGGCCCGCGTACACAAGATCGTGCAGGAGGCCTATACGGAATTTGAATTCCACAGGGTTTACCACAGGTTGCACAACTACTGCGTGACGGATCTCTCCGCCGTATATCTGGACATCGTCAAGGACCGCCTGTACGCCGAACACGCGGACGGCCTTCCGCGCCGCTCGGCCCGGACAACCCTGTGGCGCATACTTTCTTTCCTGATCAGGGATATGGCTCCGGTACTCTCCTTTACGGCCGAGGAAATCTTCGGGCACATCCCCGCCTCTCTGCGCGGCGGGGAAAAAACGGTATTCGCCCTGCCTCCCCTGGTTCCCGACGATTTCATGCTGGACGCGCAAAGCCGGCAAGGCTGGGACAGCCTTCTCGCCATGCGCGGCGTGGTGACCGGGGCCATCGAGGTTCTCCGGCGGGACGGCGTTGTCGGGCACTCTCTGGACACGCGGGTGACACTGTATGTGTCCGCACTTCTGGAGGAGAAGATCAGGGCCTTGAACACGGATTTATGCGCGTTTTGCATAGTTTCCCAGTTGCGGACCGCCCCCCTTGCCGACGCGCCCGCGACGGCTTTTGTCGATCCGGAGGTGGAGGGGGTGGCGGTTGTGGTGGAAAAAGCCCACGGGAGCAAGTGCGAACGCTGCTGGATATACAGTACGGAATTGGGCGCCGACGCGGCCCGTCCCACCCTCTGCCCGCGTTGCGCCGCCGTGCTGAAGAGCTGTGACGGAGCCGCCCGGTAATGCTCCGCCGCTATGCACTGCTGGGCGGCATGGCCGCTCTCGCCTTTGCGCTGGACCAGGCCAGCAAGTGGCGGATTATGGCTTCCTTGCCGGAACACCGCGCCATTACCGTAATCCCCGGATATTTTGATCTGATTAACATCCGCAATCGCGGAGCGGCCTTCGGTTTTCTGAACCGCCCGGACATTGAATGGCAATTCTGGCTTTTTCTGGCGGCAACCGTTGTGGCCGTCGGAGCCATCCTGGCCCTGGCGCGCAACGCGCGCCAGGAACCCCTGTTCTTCATGGGGCTTGGCTGTATTTTGGGCGGCGCGCTGGGCAATCTCGCGGATCGGCTGCGTTTTCGGGCTGTGGTCGATTTTCTGGATTTTCACATCGGCGCCCTGCACTGGCCCGCTTTCAATGTGGCGGACGCGGCCATCTGCGCCGGAGCTTTCCTCGTCTGCCTCATGATGTGGCGCAAGGAGCCGGAGAAAACGGAAAAAGACGCGCGGGAACAGCTCTGAGCGATGCGCGACGCGCCGACGGCGGTTTGAATTCGGTCATATTTTTACATTGCAATCAATCCTCACGCCATGTTAGCATCCGACCGGGAGGTGGTTATGGAAACACATCGTTTTTTTCTCGGACTTGCCCTCTTGGGCGTTGCCGCAGTCATGAACGCCTGTGTCGCTTCCTCTTCTTCCGTGCAGAGCCGGAATCTGGAACAGCAGGTGCAACAGCAGGACGTGCAACTGCGGCAGCTTCAGCCGGTCCAGGCCGACTTGCAGAATGAAGTCCAGACCCTGCGGGCGGAAATCAATTCCCTCAAAGGCCAGCTTGACGACCTGCAAATCGCCGGAGGCGCGCGCGCCCTGGTGGAACGCGTAAACCGGCAGGACGCGGCCCTGCGCCAGATAGACAACAAGATGGCGTTGAATCTCGACCTTGGTCATCCGGCCGGAATTCCCGCGACACAGAATTCATCTCCAACGGGCACGCCGATGACGGGCCTTCAGGGATCTCCGGCGGGCAGTGCGTCCAGCCCGCAGGACAATCTGCCCGCTTACGGCGTCCCCGCCCTTTCGGGCGGGCAGACCGGCACGCCGACCGGAACTTTGCCCTATCAGGGGCCTGCCGCGCCACAGACGCCGAACCGGCAGGATGCCTTGCAGGACAGGGTTCCCGGCGCAAACACCTGGGGGCAACCCTCGCCGCAGCCGGCCCCCGCCGCGCCCGTCCCGCAAAAGGACTTTTCCCTGGCCCTGTTTGATTCCGGCGTCAACGCCTACAATTCCCGGAATTACACCGAGGCGCAACGCTCTTTCAGCGATTTTCTCAAAAATTATCCTTCGCACAATCTGGTTCCCGAAGCGCAGTTCTATCTGGCGGAATGCCACTTCCAGCGCAATCAGTTCGCCGACGCGGCGCTTGCCTATGACGCGGTCATCAAAAAATATTCCTCGTCCTCTTCCGCTCCGGGCGCATACCTGAAGCAGGGCGTATGTTTCAGCAAGCTCAATCAGAAATCCGCGGCAAACGCCAGGATGCAGGAGCTCATCAAAAAATACCCGAAATCGCCGGAAGCCGCGCGCGCCAAGGCTTTTTTGCGGACAAACAAGTAGCGCGAAATTCTGTCGCCGCGGGCGGCCGCGACAACAATATCTTTCTCCGCCCGATCCCGCACGACAACCATTAACGGACGATACAGGTCAGGCCATGCCAACACAGCCGAATGCCAAGGTTTACAAAGAACTCAACTCCACCATGCGCCAGGGACTCAAGGATATCTACCGGCAAATTTCCGCGGCGTCCGCGGCGTCCGCCGGACAGGACTGTTCCGGCCCGGCAACGGACGCCCTGTTTCACGAGGCATCGGCCCAACTCGGTGAAGTATTGAAAACCACGGAAGACGCGACCTTGTCCATCATGGAAATTGTGGAAAGGCATCTGGAGCTTCAGGCGGAGAGTGCGGCCATACTGGAGAGGATGCGCTCCGGCAGGGCAACGAAAGCCCTGAAGGAACGTCTGCGGGAAATCAATGATCTTCTCGGCCAGGATCTGACAACCCTGCTGACCGCTTTGAGTTTTCAGGATATTACGGGGCAGCGCATCAAAAAGGTGGTGGGCGCGCTGAACGAGATAGAGCGTCGCGTTGTGGAACTCTATGTTTCTTCCGGGCTTGTGATGGAAGGCGCGGAAAAAGACCCCACGCGCGACGCCGCTTCCCTGCGCGACGAGGCGGACAGGGCTGTGGAGGATTTTCTCAACAGTCGCAAGGGCGATTCCGCTCTCAAAGGGCCGGATAAAGACGCCTGTTCCCAAAACGCCATTGACGACATGCTTTCCCAGCTCGGCCTGTAAATTCGCTTTCGCGGGCCGGGCAAGAACGCCGTTTACAAAGGCCGGCCGCGCCTTGGCCGTCGTGAACTTCACGGCTTACGACAACGGCAAGCTCCGGTCGCGACAAAAGCCGGACAAGCCTCCGGCGGCGCATCAAGGTATGCCCCTGTCAGTCGCTTGCGGCCTTTTTTCTTGCCCTCTACCCGTCACTCCGGAGGCCCCATGAAGACATACGGATACAATTCTGGGCACGACGCCTGTCGGCAAGATGGCGTATCTGGCGGATATTGTGGGTTCCCGGACGATCAGGGTGACGGCTACGGCCGACAACATGACTTCCCCCGAAGAGACCTTCCGCTTCGGCGAGGGTCCGCTGTCGGTATTCGGAAAAGTGAGTCCTTCGGTTGTGACTTGGCATGATGCCTATAAATTCTTTGGTACTGGACCGAGGAGGCCTCCGACCTGGAAAACTTCGCGCGGATAGTAAACGTGACCAGCTCTACCGTCGGCGGCCAAAACATCTATTTGTTCCAGTTTGGGGTTGCCTGCCGCCGGCAGTAACGCTTGAAACAGTTCGCTCCCGGCGGGCTTTGCCCGCCGGGGCGGCATTGTTCACGGGAATGCGCGCCCCGTCCGGGGACGGTTGTTCCGCATTTCGCGTCAACGGACCAGTTTCCACGCGCCGTGCACGACATCGCCGAGTATGTCAAATATTCCTTTGGGAATGCCTCCAAGGGTATTCAGAAGAACTTTGCCGACGCTCACGGTCGTTTTGCTGTCCTTGAAGCTGCCGTGCAGATGTACGGGGATGTCCGGCAAATTTTTCATGTTGATGACAAAATCGCAGTCCAGGACGTCGTTGTTG
Organism: Desulfovibrio sp.; assembly: GCA_031291035.1. GTDB lineage: Bacteria > Desulfobacterota > Desulfovibrionia > Desulfovibrionales > Desulfovibrionaceae > Desulfovibrio. Next base: position 12,089 of record JAISLI010000013.1, read on the forward strand.
AAATCCGCAAGGCCGCCGCCGCGCATGACAAGATCTTTGCCGCGCAGGACAAAATCATTCCCGTGAGCCACCCCGGCCTTGATGTCGCCTGAGGCCTGGGCGGAGTCAAAAAGCGTCGCTTTTCCACCGGGTGCGCCGTTCTTGCCCAGTTTTTGATAGGAACCGTTGCGGACGACAAAACGCCAGGAGCCGTTCAGGGACCGCGACGCGGCGCTGGCGCCGGTCAGATGCCCGGACAGATTCAGCGTAATATTCATTTTTCCGCCCAAAAGCGCAGCGGTGCTGATGTCCCGGCTTGCGGCGTCAAGATTCGCGCCCTCGACGGAGAAGTCGCTTTCAAAATTCAACCCCCTGGCGAAGTTCAGAATCCCCTTGCCTCCGAGAGAACCGCCGTATAACCGGGCTGTCAACGGAGCGGCCGTCAACCGGCCGTTGTCCAGCGTCACCGGGATGTTGACGTCGCGCAGCAGAAAATGCCAGAGCTTGAGCCTGCCGAAGCGCAGTATCCCCTTGGCGCGCGCATCGCGCAGGGCACGCATATCCCACGGTTCGGCGCTGTTTTTCGGGGCGGCGCCGTTTCCTTTAAAAAACCGCTCAAAGGAGAATTCCCCGACGGCGAGATTGAATTCAAGGGAAAGCTGATTGTGGAATGCCGCGGAAAGAGAGCCGCGCACCGGAACATCGCCTATAATGGCCTGGAGGTTGTCAAGGGTGATTTCCCGCATGTTGCCCTTTACATCAGCCTTGACGAAAAACCGGCGCAAACCGCCCGGAAGGCGTTTGCTCCCCAGGCCGGCAAGCTCCGCGGCGCGGACGGCGTCCCGGCAACGCGCCGAGATCATCCCCCTGTAGGCAAAGCTCTCTCCCTCCCTGAAAAGACGCGCGTCGCCATCCGCCTCAATCACGGAAGAAGAAAGATGTCCGTTGCTGATCGATATCAGTCCGTTATCGCTCATGCGGGAAAAATTCCCCCTGAGCTCCGCCAGGACGCCCTGCCCGTTCGCGGAAGAGGATTGCAGGACAAGGACGCCGGGGCTGTTGTTAAAGGACGGGAACGCCCCTTCGCCGAAACGGACCATCCCGGTGAGGTCGGCGCGCAGGCTGTATCCGGCGCGGCTCAACACGGAAGACCAATGGCCGTTCAGCCCGAGGCGGCCTTTTTCAGCCTCAAACACGGAGGCCCCGGTAATGTCAAGCTCCAGTGCGAGGCTGTCGAAATTCAACGCCCCCGACTGGTTCCGGTTCTGTTCGGAAGAAATTTTTTCGGTTTTTTTTTCGGACGGGAGCGGACGCAACGCGCCCTGCCCCACTCCCACCTCCACCCTGCCGGTCAATTTTTCAAAAAATTCCCCAAGCGTACTCCCCTGGCTTTTAATATTCACCTTCGCGCGCATATGCCCCGATTGCACGGGCAAAACCCCCAGCGACCTGGACAGATCCTCCCCCCGGACATCGCGAAAATACGCGCTGACGGCGTAAGGGCGCCGCGCGCCGCCGCCGAATACGGCCTGCCCTTGCACGTTGCCTCCGTACAGGCCGGCGGCCGCCGTGAGCAGCGTGTCTTCCGGCCCGTTCTCGTCCGGCTTTCCTTCACGGATGACGACTTCGGCGTCTTCAAGAGCCAAGGGGCCATAGCCCAGAAAATGCGCGGCCAGACGTATGTCATACCCCAGGCCGGTCTCGCCGGGTCTGAGAGGCGCGCCCGGCACGGGCGTCAAAGGGCTGTGGGCGAAAAAAGGAGGGGAAGGCATGCGCCCCGCGGCTTCGGGCAGGGCTTCAAGAAGTTCCAGCCGTTCGGTCTTCAAATCCAGGGCCACTTTGGGTTCGGCCCAGCTTTTCACGTTGCCGGAGCCCGTAAAACGCGCCTCGGCCGCATGCCCGGCAATGGAAGAGACCTCCAGGCCTTTTTTATCCATGGAAAAATTCAGGACGGCGTCAGTGACGTCGTCAAGCGCCCGCTGCAGGCCGGGAGGGAGTATGCGCCCAAAGCCGAACCAGCGGCTCAGGCTGACGCGGAGCACCCGCACTGTGCCTTCCAGTTTGAAGGAATCTTCCGGGGCAGGGGCGCGTTGCTCCGCCGTTCCATCGCTCTCGCCGGGCTGCGCGGGCGGGGGAACGACAACTATATGAAAACCCGCTCCGGATAATGCCGGACGCGGCGCATCATCCGGAATATTCGGGGCATTGCCGGGAAGGGTCAGCACGGCGTCAAGTCTGGCCGCGTCATTGTCAAGCCGGATGACGACGTCCTCCATTGCGAGCTGATGAAACGAACTGTATGCCTGTCTGCCGCCGCCGCGCAAAAAAACATCCCCCCCCAGGAAAAAAGGCAGATACATTCCATCCCTGTAAAAACCGCCCCCCATTTTGATTTCGCACCGCCGGCTTCCGTCGCGGGCTTTGATCATGCCCGCCGTCAAATCCACGACGGAGACCAGAGGAGAATCCACATCATTTTCCACGACAATAACTTCACCGTTTTTCACAGTCAGTTTGATGTCGTCCGGCCCCTCGCCACTGTCCTCCGAATCCGGGCCAAAAAGCATGCCGATGTCCGACGGCATGGCGGCGGAGTTGCCGGCCCGCAGAACGGGATTCGTCAATTCGAGGGAATCCGGAATGAACGCGCCCCGCAGCGCCCCCATCAGATTCGGGCGCAGCCTTATCTCCTTTGCGGAAAAATGCCAGCCGTCGCCTTCAAGGGAAAAATCGCCCGCGACCAGCGCGGGCGCCGGCCAAAAGGACACGTCCACGCGCGGCAGTTGAACCGACAGGTGGGTTCCGTATGCCAGCCTGTCGACATACCCCTGGGCTATGGCCGCCAAGTGATTCCGCAGATAAAAAAAGGCGAGGAGCGCGGCAAGAAACAAAGCCGGCACGGCGTACAGCAGAACACGAAATTTGCGGGACTCAGCCGGCATGATTCGCGCTTTGACTCCCATGTCTGTAAACGTGTTGCATACCTTGCAATCGGCGTTGCGGACGAACACCCGGCGAAGCCCGCGCGGCGGCGTCACATTCCCCGCAACAGCGGGCAAAGCCGGACTCCTCTTTGTGCTTGAGGATTCGCGCAAGATACTTTACAATTCCTGCATTGCCCTGTTTTTATCCCAAACAGGTACAGTATGCAATAAATTATCCGGTGTTCCGCTTTTCCGGTTTTTAAGCGCCACACGCGGGCAAGGCAGCCATGCGGAATCTTTTATGGATCGGCAGTCCGTTTTTCTGCGGAGAGCTGCGCCACTGCGGCTGGGCCAATGTGGCGCAGCACAATTTCGAGGAAGCCCGCGTTTTCTGCTGGGAAGAACTGGTGCATATCGCGGGATTTACGCCTGATGTTCTGGTGGTGGCGGATAAAAGCCGGCCGCCCTTCGTGTTGGGCGTGGAGAATTTTCCCTGCCTGACTGTTTTCTACAGTGTGGATTCGCACATACACAGCTGGCAACCCCGCTACGCCCAGGCTTTCGATGTCTGCCTGTTTTCCCTGCTGGACCACAGGGAACGCTTTGTTACGCCAACGCTGCCGCCGGAGCGCGTCTTCTGGTCGCCCCCTTTCGCCAAAAGCTCGGACAGGCCGGATGACGCCCGGCCCAAAATCTGGGATTGCCTTTTCGTGGGCACCGTCAACGACAACACTCCGCGCCGCGCCGCTTTTCTGCGCGCGCTGGGGAAACAGTTGCCGGGGCTGCACTGTACGCGCGGCGATTACCGCGAACTCTACCCCAGGGGCCGTGTGGTCCTCAATTATGCCGAGCATGGAGACCTGAATTTCAGAGTGTTTGAAGCCATGGGCTGCGGCGCCTGCCTTGTTACCCCGCGCGTGCGCCACGGCCTGACGCGGCTTTTTGTGGACGGTGAACATCTGGTGGGTTATGTGCCTGACGATGTGGACGACGCCTTGCGCCGGATTGATTTTCTCCTCAAAAATCCGGACATCGTCAGGCATATCGGAGCGGCGGCGCTTGAAAAGATTGACGCGGCGCACAGGGCGCGGCACAGGGCACGGAATTTTACGGATTTTCTCCGCGATGTCCGGATGCGGGATTCAGGTTCTCTTGTAGCGGCGCGTTGCGCTTCGGCCGGGGTTCTTCGGGAGACCTACCTGAAACTTGTCTATCTGCTGTGGGCTTACGACGTGACGCATCCGCCGCTCAAAGAAGCCTACCTCGCCGCCGCCAGGGGCCATTTTGGCCCGGCCGGGTTCTGAAGACGATTCCGCGTAACCGGACAGCGGGTTCAATGCTTGTCCGCGGCGGAATCAAAATGCAGATCCAGCTCCGGGTCAAAGACGCCCGTTTTTCGGAGCGCGCCTGTTTCGGGCATGGCGAGAGGGCTTTCATTGACGCGGTCCGGACGGTCCTTGGCCCGGGCCGACAGCAGGGCTTCAAGCGTGCGCAACGCATCCTGCATTTTGAGAAGCTCTCCGCGCAGAATCTCGTGGCGCTGCCCCGAAACGCGCATCATGTAACACAATATCAGCGCTATTCCGAAAAACACCAGGAACATGAACGCCATCACAGAAAACATGAAAAACTCCGGTGTTTCAATCCGCACCCGGCTCCATCCGCTGACTGATTCCAGCCCGGCGGACAGAAGCCGGGTGGATGCCCCCTCCCTGGAGGGAGAGGCTTCACACCATAAAGGAAATTTTGGCAAACAGGCTTGGAAAAGTATGCTTCCACGTGTCTTCTTCGTACACCCTCACGTTGTTTTGGGCAAGGAGAATTATGCATAAGGCGAAAAGCGCCCCGCGTATGGTCATGGCCGACGAAAAAGGCAATATTTACGACGACCCGCGTTTGTTGATGATCTGCCGTCGCGGCGGGGAATGGGCCTTGCCGCGGCCGGATGAACTCATGCCCCTGCCGGGGGAAAGCTCACTCTTTCTACTGCCCGGACGCAAAGCCGTCGGCTTTGACCCGGACAGCGGAACCGTTGAATGCGCCGAACAGACGTCTGTCGCGGCTTTTGTCGCCCCGGGCCATACGCTTTCGGCGCACCCGGCCTACAGCACGGAGGTCGGCGCGCCTTTGCTGCCGCTTTTTGCATACGGAGCCGTGGGTTTTGCCGGGGGACGATTTTATGCCTGTGCCCGCGGGGTGGACGCGGACCCAAGGCAGCGGTTCGCCGATGTCGCCGAAACCCGCATAGAACAGGGCGCGCGCCGTCTCCTGCGACAATATCCGCATAACAGGCTGATCCGGCATATTGTCAACAATTGCGTGTCGCGCTATGCCTGCCCGGCGGCCCGCAATTTTGCGCTTGGCCGCTATGAGGCGCCCCTCCCCACACAACAGGCCTGCAACGCCCGTTGTCTGGGCTGCATTTCCGGCCAGGATGCCGATTCTCCCGTTCCCGTGACGCCCCAGCGCCGCCTCGCCTTCACGCCGGACGCGCGGGAAATTGTGGAAATCATGCTCCTGCACGAACGGCGCGAGACGCGACAGCCCATCTGCTCCTTCGGCCAGGGCTGCGAGGGAGACCCGCTTGTGACCGCGGACCTGCTGGTTCGAAGCATAGAGATGTTCAGGGCGGCGGGCGGCAAGGGCACCATCAACTGCAATACCAACGCGGGCCGGACACAGGCGGTCATTCGCCTTGCGGAAGCCGGGCTGACAAGTCTGCGCGTGAGTGTGAACAGCGCCCGCGAAGATCTCTACCACAGCTATTACCGCCCCCAAGATTACACCTTCGGCGATGTGCGCGCCTCCGTGCGCGCGGCGCGAACACGCGGAATTTTTGTCTCCCTCAATCTGCTGTTTTTTCCGGGAATTACCGATACTGAAGACGAATTGACGGCGCTCACGCGCTTTATTGGGGAAAACGGGGTCAGCATGGTGCAATGGCGCAACCTGAACATTGACCCCGAATGGTATTTTTCAATAGCCCGCAATGTGTGCGCGCCATCCCCCTGCATGGGGCTGGCCGCTTTTATGAAACGTCTGAAAAAAGCTTGCCCCTGGCTGCGTCACGGCTATTTTAACCCCTGGCTTGGCGAAAAAGCTGAAATCACGGCCCCGTCGCCGGAGAGAAGCGATTGACCCCGCCGTCAGGGAAACAGCGAGAGATTTTTGATTGTGACGCGACGGCGGACGACAAGGGCGCCCTCGTGGCACAACTCTTTGATGTCTTCCAGAAAAGGCGACGGGGGCAGTTTGAGCAAACGCCCATAGAGTCTGCGGCTCGCGGCGCGGGCGAGGAAAATCCGCCGCGCGGCCCGCGTCAGCCCCACGTAGAGCAGACGGCGTTCCTCGTCCGCGTCGCACTCGTCCTGTCGGGCGGCGGGCGTCTCCTCCGGCCTGCCGAAGAGCGCCGCCCTGCGCAGCGGCAAAATGCCGTCCTCCAGGCCCGGCAGAAAAACAGCCTCAAATTCCAGCCCTTTGGCGGCGTGCAGGGTGAGTATCTGCACCCGTTCGGCTTTGACGCGTGCCCGCTCCGCTTCGCGCAACCAGCCGGGCTCCGCTTCGTCGGGAGGATCGTGGTCGTCTTCCAGCGCGGGGGCGACGCAGGGTATGCCTTCCCGCTCCAGCGCGGCGCGCAGGAGCGGCATCTGCGCTTTCAGGCGCACCAGCACGGCAATGGAACCGGGGGAAAGCTGTTCATCGGGCAGGCGCCCCGCCTCCCTGTCCAGCAGCGTGTGGGAGGTGGCCCCAAGCAGTTTTCCGATGCGGTCTGCTATGGCCGCCGCCTCAGCCCTGTCATCAGGGGCGCTATAGCTGTCAAGGCGGCATTGCAGAGTTCCCGCGGCGGTCAGCTTGCCGCATTTGCCTTGCCCACCGAGAAGCCTCTGGGCCAGGGCGAGCACTTCCTGTCCGGCGCGAAAGCTTTTTCCCAGTCGGAATGTCCGGAGGCCGGGCCAGAAAGCGCGCAACGCGTCCGCGCAATGCGTGGTTGCGCCGCGAAAGCCGTAAATGGCCTGGTCCGGGTCGCCGATGGCAAAAAAACCCTTGCCGCCGGGCGGCGTCATGTCCCTCACGAGGCCGAGCTGCATGGAGGAAAGATCCTGAACCTCGTCCACCAGCACATGCGCCGGGCGTTCCGGGCTGCGCAGTTTGCCGAGGTGATCTTTCAGGAACTCAAGTAAATCCTGGTAATCCAGAAGGTCCGGACTGTCCGCCTTGCGCTCTTTGTACCGTTCAGCGCATCGCGCGGCTTCCGGCGGGAGCGCGGAGCCGTTTTCCCTGGAGATGGCGGCGGCCTCCCACAGGGCGCGCTGTTCGCGGCGGGGGCAGGAGGCGTTGGCCTCGCGGAAAAGCGCGAAGGCTTCGTCCTCCGACAACAGGGAAATTCGCGGATTGCGCCGGCGCAGGATGCTGAAAGCCAGACCGTGCAAGGTGTCGCAGCCGGGCAACGCCGGGTGGCCCGGCAGGGCCGAGGCAAGGCGTTCGCGCATTTCCAGAGCGGCGCGGCGGGTAAAGGTAACGGCCACAATGCGCTGTGGATCTTCGCCCCGTTCAAGCAACCATTGCAGCCGGCCGACAAGGATTCTTGTTTTGCCCGCTCCCGGCCCCGCGAGTACCAGGGTCGGCCCCGGCCAGGCCGTGAGCGCGGCATGCTGTTCCCCGGTCAGGGCGGGGCTTTTTTGCCGCGGGGCGGCGTCGCTGTCATCTCCGGCGTGCCCCTTCGGCCGGCATGGCGCGTCAAAAAGCCGCCGCATCGGCATTTCGGCGCGGATGACTTTTTCGGTCCGCGCCTTGTCGGGGGAGCGCGTCGGCAGTTCCCGCGCGGGGGGAAAAAGCAGCGGTCCCCCGCGAATCCGCCGCAGCTCGTCAGCGGCGAAAACGCGGGCGGAACCGTATTTCCCGTCGTAACCGCCCTCCCGGATAATTTCCCCCCGCCGCATGCGGCTGACGGCTTCGCCGAGCGCATCCCACCGCGCGCGTATGTCCGCTTCAGGCAGAAAGCCCAATATGTGCAGCTCAGGCCCGAGAGCGCGCAGAAGCTGCGCGTGGCGTTCCTGAACCTTGCGGCTTTGCGCGCCAACGCCGAGAATTTCGGAAATCAGCTCCGCCAGCGGAATGACAGATCTTGCTCCGGGTTCACAGGGCAAATCGTCGGGCGGGGCGTCGCGGTCGGCAAGTTCCAGCACGCGGTGCAGCACGCCGATAGTCAGAGGTTTTCCGCAGACAGGGCAGATATTTTTGAGCGCCGCCGATTCCCGCGGCTGCAGCGCGACGCCGCAGACCCTGTGTCCGTCAAGATGATATTTGCCTTCTTCGGGGCAAAATTCCAGTGTTCCGAGGAACTCGCAGGACGCGCCGGACGGGGGGCGGCGCGCCGCGGCGGCGCGCAGGGCGTCAAACATGCCGCCGAACGAGGGACGCCCCGCGAAAAGATTGGCTTCCCGCCCGATATTGGCGGGCGAGTGCGCGTCGGAATTGGAGACAAGCGCGCGGGCATCAAGGGCGCTGATGCGGCGGTTCATGGCCGGGTCGGAGGAAAGGCCGGTTTCCAGCGCGAAGATGTGCGGAGAGAAGTCGCCGAAGCAGTCTTCCAGAACGTCGAAACCGGATTTTGAACCGAAAAGCGAAAACCAGGGCGTCCAGACATGCGCGGGAATCAGCGCGGCGCCGGGCGCGGCGTCCAGAACAAGCTCCAGCAGGTCGCGGCAGTCAAGCCCCAGAATGGGGCGGCCGTCGGCGTCGAGGTTTCCGACGCGCCCCAGGCGCTCGCTGATGCGGTCCGCGTCGTCAAGCGTCGGCGCGTAGATGAGGGAATGAACTTTGCGCACCTTGCCGTGGCGCTTGTAAATGGAACTGATTTCAGCCTGCGGACAGAACAGGGGAGGCTCCGTCGCGGGCGGGCTTTCCCCCGCGCCCGGCAAAACGGCGACCTCGGGCGCCTCTTCGCCCAGGCGATACAGACAGCTTGCCTCGTCAAAAACAAGCTGCGAACGTAATTCCTCACGCCACCGGGGATGGGTGAAGTCGCCGGTTCCGAGAACGTCTATACCCTTGCTCCGCGCCGCGCGCGCGAGGGCGGGCAGGGTAATTTCCCTGCTGGTCGCGCGGGAAAAGCGTGAATGTATGTGCAGGTCGGCGATGAACGTCATGATCCGTTTTCAGTGCAAATGTTTTATCATTTCGGATACGGGCTGTCCGTCGGGAGCGCGCGCTCCGGGGTTTATTTCCAGAAGCCGCCGCCAGGCGCGTTCGGCTTCTTCCTTCCGGCCCAGATCATAATAGAAGACGACTCCCTGGTTGAAAAGCGCATTCTCATGCGCGGGATTCAGGGCAGACGCTTTGCGGAAGCATTCAACGGCTTTGGCGAACTCCCCCGAATCGCGGTACATGATGCCCAGATCGGTGATCACGTCCGGATTGTCCGGCGTCAGCCGCAATGCGCGCTCATAGGCCGAAATCGCTTCTTTGGTCATGCCCGAATCGAAATAGAGATTTCCCAGCCTCGTCCAGGCGACGGCGTCACCGGGATTGAGCAGGGCCGCTTTTTCCAGCTCCGCAATTTTTTGCGCCGCTTCGCGCGGCAGGGGGGCCGCGCCTCGCGTCGCGGGGGGCGTCTTCGCCTCCGGGGCCGGTGAAGGAGGCTTGTCCAGCTCCCGGCGGATGGCCTGTTTCAATTCTTCGTCCGCGTCGGAAGCGTTCAGGGCGATGGTAAAGTGCTCAAGGCCGCGTGGCGGGTCTCCGAGAAAATAGGTGTACAGCACGCCGAGGCTGTAATGAAGCGGAGCTGTCGACTTGAGGGCAATCGCTTTCTCAAGGGCTTCCGCCGCTTCCCCGTGTTGCCCCTTGTTGTGCAGAATGACGCCCAGCAGATGCAGCGGGCGCTGATCCCGCGCGTCGAGTTCGATTCCGCGTTTGGCGAAGGTTTCCGCCGCGTCCCAGCTTTGGGCGGCGACCAGAGCCTCCGCGAGTTCCATCAGCAGGTCCGGGTTGTCGGGCTCTCCGGACAACCGCCGCATGAGCATGCCGATGTTGTTTTCCATGCCGGCGGATGTTGCCGCTGTCCGCTCCGGCGACTGCCGCGCGTCCCGGCGGGAATTTTCAAAGTTTCCGGCCAGGGCGACAAAAAGCATGGTCAGAAAGCACAGGGACAGGAAGATCACGAGGGCGCGCGTGGGGATGTCGGGCCGCGCCGGGGCATTGGCCGTGGTGTTCATCAAAAATTCCTTTGTGGATTGAAATATTCCTTGAATCCTTACGGCATGTTTTCAGGATGGAGCGCTTCCCATTGAGCCAGGCGGGCTGAAATCGCGCGCTGTTCCAGAGCCAGGAAGGCCAGATACGCGCCGAGGCCAATCCAGATCGCGGCGTTGGCAACGGCAAGCCAGACAATTGCATCCATGGGTGTGCCCTTGTTGGGGTTGAGACGTTTACGCTTTTGCGGAATGTAAACAGGCTCAGGTTTCAATCCACGCTCCCGCGAGGGAGCGACCGGTGTAAAGCGAAAGATAGTTTTGACAAAAACGTTTCAATCCACGCTCCCCCGCATGCGGGCGCGCAGGTCAAGCTGGCATTTGCGCAACCAGACGAGGCCCGCCCAGAAAAGTCCGAAGGCGACAACGCAGGCCGACACGGTAACCTTCATTTCCGGCTCAAGACCGCCGCCCTGCGCGCCCAGAACGGACGGATGAATGGAACGCCAGATCCGGGCGGAAACAAAGACAAGCGGCACGTCAAGAAAAGCGACGACGCCCGCCACGGCGCAGACGAGACGCTTGCGCCGCGGGGGCAGGCCGAGGCCGCGCAACAGCAGGTAGCCCGCATAAATGAACCACATGACGAGCGTCGCGGTCAGGCGCGGATCCCATGTCCACCAGACCCCCCAGGATTTGCGCGCCCAGAGCATCCCGGTAAGCAGGGCAAGCCCGCTCAACAGCACGCCGGCTTCGGCGGCGGCCGCGCAAAGTCTGTCGGCGCCCGGCGCGCGTTTGAGAAGGTAGGCGACGGAACCGAGAAAAACGAGAAAAAAGCTGAACAGGGACCACCAGGCGAGCGGCAAATGGATGTAAAAGATTTTTTGAACAAGCCCCATCGTTGCTTCCGCCGGAGCGTAAAAGTAAATCAGGTACTGGCAGCAGGCCAGCGACAGGCTTCCGGCCAGGAGGAGGATGAGCGGCGGGAGAAAGCGTCCGGGCATTTATTCCTCCCCGCCGTAGAGAAAAGCGAAAAGCAGCAGACCGGCCGCAAGAAAAATCGCGTCAAAGGCGGCCGCCAGGCCAAGCCATGCGCCGGGGCCATCGGGATCGGCGTCGCCGAAAGCTTGGGCCCCTATGCCCGTGCCGGCCAGCAGAAGCGGCGTGAGCAGAGGAAAGAGCACCACGCCCAGCAGGGATTCCCGCGTGGTCTGGCCCTGGGCCAGCGCCCCCAGAAGGGAGCCCAGCGCGCACATGCCCGTGTCCGTCAAAAACAGAATGGCCAGGGCCGGCCTGAGAGGACCGGCCAGATCCTGGCCCAGAAAAACCACGGTCGCCGGCAGAAAAACGCATTGGGCCAGCAGCAGCAGCGCAACGCCGGCAATGGCCTTGCCAAGCCATACCGCCTGGATTGGCGCCGGGCAGAGAATCAGACCCAGGCGGGAGTCGTTGGTTTCTTCCAGAGCATAGAGCTGGTTGAATATCAGCACCTGGCAAAAGGCCGAGCTGAGCCAGAATACCGCCGCGGCGTTTCTGGCGCTCAGGCTTTCTCCCGCGCCCTGCGAAAGGCTGAACACAAAAACGAGCAAAAGCCCCAGCAGGAGCGCCTGGGCAAGCCCGCTGCTCCTGAGCAGCGTCAGCGTCATATCCTTGCGGAGAACGGCCAGGGTCATGCGCAGCATGCCCGCTCCGCCGGAGGGGAAAAGAAGGAGGAAGCCGGGCCGTCGTAGGCCAGCCCGCCCCTTTCCAGAAGCAGTATCCTGTCGGCTGGCGGCGCGTCGCGGGCGACGCCGTGGCCCGCCAGGACGACGCAGGCCCCGCGCCCGCGGGCCTCAAGAAGCTCCTTGCGCAGCAGGGCCCGCGATGCCGCGTCAAGGCCGGTATCCGGCTCATCCAGCAGCAGAACGTCGGGCTCAAGCAGAAGAACCCGCGCCAGACTGAGCCGCTGGGCCATGCCGCGGGAAAACGTCCCGGCGCGGTCATGGGCCCGCGCGGCAAGGCCGACGCGGTCAAGTATTTTGAGCATCCCGTCCCCTGTCTCGGCAAGGCCGTGCGCGTCGCGCCAGAAGGTCAGGTTTTCAAGGGCGGTCAGGGCCGGATAGACAAATGTGGAATGACCAAGATGACCGATTTTTCCGGATGTTCCGCTAAAACGGACCGCGCCGGAACTCGGCCGCGTGAGCCCGGCCATGATTCGCAAAAGGGTGCTCTTTCCGGCCCCGTTGCCGCCCAACAACAGCGTGATGCTGCCGCCGGCGGCCCTGCAGCTTATGTCCCTGAAGACAGGGGTATGCCCGTAGACATGGGCGACGCGCTCAAGTTCCAGCACAGTGCACCTCAGGCGGACGGATTCCGCTCCCGCTGTCCGGGTCCCGGAGATCCGGACTTCCGGCCCCGCAGACACAACAGGGGCAGGAGGCAGAGCATGGCTCCCCCTATCCACAGCCAGTTGACGAAGGGCTTGACGCTGATTTTGACGACAACGCGCTTTTCTCCGTCAAATCCCAGCAGCGAGGCGTATATCTCGTCGCCGAATCCGGGAATGGTGTCCACTTCCGAAAACTGCATCGCGCCGAACTTGTCGTACACGCGGCGTTCCGGCTCAACAAGGCCGAGGCGCCTGTCGCCTTTCCGCACCTCTATCCGGGCGGCCGCATACTCATAACCGGGTCTGCGCCCGCTGCGGATGTCCAGCAGGGTGGCGGTATACTCCCGTATCCGGCCGGATTGCCCCTGAGCGAGCGTCATGTCTTCGTCCCCGGAGTACGGGCCGGAGAACGCTATGCCGATGGTTACGAGGGCCACGCCGAGATGCGCGCCCAAAGCGCCCAGCGTGGACGGACTGCGGAAAACGGCCCTGTTTTTCAGTATCAAAACGGCGTCATACACAAGGCCTGAAGCCGCCGAGGCGGCCAGGAGGGCCGTGCCCTGGCGGTAGCCCGCCATCCAGAGCGCCGCCGCGCTGACGAGCATGCAGGCGACGAGTCCCGCAAGGGCGTTTTTGCGGTTCGCCCCTCCGCCCATGCGCAACCAGGGACAGAAGGCCGCCATAACGACGACAATCGCGGCCAGCGGCAGGCAGACGCGATTGTAGAAGGTCGCGTCCAGTCCTTTGGGGACGCCGGTCCAGAATTTGCTGATCTGGGGCCAGAGCGTCGCCACGAGGATGATGGCCGCAAGCGCCAGCAGCACCCAGGCCAGAAGCGCGATCAGGCCTTCGCGGCTGCCGGGCCCGGCAAGGGGTTCCCCCCCGGCCCCGCCCGTAAAGGCCGTCCGGAGCGCGACAAGCAGCCCGGCAAGAACAAAGACGGTCAGGGGCGTTCCCACGGAGCCGTCGCCGAAGGCGTGCACCGACTCAACCACGCCGCTGCGCACCAGATATGTGGCAAAAAAGGCGGAAACCGTCGTCAGGACGATCATGGCGACATTGACGCGGCCCAGCTTGCCGCTCCGGTCTTCAACGATCAGGGTGTGCAGCGCCGCGGTGCTGATGAGCCAGGGAAGCAGCGAGGCGTTTTCCACCGGGTCCCAGGCCCAGTAGCCGCCCCAGCCCAGTTCCATATAGGCCCACCACGCGCCGAGCACAATGCCGGCCGTCAGAGCCGGCCAGGCAAGAAGGAGAAAAGGCCGCGTCAGGCGAAACCATGCCGTTTCCTCATTCCGTTTGCCCGAAAGCGTCTGGGCGAGGGCCAGGCAGGAAGGCACGGCAAAGCCGCCGTAGCCCAGAAAAAGGAGAGGGGGGTGAAAGATCATGCCGGGATTCTGGAGCAGCGGGTTCAGGCCGTTGCCGTCTTTCGGCGGCGTCTGCGCGATGAAGGGGTTGCTCCAGGTTGTGAGTATGAGAGTGAAAAAGGCCACTATGGCGTAAAAAAAGACCCAGTGCCATAACCGCGTCGCGGGGGTGAGGGATTTGCGGGCCCCGCTGGCGGCAAAAAGCGTGCCGCCCAGGGCGACGGACAGCGCCCAGAACAGCATGGAGCCTTCCTGCCCGGCCCAGAAAGCCGTCAGACGGTAAAAAACGGGCAAAACAAGATCCGTGTAGCCGGCGACGTACTTCAATTCAAAATCATGCCAATAGAGGGCGTGCAGCAATATGGCGGAGGCCAGCAACAGGGCGGCGGTCGTGAACCAGTGGAGCTTTTCGACCAGGGGCAGCGTGTCGCAACGCCCGCGCCAGATGTCGTACAGGGCAAGCCCGCCGCCGGAGATGGCGCACAACAGGGTCAGGAACAGCATGGTGGAGGCGAAAACGTACATGGATTCTCGGGGGGTTGGGGGGTATCCCGGCGGCCGCCGTCAGCCTTTGCGGTTTTCTTTCCGATATTTTGACGGGCACCTGGTCATAAGGGTTTTTGCCGTAAACCGGCCGTCCCGGCCCATGCCGCCCTCGACGATGACTTCCGCGCCCGGCCTGAACGTGTCCGGCACAGCCCCGGCATACCTGACAAGTATGGCCTGGGCCGCGTTGTCCTTGTCTTCCAGGCGAAAGACAATGCCCGCCGGGTCGCCGGTCTGCCGCTCCGCGTCCGTCATGGACACTGTGCCGAAAAGACGGACATTGGCGAGTTTGTCCGCCGAAACCGCCCTGGCTTCCGACACGTTCAGAAAATAGATGCTGTTTTCCGAAAAGCCGGAATAGCAGAGATAGCCCGTGCCGCCCAGAAAAAGCAAAAAGGCGACGAGATGGAGAGAAGTGCTGTTGCCGCGCGACATATGCCGGAATCCCTGTTTTCGCATTGGGTATAGCGCCATATTTAGACAAGTTCGGGCCTGTCCGCAAGCCGGGAATTGCCGTTAAAAACCTGAAAATACATAATTGTATATAATTATTGATAATTTTATTTCAGCGGACTGGGGAAGGCAAAAACTTTAGGCCGGCGCCGTAAACACGCCCATGTATTCCTGATTTCCCCCGGAGCCCTTGACATCCGCCGGAACCACGCCGTCGCAGCACAGGCCGAGCGTTTTTGTCCCGAATGTCACGATTTTTTCCACAGCGCGCTGCCGCGCGGTTTCATCCCGCACAATTCCCCTGACGTTTTCTCCGGGGCCGAGTTCAAACTGCGGTTTTATCAGAACGGCCATGCGGCCGCCGGCCTTGAGGCGTGACACGCAGGGCGGCAGAATCAGCGTCAGGGAAATGAAGGACACGTCGGCCGTCACCATGTCCAGCGGCTCCGCTATGAAGCCGGGAGAAATTCCGCGCAGGTTGACGCCCTCCAGGCTGATCACGCGCCTGTCCTTCCGGAGGTTTTCATGCAACTGGTTGCGCCCGACATCCACGGCATAAACGCGCGCCGCGCCGTGCTGCAGCAGGCAGTCTGTAAATCCGCCGGTGGAAGCGCCGGCGTCCAGGCAGACGAACCCGCCCACGTCAATCCGGAAGAACCTGAGGGCCGTCAGCAGCTTGTACGCGCCGCGGCTCACAAAAGGCTCTTTTTCCGTGACGATGAAGCGGGTTGTTCCGGGATAGCTGTGCCCGGCCTTGAGCACGGGGGCCGGGGCGGCCGGCGCTCCGGGCCGGCCGCGCGGGGAGGAGGGGGCCGCGGCAACCCTGCCGGCCATGATCAGGCGGGCCGCCTTTTCGCGGCTTTCCGCCAGGCCCTGCTCAAAGACAAGCCGGTCGGCGCGGCGGCGGATTGTGGACAAAGCTTCAGCCGACCGGTTTTTTCGCATAGGCCTTGACAAAATCTATGGCCGACTGTCTGTCCGTCACATCGCCGGCAATCTGCGCCCGCAGAAGCGCCCCGCGGATAATGCCGACCCGCGGTCCCTGGGCAAGGCGGGTTTCTGTCATGATCTCGTTGCCGTTCAGAAGCGGTTCCAGCATCTGCTCCGGCGTTTCCGCCCTGTCCAGATATTTCATGTTGTGATTGAAGGAAGTGTAGCTGCCGTCGCGCGCGCGCAAGTCGGCCCGCGTCATGGCGATCAGCCTGGGATATTCGTCCAGGCTTTTGAAGCGGCGTATCCCCCTGTCCGTCAGCATGAAATGGAACCGCATGTGATTGCTCACAAGGTGACAGAGCAGGTCTATGTCTTCCGTGTTGAAGTGCAGGCGCCGCAGAATTTTGCGGGTAACCTTGGCCCCCACCCTGTGATGCTGGTAAAAGGTGCGCTGCCCGTCAAAAAATTCTCCGGTATAGAGTTTGCCGACATCGTGGAACAGCATGGCCATTGTTCCGAGCCAGTCATAGTGGAAGCCTTCCTCGGGGTAATGTTTGACGCAGGCGAGGGTGTGTTCAAAAACGCTCTCCTCCCCGCCCTCTTCGTTGCGCTGCTGGCGTATGCAGGAGAGGGCGGCGACCTCCGGAATCAGCCCCTGAAGAATATGGGCGTCATAAAGCAACCTGACGAAACGGTACAGGGATTCGGCGGCGACCTTGCGCCATTCATCCATGATGTCCGTCAGGGCGACGTAATCGAGCACGCGGCCCGACGCGCGCACAATGGCGAGCCAGGTGTTGGGTTCAACGGGGATGTCGTAGTTGGCCACAAAGCGCAAGGCCCGGATGGCCAGCAGGTAGTTGTGGCGCAGCGTTTCATCGGGCAGGCCGGCCAGGCATATGAAGCCGCTTTTGAAGTCCTTGAAACCGTCATAGGCGTCCCCGCTGGGGGCCGGGCTGCCGAAGCCCGTCAGGCGGAGCTGCAGGCGCGTCTGCGGGTCCATGAGCTGCGCCATGCTGGGCGTGACGCGCAGCAGCGAGAGTTCGGGGTGGGCGCCTCCCGCGATTTCAACGGGATAAAACCGGAACAGGACGCCGTTTTCCTCCAGTTTGGCCAGAATGCGTTTTTCCGGCTCGGTATAGGCATTGGGAAAGAGCTTGAGTAACGGGACATCCGGTTCGCAGGCTATGTCGACAGCCGGCCGCTGTGATTTTTTCAGCAGGTGTTGTTGCAGGGGGGCATTGATGACGTACGCGTCATATCCGTTGCGGAGCAGTGTTTTGCACAGGCCGACGGCCTCCCTTATCGCTTTGTGCATCGCGTTCTCCTTGTTGCAATCCGGTGTAACAAATTACATTTAATTGTAATAAGTTCGACAAGTATGCACAATGGGAGAATTGAAAGTCAACAAAAAAGGCCCCGTGCCGTAAACAGCGCGGGGCCTTGCTCCGGCGGCCGTCTGAAATCAGCCGGAGAAGTTGCCGACTTCCCGTTTCACGTCGAGGGCAATCTTCCAGAGCAGGGACAAAACCAGCGCGCCTATGGCGTAAACGCCCAGCGCGACGATGATTTCCCGCGCTGTCGGCATGTACGGGGTGACGGTTTCATACATGTTCGGCGTGAAGCCGCCGACCAGAAGCCCCAGCCCCTTGTCAATCCAGGTGGCCGCGACCAGCAGGACAAGCGCGAAAGGCAGCAGCGCGGGATTGTCGCGCGAGGAGGGAGGAATCAGCAGCGCGAGGGAGATGAAGGCCATGACCGCCGCCGCCCACATCCAATAGCTCACCCAGGCGAGGTGCCCGTCGTGCCCGGCGAAAAGAAAGACGATGGGCTCGGCATGGCCGGGAATTTGGCTGTAAAAGGCGGTAAAAAGTTCCAGCGCATAGAAAAAGACGTTGACGCACATGGCATAGACAATGATTGTGGCAAGCGTTCTGACGGCGTCTTTTCCGGGCTCAAAGCCCGTGAGCCTCCGGACGAGGAAGACCAGAAGCAGAAGAATGGCCGGTCCCGAACAGAAGGCCGATGAAAGAAAGCGGGCGGCCATGATGGCGGTAAGCCAGTAATGGCGGCCGGGAATGCCCGCATACAGGAAGGCGGTCACGGTATGGATGGAGAAAGCCCAGAGAATGGAGAGATAAATGAGGGGTTTTATCCATTTGGGCGGCTCGACGCCAAGGCGCTCCGCCTCAAGCGTGACCCAGCCGATGACGATGTTCAGCGCGAGATAGCCTATAAGCACCAGCATGTCGTAGAACATGACGGAATTGGGAGAGGGATGAAGCATGACATTGAGCATGCGTTGCGGCTGCCCGAGATCAACCACAATGAAGAGGGCGCACATGACCACGGCGGCGACAGCCATAAATTCGCCGAGGATGATCATGCGCTTGAACTTTTTATAGTGATGGAAATAGGCCGGCAGAACCAGCATGACCGCCGAGGCCGCCACGCCGACGAAATAGGTGAATTGCGAAATATAAAGGCCCCAGGAGACATCCCGGCTCATGCCGGTGATTGAAAGCCCCGTCCGCAACTGCTGCCAGTACGCGAGGCCGCAGCCCGCGATAAGGCAGAGCAGAAATCCCAGCCAGACATAATATGCTCTGGAAGCCGAAAGCAGTTTTTCGAGCATGGCCTGTTCTCCCTAAATAAGATAATAGACGCCGGGCTGCGTGCCGAGCGAAGGTTTGCGGCGTATGCTGAAATCGGCGGCAAGCGCCCGGCGGACGTTCGATCCGGCGTCTTCAAGGTCGCCGAAGAGAACGCGCCCGTCCGAGGCCTCCACACAGGCGGGCATTTTCCCCGCGGCCAGACGCTCCGCGCAGAACGTGCATTTTTCCACAACGCCGATCATCCGCGTCGGAAAGTCCGGATTGGGAGGCGGGCTGGGAAGAAACTTCCGCGGGTCCTTGAAGTTGAACGAGCGCGCGCCGTAAGGGCAGCCCGCCATACAGAAACGGCAGCCTATGCAGCGGTGATAGTCCATCGCCACAATGCCGTCCTCCGTCTTGTAGGTAGCCTGGGTCGGGCAGACGCGCACACAGGGCGGATTCGCGCAGTGGTTGCACAAAAGGGGATACGCCCTCGCGCGGGTTTTGTCGTCCGGGTATGCGTTCATGTCGTCGGGGAAGCAATGCTCATAACTGTCGGCCCAGAACCATTTGACGTTCTGCGCATCCGGGATGCGCGGCACATTGTGCGCCGCCCGGCAGGCTTCGGCCAGCGGTTCGTAATCCTCCGGCCCCGCGAATTTGCGTGTGTCTATGACCATCGCCCAACGCCCGGCGCGCAGGGCCTTTTCCCCTTTGGCATAACCGCCGGGGGCGATTCCCGCGCCCGCCGCGCCGGGCATCGCCGCCCGGGCGGCAAGGCCGCCGGTCAGGGCAAAGACTGAAAGACCCGCCACTTTCAGAAAGCTTCGTCTGCTTTTGTTCATCACTTGCTCTCCCCCGGAAGAATGTGGCACGTCCAGCAGTAGGGATAAACGCTGTTGGCCGTATGGCATCTGTCGCAGAATTCCTCGTGGTTGCTGTGGCACTTCAGACAGGTGTTTTGCAGGCTGATATTCCACTTTTTTCCGCCGGAAGCGGCGTATACGCGGTTTTCCCCGCGCAGGGCCTCATCCCGCCATTCGTTGAGCAGGCGCATGTGCTCCGCGCGCATGAATTCCGCGTTTTCGATACAGCTTTTTTCGTCCTTCGGCGGGATTATTCCGGTGCTTCTGTACTCTTTTCCCGTCATGCCGGCCCAGAACGGAGCTGTGCCGAGGACGGCAAAGACAAGTATTCCCGCGATGACAGCTTTGGCGTTATACATTTATTCGCCCCCCTCCCGCCCGTCGGCCCCGTCTTCTTCCGCGCCGGGCAGATCCTCCTGGCGCAGATCCATGGTGCGTTTTTTCCCGCCTGTCATCACAAGGGCGTTGGCGACCAGCTCGTGCAGGCCGCTTACCGTCACGCCCGGCGCCCAGTAGTTGGCGAGCGGCGGCAACGTCGCGCGGTCAATGGCGCATATGCAGGCCATGTGATTGACGCCGAATTGCCGCTGCACATGGCGCAGGGCATTGCCGCGCGGCATTCCCGCGCGCATGCGCAGCTCCATGATTTCTTCCGTGTTGAGGCCGGAGCCGGCCCCGCAGCAGAACGTCCGCTCGCGTATGGTGTTTTCCGGCATTTCCACAAAATTGTTGCAGACCGCCTTGAGCACGTAACGCGGCTCGTCCAGAAGACCCATGCCGCGCGCCGGGTTACAGGAGTCATGAAACGTGGTGATGATGTGATCGTTGTGGCCGGGGTCAAGCCTGAGCTTGCCGTTGTAAATCAGGTCGGCCGTAAACTCCGTAATGTGCACCATTTTTGTGGATGCGGCGTTGGTGAAGGCCGTTCCGGTAACGGGGGAAACCGGAAGGGTCATGTTGTCCGGCGCGGGCCCGTTGTAGGTGTCCATATATTGATTGATGACCCGCCACATGTGGCCGCATTCGCCGCCCAAAATCCATTTTACGTTCAGGCGTTCCGCCTCGGCGTACATCTTGGCGTTGAGTTTTTTGGCCATGTTGAACGAGGTGAAGGAACCGAAGTTGCCGCCTTCCGAGGCATAGGTCGAGAGCGTGTAGTCCAGGTCAAGTTCGTGAAACAGCAAAAGGTAGCCCATGAAGGTGTATATGCCGGGGTCGGCGAAAACATCGCCGGAAGGCGTGATAAAGAGAATCTCCGCGTTCTTTTTGTTGAAGGGGGTTTTGGGGCGGATTCCGGTAACGGTTTCGCAGTCGTCAGCCAGCATTTCGACGATTTCCACAAAGGAATGGGGCTGGATGCCGAGATGGTTGCCGGTAAAACTGCAATTTTTCACCGGATCCATGATCCAGTGCGTGCCGAGGCCCACCTCGTGCAGGAGCTCCCGGACAATCATGGTTATTTCCGCCGTGTCTATGCCGTAAGGACAGAAGAGCGAACAGCGGCGGCATTCCGTACACTGG
The DNA here is from genome assembly GCA_031291035.1 of Desulfovibrio sp. GTDB lineage: Bacteria > Desulfobacterota > Desulfovibrionia > Desulfovibrionales > Desulfovibrionaceae > Desulfovibrio. The sequence continues at coordinate 32,827 of JAISLI010000013.1, forward strand.
TAGGCATAGTGGAAAAGCTCCTTGACGACGCTTTTGTCCCACCCGCGCGCGCCCACAGTCCGGCCCAGGAGTTTGCCGAGCACGGTATGGTCGCGACGGTAAAGCGAACGCAGCAGTTCCGCCCGCAGAACGGGCATGTTTTTCGGGTCATTGGTGCCGAGAAAAAAATGGCATTTGTCCGCGCAGGCCCCGCAGCGCACGCAGATATCCATAAAAAGTTTCAGGGAACGGTGTTTTTCAAGCCGTTCGGCAAAAGCGTCGCAGAGAATCCGCTCCCAGTTTTCCGGCAGCCCCCAGTCTTCGGCCGCGGGATCCCATTCATGGGGATTGGGCATGTGCAAAAGTTCCATGGTTTCTTTTTTGGCCGGATAGCAAAAACTGCCCGGCGCGAATTCCGGCCTGACGTCAAGCCAGTGCTCCTCCGGAAAGGGCGGGCGCGTGGCTATGAGCTCTTGCGGCGTAGGTAGCTTGGCCATGATACGACTCCTTACCCGGCGGGCCTGTCGGGTTCTTTTTCCAGCGGCAGGCCGGCCTCGGCCATGACGTCGCGGTATGCGTCCTCATATTCGGCATAGGTGAAGTACTGCTTCGGCGGATTCCACGGATTGATGTGGCGCACGCGCCGCGAGTCGTTCGCCGCGTTGCGTGTGGGGCTGAAAAAAACGCCCGCCATGTGCGTGAGCTTGGAAAAGGGAAAATACAGGAGCAGCGTGGACACCAGCGCGACATGCACAAAAAAGAGGGGGGCGATGCCCTCCGCCGAAACCGGCGAGAATTGCGTGACGCCCATAATGAATATCTTGACCATGGCGATTTCCGTCTTGTCAAAGTAGCGCAGACAGATGCCCGTGCAGACGATGCCGAGAAGCAGCCACAGGGGAAAGTAGTCGTTGACAAGGGAAATGCAGCGCAGCCGTCCGTTGAAAACGCGCCGCCCCAGAAGGAAAAGCAGCGCGGCGAGCAGTATGCCGCCGGTCATGAAAAAACGCGGAGCCCCGATCTGCATGAGGCCGTCCAGGGTTTCGAGCCAGGTCACCCACTGCGGCGTCGGCTCCGCGAAAAAGCGGAAGTGTCTGAGAAAAACCAGCAGAAAACAGTAGTGAAAAAGCAACGCGAAGCACCAGAGCCATTTTGAGGAATAGTACACGCTCCCCGGGCCGCTGTTCGCGGGCAGGCCGGCGCGCGCGTCGGCTTCGGTGTTGCGGAAAAGGGAGCGGAAAAGGCAAACCTCCAGAAACATGCGCGCGAACACGCCCGCCTGTGTGCCGGGGCAGTCAATTTTCGCCTGCCTGATGAAATCAAGCGATTGCTCCTGACCGCCGGTGGTGGGGATTCGGAAAGGAACGGGCGATTTCGCCCAGTACACCATGCGCCGGATCATGCCGACGACGAAAACGGCTGCCGCCAGATACGGCAGGGCCACGCCGAACAGGGAGGCAAAGCCGGCGGCGGAACCCGCCCAGGCGATGGCCCCTATGAGCAGCACCAGCAGTAACGATACAAACATTCCCTACCTCGCTTGATGTTTTTTATCCCGGCCCGCGACAGGCGGGCCGCCCCCGGACGCCCGCGCCCATCGCGTTATCTGGGCATGCCGGTCGCGAATTTCCCTGACGCGGGCTTCCGCCAGAGTTTCACGGGCCGCCGTATACATGTCGAAGGCCAGAAGAACCAGACTGTCCAGCCGGGACTCCGCGGCCAAATAACTGTCGAGGTCTCCGGAGGCCGCGCAGTGCGGCAAAAATCGTTCGCGCATGAGGGGTTTGAGCAGATACAGCACTCCCAGTGCCCGGCTTGGCGTCATCCGCTGCACCGCGCGCAGTTTCACAAAACGTTCCAGTGCGGCTCCGACGTCCGCGACGGTCGTTTCCTCGCCCGCGACGGCGCCGTAAAGGGCGTCCGCCGCCTCCCTGATCATGTCCGCCCCCGGATTCGCGAAAGGATCGGCCGCCGTTCCCGGCAGCCCCGACAAACCTTTCGCCTCGAAAGGAATGCCGGCGTACACCGCATCCGTCCACAGGCGGAGCATGTCCTCCCTGTTGTCGCGGAAAAATTCCGGCAAATTCATACAACCCCACAACATGCCGCAATTCATGACAAGCCGTACGGCGTCGTCCTGCCGCGTTCCGATTCCGCGCAAGACATATCAAAACTCTTTCCATGATAACCGTACGGAAGGATTTGCGTCAAGCCCGTTTCCGCAATTTTCTGACTCTTCCCGCAAAAAGACGGGAATATTATGTTATGAAAAAATCTTTGACTTTCGCGCCGCGAACGAGTAGATTTTTCGTCTGTGTGACGATTGTGCGACGTTCCGGCACTGCCGAACGGACATTTTTGCCTTGAGCGGACGGCATGAAGATGCGGACGAAAAAGGATATCCATCCCGGAAAAAAGGGAAAAAGGATGGACGCGCCGCAGGCTGAAATCAGCTGTTGTGGCCTGATTTTTGCACACACACACACACACACACACACATCAACACCGCCGGACAACGCGCCTTTCTTCAGGTCCGGCGCGGTTTTTCCATTTCAGAGTGGCTCTGTTTCCTTCGGGAGACAGGGCCGTTTCGTCATTTTCGCCGCAAGTCTGAAAGGTATGCCACTGTAGTCACTTGCGGCCTTTTTTCTTGCCTTTACCCATCACTACCAAGGAGGCCCCATGAAGACATCAGGTGAATATCCCGGAAATGCCCCGCGTGAACAGGCGGCTCTTTTTTTCGGCGCCTGCTTCCTGATTCTGGCCCTGGGCCTGCCCCTGCGGGCCAGCGCGAACGACGCGGACAACAGGGAAAAGGAAGTCTGGAACGTGGCCCCTTCTTCCCCCCGCGCCCTGTCATCCGTCCTGCTGGATCAAATCGCCTCCTTTTTCGGCGTTCCCGCGCCCG
>JAISLI010000014.1 GCA_031291035.1 Desulfovibrio sp.
CGAGATGCCTACCGTTCTTGACACTTTCAGCTGATCCACATTTTGGACATTCGGGCATACTTCCTCCTTTGGCGTAGAGAAAGCATACACTAAAATCATTCTATTGTTAATACCCTCAAGGAATCATCGTCTGAAATCACCCGATCTGGGTCATAGACTACAAATAGCACATCTCTATTAACGGTTTCGCAATCCATGAAGGCAAAACCGTCAATCCATCCATCGTCTCGGCGGCGGCGGTGAACAAAAACGCCGAGAATGTCCTGCTCATCCGCGACGCGCCGGAGCGGCGCACCGCCCGGCTTTGTCCCCGTTTTTTCTCCGTGTCCGGATGCTGTAAACAAATATAGTACAGAAAATACCGGAAGCCCGCAAATCCTGGCAAGCGATTTTCGAAATTTCGCGGCGGATTTGAAAATCGGGGTCCGCGCGTTATTTTTTACCCGGCGTTTTCCTTGTTTTCAACCCCGCGCCGTGCCTGCCGACGGTGACGACGGGCTTGCCCACCGGTTCACTGCGTACGGTATCGGCCAATGCGAGGATGGTGTTGGCGTAAATATCAAGGCGGTTGTACCGCCGGAGAACCGCATGGCGGTCGGCGCGGGAAAGGCCCGTTTTCCAGCCGTGTTTCACAAGATACGATGCAAGGCTTGCCAGGGCGTCCTCCAGCGCGAAGAGATCAATCACGCCGTCACCGTTGCCGTCGGCGGCATAGGGCGCGACGCTGGAAGGTATAAACTGGCAGATGCCGAATGCGCCGTATATTGAACCGGGCACGGAAAACGGGTCAATTCCGTTTTTTTCGGCATACCGGATGAAAGCCGTCAGTTCTTTGTAGGCCCGGTCGGAACGCAGACGCATGGTCTCCTGGAGCCAGTCCAACCGACTTTGCGGCGGATTTAACCCATTCAGCCATGTGCCGAGTTGTCCGAGGCGGCGGGTTTCGGCCATGCTCGCCAATGTGTGGAATACGTTGCTTTTTCCCGGCGAGGTTCCTAGGCGGGTTTCAACAAACAGCAGCGCCACGGCGATATCCCCCGGCACGCCGTACCCGTTTTCCATTTTTTTGAACGCCTCCCTGTGCTCATTGAGAAAGGTCCGGCAGATGGCGGTGTTTTCAGGGGTAACAACCTTGGGGTAGACATAGACAGGTTTCGGTTTGGGGGCATCCGGAGGCGGAAGACAAGGGCGCGCGAAACGGGCAAGATACAGTTCCTTGACCTTGCGGCTCATGGGCGCGGGATTTGGCGGAGGCAAAGCCCTGATGCCTTCCGCGATCGTATTGTTGTACAATCCGTCATTTTTCAGCCGAATGACCAGATCCTCCCATCCCGTTTCCCGACCGTCGGGCGTTGCGGAGGCCCACGATGCTCCGGACCGCGCCAGACAGACGGTGAAGGCCAGAATCAAACACAACAATTTTTGTACGCGCATGTTTCAATTCACAGAGGAATTTTTGATGGATACATGATATACATGCTTGGCGCGGAGGTCAAATTTCGCGGCCGGGCTGTTTCGGGCAGGCCGAATCCGGCCCGGCGGATACGCGAGAAAATACTGAAGTCTTTTGTCTTGCTATTGTGGCCCAACGGCATATACTGGGGCTCGCTTTTCCGGATTTGAAGCTTTCAGAATGAAATCGTCCTGACGGACCGGGGGCGGGAGCCTGACATGCCGGACATTTCGCAGCCGATGAATATTCAGCAGATTTTGCGTTTTCTGCCGCACCGATACCCGTTTCTCCTGGTGGACAGGGTGGTGGAATGCGTGCCCGGCTCCCACATCAGGGCGTATAAAAACGTCAGCGTGAATGAGCCGTTTTTTCCGGGGCACTTCCCCGGCGCGCCCGTCATGCCCGGCGTGCTTGTTCTGGAGGCCCTCGCCCAGGCGGGGGGGGTGCTGGCCGCCGCCCGTCTTGAGGACGTGAGCGGCAAGATTTTTCTGCTCGCGGGCCTGGACGGGGTGAAATTCCGCCGCCGGGTTGTTCCGGGCGACCGTCTTGATCTTGTGTGCGAACATGCGCGCGTAAAGCTCAATTTTTGCAAAATGGACGCCCGCGCCCTGGTGGACGGCGCGTTGGCCGCCGAAGCGCGGATTACAGCGGCCATCGCCGACAGATAACATCGCGGGACAAGGAATTTTTGACCCGGCTCCTGTCCGCCGGGACGGAGCTAGGCGGCGGATGGAGCCGGCTGTGGATTGAAACACAACCGTCTGATGAAGGGGACGCGCCATGCGGCGAATCCTGATTGCGGACGCCCTGGCGGCGGACGCCCCTCGCGGGGACATCACGATCTGCGGCTGGGTACGCACCCGGCGCGACCTCGCCGGGTGTTCTTTCCTTGAACTCAACGACGGTTCATCACTGTCCGGTATGCAGTGCGTTGTGGAGCATGCTGGCGCCGCCTGCGCGGCCTTGGGCGGCGTCAACACCGGCGCGGCCCTTCAGGTGGACGGCGCGCTTGTGCCCTCGCCCGGCAAGGGGCAGCGCTGGGAGGTGCTGACTAGGGCCGTCACGGTTTTCGGGCTTGCGGATCCGCAGATCTATCCTCTGCAAAAAAAACGTCATTCGGACGAATTTTTGCGCGGCATTGCGCATTTGCGGGCACGCACCAACAAATACGGCGCGGCCTTCCGCCTGCGTTCCCAAGCGGCCCGGGCCGTGCATGAATTTTTTCATGAACGCCGCTTCACGTTGGTGCATACGCCCGTTCTTACCGGAGCGGACTGCGAGGGGGCCGGGGAGATGTTCCGTGTGGCGGGCCCCACTGACAACGGAGACGGGCGGGGGGAGGAATTTTTTCACCGGCCCTGCCGCCTGACGGTTTCCGGCCAGCTTGAGGCGGAAGCGCTGGCCATGGGCTTGGGGCGCGTCTACACGTTCGGCCCCGTCTTTCGCGCGGAAAATTCCAACACGCCGCGCCACGCCGCGGAATTCTGGATGATTGAGCCGGAAATGGCCTTTGCGGATCTGCATGACACCATGGAACTGGGCGAAGAGCTTATCCGTCATGTCATTGAGCGTGTTCTTGCCCGCTGCCGGGATGAACTGGGCCTTTTTGACGCTTTTGTGGACAAGGGCCTCGTGGAGCGGCTGGCGGGCATGACGGCCGAACCTTTCGCCCGTGTGCCCTACGCCGAGGCTGTGCGCATTCTGGAGGCCGGCGGGAAAGACTTTGTCTACCCCGTGGTATTCGGCATGGATTTGCAGACGGAACACGAGCGCTACCTCGCCGGGGAGCATTTCCGCCGGCCGGTCATTGTTTATGACTACCCTAGGGAGATAAAGCCGTTCTACATGCGGGTCAATGACGATAACGAAACCGTGGCGGCCATGGACATTCTGGTTCCGCGCGTGGGCGAGCTTGCCGGCGGTTCGCAGCGCGAAGAGCGCCTGGAGCGTTTGGGCGCGCGCATTGCGGAGCTGGGACAAAATCCCGCCGATTACTGGTGGTATCTGGATTTGCGGCGTTTCGGCAGCGCGCCGCACGCGGGTTTCGGCCTAGGTTTTGAACGTCTGCTGATGCTGCTTACAGGCATGGGCAACATCCGGGACGTGCTGCCCTTCCCGCGCACGCCGGGCAATCTGGAATTCTAGGGGAGTTCAATTTTGAAAAAGTCGGACTGCTCCGCAAGGGTTAATTGCCATAATTTTCAGCGGGCTGAACGCTTTTGAGGAGAAGACCATGAGCAGGGAATTGACAGTCGCTGTTGTCGGCGCTTCAGGCGCTGTGGGCCGGGAAATGCTGAAGACGCTCCATGACAGAAAATTTCCCGCCGCAAGGATTCTGGCTTTCGCCTCGGCGCGTTCGGCGGGCAGCGAGGTTCCTTTCGGCGACGAGAGCCTGACGGTGGAGGAACTGAAGGAAGACGTGTTCGCCGGCGTTGATATTGCCGTCTTTTCCGCCGGCGGAGCAACGTCGCTCAAGTTTTCGCCCCACGCGGTCCATGCCGGTTGCGTGGTGGTGGACAATTCCGCCGCTTGGCGCATGGACGACCGCTGCCCCCTGGTGGTTCCGGAGGTCAACCCCGGGCATCTGGAAAAACATCGGGGCATTGTCGCCAATCCCAACTGTTCCACCATACAGATGGTCGTTGCCCTCAAGCCTGTTCACGACGCGGCGGGGATCAGACGCATCGTGGTTTCCACCTATCAGGCGGTCTCCGGCACAGGGCGGAAAGGCGTTGAGGAACTGGAGCGTCAGGTGCGCGACCTCTTTAACGGCCGGGAATCGGAAAACAAGGTATATCCTCACCGCATTGCCTTCAACATCCTGCCGCACATAGATGTTTTTCTGGAGAACGACTACACTAGGGAAGAAATGAAAATGGTCAACGAGACCGTGAAGATTTTTGATGACCCGTCGGTGAAAGTCACGGCCACCTGCGCGCGCGTGCCTGTGTTCTACGGGCACTCCGAGTCGGTCAACGTGCAGACGGAAAAAAAGATGACGGCCAGGGAGGCGCGCCTTCTCCTCTCCCGCGCGCCGGGGGTTTTCGTGTACGATAATCCGCGGGAAAACATGTACCCCCTGCCCGCCGCGCATTCCGGGGAAGACGCTGTTTTTGTGGGCCGCATCCGCGAGGACGAGAGCATTGAAAACGGTCTGAACATGTGGATTGTGGCGGACAACGTGCGCAAGGGCGCGGCCCTCAATGCCGTGCAGATTGCCGAGGAACTGCTCAGGCGCGGCCTCGTCCGCGTGCCGGACAGGAATGCGTTCATGCCGTAAGCCGGAGCGGAATTATAATGCCGTCAGCGGATTTTGACGCCTGCCTGCTGATTGTCCTGCCTTGGGGGATGAAAGGCGGCCGGGGACGCGATTGCGCGGATATGGATGCCCCGCCGGACGCTGAGGAAGAGCAGGCCCTTGCCCTTGCGCTTGCCTTGCATGAGGCCGGCCGCACAAAACCGTATCTGCTTTGCGCCGGGGGGAGCTGGGCCCATCGCCGGGCGGCGGCGCTCAAACTGCCGCACCTCGCCGCCAGGAGCAGATACAACCCGTTGAGTTTGCTGAAACTCTGGTTTTGGCAGCGGCGGCACTCCTTCCTGCTCATACAGACGGTGGGGGAAGGCTCCTTGGGTTTCGGCCGCCTTGTGCGGCGCTGGCGCAAGCAGGGGATGTCCTTTCTCGTCCATGCCTTTTTTGTCCGTTTTCCCTCCGGGGAGTCCCGCAAAGGCAAAGACCTGTGGGCCGCCCGAAAAATTTTCTGCGGCTGGGAGGGGATACGCCGCGATTTGGCCGGGGCTGACCCCGACGGAGTACAAGACCGGCTTGTCCTTCTTGCTCCGGGCGTCAGCCGGGCCAGGTATTTTCCTGTCTCCGCGCGTGAGATCGCGGAGCTGGGAAAAGCGGAGGAAAATTCCCGCTTGCCCGCCGGGGGGCGGCATTTCATTTTCGGCATGGGATGCGGCCTTGTGGCCCGATCCGGCGCGCTTGCCGTCGTGCGGGCAATGGCGGCCCTGTGGCAGGTGGGGGATATCCCTCCGTGGGAGGTTCGCATTACAGGTTCCGGTCCCCGTTTTGACGAAATTCTGGAGGAGGCCGAGCGTCTCGGCGTGGTTTCGCGCCTCTGTTTGCTCGGCGACCAGTTCGCTCCGGATTTTCTGGCCGCCTGCCATGTCTGGCTCGCGCCGGGGACATCCCCCGAAGAGCGGCCGGACGCCCTCTGGGCGGGTTTTGTGGCCGGTTTGCCGGTAATCTGCAGCAGGAGTCCGCTGCATGCGGAGCGTCTTGCCGGGCATGACGCGGCACTCATGGTGGAACCTGATGACCCTCAGGCCCTCGCCGGGGCCATGATCGCGCTCATGTCCAACCCCGGCCTGCGGCAAGACCTGTCCGCCCGCGCCGCCGCCCTGCGCGGGGAATGGGAACTTGAGCGCATGGCCGGAGAGGCGCGCCGCTTCTTTTCCTCCTGGGCCGCTTCCTCTTTTGATCCGCAATCGTCAACAGATATAACGGGATGCAGGCATGAAGTGCAAAATTTGCAAAGCCCGGGCCGTTGTGTTACTGAAAAGCCATAACGGCGCGTTCTGCCCGGAATGTTACAAGAAATTTTTTTGCGCCAGGTGACGTGGGGCATTGAGGGCCAGAAACTCTTCATGCACAGCGACCGCATCTTGGTGGCTCTTTCCAGCGGCAAGGATTCCCTTTCTCTCATGTTGGCACTTTCCCGCCAGGGCTACAAGGTTACCGGCCTGCACATTGATCTGGGAATTCCCGGCTCTTCGGCGGAGGCGCGGGCCGTGGATGTGGTGGCCACAGGGCACAATTGGCACCTTACGGAGTTTGAAACCGCCAACTATGCCTTTCTCATGGGCATTGAAAACCATTATGCCCCATGTCCGTATAGCCCCGGCGCCACCTTCAGTCTCCTCAAAGGTCTTTTGCAGAGACTGGAGGCGACCATGCCGGGCCGCAAGCTGGATTTTTACCAGGGTTTTCTCAAGCGCGGCAAGCGCCTGTTCGCGCCGGGCCAGTCAAAAAAGGCCGATATGCTCGCGCCCTGCCCGTTGTGCGGTTACCCCACTTCCTCCGGCGAAGAGTGCGGCGTATGCCGCATCCGCATGGCCCTCAAGGAAAATTCTGCATGAAAAAGGCGTTGCGCAAAGCTCTGGAATTCGGCTTGGGCCCCACCGATATCACAAGCTATGCCTGCCTCGAGATCATGCGCGCCTGGGGGAAAGCATGGGGGACGGCGCGACTGCGGTTCAAGGCCTTCGTTTTGGGCGTCGAACTGGGGCCGGGCGTGAGCGCGCATGGCCCGGTCGGCCTTTTGCGCTGGCCGGGCGGCAGTATCCGCATCGGGGCCGGGGTGAGCCTGATTTCTTCCTGGCGGCGGGCCACCGCCGCCACGGTGGGCGCGCCCGTGCGTCTGCGGGTTTTCGGGCCGGGGGCGGCCATCGAGATAGGGGAGGGCGCGCAACTGACCGGAAGTTCCGTGACAGCCCGTTCAACGCGCGTCGTCATAGGCCGCAAGGCCCTGCTCGCGCCCAACTGCGTGGTGGTGGACTCGGATTTTCACGCGCCCTGGCCGCCGGAAGAACGCGCGGACAATCCCGGCTATGCGCATGACGCCCCGGTTGTTATCGGCGATTATGCCTGGATCGGCATGAATTCGCTGATACTGAAGGGCGTCACCATAGGGGAGGGGGCCGTTGTCGGCGCGGGCAGCGTTGTCTGCCGCGACGTGCCGCCGCGCTGTCTGGCCGCGGGCGCGCCCGCCAGGGTCATCAGGCGGGGTCCGGCGGCATGAATCGGAAAACGCCCGTCAGAAAAATACGCCTTGCATGGCCTGAAATTTTTACGCCATCCGTCGATAGGCGGAATGATCCTTTACATTGTCCAACGGCATTTTATCGGCGGAGCGAAGCGCGCAAAGGGGAACAAGCGTGCAGTTGAGTTTGCGTACCAAAATACTCGGAGGCGCCGTTTACCGCCTGACCGCGCGTCATCTCCCCGCGCGGTCAGGAGCTTCCGCCGGCGTTGCCGGCCGGCCGGCGAGATGGCGCTGAAGCAGAAAAACCAGGGCCGCGACGGTCAGTCCGGCCATGTCGGTATAAATCCCGCTGTCAATCAGGCATAACGCGCCGGCAAAGGCGATGACGCGCAGGGGCACGGCTATGGGGACAAACAGATAGCCTTCGACGGCCACGCCTATCAGGAGCACGCCGAGGCAGGCACCCGCCGTGACGCGCAGACCTTCAAGCAGAGTTGTGTCGAGCAACAACAACTGCGGCGAATAAACAAACATATAGGGCACGATGAAACCGGCCAGAGCCAGCTTTACGGCCGAGAATCCCGTTTTGACGGGGTCGCCGCCGGACAGACCGGCGGCCGCGAAAGCCGCCAGGGCCACGGGCGGCGTCAGGTTGGCGAACATGGCGTAATAAAAGGAGAACATGTGCGCCGATATGGCCGGTATGCCCAGTTTGGTCAGGGCCGGAGCGGCTATGGTGGCCGTTATGATGTAAGCCGGGATGGAAGGCACCCCCATGCCCAGAATCATGCAGGTGATCATGGTGAAAACCAGGGTGAACAGCAGGCTCTGGCTGCCCGTCGCTATGATGGTGTTGGCCATGGTCAGGCCGAAGCCCGTTTTGGAGGTCACGCCTATGATGATGCCCACGCAGGCGCAGGCAATGGCTACGGGAACGGTCTGCTTCGCTCCGTCGGCGAAGGCGTCGCAGATGTCCTTCAGGCTCATCCGGGTTGTCTTTCTGCAGCCGGCGACGGCAATGGTGGCGACGATGGTAATCACCGCCGAATAAACGACCGTGGTGCCGGAAAAAAGCAGCAGGTAGAGCAGCACGGCTATGGGGATGAGCAGGTGTCCCCTTTCCCGCATGACATTCCTGATCAGGGGCAGGCGATCCTTCGGCAGACCGACCAAGCCCATTTTGCCGGCCCGCAGATGCACCTGGATGATGATGCCCAGATAGTAAAGCAGGGCCGGAACGGCCGCATGCACGATGATCACCGAGTAGGGCACGCTCAGTATTTCGGCCATGATGAAGGCGGCCGCGCCCATGATCGGCGGGAGCAGCTGCCCCCCCACCGAGGCGGAGGCCTCCACGGCCCCCGCGAAATCTTTGTGATAGCCGATTTTTTTCATCAGCGGAATGGTAAAGGCGCCTGTGGTCACCACGTTGGCCACGGCCGAGCCGTTGATGGAGCCGAGCAGGCCGGAGGAAATGACGGCCACCTTGGCCGGCCCCCCCTTGCTGTGTCCGGCCAGAGCCATGGCCAGATCGTTGAAAAATGTTCCCATGCCGGATTTTCCCATGACCGTGCCGAAAAGGATGAAAAGAAAAATATAGCTGGCGGCCACGCTGACCGAAGTGCCGTATATCCCCTCCGTGTTGGCGAAAAAATGGTTGGAGAGCTGCATCCAGGTGTAGCCCCGGTGTCCGAACAGACCGGGCATGTCGCGACCGAAGAGGCCGTAGGCGATAAAAATCAGGCTCAGGATGGGCAGCGCCCATCCGGCCATGCGCCGGGACGATTCCAGCGCCAGAAAGACCAGAAGCGTGGCTGTGACAAGGTCGGCGATATCCGGATTGCCGGCCCGTTCCACCACTCCCAGGTAGTCAACCCAGACGTAGACCGGAACGGCCAGGGACAGGGCGATCAGAAGCCAGTCGCTCCAGCTTATGCTTTTATAGCTGCTTTTTTTGCCGAAGGGGTACATGATGAAACTTAAAACCAACATCATGCCGACATGCAGCGAACGGTGCTCAAGCACGACGGGCGTGCCGACAAAGGCGGTTATGAAATGGTACAGGCTGACGAGGATGCAGAGCAGATAAAATGCCTTGTCAACAAGCGGAGAACTCAGCTTGCGGGTATGCGCCTCCTTGTCCAGGTCTTCTATAAGCTTCTGCTGCTCTTCGGTGAGTACGCCTTTCATGGCTTCGGCTATGGCCTCATCAGGCACATCCGCTTCCGCGCCCGGAAATTTTGCGTCCTGCGGAGCGCCCCGAGCCTTTCTAATGCGTTCCATGTGCTTCTCCTTTTTCGATAAGCAGACGTATGCGGGCGTGGTGCGGCAAATCGGAACCGCGCGTGACATGCCTGTCGTCCAGCAGAATGTCCCGTGTGGCGGTGTGCGAGTTGAGCCAGACCAGTTCGGTGAAGATTTGTCCTATTTCCTCCATGTGGATCAATCCGTCGCGCACATGGCAGACGCGGCCCTTGTCTTCCGGAATGCCGGCCCCGAAGGCCGGAAAGGTGATTGAATCCAGCACCAGGTTATAGTTTTCATCCACATGGTAATATTCGTTCCAGGGAATCTTTTCCAGAGAATGAATCCAGCCGAAGAAGAGGCGGCTGTTTACGCGGGCCGGGACCTCGGCGTAAAGGATTCCGCTTTGCCGGTCATACACGCGCAACATGGCTTCTTCCGCGGCGGCGGACAGCCCGGCCGGAAGAAAGGCCGAAAACAGGCAGACAAACAGGATGCCCGCCGGGAAAGCAAGGCGGCGCTTCTTTTCCGGCAGGCGGTATGGGGTCATGGGAAAATGGGGAAAATGGGAAATGACGTCTGACCCTATCTGAGCATCCCTTTGTCTTTATAATATTTTTCCGCTCCGCTGTGCAAGGGGACGGAGGTTCCAAGTATGCCGCGCAGGGCGGTTTCCGGCTTTATATTGGCCTTGGCCGTGGAATGCGAAGCCTGGATCGCCTCAAGGCCTTTGGGGGAATAAATGTTTTCGAGAAGATCATGGACCACGTTGTCAGGCAATTTTATGTCCACAAGCATTATGTTCATGACCGCCGCCGTGGTGGTGTCCTTTTCCGCCCCGTAGACAGAGGCGGGAATGGTGGCCGCTATGTAGAACGGGTACTTGGCGATCAGTTTTTTCAGGGGCTCGCCTTCCACAGGCACAAAGGCGACCTTCTTGGTGGTTCCAAGCTCCCGGATGGTGGCGTTGCCGAGGCCGGAAGTGACGAAGGCCGCGTCGCAGAGGCCGTTTTTCATCTGATCGATGGCTTCCCCATAGTTGAGGTAATCCACGCGGCAATCTTTGTAGCTCATGCCGTGAGCTTCGAACATCATGCGCGCGTTGATTTCCACGCCGGAGTTGGGAGCGCCTACGCCCACACGCTTGCCTTTGAGATCGGCAAAGGTTTTGATGCCAGAGTCGGCGGTGGTGACAATCTGGCAGAAGTTGGGCCACAAGCCCATCATGGCGCGCAGCTGTCTGGCCGGGGGCTTGCCCGCATAGGCGCCGAAGGATTCAACGGCCTGTATGACGGAGTCGGCCATGGCAATGGCCATTTCACCTTGGCCGGTCAGCAGCGCGTTTATGTTTTCGGCCGTCGCTCCCGTGGCCGTTGCGGATGTTTTATATCCGAGACTGCCGATAAAGGTGGAGAAGGCCCCGCCGATGGGGAAATAGATTCCGCTGGAAGGGCCGGTGAGCACGGTAATGAAGTAGTCGCCGCGTTTTACGGCGGGCTGGGCGGCAAAGGCCGGAAGACAGACTGAAAGGGACAGAACGGCAAGCAGCGAACACAAAAACCGCGATTTTTTCATTGTCTTTTCTCCATGTTTTTTACCTTGTAGTCTTCATAATACTATCAACAACAGCATTCACTGTCCATAGGCGGCTTGCAAATTTCGAAAAAAGAGGCTATAGGCCGAAAAACTGTTCAGGGGCGAAGACGGCGCGATGAATGCGGATACGACACGTGTCAAAGGTTATGTTGTTGCGCTCCCGCGCTTGGCGGATGCCCGTCAGGCGCGGGTGGCCATTGTGCAGGACGATGTGGAATACCGCATCGTGCCTCGCGGAGCGGGCGTTGATCTGTGATGACGAGATCAGCGCGCCGGTGGAAGTGACCGGCCTGCATGATGACCGCGACGGCGTGCATTACCTCACGGTGCGCAGCTACAAGGTTCTTGAGGAAGATTCCTGGTTTGAGGAGGAATAGGCGGATTGAACCGTACCCGGACCGCCGCCTCCGGGGTAAAAAAAAATTGCAATTCCTTCTGAAACGGGCTATTCAGATTGCATGGGGGCGCGGCGCGAGGGGGAAAATCCGCCCGGCGGTCGCGTAAGGCTGTAATGGATACCAGTGCCAGAGCAGACTTGTGCATTGACAATGCGCGTCTTGTCAATGTCTATGGCGGCGAGACGGAGTGGGTCAGCGTCTGCGTCAGGGACGGACGGATTCTCGGATTTGGGCACCGCGAGGCCGGGGAAACGCTGGACGCCGGCGGGGCCTATCTTTTGCCCGGCCTCATAGACGCGCATGTCCACATAGAATCTTCCCTCCTTACCCCGGAGCGCTTTGCGGAGCTTGTGCTGCCCCACGGCGTCACCACCGTCATCGCCGATCCGCACGAAATCGCCAACGTCGCCGGGGCGGCGGGCATCCGTTATATGCTTGAAGCCGCCGTCGGCCTGCCTCTGGACATCCGCTACATGTTGCCTTCCTGTGTGCCGGCCCTGCCGCCGGATACGCTGGACGAGGGGGTGCCCCCCCTGACGGCCGCCGATCTGGAACCGTTTTACGACATGCCGGGCGTGGCGGGCCTTGGCGAAATGATGAACGTGCCGGGCGTGCTTGCCGGGGATGCCGACGCGCTGGAAAAAATCGCCGCCGCGCTCAGTCGGGGGCGCGTTGTGGACGGTCACAGCCCCGGCCTTGCCGGCATCCCTCTGGAGCGGTACGTCAGGGCCGGCGTGCAAACCGACCATGAGTGCACTACCGTAAACGAGCTTCAGGAACGTCTGCGCCTGGGCATGTATGTGGCCCTGCGGCAGGGCTCCGCCGCGCGGGATCTGCAATTGCTGCTCTCCGGCGTTACGGAGGCCAATGCGCGGCGCTGTCTGCTCTGCACCGACGACAAGCACCCCGTTGACATCCTGCGCGAAGGCCATATCGACGCGAGTGTGCGCATGAGCATGGCCGCCGGCCTCACGCCGATCACGGCCGTGCGCATGGCCACGCTCAACGCGGCGGAATGTTACGGCCTGACGGATGTGGGCGCTCTGGCCCCCGGCAAACGGGCCAACATGTTTCTCACCGACAGCCTGCGCGCCTTCACCGTGCGTAAGGTCTGGTGTGACGGCCGTCTGGTGGCGGAAAACGGCAAAATGCTCGCCCCGGTCGCTCCCGCGGCGGACGCCTCCGTCCTGCGGGGGAGCGTGCGTCTGGCGCCTCTGCCCGACGATCCCTTTGCCCTGCGCGTTCCCGCGGGAAAGGCCCGCGTGATCTGCCTGACGCCCCACTCCCTCATAACGCGGGAAGAGGTGCATTCCGTCGAAGTGGACGCCGACGGCTGTTTTGACTTTGAAAAGAATCCCGGCATGCTGAAAATCGCCGTGCTGGATCGCCGCGCCGCCAGCGGCAGGACGGGTATGGGGCTGCTGGACAAGAGCTACGGCCTCACCGGCGGGGCCATTGCCACAAGCATAGCCCACGACGCCCACAACGTCGTGGTCGCCGGCGATAACGACGGGGACATGGTCCTGGCCGTGCGCGCCGTGGAGCGGATGCGGGGCGGCATCGCCATGATTTCCGCCGGCAGGGAACTGGCCTGCCTGCCCCTGCCCGTCGGGGGCATCATGAGCGACGCGCCGGTCGCGGAAGTGGCGCGAACGCTGCAAACCATGATTGACCTCGCCAGGAGCCACTACCATATCTCCGACAAGGCGGACGCCTTCATGTTCCTGAGCTTCCTCGGGCTGCCGGTCATTCCGCGGCTCAGGCTCACAACCCGCGGCCTTTTTGACGTGGACCGGCTTTCCATTGTGAATGTGGCTGTGGAATAGGGCCGCTTCGGAGCTTGCCATCGGCCGCGCTTTTCCGTTATCTATCGGGTATGGGATTTTCCGGAAAACATTTCACTGACTTTCGTGGGGGGTGGCATGCAAGCGACGGAATATATCTGGTTTGACGGCGAAATGATTCCCTGGGATCAGGCCAGGGTTCATGTCCTCAGTCACGCCCTGCATTACGGCAGCGCGGTTTTTGAGGGCATGCGCGCTTACGTCTGCGCGGACGGCCGGTCTTCGGTGTTCCGCCTCGGCGACCACTGCGCCCGCCTAGTCAATTCCGCGAAAATTCTCAGGATGGAAATCCCCTACACGGCGGAGCGGATCGCCTCGGCATGCCTGGAAACCCTGAAGGCCAACAAACTCAGGGAAGGCTATGTCCGGCCGCTTTCCTTTGTGGGCCGTGGGGAAATGGGCGTTTACCCCGGCGACAACCCGGTGCAGACCATCATTGCCGTATGGCCCTGGGGCGCCTATCTGGGGGCCGAGGCCCTGGACAGGGGCATCCGCGTCAAAACCAGCTCCTTCGCGCGCATGCACGTCAACACGCTCATGACCAAGGCCAAGGCCTCGGGCAATTACATCAACTCCGTTCTCGCCAAGGTGGAGGCCAGGGAAGACGGCTATGACGAGGCCGTCATGCTGGATACGGCCGGTTTTGTTTCCGAGGCCACAGGCGAGAACATTTTTATCGTGCGCGACGGCCGGATCAGGACAACCCCCTGGACATCCATTCTGGGCGGAATCACGCGGGATTCCGTCATACGGCTGGCGCGCGATCTGGGCTATGCGGTGGAAGAGCAGCAGTTCACCCGTGATGAATTCTACGTCGCCGACGAGGCCTTTTTCACCGGCACCGCCGCCGAGCTTACACCCGTTCGCGAACTGGACCGCCGCGTCATCGGGTCCGGCGCGGCCGGGTCGGTGACGAAGCGCCTGCAGAAAGAATTTTTCAGGGCCGTCACGGGCGAATCCCCGGCATATGCCTCCTGGTTGAGCTATTACAGCGTATGACGAAACGTGCCTCGCTGGCCGCGCGCTACCGCCCCCAAACATTCGCCGAGGTGGCCGGGCAGGATATGGTCAGGGCCGTTCTTTCCCGCGCGGCGGCGGAAGACGGCGCGGCCCCCGCCTATCTGTTCAGCGGTACCCGGGGGGTGGGCAAAACCACCGTCGCCCGCATTTTCGCCAGAGCCCTCAACTGCGCCGGCGCGCCCGCTCCGGAGCCCTGCAACCGGTGCCCCCAGTGCCGCGCCATTCTTTCCGGCGCGCATGTGGACGTGTCCGAAATCGACGGCGCTTCCAACAACAGTGTGGACGACGCCCGCGCCCTGCGGGAAAGCATCGGCTATGCCCCGATGGAGGGGCGCTGCAAGATTTTCATCATCGACGAAGCCCACATGCTCAGCCGCCACGCCTTCAACGCCCTCCTGAAAACCCTGGAGGAGCCTCCGCCGCGCGTCGTGTTCATCTTCGCCACAACGGAAGCCCACAAATTTCCTGTCACCATTGTCAGCCGTTGCCAGCATTTTGTGTTCCGCCATTTGTCCGAAGACGCCCTGCACGCGCATCTTTCCGCCGTTCTCGGCAAAGAGGGCATCAGCTTTGAGGAAAGCGCCGTGCGTCTGATTGCCCGCCGCGCCGCCGGCAGCGTGCGCGACGGCATGTCGCTCCTGGATCAGGTGTTGTCCTTGGGCGGGGCGGGCCTCAGCGCCGCCGTCGCGCGGGAAGTGCTGGGCGTGGCCGGGCGGGAGGTTTTCGAGGGACTTTTTGAGGCCATGCGCCGCCAGGATTGCGCCGCCGCCGCGGAGATTTGCCGCCGGATGCTGGCGGATGGCCTGGATACGGGGTTTTTTCTGAGGGAACTCATCAGCCGGTTGCGCGACCTTTTTCTGCTGCGGGAGGCCGGCGAAGCCGTCATGCCTTCCCTGCGCCTTTCCGCGGACGAGGAGGCTTTTCTGCGGAGCGCGGCGGGCCGCTTCCCTGCGGCGCATCTTCACGCGGCCTGGCAAACGGCGCTTGAGGCCCGGCGCGGCATTGTGTACAATCCCGACCCCGGCGCGGCCCTGGAACTGCTTTTGTTCAATCTGGTCATGCTGCCCCGGCTGCTGCCC
Organism: Desulfovibrio sp.; assembly: GCA_031291035.1. Classification (GTDB taxonomy): domain Bacteria; phylum Desulfobacterota; class Desulfovibrionia; order Desulfovibrionales; family Desulfovibrionaceae; genus Desulfovibrio. The sequence continues at coordinate 15,403 of JAISLI010000014.1, forward strand.
CTCGACAGGCTTGGAGGAGGGCCGGGGGCCGTCGGGAAGGATGAAGGGGCGGCGGAACCGGCGCGTCCGTCCAACGAGGCCGAGCCGTCGGGGAAGGCCAACCCGCGTCCGGACTGGGGAACTTTTTGCGCCTTCTGCGAGGCTGAAATCCAGGCCGGGCGTCCCGCTCCGGCAAAACCCCTGCTGGCCGGCGTGACGGCCGACTGGCGGGGGAAGGAACTGCGTCTGACGCCCCGGCGCGGCACTGTGGGCCGGCAGATCGCCCTGCACCGCGAGGAATTGCTTGAGTCCCTGCGGGCTTACGGCGCCGCGGACACGCGGCTTGTGCTGCTGGACGTGCCAAAGGCGCGCGGCGAGCGGGAGCTTGTGGAAGAGTTCAGCCGGCGCGGCGAACTGGCCCCCTGCATGGAAGTCCTCGGGGCCAGGCTTGAAAGTTGCGCGGAAAAGAAACCGTAACATTTTCTGAGGAGAATCCTTGTGCGCAATATGAATGACATCCTGCGCCAGGCGCAGGTGATGCAGCAAAAACTGGCCAAATTGCAGCAGGAGGCGGCCGGGCGCTCCTATGAAGCCTCCAGCGGAGGGGGCATGGTGAAAGCGACGGTTTCCGGCAAACAGGAGCTTGTGGGCCTGACCATCGACCCCGGGGCGCTGGAAGGCGGCGACGTGGAGATGTTGCAGGACCTTGTTGTGGCGGCTGTCAACGAAGCCGGGCGCATTGCCCGCGAAACCCTGGAACGGGAAATGAACGCCATTTCCGGCGGCATCAAAATCCCCGGCATGCTCTAGCCGCGCGATCCGTCCGTCATGCACTCCCGCGCCCCCGCGCCTCTCAAGGCACTCGTGGAGCAGCTCGCCCGCCTGCCGGGCATGGGGCCGAAATCGGCCTTGCGCGCGGCCATGGCCCTGCTCAAGTGGCCGGAATCCGAAACCCGCCGTCTCGGGGCCGACATCCACGGCCTGCGCGACGCCCTGTGCCTGTGTTCGCGCTGCGGCGGCCTGACCGCCGCCGACCCCTGCGACATCTGCGCCGACGCCGCGCGCGCGCGCGACATCCTGTGTCTGGTGGCGGAATGGGACAGCATGCTCGCCCTGGACGAAGGCGGCTTTTATCATGGGCAGTACATGATTTTGGGCGGCCTTCTGGACCCCCTCGCGCAAAAGAACCCGGAAACGCTTGAGACGGACAGGCTTCTGCGCCGTCTGGCCGAAGGCGAGGTGAAGGAGCTGGTGCTGGCCCTGGGTGCCACGCTGGAGGCCGAGAACACCGCATCCTTCATCCGTCGCCTTGTGGCCGGGCGCTTCCCGCGTCTGAAGGTTTCACGTCTGGCTCAGGGCATTCCCCTGGGCGCCGAAGTCAAATACATGGACAGGGAAACCCTGCGCCAGTCTTTGCGCTACCGCCAGGAATTTGTCTGAGCGACGCGGCCCGCCACATCCTCAAGCGTAAAGTGAAATTGGCTCTAAAATAGTGTCAACACGCCCTAGCAGCAGAGAGTGTCCAGAAGAATGTGCGCCATTTTTTCCTTTTTGGTGCGCAGGTAGCCCCTGTTTTCCGGACATGCCTCCACTTCAATGGGCACGCGTTCCACAATTTCAATTCCGTAACCGGACAGGCCGACGACTTTTTTGGGATTATTCGTCAGCAGGCGTATTTTCGTCATGCCAAGGTCCACCAGTATCTGCGCGCCCACTCCGTAATCCCGCAAATCATCGGGGAAACCCAGTTTGCGGTTGGCCTCCACTGTATCATAGCCCTGGTCCTGAAGGGCGTATGCGCGTATTTTGTTGGCAAGCCCTATGCCGCGTCCCTCCTGGCGCATATACAAAAGCGCTCCGCGTCCTTTCTGTTCTATCTGACGTAGCGCCGCGCCGAGCTGTCCACGGCAGTCACAACGCAGGGAGCCCAGAGCGTCTCCGGTGAGGCATTGGCTGTGGACGCGCACAAGCACGGCTTCGGGGCCGGAAATGTCGCCCTTCACGAGGGCGAGATGGGTGCCCGGCTCCATGCCGCTCTCATAGGCGTGAACAGTAAAATCTCCGTACATGCTGGGCAGACGCGCCTGGGCCACGGAGCGCACGGAAACTTGTCCCCGGCGCAGCCGGTAGCGAATGATATCCTTGACGGCGGCAATTTTGATGTCGTGCGTTCGGGAAAACAGTTCCAGGTCGGGCATGCGGGCCATGAGGCCGTCGTCCCGCATGATTTCGCAAATAACGGCGGCCGGTTTGAGTCCCGCGAGACGCGCCAGGTCCACGCTGCCCTCTGTCTGTCCGGTGCGGGCCAGCACTCCGTCGGCCCTTGCCTTGATCGGAAAGACATGGCCGGGCGTGACAAGATCCTCCGGCTTGGCGTTGTCCGCCACCGCGGATTTTATGGTGACGGCCCTGTCGGCGGCGGAAATGCCGGTGGAAATGCCCTCGCGGGCCTCTATGGAAACAGTGAAATTTGTGCCGAATCGCGAGGCGTTGTGTTGAGTCATGAGCGGCAGGCGAAGACGTTCGACTATTTCCGGAGCCAGCGGCAGGCAAATGAGGCCGCGGCCGAATTTCGCCATGAAATTGATGGCCTCAGGGGTGACGTGCTCCGCCGCCATGGTGAGGTCGCCTTCATTTTCACGATCCTCATCGTCCACCAGAATAATCATTTTTCCTTGCCGGATATCGGCAACGGCTTCTTCCACACTGCATAGAGGCATGGCGAATTTCCCTAGTTCAGAATGCTGTTGGAAGAGAATGTATAGAGCGGAGTACTCTCTGTCAATGACAACGCGCCGTCGCCGCGGGCATGGTATTTGCATTAATACCGTTGCCCTGACGGGCGGAAAATTTTTTCATCGAAGGAGCCTCAGATGGAACTCACCGGTATCACTCGGTCAATACCCCTCATTTTTCATTTCCCTGACAGGGAGGGCGGTGGTTCAACGCCCCCGGCGGCGCAGGATAGGGTAAGCGTGAATATTTTTCCGCAGATGGATGTCGAAGAGGCGGAAAGTGTATTCAATGACACCCTGAATATGATCACCACGGATACTGTGACCGCTCTTTCCGCGCACAGCGGGCTTGTGCCGGAGCGCGTTTTTGCATTGCTTGGAATGTAGTCCGGGATTCCTCACTTTGGTCAGCCTGTGTTCTGTCCCGTGGACAGGGGGTAATCTTTCCATTGCCAAACAGAATGTATGATATAATGCGGAGTATATGTTTATGCCACGTATCCCGGCAATGTTTAATCGGGGGAGCAATAATAAGAAAGGAGGCCGGTCGCCAATAATTGTCCTGCCGCCAAGGTGATGTCCCTGTCCAGCGCGGCCGCGAGCAGCACCAGGCCGCATCCCGCATACAGCAAACAACTTTTTCGCCGGCGGCAATAGACGAGTTGCAGCAGGACGCCTCCCGCGAACAATGCGGAAAAGAGCCATGCGACGACCGCGCCGGACGGCAGGATATAAACATGTTCCATCTTCTTGGCCGGAGTTGAAAATACGGGGATAGTCAGCCCATCGCCTTTGCCTCTTATCAAAAATTCCTCTATGCTTTGAAACCTCTCCTTTCAGGGAGATTGCGGCTTGACGCCCGGCAAATCCTTGCCGCGAGATTGTCGCAAGGCGGATTTACTCCGCCGCAAGCGACAATCTCAAAGCGAAATTGCTCTAAAGAAGTTATACATTTTCAATGGTTATTTGCTCCAGAGCGTGTTTCTGCCTGGCAAGCCAGTCCGCAAAAGACGCCTCGGCGCGGGCGGCGTAGAGCGCCCTGCGGTCTTTTTTGCGGGCTTTTTTCCCAAGATCGGGCATCAGGCCAAAGTGCGCGTTGGATGGCTGAAAATGTCTGACGGGCGTCCGTAAATGTTTGAGCAGCGCGCCCAGGGCGCTTTCCGGCGGGGGGGGCGCAAGACAGAGCCCACGGGCGCGGGCCGCGAGCAGGAGCCCCAGCCACAGGCCGCAGGCCGCCGATTCCACATACCCTTCCACGCCGGTAATCTGTCCGGCCAGAAAAACGCGCGGTCGCGCCTTCAGGGACAGGTCCGCCGCCAGGACCGCGGGCGCGTTGACATAGGTATTGCGGTGCATGCTGCCGAAACGGACAAATTCCGCATTTTCCATGCCCGGCACAAGGCGGAAAACCCTGGTCTGCTCAGAGTGGAGAAGACGCGTCTGACAGCCCACAAGGTTGCATGTTTCCATATTGACGTTTTCCGCGCGCAGTTGCAGCACCGCCCACGGGCGGCGGCCGGTGCGCCGGTCCACAAGCCCCACAGGCTTGAGCGGTCCGAAAGTCAGAGTGCGCGGGCCGCGATCCGCCAGAGTTTCCAGCGGCATGCAGCCTTCAAAATAGCCCTCCCGCTCGAAATTGCGCGTTTTCGCGCGGCGGGCGGTGGAGAGCGCCGTATAAAAACGTTCGTATTCCTCACGGTTCATGGGGCAGTTCAGGTAATCCCCTTCGCCGGAGGGCGCGCCCTTTTCCGGGTCATAGCGTGAGGACCTGAAAACAATGTTCATGTTCAGGGATTTGGTCCAGACAATAGGCGCTATGGCGTCGTAAAAATAGCAGTGCTCCGCGCCGGCGGCCTGCGCGAGGGAGTCGCTCAGGCCGTCTGAAGCCAGGGGGCCGGCAGCGATGACCACCGCGCCGGCTCCGCCGAGAACAGGGTCATCCAGGGAGAGGACGCAATGTTCCACATGGCGTATGCGGGGGTGGCCCGTAACCTGTGCGGTAACGGCGGCGGAAAAAGCTTCCCTGTCGACGGCAAGCGCCTTGCCCGCCGGTACGCGGCGCGCGTCCGCCGTCCGCATGAAGGCGCTTCCCAGGGCGCGCATTTCCGCTTTAAGCAGACCGATTCCGGAGGTGCGTTCGTCGGAGCGCAGGGAATTGGAACAGACCAGTTCGGAAAAATGGGGGTTCGAGTGTGCCGGGGAGAGTCCGCCCGGCTTCTGGTCGTACAGGATGACGTCAAGAGAGGCGCGGGCCAGTGTGAGGGCGCATTCGCATCCGGCAAGCCCGGCGCCCACGATGGCTATGTCCGGCATAGGGCGCAAATCGGTTTACAGGTGGAAGCGCAGCCCGGCATAGCCCACAGTGCGGGATGTGTCTCCGGAAGCGCCGGCCGAGGTGTCGTGCAGGACAAGCCCGGCCGAAGGTTCACCGAGCGCCTTTGCGGCGAACAGGGCAACGGCGAGGGGAGATGCGCCGCACATGGTGATGCCGCGTTCCGCCACAACGGCGAGCAGTCCTTCCGGATCGCAGGAGAGCGCCCTCTCCAGGGCCAGGTCATCTTTTTTCAGGGTGGTTTGTTCGTTTTCATAGTGATTCATGTCCGAACTCACCAGAATGCAGACATCATCCGGATCGTCCCGATACAGGGCGGCGAGCGCGGCCGCAAGCCCAAGCCCGGCGGCGCGCAGGGCTTGCGGATCCCGCGTCCCGACGCACACGGGGACGATTCGGGCCTCGTTCCGGGTGAGAATCTGCAAAAACGGCAGCAGCACCTCAATGGAGTGCTCCCGCAAATGGCAGCGCGTGTCCGGCGCATAGACACCCTTGACCAGAGACGCGGCCAGGGCGGCGTCCACCTTCACCGGCCCCAGCGGTGTCAGCCATGCGCCGTCGGGCCACACCCCGAAAGGATGCCCCTGTCCCGTGTGATTTGGGCACAGCACAATAAAGCGGCAGGGCAGGGCAAGGCCGGCCAGGGTCGCCCCAATGACGTGTCCGCAGTAGACATAGCCGGCGTGGGGCAGCATGAGGGCAAAAAGGCGCCCGCCGCTTTTGTCGCGGGCGGGGGATGCCGACGCGCCTTTGGCGAGACAGTCTTTGACCGACGATTCCAGGGCGTCCGGGTTCTCCGGATAAAAAGTTCCGGCAACGGCGGGATGGCGGACGGCGGCGTTCATACGACGCGCCTCCCCCCTATCCAGTGGGCCTTGACGCGCCCGTGCAGCTCTTGCCCCAGAAAGGGCGTGTTGCGGCTTTTGGAGAACAGCGTTTCGGAGCCGGGTATCCATATCTCTTCCGGATCGAAAAGAAAGAAGTCCGCCGGGTCGCCGGGGGCGAAGCCGTTCCAGGGCAGTTTGAAAATCTCTCCGGGTCGGCGGCACCAGAGGCGCGCCAGATCCGATTCGTCCAGGATATTTTCGCGCACCAGTTTCCAGGTAAGGCTCAGGGCCGTATCCAGCCCGGTGATGCCGCCCAGGGCTTCATCCAGAGTGCCGTCTTTTTCATGATCCGCATGAGGGGCATGGTCCGTGACCAGAATGTCGATAAGGCCGTCTTTCGCCGCGTGACGCAAAGCCTCCCGGTCTTCCGGCCCGCGCAGGGGCGGGCTGACTTTGGCAAGGGTATTGTAGCCCTCAAGCGCGCTTTCATCCAGCATCAGGTAATGGGGGCAGGTCTCCGCGCTCACGTTGACGCCGCGGGCCTTGCCCCAGGCTATCACGTCCAGCGTGAGCTTCGCGGACACATGAGCGATATGCACCGGCAGATGCAGATATTCCGCCAGCATGATGTCTCGCGCGGCCTGCGCCGCCTCGCCCACGCCCGGCTGCCCCTTGACGCCCAGCAGGCCGCTGAGGGTGCCTTCATTCATGGTCCAACCCTTGGCGAGGCGCGGGTCTTCGCAGTGATCAATGAAAATCATGTCCAGATCAGCCGCATACTCCATGACGCGGCGCAAAAGTTCCGTACTGCCCACAGGGCGGCCGTCGTTGGACAGGGCCACGCAGCCCGCCGCCTTCAATTCGGCCAGCGGGGCCATTTCTTCCCCTTTCAGGCCCACGGTGGCGGCCGCGACGGGATGGAGACGCGGGCCGAAAGGGTGGTTTTTGGCCGCGCGGTCCAGCATAAAGCGGGTCACGGCGGCCGTATCGTTTACCGGCCTGGTGTTGGCCATGCACATCACGGCGCAAAAACCGCCGTGCCCCGCCGCCGCTAGGCCGGAGGCGATGTCTTCCTTGTATTCAAAGCCAGGTTCGCGCAGGTGGACATGAGCGTCAATAAAACCGGGCAGCAGCACAAGGCCGGCGGCGTCGAAAATTTCCGCTTCCCCAGGGGAAGGGCAGTGCCCGGCCGGGGTCATTGTGAGTATTTTGTCCCCTTCCACCAGCAGATCTACGGGAGCGCCCTGATGGCGGGCGCCGGAGATGAGCAGCATCATGTCTTTCCTTCCGCGCGGCCGTTTGAAACGTGATTAAGAGGTTCCGCCGCGGCGCGTGGCCAGCAGATAGAGTATGGCCATGCGCGTGGCGACGCCGGCAGACACCTGATCAAGCACCAGACTTGCCGGCGCGTCGGCGACATCGCCGGCAATCTCAAGGCCCCTGTTCAGAGGGCCCGGATGCAGAACTCTGGCTTCCGGTTTTGCCGATTTGAGGTGGCCGGCGGTAAGGCAGAACCGGCGGGAGTATTCCGCCAGATCCGGGAGCAGGCCGGCCTGCTGCCGCTCCAGTTGCAGACGCAGGCACATGACCGCGTCCACTCCGCGCACGGCCTGATTGAGATCGGAATATACATCCACCGGCCAGTTTTTCACCCCGGCGGGCAGGAGGGTGCGCGGCGCGCAAAGCCGCACGCGCGCGCCGAGCATGGTGAGCAGATGCACGTTGGATCTGGCGACGCGGCTGTGAGCGATGTCCCCCAGAATCAGGAGGGTTCTGCCGGCAAAGCGCCCCTGCCATGCCTGACGCAGACTGAAGCAGTCAAGCAACGCCTGCGTGGGGTGGGCGTGCCAGCCGTCCCCGCCGTTGACCACGGAACAATCCAGCAGTCCGGCCAGATACTCGGCCGCGCCGCTGCTCGCATGGCGCATGACGATGACATCCGGCCCCATGGCCTGCAAGGTCAGCGCCGTATCCTTGAGGCTTTCGCCCTTGTTGAGGCTGGAACCGGATTTCGTCAGGGGATAGGTATCCGCCGAAAGACGTTTGGCCGCCACGTCAAAGGATGTTCTGGTGCGGGTGCTGTTTTCCACAAAGAAGAGCACTACCGTTTTGCCCTTGAGAGTGGGCACCTTTTTGACCGGACGGCGGTTGATTTCCTGAAATCTGGCGGCGAGATCAAGCAGATGCAGCGTTTCCCCGCCGGTTAACTGCGTCACGTCCAGCAGATCCTTGTGAGGCCAGAGATAACGATTGTCTGCGTTCATGGTCGGTCGTTTTTTGAGTAAAAAAAACCCCGCTGAAGCAACGGGGAAATATGGGGCCGGATTGCGCCGAAATGATGTGAAACATCTTCACGTTCATGGGTGAAAATATAAGGCCGGACCTGCCGTTTGTAAAGAAAAAAATTCAGGCCCGCGGGATTGTCGCAAGGCGGATTTGCTCCGCCGCGCATCATGTGCCCGTCTTTCTTGCATAATACGCGGAACTATTGCGCCGTATGGGTTTTCACGGCGGCCGCGCCCTGACGCAAGGAGTGCCACAGTGGAGTGACCGCCGCCGCCTGTCCCGAAAATATTTCGTCCCTGTCGGCATCCAGGGCTTGCGGCAGCACTTCGTCCACGTGCTCCACAAAAACAAGTTCAATATCTTTTAAAACTTCGTAGGGCACTTCCTGCAAATCTTTTTCATTGTCGGCGGGAATTATTACCCGTTTTATGCCGCTCCGCCGGGCCGCCAGCAATTTTTCCCGCAGGCCCCCAATGGGCAGGACACGCCCGCGCAGCGATATCTCGCCGGTCATGGCGACATCGTTGCGCACGGGAATACCCAGCAAGGCCGAGGTGATGGAGGTGGCCAGGGTGATCCCGGCAGAGGGACCGTCTTTGGGGGTAGCGCCGGAAGGCACATGCACATGGATGTCCACCTTGCGGTGAAAACGCGGTTCCAAACCCAGAAGATCGGCGCGCGAGCGCACATAGGAGAAGGCCGCCTTGGCGGATTCCGTCATTACTTCGCCAAGCTGGCCTGTGATGACCACATGTCCGGCGCCGGACATGAGGCTTGTCTCCACAAGCAGAATCTCTCCGCCGCGCTGGTTGTAGGCGAGCCCGGCGCACACTCCCACTTTCGGGCTGTCTTCACGTTCCTCATGGCGGTATTTCTTTACGCCGAGAAAGTTTTGGAGACTGGATTTGGTGACGGCGACGCATTTCTCCAGATTGTTTTCTTCCACAAGACGTATAGCGGTTTTTCTGCACAAGGCCGCGATTTCCCTTTCCAGATTGCGCACTCCCGCTTCGCGGGTATAGGAGCGGATGATTTCCAGAAGAGCGTTTTCGGAAACGCGGATGTTCCGTTTTTTGAGGCCATGCTCTTCAATTTGGCGGGGCAGAAGAAAATTTTTTGCTATGTGTTGCTTCTCGGTTTCCAGATAACTTGAAAGTTCAATGATTTCCATACGGTCAATCAGCGGCGCCGGAATGTTGTGCAATAAATTGGCGGTGGTGATGAAAAAGATTTTGGAAAGGTCGTATTCAATGTCCAGATAATGATCCATGAACGCGTTGTTTTGTTCGGGGTCAAGCACTTCCAGAAGCGCGGAAGCGGGATCGCCCCTGTAGTCCGCGGTCATCTTGTCGACTTCGTCAAGGCAGAACAGCGGATTGTTAAATTTTACCCGTTTGAGCGACTGAAGAATTTTGCCGGGCATGGAACCCACATAGGTTCGTCTGTGACCGCGAATTTCAGCCTCGTCGCGGACGCCGCCCAGAGAAAGCCTCACAAAGTCGCGGCCTGTGGCTCTTGCCACGGATTTGGCAAGCGAGGTTTTGCCCACGCCGGGCGGTCCCACAAAACACAGGATAGGACCTTTCAGACCCTGCGAAAGTTTTTGTACCGCAAGGTATTCCAGAATGCGGTCCTTCGGCTTTTCAAGGCCGTAATGGTCTCCGTCCAGGGTGGCGCGGGCCTTTTCTATATTGATGTCAATCCGCTTGAGATCATTCCACGGCAAATCCAGAATCCAGTCAATGTAATTGCGCACGACTGTGTATTCAGCCGACGAAGGGGGCATGGAGCGGAGCTTTTTGAGTTCTTCGAGGCCTTTTTCACGGGCCTCGCCGGGCAGGTTGCGTTCCTTGAGTTTTCGTTCAAGTTCGCCCATTTCGGCCTGGGGATCCTCTTCCTTGCCCATCTCCTTGTTGATGGCCCTGATCTGCTCGTTCAGATAGTATTCACGCTGGTTGCGTTCCATCTGCGCCTTGACGCGATTTTTGATGCGTTTTTCCACGGAATTCATCTCGATTTCGCCCTGCAGAAATTCATACGCGCGTTCCAGACGTTCACGCACGTCAAGAAGTTCCAGCACCTTCTGTTTTTTCAGGTAATCCGTCTTGAGGTGGGGCATAATGGCGTCCGCAAGAATGCCCGGAACCTGCAGGGACTGCATGGAAAGCAGGGTTTCCTGCGGAATTTTCTTGTTGATTTTTCCAAATTCCTCCAGGGCTTCATGCACGGCGCGTATGAGCGCCGGCAGTTCATCATTTTTGGAACTCGTTTCCGTAAGGCGGAGGATGCGCGCGACCGGGCAGGTTTCGGCATCCCGCAAATCCCGCCATTGCGCCCTGAAAAGTCCCTCAAAGAGAACTTTTATCGTGTCGTCCGGGAGGCGGAGCAGTTGCAGCACGCGGCTGACGACGCCAACGGGATTGAGATCTCCGGACAGGGGCGTTTCGGCATTGGCGTTGCGCTGAGTCACCAGAACAAGGGTTTTCCCGTATGCGCTTTGCGCAAGCTCGACGGCCTTTATGGAGGGCAATCTGCCCACAAAAAGCGGCATGACCAAACGCGGGAACATGACAATTTCCCGCAGAGGCATGAGCGGCAATTCCAGAAAGGCTTTTGCGCTCCCTTCGTCAGACATGTGCACCTCGCGTCTGTAAATGTTTTTGACCGGTTTCAGGAGGCCTTGTTCTCTCCATTCGCGCGAGTGGCGCCGGCATCCCCGAAAAAAAGCAGCGGGGGTTTCCCCTTTTCGATAACGCCCCGGTTTATGAGGCATTCCCGGACATCGGGCATGGAAGGCAGCCTGAACATGATGTCCAGCATGATTTTTTCCATTACATTGCGCAGCCCGCGGGCGCCCGTCTTGCGTTCGATGGCCTTGGAGGCGATGGCCTTGAGCGCGTTGGGCGTAAAACGCAGTTTCACATGATCAAGCTCGAAAAGCTTTTGATACTGCCGCACAAGGGCGTTTTTGGGCTCAACGAGAATACGCGCAAGATCCGGTTCTTCCAGTTCGTCCACATGGGTGATGATCGGGATGCGGCCGACAAATTCGGGAATCAAGCCAAACTTGACCAGATCCTGGGGATGAATTTTTTCCAGCAACTCCGACATGGGGATATCCCCGCCCGCCCGCACTCTCGCCCCAAAACCCATGGAACCGCCGCTTACCCGCGACTCCACGATTTTGTCAAGACCGACAAACGCGCCGCCCACAATAAACAGGATATTGGCCGTGTTCATGCGGATAAATTCCTGTTGCGGGTGTTTGCGTCCGCCTTTGGGAGGAATGTTGGCCTCGGTGCCCTCAATGATTTTCAGCAGGGCCTGCTGCACTCCCTCGCCGGACACGTCACGGGTTATGGAAGGCCCGTCCCCCTTGCGCGAGATTTTGTCTATTTCGTCAATATAAATAATGCCTTTGCTCGCCGCCTCCAGGTCATAGTCCGAGTTCTGCAGAAGCTGGACAAGGATATTTTCCACATCTTCGCCGACATAGCCCGCCTCGGTAAGCGTGGTGGCATCCGAAATCGCGAAGGGCACGCGCAAAATTTTCGCAAGGGTTTTGGCGAGCAGCGTTTTGCCGCTGCCGGAAGGTCCGACAAGAAGTATGTTGCTCTTTTCAATCTCCACGTCATCGCCGAAAGAATTGCCGTAAAACACGCGTTTGTAATGGTTATGCACCGCCACGGAAAGATTTTTTTTCGCCTCGTGCTGACCGATGACATACTTGTCAAGCCGGCTTTTTATTTCCGCGGGGGAGAGCAGGCGTTCCCCGCTTTCCGTGTTTTCGCGCTGATCGCGGAGTATGATCTCATTGCACTGTTTGACGCAACTGTCACAAATCGACGCGGCGTCATGCACTATGAGATTTTGCACCTCAAGTTCGCCGCGGCCGCAAAAAGAGCAGCGCAGAGCATCTTTCGTCATGTTTTTTTTGATTTTTGACATACGTTACTTGCCCTTTCCCAGCGTCATGTCACTGCGGGAAACCAGCACGCGATCAATAATGCCGAGTTTTTTGGCTTCTTCGGGCGTCAGGAAGTTGTCTCTTTCGGTGGCGGCCGCCACCTCCTCATAGGGACGCCCGGTGTTTTCAGCCAGCATGCGGTTAAGATTTTCTTTGAGCCGCAGAACCTCGCGGGCGTGTATCCCGATGTCGGTCGCCTGTCCCTGATATCCTCCCGAAGGCTGATGGATCATGATCTGGCTGTTGGGCAAGGCGAAACGAATTCCCGGGGCTCCCGCGGCCAGCAAAAAAGCCCCCATGCTGGCCGCCCGCCCTATGCACACGGTTGACACCGGCGAAGAAATGAAGCGCAGCGTGTCGTATATGGCGAGCCCGGCGGTTACGGAGCCTCCCGGACTGTTGATGTAGAGATTGATTTCCTTTTCGGGATCCTGGGATTCCAGAAAAAGCAGTTGGGCGCAGATTAGCGAGGCCACAACATCATTGATTTCTGTGCCGAGCAGGATGATCCGGTCTTTGAGCAGACGCGAGTAAATGTCATAGGCCCGCTCGGAACGGCCGGTTGTCTCAATAACCATGGGGATCAGCGTCATGGGGTATGGTTCCTGATTGCGGCGTTATGCCGTTATGACGCGGAGCTGTTTTCAGCGGCGTCGTTTTTGCCGGCGGCTTCGGCTTCCCGGCTTTCTGAAGGTTCCATTTCGGAAATGACGGCCTTGGCATATACAAGTTCCATGGCTTTGTCAGCCAGCAGCCGATCTCGTAGTGCAAAAATCATACCTGAATGTTCATACTGGCTCCGTAATGCCTTAAAGTCATCCCCGCTTTGCAGACTTGCCTGGTAAATCTGGGAATTGATTTCCTGGTCGCTGACCTCCAGCCCCTCCCTTTTGGCGATGGAGAGCAAAAGAACCTGACAGCGCGTTGTTTCCCTGGCTCTGGGCAAAACATCCCCGCGCATATCTTCCAGGCTCTTGCCGAGAGATTCCAGGCTCTTGCCGACACGTTCCAGGCGCGATTTTTGCGCCGCGAGCAGGGCATTGACCTGAATGTCAACCATGCTCTCCGGCAGGGGAAAATCCGTCATGCCCACCAGCCTGTCCAGGAGTCTTTTTTGGGTGGCGCCTTTATTGAGTCCGGCGCGGCTTTTCATATAGGTGTCGGCAATTTTTTCCCTGAGATCCTCAATCTTTTCCAGGCCCAGTTTTTTTGCCAGCTCATTATCAAGCTCAGGAAGCCGACGCTCTTTGACGGCATGCACCCTTACCTTCATGGTCACAGTTTTCCCCGCCAGAGCCGGGGCTATGAAGTCGTCGGGAAAGTGTATCTCCCCCTCGCCTTCCTGACCGTAAGGAATTGTTTTCACAAGGGTTTCAAAGTCTTTCAGCGCCTGGCGCTCACCGAGCGTCAGGTCGAAATTTTCGGCGGACGCATTTTCCAGCGGTTTGCCGTTTTCATAGGCGGCAAAATCCAGATTTACCACCTGGCCGTCCACAGCGGGCCCGTCGCCGTCAACGGGGACAAGGCTGGCGTTGTCGCGGCGGATGCGCTCAATAACCTCATCCACTTCTTCATCTTTCACGACAACCTTTTCCTGCTTTTCCTCCATGCCTTCATACGGGGGCAGCTCAAAAGCCGGAAGCGTCTCGAACTCAATGCTGTATGTATAGTCCTTGCCGCGTTCCAGCGTGTCCTGCCCGTCAAGATCTATGCCGGACACCGGGTTGACGCCGAGGGACTGCATGATTTCGTTGATATGCGCATTGACAAGATCCTGGCGGGCCTCTTCGTAAATTTTGTCGTGGAACCGTTTTTCAACAACCGATGCGGGGACCTTTCCCTTACGGAATCCGTCCATCCGGAGCGAGGTTTTATACAGGGCGACGGCCCCCGCAATGGCCGTTTCCACTTCTTGCGCTTCTGCGGTAATGGTGACCTTTTTTTTCACCGGCGACAGTTCTTCGGTTTTGTACTCCACTTGGGGCTCCTTGTTTGTACGACTTGCGAGTGCCGCGGATATGTACATCATTTACGCGCTGCGCGCAACCATTCCCGTCCGGCCGGTCAGGACCTTGCCGCGTCAAAATCAGGTAGCTTCTGTGGCCTTTTCATCTTTGGCGATCCATACAATTCACGGCGGGAATGCCTGATAAACGCTTTGGAACGCCTTATCGCATGGCACGAGAAGGAAAACGATCAAAGAACCGCGCCTATCCTCAAGGAAGCAAAGAATATGCTGGACGAACTCATGGGCAGGAAGCCCGTGCAACTGTCCCTGTTCGGCTAACGCTTCAATCCATGCTGCTTATGTGCGCCTGCACCTTCTAGCCGGTCGCGCAACTTGTGCTGCAATTCTTCTTTGGAAGGCAGGTACAGTTGATACTGTGAAGCATAAATATTAGCATCTTTCGGCAAGGTCATCTCCACCAAGGCATCTTCCTTTCGTTTGCAAAGTAGAATACCCACAGACGGCTTTTCATCCGGTACAATACTGTCCGGCTAAGCTACGAGGCTTACCAGGCTAAGGTTATAGGGATTTTCCAGCATTCGTCGTTTCGGAGTCAGCAGGTCTTCCAGAGTCTCCGTTCCAAGAAGATTGAGCAGGGCAATTTGAAATATTTGCTGCACGGATAGTCCGATCTTGCTCATGAACTTTTGATAGGCCAGAATCAGGTACACGGTCAGATACGTATTTATTTGAATAAGCACAGCATTTTCAGTATTGCCGACAAAGCTCTTGATGCGCAAATTCTGCTTGATTTCACGGAAAAACAGTTCAATCTGCCAGCGGTCTTTGTAAATATCCGCTATGGTTTTAGCGGATAGGCGAAAATAATTGGTCAGAAATTGATACCGGTTGCCTGTTTCGGCATCACGGTACCCGATACGGCGCAGGCGTAAGGTTTTGCCTCGCCGTGTCACTTCAATAAATCCTTTTGGGTTTATAACCAGTCTGAAAAAACAATTTTTAGAGGTTCCCAAAGCCGGCTTCCGCTCGCTTTCGTCAGAAATCGTGATTACCGGACAAAAATCAGGATTGCCGATGTGCTCAAATTTACACGTGAAAAAGAAATTGATAACGTCATTTAAAACAGCGTTCGAGGTTGACAGCCGGCGCGCCGTACTGTAGTCCCACGTTTGTACTACACTGACGCTCGTCCACAACCGTGTACGCCTATCCTTGGCATAACAATGCGGACTTTCAGGAGAGTTTATGAATATCGGCCAATACACCTTTGCTGAATTCAAGGAGCGTTCCACGGCCTTCCACGGCTACCCGGCCCCCGGCCTGCTCATCGGGGCCTATATGGTCGAGATGGCCAAGGCTGCCCTGCCCGCCGGCGTTCTGTTCGAGGCTGTGGCCGAGAGCGGCAAATGCCTGCCCGATGCGGTGCAACTGCTCACCGTGTGCAGCACGGGCAACAACCGCCTGAAAATTGTGAACCTCGGGCGCTACGCCCTTTCGCTTTTTGACAAGAACACGGGTGAAGGCTTTCGGGTACATCTCGACGTTGAAAAACTCAAAAATTTTCCTGAAGTCCACGCCTGGTTTTTCAAAACAAAGGCCAAGGCCGAACAGGACGAAGAACAACTGTTGCGTGAAATCGAAAAGGCCGGCGACAGCATCTGCGCCATAACGCCCATACGCATTCACAAGCGCTTTCTGGGGCATTCGCACATGGGCAAAGGGACCGTGTGCCCCTGCTGCGGCGAAGCCTACCCCGCGAACGACGGCAATATCTGTCGCGGCTGTCAGGGGGAAGCCCCGTATGACCACGACTCCGGGCGGCAGATCGCGCCGGACGCGGACTTCCCCCGTATCTCCGTGCTGAGCGCCGAGCAGGCTATCGGCCAGAAAGCCCTGCACGACATGATCTCCATCGTGCCGGACGTTTTCAAGGGCACAGCCGTCGCGGCGGGGCAGCGCATCGGCCCGGAGGATGTGGAAAAGCTACACAGGATGGGGCGCTACACAATTGCCGTGGAACAGGGAACCTCGCCTTCCGGCGCTCTGCACGAAAACGAGGCCGCCGAAAAGATTGCCGGGCGCATGGGCGGCGCGAACATCTCCCCCAACGCGCCCGACATGGGGCGCGTCGCCTTCAAGGCCGGCATTGAGGGGCTTTTTACCCTGGACGTCGGGCGGCTGACCGCCCTGAACATGAACGACAAGGTCATGTGCGCCGCCAGGCAGGACGGCACGT
>JAISLI010000015.1 GCA_031291035.1 Desulfovibrio sp.
TGTCACTCAGTTTCACACCACTAACAGCTCCCGATCTATGAAAACGGGCGTGGCGTTACGAAGGACGACGCCAAGGCTGCCAAGTGGTTCAGAAAGGCCGCTGAGCAGGGGCATTCCGACGCTCAGTACGATCTGGGCGAGATGTATGCAACCGGGGGTGGCGTTACGAAGGACGACGCCAAGGCTGCCGAGTGGTACGGAAAGTCGCTGAGCAGGGGGATTCCGACGTTCATAACCATCTGGGCATGATGTATGCAAACGGGCGTGGCGTTACGAAGGACGACGCCAAGGCTGCCCAGTGGTTCAGAAAGGCCGCTGAGCAGGGGCATTCAGACGCTCAGTACGATCTGGGCGTGATGTATGCAAACGGGAGTGGCGTTACGAAGGACGACGCCAAGGCTGCCAAGTGGTACAGAAAAGCCGCTGAGCAGGGGTATGCCCCCGCTCAATTCAATCTGGGCAAGATGTATGAATACGGGCGCGGCGTTCCGAAGGACGACGCCAAGGCTGCCGAGTGGTACGGAAAGGTCGCTGAGCAGGGGGATTCCGACGTTCAGAACCATCTGGGCATGATGTATGCAACCGGGCGTGGCGTTCCGAAGGACGACGCCAAGGCTGTCGAGTGGTACAGAAAAGCCGCTGAGCAGGGGTATGCCCCCGCTCAATTCAATCTGGGCAAGATGTATGAATACGGGCGCGGCGTTCCGAAGGACGACGCCAAGGCTGCCGAGTGGTACAGAAAGGCCGCTGAGCAGGGGCATGCTGACGCTCAATACAATCTTGACTTGATGTATGCAAACGGGCGAGGCGTTTCGAAGGACAACGGCAAGGCTGAGGCAGCAACAGGGGGGGGTATGAGAGACTGGATCAATTGAGATTCGAATTATATTCTTAAAGAAATTTTATACAGAATCTATGACCAATAATAAACGTGCTCAACGAGCATTGAGGAAATTTCTGCCAATATTGTCTGAGCGTGGCAGCAGGGATGACATTGCTGTTGCCGGTGTGTTAAGAGTTACATAATCAAAAGCCACTGCATATATATGGACAGCGCATTCGAGAATTTTCTTTCTGAAAAGCATGAGGAATCACATGAAGAAAATTCTAGTAATGACCTAATTAGATTGCAAAATTTGGCTGAGCAGGGGGATTCCGACGCTCAGAACAATCTGGGTTTGATGTATAAATACGGACGTGGCGTTACGAAGGACGACGCCAAGGCTGTCGAGTGGTACAGAAAGGCCGCTGAACAAGGGAATGCTGTCGCTCAAAATGCGCAAGGCCCGCAGAATCACGTCAGGTTGCGCCTTTATTTCCGGCAAGACAGATATGTGTCCACCTCCGCCCAGAGTGGCGAAAATCACCACGCCACAAGCGCCGCCGAGATTGACAATGGACAACCAAACGGAAATGACCGGATTCAGCGTGTCAGGAAGGCTTTTTTCCTCGCGCGGAGACATCCCCTGCGGGAAACGCGGCATGCCGCGCCGCGTCCGTCCGCGCGATGTCGCTCTTGCGCAGTTCGTCCAGCACCACAGCATCGGCCGGCAGAAACTCCATAGTTTTTGCCTCGGCCGGACTGACCCAATGAAGATTTTGTCCTTCCCGCGGGGCCGGTTCATTCAGAAAGTCCCGCACATGAAAAAAATGCAGACAGACACCCACGCCATGCCTGGCGTAAAAGTGGGTAAAAGTTCTCCAGAACTCCGCCTTCCGGACAAAAATGCCCAATTCTTCTTCCAATTCCCGACATAAAGCGGCATAAGGGCTTTCCCCCTCTTCAAGTTTTCCGCCGGGGAACTCCCAATAACCCGACAGCGGCATCTGCCTTGGACGCTTTGACGCAAGGAAACGAGCGCCCCGCCAGACAATGCCCGCCGCCACTTCCATCCGGTTTGCCATTATTCCCCCGCGAATTGCGGCACGGCCGGCATATTTCCCCAACGGACCTGCCCTGTCAGCCAGTCCGGTATGCCGATTTTCCCTGTCAAAACATTCAGCAGATAAGAACAGCCGGTTCGCGGGTCAAATATCTGCACCTCCGGAATCGCCGTGATCCGCGTCCCCAAAAGTGGAAGTCCGTTCAGGGAAATGGCGTTTTTTACGCCTTCAAAAGCCATCAGCGCGTTGGACAGACGCACGAACATGCCGCAGGAACGGAGGGGCGATGGGTAAAGGTACTCACAACCACGCTTCCCGAGGAAGCCGGTCCGATGATCATACGGATACCCAGATGCGCCGTAACCCGTCCGGTTACCAGATTGGCTGTGGTCTGTTCACGGGCCTGACGGCGTACAGGCGGATTGACGGAAAAGGCGCCGCCCCCGATTCGTCGTATGGCTTTCAGCTACATCCGGCAGAGAGCATCGGCGGGAATGATGGTGAAGTTGTTGTTTCTGAGCACTTCCACGGCCAGATCCACCTTGTCGAAGCGAAAGATCAGAATCGCGTCCCGCTCGCGCTGGATAAAGGCGTACATGTATTCAACATTGATTCCGTGCCCGGAAACAAGCTGCAGCACTTCGTCAAGGCCGCCCGGCCTGTCCGCCACCTCTACCGCCACCACGCTGGTGCGCCCGAGGGTGAAGCCTTTTTCTTTCAATACGACCTGAGCCTTGGCATTATCGCACACAATCATGCGCAGGATGCCGAAATCCGATGTGTCCGCCAAGGAGAGGGCGCGAACATTGATGCCGGCTTCCGCCAGCACATGTGTAACCTCCGCAAGACGGCCGGCGCGGTTTTCCAAAAAAACGGACAGTTGTTCGGCTTTCATCTCTTGTCCCGTACGTTTTGCGCCCTGGCCCGGCGGGGGCCGTCAGGCCTTGCGGGAATCCCCTTCTGTGGGCGACTTGCTGTCCTTGGGGGTTATATCGATCTCATCAGGCTCCGTCGCGGCGCGACGGAAATTGCGTATGGCCCGCCCCAGCCCGCCGCCTATTTCCGGCAGTTTTTTCGCGCCGAAAACCAGGAGTACCACTACCAGAATAAGCAGCAATTCCTGCATGCCGATGCCGAACATAGCGCAATCCTCCGCGTTAGTGACAGAAACAGTACAGCAGGTATCCCGGTCCATAAATATGGCCGGAATTCATTTCATGACTTGCCATTATAATGTTTCAATCCACAGCGCAATGTTTTTTCTATACGCCGGACTTCACGTAACGTCAAGCCATGTGAAGATTTTTGCCTTGGAGGGTCTTGCCATCCTCCGCCGTTTCGGCTATTCTGTATTGTTATATTTACCAAAACTTCCTTTATGGTCTGAAGCCTCTCCCTTCAGGGAGATTCTAGCTTGACGCCCGGCTTGGCCGAGCATACCTTTTTGGTGGTCCCTTCCTTCAGGGAGGGGGCAATCCATCCGGCTCCTGTCCGCCGGGACGGAGTCGGTCGGCGGATGGAGCCGGCTGTGGATTGAAACATTTTGGAACATGTGCACCGTTTCCGACCCGCAACAATCGCGCGCTCTTTTCGTGCGCGACTACAGCTTTTAAAGGCATGACATGATGAAAAAAATTTTCTCTCCGGTTGATGCGGAAATGTCACAACCTTCGGAGCATGACGGGCACGCCGCGGACTTCCGGGCGCGTTCCAAGCTCTCGTTTGACCGTTTGGTGGAAATGGGCAGAAAAATGGGTATGGAAAATCCGCTCTTCGTCTGCCACGAACGCGCCGCCAAGGCTACATCGCTTATCAACGGCAGGGAATATCTCAATTTTTCCACTTATGACTATCTTGGCATCAACGCCCACCCTGAAATCACCGACGTTGTGACGGAGGTTGCGCGCAAATTCGGCACTTCCTGCGGGGCAAGCCGTCTGGTGGGCGGTGAGCGTCCGCAGCACCGGGAACTGGAAAAAGGCTTCGCGGATCTTTACGGGGTGGAAGACTGCATTGTCTATGTCAGCGGGCATGCGGCCAATGTCTCCACTCTGGGTTTTCTGTTCAACACGCGCGACGCCGTTTTTCACGACGGTCTCGCCCACAATTCTCTCGTGCAGGGCGCGCGGTTGTCCGGCGCGGTCCGCTATTCGTACATACACAACAACTGTGACGATCTGGAGGAAAAGCTCAAGGCCCACAGAAGCACACACAAACGCGCGGTGATCGCCACCGAGGGCTTGTTCAGCATGGACGGCAATATCCCTGATTTGCCCCGGCTTGTTGCCCTGAAGAAACAATACGACTGCATGCTTTTGGTGGACGAGGCCCATTCCTTGGGCGTGCTTGGCAAAACCGGCCGCGGTGTGCGGGAGTATTACGGCATTGACGCCGCTGAAGTGGACATGTGGATGAGTACCCTTTCAAAGGCCATGTGCGGCTGCGGCGGATTTATCGCGGGCAGCCGCGAACTGGTGGAGTACCTCAAGCACGGCTCGCCGGGTTTTGTTTTCAGCGTGGGAATGCCGCCGGTCATCGCGGCCGCCTGCCGCAAAGCGCTTGAAATCATGCTGCGCGAACCGGATCGCGTGCTGCGGCTGCAGCGCATTTCAAAATACTTTCTGGAATACGCCAGAGGCAGGGGTCTGGATACCGGCGCGGCCCAAGGTTATGCCGTTGTGCCCATACTGGTGGGCGATTCCATGGTGGCCGGCTTTCTGTCCACGGCCCTTTTCAAAAGGGGCATCTATGTCATGCCTGTCACCTTCCCCGCGGTACAGGAAGGAACGGCGCGTCTGCGTTTCTTCCTTTCGGCAGTCCATGAGGAGGAACACGTCCGCAAGGCCCTGGACGCGGTGGTTGAAGAATTGCCCAAGGCCCAGGCCGTGGTGGAGCAGTACAGACAGGGGCACAAGAGTGGACAGTTGTAGAACGGATATTGCGCCCGCGCGGCCCCTCCCCAAAATCGCCTATGTCCTGCTCTGGTTTCCGCTCTCTTCAGAAACGTTTATATTTCGGGAAGTAAAAAGTCTTCTGGCCCTTGAGGTTCCCATCCAAGTGTACACCATGTACGGGAAATCGCTCAGGGGGTGCAGCGATGAAATGCGGGCTTTTTCGGGGCCGGTGCGGCGCTACGGCGCGTTTGCCGCCGCGGCCATGCTTGCGGCCTTTTTCCGCGCCGCGCGCCGGGAGCCGCGCAAGGTGGCGGGACTTCTGCGGGAGGGCTTTTTCCGCAAAATGCGTAACCTCGAATCCCTTGGGGAAAATCTCTGGTGCTTCATGGCGGGTTTTCTGCTGGCCGAACAATGCGCCGGCGAAGGCATCAGTCTTATCCATTCCGCCTGGGCCAACGGGCCGGCAACGGCCGCCTGGGTAGCCTCGCGCCTGACGGGAATTCCTTTTGCCTTCACTGGCCGCGCCGGAGACATTTATCCCGAGGACGGCCTGCTGCGCGAAAAATCGCGCGACGCTCTTTTCCTGCGCACCAACAATCTGGCAAACGTGCGTTGGCTTCAACAATTCTGTCCCGCCGGGCGGAAAGACAAAGTGCATCTTGTCTATAACAGCCTGACTTTCGCCGGAGCCGCGCGGAAGCGCCCGTCGCCGGCCCCGCGCCGCGGCGTTTTCAGTATCCTGGCCATAGGGCGTTTTGCGCGCACCAAGGGCTTTCCCGAACTTTTCACAGCCTTGGCGCGTCTGAGGCGCGAACGTGTGCCCGTGCGTCTGACCCTGGTGGGGGACGGACGCTGGCGCGGCAGGCTTCGGCGTCAACTGCGCCGCATGCGCCTGACGGACTTTGTGGCTCTGCCGGGTTATGTCCCCCATGACCAGACGCAAGATTTCATGCACAGCCATGATCTGCTGGTGGTGCCGAGCGTGGTGTACGATAACGGCGACAGGGACGGCATCCCCAACGTGATCATGGAAGCGCTTTCCTGCGGGCTGCCGGTGGTGGCCACGGATGTGAACGGTATTCCCGAAGTCATCCGCGACGGTGAAACGGGCCTGCTGGTTCCGCAACGCGATCCGGCCTCCCTGGCCGACGCCGTACGGCAGATGCTGGAATGCAGGGAAAGGGCCCTTGTCATGGCCGGCAACGGCAAGGCCTTGGTGAAACGCATGTTTGACGGAAAAACCAATATCAGAGCCCTGCGCGATCTCTATATGCGCCACGTCGGCGCAAGCTCCGGTATAACGGCGCCGGACACATCCCCGACCCCATGCTGACCGGGTCGGCAATCCGGCTGGCTGTCAGCCCGGATGTGGAGGAGGAAAGAATCTTTGGCGCCGCGATGCCGGATATGACGGCCACCCTGCCCGCCGGTCTGCCGCATGTTGCCTGTATCCTGCCGTGGCACCAGATCTGCATCCCGCCTTTTATCTTCCGCGAAGTGGAAAACCTGAAACATCGTCTGCCTGTGGAAGTATATTTGCCAGATGCCTCCAATCCGCGCCATTGCCCCGGTGAAATGCTTGCCGTGGCTCCCACGGTGCGCACGGCCGGCATACAACGCCCGGCGGCGTTCTTTTTGGAAGTTTTGCGTTGCCTTGCCGCGATGCCCGCGAAGTTCCGCCGGATTTTTGCCCGCAGCCTGCTCAGGCCCTGGCACGATTTGGAGAGCTTTGCCGAAAACCTCCGGGCTTTTTACGCGGGCGTGGCCCTTGGCCGGCAACTGCGTGAAGACGGCATAGACATGATCTATGCTCCCTGGCATCGCGGCGCGGCCACCGCCGCCTGGGTGGCCGCCGACATCGCGGGCATTCCCTTTGCCGTCTCGACGCGCGGCGACAATCTGGAACCGGCGGATCCGGACACGGGCGCAAAATTTGCCGCGGCTCTTTTCATACGGGCAAACAGCGCGGCCGACCGGGAACGGATAGAGAACTTTGACAAAAAACAGGCAAAAAACAAAGTGGAACTTGTTTACAACAGCCTCACACTGCCTGCCGCGGCGGAGCGTTCCCTGCCGATATTGGCCCAAAATCCCGTGCGGCTGCTGGCCCTGGGCCGCTTTGACGCGACAAAGGGCTTTGACGTGCTTTTGCGGGCCTGCGGCATTCTGAAAAACAGCGGCTTTGATTTCCGGGTGACTCTGGCGGGCGGCGGAGGCAAGAGCATGTGCCCTGGCGGTATGAAACGCATGCTTTTGGCCCTGCGCAAGGAGCTTGATCTGGAACGCCATGTCTCCATGCCCGGCCCTATTTCCCATGATGAGCTGCCGAACGTCCTTCTGAACCATGACATTTTTGCCGCGCCCCATGTTGCGCGCGCCCCGGGGCGGCGCGACGGCATCCCCGATACGGTCATTGAAGCGTTGGCCTATGGCCTGCCGGTAGTGGGGACAAACGTCAATGCCCTGCCCGAGGTGATACGCCACCGCGAAACAGGTCTCCTTGTGCCGCCCGGCAATGCCCAGGCCTTGGCCGACGCCGTTCTGTGGCTGGCGCGCCACCCCGCCGAGGCCCGCATCCTGGGGAAAAACGGCCAGGCTCTGGTCAGGGAGATGTTTGACCCGGCCCGCAACTGCCAACGCCTGTCGGAACTTTTTGTCCGCCGGTACGCCATCTGGAAGGCGTCGTGTGCGGCATAGCCGGACTCTGCCGTCTGGATGGAGACTCTCTCGGTCCGGAGGCGACACTTCTCACGCGCGCCATGACGGACGCTCTTTCCCACCGCGGTCCCGACGGTCAGGGCGTATGGCGGAACGGGCCTGTCTGCCTCGGGCACAGACGTCTCTCCATCATTGATATCTCCGGTGGCGCTCAACCCATGCGCGACGCAAGCGGTGAACTCAGCGTGACCTTCAACGGGGAAATCTTTAATTTTTTGGAACTCAAGAAAATCCTGACCGCGCAGGGCGCGCGGTTTGCCACCAATTCCGACACCGAGGTCATTCTGGAGGGGTATCGCCGCTGGGGCATCGCATGTCTTGAACGCTTTAACGGCATGTTCGCCTTTGCGCTCTGGGACAACAGACGGCAGCGCCTTTTCTGCGGACGCGACCGTTTCGGCAAAAAACCCTTCTTCTACAGCGCGCAACACGGCTGTCTGGCCTTTGCCTCGGAATTGACGGCGCTGACGCGATTGAAAAATTTTTCTTTCTCCGTGGATCCCAAAGCGGTCATGCGCTATCTGGCCTATGAATATGTGCCCACGCCCCGGACCATTTACCGCGAGGCTCTAAGTCTGCCCCCGGCGCATTGGCTTGATCTGGAAAAAGGAAGAATCCGCATCGGACGCTACTGGGACATGCCCGTTCCGGACGAGCACGATACCCGCGGCGAAGAAGAGCTGTGCGAGGAACTGCGCGTCCTGCTTTCGGAGGCTGTGCGCCGCCGCATGATAAGCGATGTCCCTCTGGGCGTTTTTCTTTCCGGCGGCATTGATTCGACCATTATAACCGGCCTTATGGCGCGTCATTCCGCAACGCCTGTAAAAACTTTTTCCATCGCCTTCCGCGAGGCCAGCTACGACGAGTCCCGCTATGCGCGCGCGGCGGCGGCGGCCTATGGCACGGACCACCATGAACGCATTCTGGAGGCTGACGACTGCGCCGACATTCTGCCCACAGTGGCGCGCCGCATGGATACGCCCCTCGCCGATGCCTCTGTGGCACCCACCTGGCTGCTCTCCGCCGCCACGCGCGAAAAGGTCACGGTGGCGCTGGGCGGAGACGGGGCGGACGAACTCTGGGCGGGCTATGAACACTATATCGCGTTCCGCGCGGCGGAATGGTTCAATACCCTGCCCGCTTTTCTGAAACGCGCTCTTGCCCGTCTGTCCTGCCTGTTGCCCGCTTCCGGCGGCTATGTCAATCCGCGTCTGGCCGCGGAGACGTTTCTCGGCGGGGCGATGACGCGGGCCGCCCATCGCGTGCAAGGTTTGCTCACGGCTTTCAGCCCGGAGATGCAGCGCGAGGTGCTGGTTCCCGCCTATGCTGACGCGGCTTTTCTGAAATCCCGGACGCTCTTTGCGCCCACGCGCCTGCACTACGACCACTGGCGGCCTCCAGGCGCCGCCTCGCCGCTGGCGCGGGCTTTCCATGTCTATGTGCGCCAGTTCATGCTGGACGACATTCTTGTCAAAGTGGATCGCTGCTCCATGCTTCATGCCCTGGAGGTGCGCGCTCCCTTTCTGGACACGGCGGTGGCGGAATTTTCCGCCCGTCTGCCAATGCGCTACAAGCTGCGCGGCTTCAGGCGCAAGTACCTCCTCAAAAAGGCTTTTTCCGGCCTTTTGCCGCCCGAAATCCTGCGCCGCAACAAGCGCGGATTCCAGATACCCGTGGCGGCCTGGCTCAGGGGCAGGCTCAGGCCGCTCATGGAAGATCTGCTGGCGGCGGACAGCCTGCGCGCCCAGGGAATGTTCAATCCCCGCGCCGTGCGCGCGATGATGGACGCGCATATCTCGGGCCGGACGGATTTGCGCAAGCCTCTCTGGACCCTGCTGGTGCTCCAGCTCTGGCTGCGGGGCCGCTCGGAGGAACGGTCTTGAAATCAGGGAACGGCTGGCCGAAAATTTTGACGCCGTCCCGCAGGTGCATCATGGTTCTGGGCATGCACAGAAGCGGCACAAGCGCCGTTTCGCTCAGTCTCAGGGTTTTCGGCGCGCGCCACGGAGATCGTCTTGTCGGCGGGCTTTCCTCAAACCCCAGGGGACACTGGGAAGATGTTGACGTCCTGCGGCTTAACGAGCGCATGTTCGAGGCCGTGCGCACGCGCTGGGACAACCCTTCTCCCGTGACCTCGCGGGAAGTGCGCTGTCTTGCCGGAAAGGGATTTGTCGGGGTTGCCGCCGGACTCCTGCGGGACAAAATTGCCGCCAACGGCTTTTATGCCGTGAAAGATCCGAGAATGACAAAGCTGCTGCCTTTCTGGCGCAAAGCCTTTCAAGCGGCGGAAATACAGCCGTATTTCGTCATCGCCTTCCGCAATCCCGCAAGCGTTGTCGCTTCACTGTACAAACGGGACAAATTGCCCCCGGCTCAAGGCTATCTGCTGTGGGCGAGCCACATGCTGGAATGTTTCCGTCATGCGCGCCGCTTTGCGCATTTTTTTGTAAATTATGATGAATTTATTGAACATCCTGAAAAAATCCTGACCGCCATTGCGGACCGCTTCCGCCTGTCTGTCAACGCGGAGGAATTTGAAATGATCGCGCGCGACTTTCTGGACAAGGGACTGCGGCACACAAAATATGACGCGCGACGCCTGTACGGCGACGCCTGTTGCCCACGCGAAATCGCCCTGGTGTATGAACGGATTGAGCGAATACAGTCCGGTCATGGCCGTCCGGAATCCGGCGATTTTTTGAAATTCGCAAGGCTCCTGCGGAATTGTCTGCGAAATGCGGGCATGCTCCTCTGAAGGTCTTCTCTTACCGGCGGCACGCGACAAGCCGGGCCCTGTTTTCCCAGACAATCTCGCCCCACGGCCCAATCAGCGCCTTATCCTCCGGCCGGTCGCTCAAAAGCCAGTCCACAAAAGACATTTGCGCCTATGTCGGTCTTGCGCCCATTACAAGTCATAGCGGCTCAGACAAGAAGAAAGCATGGATCCGACCAGTGGGCCGGCGTTACTTGCGAAATATCCTGGTGGAATCGGCGTGGAGGTTGATAACAGTTGAAACCGGTTATCGTGACTTTTACAACCGTATAAGGAATGAAACCGGCCTGAGCCAAAAGGCCATAACAGCGACAGCGCGTAAATTACTTATCCTGATATGGCACATAGCTATTGAAGGGAGACCCTATAGGCCGGTATTCGTCAATTGAGATGCGAACACCAATGCTCACCGGGTAACTGGCGAGTCAGAAGAGGCGCGGAGGAACATTGTTGCTCAGCAACGCGGGAAAATTGCGCGATCCTGCATAAAAGCCGATTGTACCGAATGGTACTTTGCACATAACGGTGCGTATAAGAAACCGGATATATAAATCCCGGTTGCATTGATAAAAAAATTTGAAATACATTTCGACGATGAAGGGGGCGTGGTAAGTCCCTCCGACGAGCTTTTTATTTGCCCATTCTCGGGCGTTACCACGCCCACATTGAAAGGCGGAAGAATTATGGAGCGATTGACAGGGGGTCACATAAGATATTTCATGGACGCCGCCGCAAAAAACACATTACGGAGCGGCCCGGCCTGCTGGATGGCTTCCGCCTCTGGCGGCGCGGGATCGTAAAACGCTGCTGACGGTTTTGTGCGGCGCGAATGTGCACCTGAGATTGTCGCTTGCGGCGTAAAACAACGGAGGCATAAGGAATGGTATATGTCAGTGAATTGAAGACGAAGCTCGGCCTTGCCACGGCAAGCGTTGAAGGCGGCGCGCTTACCGGTTTCCGGTTCATCGGGCAGAAATACTGTCCCCAGAAAACGGAAAATTGGATTCAAATGCCGACTCATCCTGTTTTCAGGCAATTGGAGGCATGGCTGGAGAGTTATTTTGCCGGCCGCAATCCGGTTCCGGACTTTGTTCTCAATCCGCAAGGAACCGTTTTTCAGAAAAAAGTATGGAAAGTCCTGTTGCGGATTCCTTACGGAGAGATCACGACCTATGGAAAAATCGCCGGACAACTGACGGCGCGGGAAGGGCAGGATTCCATGTCAGCCCGGGCTGTAGGCGGCGCGGTGGGGCATAATCCCATTTCCCTGCTGATACCGTGCCATAGGGTTGTGGGGGCAAACGGCGGCCTCACCGGCTACGCCGGAGGACTTGACAGGAAAACGGCGTTACTGCGCCTTGAGGGAGCCAATCCGCAGCAAACCGGCACACTCCCAAAGATCAGGATGCGCTCGTCCCGCGGTTTTTACGATGCTGTCTTTTAGAGCATTTTGCTTTTGAAACGCTCCCTTTAGAGCGTTTTACATTTTATAGCGTGTACTCATCCAATGCGAGATTACCACCCCCGTGGCCTCGGCGTTTTTATATCGTGCCATATCTGTCAGGGAGATATACTCATCCTGACGATGGGTGAGGACGACGATTTCCGTTCCTTGCACTTGGACATTCTTTTTCGCCATGATCTCTCCTTCGGAAACTCTGGCAAATATTGGCCGGAATTTCACACTTCCAGCAGCAGACCCACGGGGCAATGATCCGAGCCGTAAACGCCGTTTTCTATCCAGGCGTCCCGTATGGCCGGCTTCAACTCCCCGGAAACGAAAAAATAATCAATGCGCCAGCCTATGTTCTTTTCCCGCGCGCGGGCCTTGTACGACCACCAGGAATATTGCCCTCCGACATCGCCATGCGCATGCCGGAAGGTGTCAACATACCCCATATCGACAAAACGATCCAGAAAGGCCCTCTCTTCCGGCAAAAACCCCGTGTTGCCCGCGTTTTCCTTCGGGCGGGCGAGATCAGGCGACCGGTGGGCGATGTTGAAGTCCCCGCAGACGACAACGGGTTTTGTTTTGCGGCACGCCTCGGCATGCGCGAGAAACGCCTCCAGAAAGCCCATTTTGTACGGCACGCGCCTGAACCGCCCGGTCGGCCTGCCGTCTTCATCCACCTCGGCC
The DNA here is from genome assembly GCA_031291035.1 of Desulfovibrio sp. Taxonomy (GTDB): domain Bacteria; phylum Desulfobacterota; class Desulfovibrionia; order Desulfovibrionales; family Desulfovibrionaceae; genus Desulfovibrio. The sequence continues at coordinate 12,407 of JAISLI010000015.1, forward strand.
GCGCCGCCGTTGGGAAAGTAGCCATTGAAAAAATGAAATTCCGAAAACTCCAGATGCAACAGGCGTCCTTCCCCCTGAAACCGCTTTTCCGGCAATTCCGCGGTCACGGCAAGGGGCGTGATTCTGCTGAAAACAGCGACGCCGGAATAGCCCTTCTTCACCTCGCTTGAGGCCCAGCAGGCCTGCCAGCCCTCGGGCCGGGCCACCTCGGGCTTCAGTTGTTCCGGCGTGGCCTTGGTTTCCTGCAACGCGACTATCTGGGCGTCTGTCCCGGAAAACCAGCGCCACTCACGCTTGCCGGAGACGGCACGCAATCCGTTGACATTCCAGGAAAGAAACTTGACAAGCATACGCCGCGCCCGCTGGTTGAGGAAGACAAAGGGGCTTGTCCCAAGCCCCCTGTCCTGTCCGATTGTTCCGGTTGACCGCCCTACTTGGCCTTTCTGCCGGCGGGCTTTACCCTGAAACGGTAAACTTCGCTGATTTCCCTGGTATAGTCCGGGTAAAAGCCCCTGGGCATGCCAAGGATGATGCGCGCGCCGCGATTGAAATGCACCAGCAGTTCTCCCGCTTTCTCGTCAAAGGCCAGACCTTCTATTTCGCCCTGGCGTCTGACTTCGGTGAACGCCTTTTCCATCACCACTGTCGCGTAATTGACGTCGCTTTTGATGTCCACGCGGTACAGGTGGTCCGGCGCGTTGTCATCCGCCTCGCCGTCGTCGGCCGTCACATAAAGCGCGCCCCTGTAGTAGTAAACGCCCTGAATCCATTGCGGAGCGGGGGCCAGATGCACCTTGCGCAAAAACTTGCCGGTGTCCAGACTGTACTCGTAGAGATACCTGTCGCTGTAGCCTTTCAGCAGGCCGCTTTCCTTGCCGATTGCCCAGCAGGACATCCACACCGTGCGTTTATCGCGGTCCACGCAGATGCCCGAAACCTCCTCCTGGCCCGATTCCGGTTCAAACTTGAACGTGCGTTTGAACTTGAGGGTGGCGGCGTCATGGATGGCAATCTGGATGTCCTTGCCCACGCCGTCTTCAAACCATTCGGCGCTGACGAAAATTTCGCCGTCATAGACGTCGATGTCGCCTATGTGATTGGAAGGGATGGCGTATCCTTCAAAGGGATTTTCGTTGGAATCCACAAGGTTGCCCTTTTTGTCGTACTTGTAGAGGGCCTTGCTCCCGCTGACATAGTAGTAATTGTCATCCACGGCAATGCCCTGCCTGCCCTTCACCTCAAACACGTCTACCAGTTTGTACCTGTTGGCCGGGAGCATTTCCTTCCCCGGTTTGCCGTCCGCGGCCCGCGCCCCGCCCGCCGCGCACAGCAAAACAAGCCCGCACAGAAAAAAGCAAAGTTTCTTCATCAAAAATTCCTCCATGGTTTGAAACCTCTCCCTTCAGGAAGATTGCAGCTTGACGCCCCGGCAAAGCCGGGCATACCACATTGGTGCAGCCCAGGCCGCCGGCAACCGCGCCGCCGCCAGGGCATGCGTTGACGGCCTACAGGGCGCGCGCCAGCAGAGACAGGGGATGCTCCGCCGCAAGGCCCGTGCCGTGTGTGATGCCGGTACGGCAGGAACCGCATTCGCTCACGCAGAGATCAGCGCCGCTCTCCCCTATCGCGGCGAAGAGCGCGGAGCCTGTTTGCGCCCCTATCTCATAGCGCCCCTTTTTCATACCGTAACTGCCGGCCAGACCGCAACAGCCCGCGTTCACATCCTCAATGCGCATGCCGGGAATTTGCCGCAATATTTCAAACCCCGGCCGCCCCATCCCCAACGCGCGCAAGTGACAGGGCGCGTGATAGGCCAGACGCCCGGCAAGCGGGCGGGCCGCGGCAAGATCAAGCCGCCCCCGCTCCACAAGCGAAAGCACAAAGGCGGCCGCCTCATGTACCGGAGTTGCCTCCGAACCGACGGTCTCCCCGGGGAAAAGCGCCTGATATTCCTGCCCGACCATAAGCGCGCAGCTTGGGCACGGGGAGACGACGGCTATGCCCTGTTCCGCCAGACGGGCGACCTCGCGGCTGTTCCGCCCGGCGCGCTTCCGCGCGGCTTCCATCAGGCCGCCGCACAGCAGCGGCAGACCGCAGCAGACAAAACCTTTGGGCACAATAACGCCGTAGCCGGCCTTTTCCAACAGGGTTATGATGTCCAGGCCGACGCCCGGTTCGTAATAGGAGATAAAACAGCCGGGGAACAGGGCGACCGTATCGCCCTTTGCGGACGCCGGCCGCCGCGGCCGGAAGAGGCGGCGGCGTTCCCGCAGCGGAGCGAAGGAAGGAAGCGGGGCGCGTTTGTCCAGGCCGACAGCGTCCAGCAGAAGGCGTGAAACGGAATTTTTCATGCCGAAATTCAGCAAAAACGCCGGGACATGACGCGCAAGTCTGCCGATGTCGCCGGAAAAACCCGTCAGCAGATCGCGGAGAGGCGTTTTTCTGTCCTTGCAATACGCGGCCCTGGCCAGCATGTTGAACGTGGAAACCGGAACCCCCGACGGGCAGGAGATGTCGCAGTTTTTGCAGTTGGAGCAGTATTCCACGGAGGCGTCGTCATGCAGACCGGACAGGCGGAAGCGCTCGAAGGACGGGCCGGTCATCTTGGGACCGCGAAAACGCGGCGTGGCGGCGGCCACGGGGCAATGCACCGTGCAGACAGTGCAGGCCGTGCATTCGTCAGGATTGAAATGATGAAACATGGCCGCTTGTCATGCCCTGTCGGCGGCGGCATAGCCGGTGGCCACAGCCACGCCGCCGCCGGACTTTTCCGCCGCAAAATCATAGCCCTGAAGCGTTCTGCCGGCAAAATACACATTGGAAAAAAGCGCGCTTCCCTCTCCGTCCACCGCCTGCAAATTCCTGTTCACCGCCACTCCCAGCGAGGCGAAGGCATGTCCGCCGCCGAAAAATCGTTCCCCGGACCAGTATTCAGGCCGCGAGGGAACCGCCACAGGGATGTTGAAAATCCGCTCGACGGCCCGGCCCGGCCGCGTGGCGATTCCCGCGCCGTAAACGCCGCCCGTGGCGATGATGTAAGACCCGGCCGAAAAAATCCGCTGCATGCCGCCGTGCCGGGCCACAAGCCCCCGGCAGTGCCGGTCTTCCACAACGGCCCGCGTCACCGTAACATTGTCGAAGGCGACCACGCCGGCTTTGCCCAAGGCGCGGAGCAGCGCGTTGTGAAGCCGCAAGCCGCTCACCGCCGGCGGCGGACAGACGCATTCCACTACGGGCAGCCCCAGTTTTTCCTCCAGAGATTTATGGATGCGCGCGACGTCGTCCACCCCCAGTATGGAAGGCAGCAAAATAGCCCGGGCCCGGACGGGCAACGGCGAAAGCGCCCTGCAAAGCCAGTCCGTCCCCCCTGGTCGCTCCACAAAACGGGCGACATCCAGCGCCGTCGCGTCGCGCCCCCCGCCGCGCAGGTGCCGCGGCGGCTCAAGGGTTACGGGCGTAAAGGTCTTTCCGGCAAAGAGGCGGTTTTCGGATAGGCCCCGGGCAACCAGCCAGGGCGAAAAATCCTTCATGCCCCGTATGCCGGCGACAGCCGTGTCCGCCGCCTCATACAGCCCCTTCGGGGACATGCCGGGCGACGTCAGAAAGACCGGTTTCAGCGTTCCCGCCGCTGTCGGCAGCCATACATTGCCGCCGTCCGCCGCGCACACGCGCAAGGGCAGCCCCGCTCCGGCGGCGCGCGCCGCGACGAAATCCACAGCCGCTGCGACCACGCGCGGGCCTGTCAGCGCATAGGGGTGCATCGGCCCAAGCCTGTCGAAACGGACAAACGGATCGCCGGAAACGGCTTCGCCGCCGGCCGCGCCCAGCACGTCGATGCCGCCGCTGCCGATGGTCATCGCTCCCGCGCCGGCGGACAGCAGCAGAACACTGCGGCCCCTGTCCGCCGCCCTCAGGGCCGCCGTGACCCCCGCAAGCCCGGCGCCGACGACGACAACATCGTATTCCCGACCGGCGGGAGGGGGCGCGGCGCGCCCGCCGCCACCCGGACAGACGCCGGGACAGGCGGGCTCCGCCGCGCATTCCGGCAGGGCCTCCGGCGGATGGTCTTCCAGATTCAGCAAGGCGGAATACATTCCGCGTTCCAGTTCAACTTCCCTCAACTGCCTGCCCCAGAGCAGGGGGCGAATGCCGTGCCAGCGCTCTTCCAGAAAATCCACCAGCATCCGCCGCGGCGCGGCCGCGGCGAAAGCCCCGCTTTCCGCGAGGGCGGCCCCAGCGCGCAGGGCGCAGAAAGCGCCCTGGCAGGTGCCCATGCCCATGCGGGTACGCCGCCGCATATCGCTCAGCGACAGACCGGACGACTGCGCGGCGGCCGTTTCAAACTCCGCGAGCGTCACCAGCTCGCACTCGCAAAGCAGAGCCTTTTTCCAGGGATCCCGCTCCGCACGGGCCACGGCGCTTTCAAGCTCTTCGCCAAGCCGCGCCGCCGCCAGACCGGCTCCGCCGGCGGGAAAAACATTCCCGGCGCGCTCCAGCAGACGCTCCGGCGGCGCGGGAACAAGCGGCTCATCCGCCGTACGGCATGCTGCCCTGACGCCGAGCCTGGAGCAAACCAGGTCGGCGGTCTTTTCGGCCATCAGCCTGAACGAGGTGAATTTGCCGCCGGTCACGGTAACCATGCCCTGAAGTCCGCTCTCCCCGTGATCCAGAATGACAAAATTGCGCGTGGCCGCTCTCCCCGCGGCGGCATCAGGCGCATACAGGGGGCGTGTGCCGGCGAAAGCGCGCAGCAGGCGGTAGTCGCGCAGGCGGGGGAACAGGATTTCACCGTCCCGCAAAAGGCGCAGAACCTCATCCGTTTCAACGCGGACATCGTCGGGACGCTGCACGGGCACAGACGTTGTGCCGTAAATGACCACCGTGCCGTGCGGCACAAAAATGTCGCCGTCCGAGGGCTTGCGCAGCCTGTTTATCACCCGCCCGGTAAAGCGATGATTAAAGGCAAGCAGAAGGCCGCGGTCCGGCGACACACCGACGTTCAGACCGGCCAGGCCGGCCACTTCTCCGGCCCAGGCCCCGGCGGCGTTGACGATCTGCTCGCAGGCGATAAAATGTTTCCCGCCGCTGCCCGGGTTTTGCGCCCACACCCCGCTGACCCGGCCGTTTCCGGTCTCAATGCCCGCCAGCCGCGTGTACGTCCGCACTCTCGCGCCGTGCCGCCTTGCTGCCGCGACATTGTGGCAGACCATGCGAAAACCGTCCACGGCCGAATCCGGCACACGGTACACTGACCGTATATCCGCCGCGAGTCCCGGCTCCAGCCCCAGGGCCTCCTTTGTATCCAGCCTGACGGCGGTTATGCCGCATTCGGCGCAGGCGGGCGCCCAACGCTCCTCCCAGGCGGGATCATCCGGAGCGTACCCCACAAAAAAACCTTCCGTTTCTTCAACGCATTCCGGCGCGATGCGCCGAAGAACAGCGTTTTCGCGCGCGCATTCACGCGCGGCTTCCGGATCTCCCACGGCATAGCGGGCGCCGCTGTGCAGAAGGCCGTGAAAGCGGGAACTCGCTCCGGCGCACAAATCCCCCTGCTCCAGCAACAGGCAGGGAACGCCGCGCATGGCGAGGTCGCGCGCCACGCCGGCCCCTGTGGCGCCGCCGCCTATGATGACAACTCTGGTTTCGTCCGTCGCCCGCATGCAGGTGCCGCCTTCACAATTCGCCCAGGTCGTCTACCGTGCGCCAGGGCATGAGACGCTCTCCGGCCAGATCCTCCCGCCGCGCCTCGCCGCTCAGAACAAGCACAAACGCGATGCCGGCGTTTTCCGCCAGTTTTTTGTCCGTGCCGAGCCTGTCGCCCACCATGACCATTTCCTCTCTCCGGTAGCGTGAAAGCAGAGGCGCAAGCACCGCGGGAGACGGTTTGCCGAAGATGTGCTCCGGCAGCCGCCCGACGGCTTTTTCATACAGGGCGATGAAACTGCCCACGTCCGGGAGCGGCCCTCCGGGATCAGGACAGACCAGATCCGAATGGGTCGCCAGATAGGCCACATCCGGTTTTTGCAGCAGCAGCGCCGATGTTTTCAATTTTTCGTAGGTGAGTTCCGTGTCGTAGGCCAGCACGACAGCTTGCGCCCCTTCGGCGGTTATACGCAATTCCGGCATGACTTCCAGCAGGGCCGCCCTGTAATCTTCATTTCCGACAAGATAGAGCATCCGGATGCCGGCGGCGCGCAAATGCTCCACCAGCGGCGCGGTGGGAGAAAGCAGACGACCGGGCCCGACCGGAATGCCCATGCCGTTCAACTTTTTTATATACGTCGCCGGGCCTTTGGAAGTATTGTTGCTCAAAAAGTAAAACTCGCACTCCTCCCGGTGGCGGAGGATAAACTCGACAGCCCCCTGAATGGGCCTGTCGCCGAGGTACACCGTTCCGTCGAGGTCAAGCACGAAACAGCTTTTGCCGAGATACGCCATACGCGCCTACATCAGCCAGCCTAAGGGAACGAGCGAAAGTTTGGGGAAATACACAAGCAGAAAGAGGATGGCTATTTCCACCAGGATAAAAGGCAGCATCTTGCGCACCAGATTCGGGAGCTGTATGTTGCCGATGCCGCACACCACATAAAGAACCGTGCCCACGGGCGGCGTAATGACCCCTATGCCGAGGTTGAGAATGAAAAGCAGGCCGAAGTGGTAGGGATCTATCCCCGCCTGCTGGATCAGGGGATAAAACACCGGCGCGAAGATGAGCACATTGGGGGTCAGGTCCATCACCATCCCGGCCACCAGCAGAAACAGCATGATAATGGTCAGCAGGATGTTGGGTGAATCTATAAAAGCGGAAAAAAGCGAGGCTATGTGGTTGGGTATCTGCGCCAAGGTAATAAAATACCCCACGGCCGAAGCGGTGGCGACAATGAGCATCACAACGGCGGTCGTGCGCGCGGCGGCCGCGGAAACGCGCAGCAGCTCGCGGACCGGCAGTTCCCTGTACCAGCACATGCAGACGACGATGGCGAAAACGGCCGCGAAGGCCCCGCCTTCCGTCGGCGTGAACACGCCGAAACGTATGCCGCCCAGCAGCAGGACAGGCAGCATGAAGGCGGGGCTCGCGTCTTTCAGAATGGCAAAGCATTCCTCGCGGGTAAAGGTCAGCACTTCGGTATAGCCGTCCTTGCGCACAATGAACCACCAGACAATCATCAGCCCCAGGCCGAGCATGAGGCCGGGAAAAAGGCCGATCATGAAAAGCCGCGTGACGGAAAGGCTCACTGTGGCGCCCAGGATGATGAAATTGGTGCTTGGCGGAATAATCGGTCCCAGAATGGCCCCTGAGGCGATAATGCCGCCGGCCCGGCCGTCGTCGTAGCCGGCGTTCTTCATCATCGGCAGGAGCAGGCCGCCCAGCGCGGCGGCCTCGCCGACGGAGCTGCCCATAAGGCCGGCAAAAATGATGCTCGCCATGATGGCCGCATAGCCGAGCCCGCCCTTGATCCGGCCGATGATAAGCTGCGCGAGCTGCACGACGCGCTTCGACAGCCCCCCGGCCGCCATGATCTCGCCGGCGAAGACAAAAAAGGGTATGGCCATGAGCGGAAAATTGTCGGCCCCGTCCATCATGCTGTTGGGAATGGTCATCACATCCCACGCGCCGGCCGTAAACATGAGCGTCATGGCGCACAGCGCCAGCACCATGGCGATGGGAACGCCCATAAAGAGAAAGAGAAAGAGGCTTCCGAAAAAATAGACAAGCTGTTCCATCGCTCACTCCCTCTCCAGTATTTTTTCCAGACTGGGGGCCGCGGCCCTCTCGAATTCACTTGCCGGTTTTTTGAGCAGAAGGACAAAATCCCTGCCCCGTATCACCAGGGCGGCGGCCGCCATAAGGGGGAGTGTGCCGTTGATGAAGCCCAGATTGACGTTTGTGGCGACGGCGTAGGTGTCCATCGTCTGTTCGAGCAGCACTATGCCGCCCCATAACAGGAAAGCCAGCGCGCCCAAGGTCAGCAATGAGGCCGCCGCTTCCAGCGTTTTGCGCGCAATGCCGGAAAAAAGATTGACCACCATATCCACGGCAATGTGCTTGTTGCGGTAAAAAGCCTCAATCGCGCCGAAAAACGTTATGTAGACAAAGAGAAAACGCGCCCATTCCTCGCTGGGCGCGAAGCTTGACCCAAAAATATAACGCAGGAAGGCGTTGTAGAACACGAGACCGATCATGCCGAGAAAAATCACGGCGCAGAAAATCTGAAAAGCGAACTCACCGGGAGTGTCTCTTTTTTTCGGGAGCGACTGTCCGCTGGAAGGGCTGACATCCATGTTCAACTCCATAAAAAAGACCTTCCCGAACAGCATCGGGAAGGCCTTGCAAGTTATTTTCTGTATGCTTCCGCGCTTTGCAGAATTTCCTCGACGTTCGGAACCTGGTTTGGCCCGGGATCCGTGAAGAGTTTCCAGCTCCGTTTTCCGGCCTCTTTCATGGCGGCCTTGAATTCCGGCGAAGGTTCCGATATCTTGCCGCCGCCGTCCGTAATGTCTTTCACGGCCTTCTTTTCAAGATTGGCCATCAGATCCCACACATAGTCCGCCGACTCCCTGGCGGCCTGATCGAACCACTTCCTGTCCTGCTCCGGTAGCCCCTGGTAGAACTGTTCGTTGATATACAGGGAGTGAATAACCAGAATATGGCCGCTCAATGTTATATACGGCGTTATTTCGTACATTTTGAGGGCCACGATGTCGGCGAACGGGCTGTCGCCGCCGTCAATAACACCCTGGTCCAGAGCGGCCGGGACTTCGGCGAAGGGCATAGGCTGCCCGCTTATGCCGCACTCCCTGGCAAAATTCACATACAGGGGAATGTTCGGCACGCGCATTTTCAACCCCTGCAGATCCGCCATGCTCTTCAGGGGTTTCTTGGAATAAAAATGACGAAATCCGAGAGGAAAGGCGTTCAGGGTGCGAAGCCCGGATTTTTCCGGAAAGCCCTTGTTGATGAGATCAAAGGTTTTGCCGCCGTTCATGGCGCGCCGCGCGTGATCCAGATTGTCAAAAAGCATGGGGGTTTCCAGCATGGCCATGGCCGGGAACAGGGCTGATGTCTGTGTGCCTGTGGCGCACATTTGTATGGTTCCGCGCCGTGTGCTGGCAATATAGGCATTTTCCTTGCCAAGCTGACTGTTCGGGAAAACCTTCACCTCATATTTGCCGCCCGACAGCTTGCCGAGGATTTCGCCGAATTTGTGCATGCCGAGGGTTTCGGGCTCACCCTCGGGCTTCATGCCGGCGATTTTGATTTCAACCTTGTCTGCGCCCGCGGCCGGCGCCGTCAGGCCGACAGTGACAAAAGACAAAATCAGAAGAAAGACACACCATTTTTTCATAAAAGCCCTCCGGAAATAAGGTTGCTGAACAAGGACACCGCGCCGTCGTCCCTTTCCCGCGAAACCGGGCTTGCCCGTCAGGGAAAACCCGTCACTCCCGCCCGTCAGACCAACGCCGAAACGACTTTTTGGCGGCCCCGCACACAGGACAGCGCCAGTCGTCCGGCAGATCCTCAAACCTGGTTCCAGCCGGAATTTTATGCCGCCTGTCGCCCCGGGCAGGGTCATACATGTAGCCGCAATTCACCACCCGGCAGCGCCGGAGGTCACAGGCATCAGACATGTCGGCCTTCTATCCGTCCGCGGCCGCAGTGGCAAATCCCTTGGAGGGGCCGGTATCGGACGGCGTGCCGGCAATTTTGGCGAGAAATGTGTCGCCAAGGGTTTTGATGTGCGACGATGTGTTCTGGTAGTAGGTCAGATGCGCCTGCTCCTCCCCGATAATCCGCTCAAACAGACAGGCGGAAACCGTGTCGCCCTGCTCGTTGCAAATTTTCCGGAACTGGGCATAGGCGTCGATTGTGGCGTCTTCCTGAGCGGCGTCGCTTTCATAGACAGCCTGGACAGACTGTCCGGTTTTCACGACGCCCTCTTTCTGGGTGGTGGGTTCCCCGCCCAGTTCCTTGATGCGTTCGGCAAAATTCTCGGCATGTTTCATTTCGTCTATGGCAATCAGCTTCATTTTGGCGGCCAGTTCCCCATAATCCTTGTCATCCAGATTGTAATGCTGATTCATGTACTGGTGGACGGCATGCAGTTCCATACTGCGGGCTTTGTTAAGCGCTTCAATGATTTTTTCTTTTCTGCCTTTTTTGGTAGCGGCCATAACAGTCGACTCCTTGCGGATGGATGGATGGTAAATCGTAAATCGGACTACAGCAATTAACCCAATGGCATTATCCGCTCTGGCCGCAAAAAAGGCAAGCTCTTCGCGCCGGAAAACTTTACTCCGGCGGCGACGCCGCGTCCGCCCGCGGTGCGCACCGCTCGCAAACGCCGTCAAATTCAACGCGGACGCCGACAATTTTATCGAAGCCCTCCACCCTGATCCCGTGGAGCGCCGGTACGGCCGGGGGATACACCAGATCGGCAACCCGCCCGCAATGAACGCAACGGACATGCTGATGCCCCGACACGTCCCCATCAAAGCGCATGGAAGATCCGGCGGATTCCAGACGGGCGATTTCGCCCGAGGCAACCAGATACTCCAGGTTGCGGTACACCGTGCCCAAACTTATATGCGGCAGACGCATGCGCACAATGTTGTACAGATCATCCGCCGTGGGATGGGTGTCCACTTTCCGCAACTCCTCCAGGATCACGGAACGCTGGCGCGTCATTCTTCTTTCCTGCACTTTCACTGTCCGCCCGCTTTCGGCAACCGCGCGTCAGAGATCCAGTTCACGGACAGCCTCCAGGGCCTTCGCCTGTTCCTCGAAATCGCTGAAGCCCGACTGGCGCAGGGCGTCCGATACCGTGCTGTCCCAGTCCCAGGCCGCGTAAATGACGGGTTTGTGGAAAACGGAACGAAAATGTTGCAGTTCCGACCTGTAAAAAGATTCCTTGGGCGTGTCCAGATGCTCCCGCAACTGCTCATGTCTCCTCAGCAACTCGCCCTCGTACCATTCCATTATGTCCTGCGGCTCAGTGTATTTTTTGAGAATGTGTCCGTAACCCGCTTTCTCCATGAGATTTGACAACTTTTTGTGATGCTGCTCCCCAAGCCATTTGCCGAGCCGTGAAGTCGGTATGCCTTCAGCTTCCACATCCGCTATGTCAAAGACAGTCCGGTAATATGTGTCCGGCACGACGGAAGCCGAAGTAATGCCGGCAATGGCCACAAGACCGCGTATGACAAGACTGTTGGAAACGCCCTGACCACAGAAACCTATTTTCTTGCCGAACTTCTGCCCGGTAAAAATGCTTACCAGAATCGCCCAGACAACCGCGGGATCCTCTTCGTCGTAAATATGCGAAAGCCGCGAGTTGTCGCGATCCGTGGCAAGAACCATCTGGGTCATGTCGTTCGAGCCGATGGAAAACCCGTCGAACTCGCTGATGAACTGCTTGGCCAGGATGGCGTTGGACGGCAGTTCGGACATGAGAATAATTTTCAGATCATCCTGACCGCTTTTGAGCTTGTGTACCTGCTCCAGATACGCGCGCATGGAGCGGGCTTCTTCCAGCGTCCGCACAAAGGGCAGCATCATGCGCAGATTCGAGCCGCCGTACATTCCGCGCGCAAGCTTGAAGGCCTCAATCTCCCAGTCGTGGATGTTGCGGGAAACGCCGCGATACCCGAGCATGGGGTTGGCTTCATTGTGTTCAAACAAATTGCCGCCCAAAAGATTTTTGTATTCGTTGCTCTTGAAATCCGTCGTGCGGTAGGTGACGGGCTTGCCGTAAAAGGCCATGGAAAAAAGAGCCAGATTTTGCGCCAGCGTCTGCACATAGTGTTCCTTGCCGGTGCGGAATCCGCGCGCCTTGACAACGGCGCGGATTTTTTCCGACAGGTTGCGCACGTCGTCCATTTCCTTTTTCAGTCCGGCCCGCAAACTCACCTCTTCACGCAGCCGGCGGATGTTGTCCAGCAGCGTCACCACCACAGGCAAATCTTTCACCCGCCGCACATGCTCTTCCACCAGGGCCTCAACTTCCGCCACCCTTTTGGGCGCTTCGGGATCGGAGTGGGAAAGCAGGGCAAGTTCGTCCTCATAGCCCATGATGATGCGGATATGCTCCTCAAGCTCCGGGGATGTCTTGAGTATTTCAATCCTGCGCGTGGCCGCTTCCAGACGCTGATCAATCTTGTGGTCCAGTTCGCGCATCTTGCGGTGCCGCAAAAGCACATCCTCGGCGTTCAAACCGTTATCCGTGCCGGACAGCGCCGCCATTTCCAAGGAAATGCCTGTAATCTCGGCAACATACTCGCGCAGGTCAAAATTGAACACGATAAGCCCGACAGCCATCTGCTCGCGCAATATTTTTGAAAGACGGTTCTCCAGCTCCTTGAGCTTGGCCTGGACGACGCCGTCAAGCTCTCCATTGTCAAAGGACTCCAGGGCCTGCGGGTGAACGCCGATATTTCCGAGCATGAATTCCGCGCGAAGCAGGCCCACTTCAAACTGCGGAAAGTCGCGCAGCCTGGAAAGAAAAAGCGCCTGCCCCACATCGGCGAGCACAAGGCCCACTTTGGTTTTCGTCTGCGGCAGTTGCGCGACGTCAAGCTCGCCGCCGACCTGATGAAGCGGCAAAAACCCGCGGTAGACCCTTCCGCGGGTGCCGTCCACCGTAACTTCAACGCCGTCAAGGGCGCGCAGCACATCCAGGCGCTGAATGCCGATAACGGCCGCGATGCCGAGTTCACGCGAGGTGATGGCCGCGTGGCTTGTATCCCCGCCGACATCCGCCATGATGGCCGAGGCGACGCGCATGCCGGGCACCATGTCCGGGTCGGTACGCTCCGCCGCCAGAATGTCCCCTTTGGAAATCCTGTTGAGTTCCAGCGCGGAACGCAAAAAACGAACTATCCCCTGCCCGGCGCCGCGCGAAGCGCCGTTGCCCTCCAACAGAATTTCGGCCTGTTCCGCCGCTCTGGGGTCCACCTCGCGACGACGCATGAAAATAGTGGACGGATGCAGCTCAAATTCTTCATTCCAGCGGGTTTCGGGACGCGCCTGAACAAACCAGAGCTTGTCATTGCCGTCAATGCAGAATTCCGTATCCATAATTATGCCGCCGTAAGCCCTGCTCACAGCGCGCACGCCCCTTGCGACGGCTTCCGCCTGACTCAGCGAAAGCGCCCAGCGCAGGGCTTCCAGTTCCGGCACCTTTACCTCGCGCGTGCCCCCTTTGTCGTCATAGACAATTTTTATATCCTTGCAGCCCATCTGGCGGATCACCACGTCACTGCCGTTGTCGCGCTGAAAAACATAAAGTTTGTCGGGGGTGACCTTGCCGCCGACAATAGCCTCGCCGAGGCCGTAGCTCGCGTCAATGCTCACAAGTTCATTGCGCGCCGTCCCGCGGCATCCCGTGGCCGTATCTGCGGAAAAGGCCGTCCCGGAAACAACGGGGTTGATCATCTGCATCATGCACACGGAAAGGGAGGTATTTTCAATGGCCCACTCCTTTTTGGCCGTTTCGACAACGGACTCGTCCCCGGATTCTTCCGCCCTGGACAGCGCGTCCAGAATCGCTTCGCGCCGGTATGTCATGGAGCGGAGGTTATAGGCCGAGGCGCAGTCCCAGTGATAAGCCTCGGCCACCCTGTCCGCCCCGGCCATATTGAGGTACGTGTCCTGCAAGCCCGCAAAAGCTTTTTTGCGGGAATCCTCGCCGGCAGCGGAGGAACGCACCGCGACCGGGGTCATGTCGTCGTCGTTTTCCCGGCAGATCTGCTGATAGGCGCAACGCACGGCTTCATCCACCACCGCGGGCAGTTCCACGGACAAAATGGCGGCCTGCACCATGACTGAGCGTTTGCGCAACTGATCAATGCCTTCCGGCGATGTGGCAAAACCGTCCACGATATTGTTGATGAACGTGCGCAGCTTCGTGTTGGGCTGTTCTTTTTCGGCCTTGGCGGCCTCCTGGATCAGTCTGCCGAGTTGCCGCACAAATTTCTGCAGAAAGTCGGGGTCCTGATTGATTTCGGAATCATTCCAGTCGATGCGGCTGTATTGTCTGTCAACAACGGAGCGCACCAGCCTGCCGTTGACTTTCGTCTCATCCAGCAGGCTGTGAAAGGCCAGGGACGAAATGGCGCGAAAGTGGGGAGCCTGAATGCCTTCAATCTGGCTGATAAGGGCCGTGTTGTAATTTTTGCCGCCGACGAGCAATTCGGCCTCAGGCCCCAGGCTGACGATGTCAGCCCCGGTCAGGACAAACTTCTTCTGCGCCGGTTCTGAAGGATCGTTTTTCGATTCTGTCCGCGTTGGTCTGGTTGCGGCTTTTCTAGACATGGCTTCCTCCGGTGGGCACGCGATATGCCGGGTTTTCAACAGGAGTTTCAAAATTGTCCATACGTTCCGAACATTGCTCAAGACGCGTTCCGCAATGGGGACAAAAGGCCGCGCCGTCCAGATTGACGGGCTGTCCGCAGGCGGGGTTGCCGCACAAATGGGGCACGGGGCCAAGCTCCACAATCAGCTCCCCCCCCCGCACGGAGACCATCTGCCTGTTTTCCCTGAAGTCCGCGGTTTTCAGAACGCGCCTGACGATGCCGTCTACAGGGGCGAGTACCGCTTTTTCCTGCTTCATGATGGAAATGTTAAATACTTCTTCGCCCGCTTTGACAATATCCCCTGGATGCACATACATAACCCACAGATCGCCGTTGCCGGGCGCGGCAATGTGATACCTGTTCGCCGGATCGGCCATGGCGACGCCTTTGCCGCGACCGCCGACAGGCTGGGCCACCTTGATTTCACAACTCATGATTTCGGAATCAAGCACATAGCGACAGACGGAGACACCCGTGTCCGAAGGCCTTGAAATGCCCAGCAGCACGAGATGATGCGGTTTGCCGTTGCTTTCGTTGAAATGCACTTCCTGCCCGACCTTCAGTCCCTCAAACCACACGTGAAGGGGCAGATTGTTGGGGTCGCCAAACTGCGCCCTGAACTGAATGGTTTTGAGCGCGTCCCCGGGATGGTTCAGGTACAGAACAAATTCCTCCGCGTTCGGCTTGCGTTTGAGGATATCCGTGCAGGCATTTTCTTCGGCGGCCAGATCGGCATCCGCCAGAATCTCCAGCGGGGAGGCTTCGGTGCGTCCGGCGACAGCTTTTTTCCATTCCGCGCCGAATGCGCTCCGGTACACCCAGTCTTCCGGAAACCCCAGGGGCAGTCTGCCGAATTTGCCCAGCAGGAGGTTCCGGAAGGCGTCATTGCAGTCCTGGTAAATGGAAAGGCGCGCTTCGAGCATTTCCGGCGAAAGTTCGCCGGACGGCGTGCGCGTTACCTCGTTAATCACCTCCAGGAGATAGCGCACTTCTTCCTCCCCGCCGCGCTTCCACGCGCCGGTCACCGCCAGAAAAGCGGTGTTCCATGTTATCTGCGAACCCGGCGTCACATCGTGGTAACGCACAATGCGCCGCGTCCCGGCCAAAAATTTGAGCATATACGGCAGAAGATGGATATATCCCTGCTTCATGGCTCCTTCCTGGGAGGAGGACGTCGCCCCGCCGGGCATGCCGTGCAGGGTGACGTCATGGTCAATGCCCTGAAAATACGGCGCGCAGTAGCGGTCATAGTACGGCATGATCTGCTTGCATACAAAATTCGCGTCCCGTATGGCGTCCCTGTTCAGGGAACACTTCAGGCCCAGATCTTCCTCAAGATAGGCCATGAGGGCAAGCGCGTCACCCTGCCCGTAGGAGCGAACGGCAGCCCCCAGACCCGCGTCAAGAATGTGCGCTCCCGCTTTGGCCGCCGCGCCGCAGGAGGGAACAAACAACCCGTCCGTACAATGGCGGTGATAATGCAGCACAAGCTCATGCCGGCGTTTGCGCAGCGCCCTGACAAGCTCCGTCATAAAACGCGGCGGACAGGCGCCGGCCATGTCCTTGAGGCCGAGTATGATGTGCCGCGAAGCCCTTCGGGGATCAATCCCCATGATATCGGCCGTCATGCGGATGACGGCTTCCGTTGCGTCCAGATAATGCGCGACGTCAAACCCTTCGGCATAGGACAGGGAAATCGCCGGCTCAAAGACAACGTCCTTCCGGGAGAGAACGACCTCCGCGATGGGGCGCATATTTTCCGCATGGTTGAGAAAATCGAAACAGCGCACGACCTGATAACAGTCACAGATCATTTCACCGGTTTTGCGCATGAGATTTTTGGGCTGCGGAGTGTAGCCCAGCACGTTTGTGGAGCGGACAAGCAGTTGCTTGAATGTCTTCGGGGCAAAGTTGTTCCACTCTTTCGCTTCGCTGAAGGGATAGGTCATGTTGGCCATCATGGCCACATGAAAATGCGCTCCTCCGCCGTTTTCAATGGAGAAATAGCCGACATTGTCAAGATAGGGGCCTATGAGCCTGTCCTCGGCCAGCCTGAAACGGTTGCCGGAGTTGGACTGGGTAAAATCCCTCGGCGTTGTGTCGCTGAAATGCACGAAACCTGAATCGCGGATGAAATCCAGCGCCGCCAGACGATCCCCCCTGGGATAGGGCGAGGGGCTGCGGCGAAGCCTGGGGCTTATGGGAGGAAGCACAGGATCGAACGGGCCCAGAGAGGGAGTCGCGGTCGAACGGTATTCGCCCAGCTGCACATGGGGATTGTATCCCTTGGCGGAAATTTCCGCCACAAGCCGCGCCAGACGTTCCCCTTCCGGGGCGAAGTCCGTATACAGCATGAGTTCCGGATGGCCGGCGATAAAATTGGTGTTGAACTCGCCCTTGCGAAACAGGGAATTTTTCAAAATCTGACGGAAAAACGGAATTGTCGTCTTGACGCCGCCTATGATGTATTCACCCAGAGCGCGTTCCATAATGCCCAGCGTTTTTCCCCAGTCATGGGCGTAGGCCAGAAGCAGCGAGCCCGCGGAATCGTAATTGGACGGGAATTCATAGCCGGCGGAAATGTTGGAATCCAGGCGCACGCCAAAGCCGCCGGGGGAAACATAGCGTGTGACAAGGCCGGAGTTCGGCGCAAAACCGTTCTGCGGGTCTTCAAAATTGATCCTGACCTGCATGGAGCAGTAGGAAGGCCGCAACATTTCTTCCCTGTAACGCAGCTCGGCGCCGAAGGCCACGGCAATCTGCTCCTCGACAAGATCAATGCCGTAGCGGCATTCGGTTATGCCGTGCTCCACCTGAAGGCGGGTGTTGACTTCAATCATGTAGGGAGAGCCGTCCCGGTCGATCAGAAATTCCACAGTGGCCAGAGAATGATAGCCCACAGCCCGCACGAGTCTGCGGGCATACTCTTTCAGCCGTTCACGAAGATTGCGCGACATGCCGCGCCAGGGGGAAGGCGTGATTTCGATCAGTTTCTGATGGTTGCGCTGCACCGTGCAGTCCCGTTCATCAAAGGCGAAAACACTGCCGTATATATCGGCAATGACCTGAATTTCGATGTGACGCACATTGTCAAGAAATTTTTCAACAAAAAGCCGGGGATTCCCGAAAGATGCCTGGGCCATGGTGGAGGCCTTAAAGAAAGCCTCCTCCAGTTCCTCTCCGGTATGTATGGCGAAAATGCCCCGCCCGCCGCCACCCCCTTCGGCTTTGAGCATGACGGGAAAGCCGATTTCGGCTATGAGCTTTCTGGCGTCCACGACATCCACCGCGCCGTCCGAACCCGGAACGACAGGTATGCCCAGACGACGCGCCACTTGTCTGGCCTGGACCTTGTTTCCCAAAAGGTTCATGGCTTCGGCTGTCGCGCCGATAAAGGTTATCCCCGCTTCCTTGCAGCGTTGCGGGAAGCGCGCATCTTCCGAGGCGAACCCCCAGCCGGGATGAATGCCGACAACACCCCGCTGTTTCGCCCTGGTTATGATTTTTTCGATATTCAGATAGGCGCGCGGTTCGGGACCAAGCAAAAGAAGTTCCTGGGCGGCGGAAGCGGCGGGAGCTGTTTTGTCCACATCGGTGGCGGTCATGGCGGCCACGGCGTCAAAGCGTTCGCGTATGGAGCGGCAGATGCGCCGTGCCGGTATGCCCCGGTTGGCCACCAGAATGACTTTGCCCTCCAGAAATTTCTGTACGTCCGCGAATGTCTTGTTGCCCACAGTCAGCCTCTTTCAGTCGCGCATCGCCGCATGACGTTCCGGCGATTGTCTAAAGCAGTTAACGCTTGAAACAGTTCACTTACGGAAGGTGAAGCGACCCGCCCGAAAATTCACCCGTTTTTCCGTCAAAACACAAACGGACGCCGCCGGAAAAAGCCAGGCCCGCCAGTCTGCCGCGCACTGTCCCCCGCTCGTCCGTAAAGGCCACCTCGCGATCTTTCCACAGCAAAAATCGTTCGGCTTCATTTTTCCAGCACCCGGAGAAATCATTGTCCGCACTGTACATTGAATAGGCATGTTTTACAAGCTGTTGCCACAGATTTTCCGCCAACGGCGGAGAGTCCGCGGCCCCGGCAAGGCTTGCCGCCGGCATTGCGGCGTCTTTCCGCAAAGCGGACAGCTCGGGCGCGCTTGCTATATTGACGCCCACGCCGGCAAGCAGAATCCCGTCGCGCTCCTCCAGCAGAATGCCGCCGACTTTACGCGGCAAGCCGTGATGCGTCAAAACCAGATCATTGGGCCATTTGAGCCAGACAGACCAGCCCAGTTCACGCAAAGCGCCCACGAAAAGCCCTCCCGCGGCGACAGAAGCGGCCGAACCGTCAAACGGCGGCGACAAGGGCAGGCGAAGCGCGGCGTGGAGATTGCCGGGCGGGGAGAACCAGCTTCTGCGCAACTGCCCCCTCCCGGCGGACTGACTCTCGGCAATCAGGCTGTCCCAGACTTCCAGACGACCTTCTTCGGCCAGTTTCCGGGCAACGTCAAGGCTGGAAGTGACATGCCCCGCCGTCCGGATACGCGGAAGCAGGATACCGGAGCAACGGTCGCCTCGGGACGGAAGGCGGCATCCCGACTTGCCGGTCACGGCAGCGGACCGGGGTTCAATGTCCGCCTGGCGGCCGCGACGCAGACATCGCAAACGTCGTCCATGTCGGCTCCATGTTCCAGACCGGCAAGATGCGCGAGACTGTGGGCCAGCAGCAACAGCGTATAGTCGGCCGGCCGCTGGCCATAGAGCAGGCATTCCCGCGGCACGGCGCCGGAGGACATCAGAATGAGTCCCGGCATGTCATCCCCTCCGGGAAAGGAAAGCACATTGGTAGGGCCCCGACACCCCGTGAAACGCGAATTCTCGGCGCGCATGGCCTTGTCGTCAACGAGGCGGACCTCCACGCATTCCGGGACGGAAATTCCCTTCTCCTCCGCCGCTGAAAGCATGGCCCGCAACGCGTGACGCAGATTTCGCCTGTCAAAAGGCATTGCCCACACATATTCCGCGCTGTCCGCCGCAATGTCGATTTCCTTCACGGCATTCTCCGGCCCCGGCGCGAAACTCCGGGCTTCACCCGCGTGCCGTTGCGATTTTCTCCCGTCCTGAACGGCATCAGCGGGATGTTCCTGTTGAAGGCGCGGCGGACGCGTCCGGTCCGGCGGCGGAGGGAAGAAAAGAATGAATTTTGTTCCGTTCCCTGTCTCCTCCGGACCTGACCTCGGCGGGCGTGTCTGCCCCCTGGCGCATGGTTGAAATTCCGGCTTCGGGGTAGGTGATGCGCTGATGAAAAATACCTGTCAGAATCCGTTGAAAATTTTCACTCAGATAATGAAGATCCTTGAATGTCAGTTCAGATTCATCCAGCTGCCCTTCAGAAAAAATTCCCTTGATGATGGAATCAATATGGCTTCTGATGCGCGCCGGTGTGGGTTCGGCCAGCGTGCGGCTTGAGGCCTCCACGGAGTCGGCCAGCATCAGTATGGCGGCCTCTCTGGTTTGCGGACGCGGCCCCGGATAGCAAAAATCCGGTTCGCGGGTTTTTTCCCCAAGTTTCTGCGCCTTTTGATAAAAATACTGTATGAGGCGCGTTCCATGATGCTGCTGAATAATATCGGTAATTTCCCGTCCCAGATTGTATCGTCCGGCAAGTTCAATGCCTTTTTTGACATGCGCAAGGAGAATCAGAACGCTCAGCGACGGGGAGATTTTGTCATGTTTGTTGGGACCGCCATATTGATTTTCTATGAAGTATTCCGCGTAGCCGAGTTTGCCGACGTCATGGTACAGCGCGGCGACCTTGCACAACAGGCTGTTGGCGCCGATGGCCTTGCATCCCGCCTCCACCATGTTCGCCACAACCAGGGAATGATGATATGTGCCCGGAATCGCCATCATCATTTCCTGCATGAGCGGCTGCTCCAGGCTCATCAGCTCCATGAGCCTGAAACGCGTGCTGTAGCCGAAAAACATTTCCAGCACGGGGCTTGCGGCGAAAAGAATGATGAGGGAAAAAATACTGTTGACGGCAACGGCAATGAGGCTGAACGGCACTTCCTCAAAAGAAATATTGGCAAGCAGGGCGGTACCGGCCCAGATGACGGTTTGCCCGACAGCGAGGGGAACAATGCTCCAGACGACATCCTGCCGGCTCTGCCCCCGCACCATGAGCCAGGTGCCGAGCATTCCGCCAAGAAAATAGTAGATGAAAAGCGTATACCCGGCCTGAAACATCAACATGGTGAAAAATGCCAGCAGAAGACCCATCGTGCAAAAGCGCCGCGCGGCGAAAATCATGGCGACCAGCCCCACGATCCCGGCGGCGGGAAAGGCGACGGCAAAGGCGTTCTGCACGTGCAGACTGTCCAGCCGCATGCCGAACAGACAGGCGGCCTTTGCCCCAATACCCGAAAGCAGAAGCAGGAGGGAAATCATCAGCATGTCTTTGGAGTGCAAAGGTGTGCCCGGCCTGCCGCTGGGAGAGATAAAAAAACCTATGGAGATGAGAAGCGCGCAGAGAAAAGCGCCCCCCGCGCCTGTCCAGCGAACCGGACCGGAGGAACTTTTATGGAGCGCCTGCAGCTTGATCTGCTGCTCCCGGCTCACGCGCTCCCCCTTGCGCACGATTATTTCGCCCTTCTGAATCTGGTAATAAACCGGCTTTACGCTTTCCGCCACGCTCTCCGCCCTTTTTTGCGTGGCTTCGCGATTGAGTGTCAGGGAGGCGGGCATGACGGCCGCGAGCACAATATTGATGGCGCGGCGCGACTGCGGCGTCAACTCGGCGTTCTGCCTGTTCCGCGAAGCTATTTCCGCCAGAAACGACTGCACATCGCGCAGCGTGCTGACGTCCGGACGCAATGTTTCCGCCCCTGTATCCAGATTGCGGATGATAACGCCCATCCTGCCGACACGGCCGGAGCGCAGATCCGTCACAAGCCCCTCGGCAAAGTTTTCCCGGATAAAGGGCATCAAATCCTTGAGCAGATACTCCTGCACATCGTGACGCGCGATTTCGGCCAGAACTTCTTCCGCCACATCCGGCGCCAAATCCTCCACCAAATGGGAAAAAGCCGCCGCCGCGTCTTTGCGTTCGCCGCCCTCATTGGCGAAGCGCGAAATTTCCATGATTTTGTTCTGAAATGCCGCAAACGGTTCCATGCTCAAATCGTACACGGGCGGTTGAAGCAGAAGGATTTGTTTACGGCGGGCCTCCGTGGCGCGGCTGTCTTCCACCATGATGTCGTGTTCGGCTATCACATCGCTTTCGGGCACCTGCCCGGAGACGTACATGCGCGGCATGACATTGAAGTTGACGCCGGCAAGAACGGAGAGAAAAAGCAGTGTCCCGACAAAAAAACAAAGACCCCATTCGCAACGGTGATGCGCTTTGAGGCTCTGAACGAGAAGAAAAATGCCGGCGAGGCTATCCGTTTTTTTCTGCGCTGTCATATGCATTTGCAATGGCTCCCACCAGAGGATGTCGCACGATGTCGCCTTCGCTGAAACGATGAATGGCAAGATCGGGGACGCCGTGCAGAATGTTCAGGGCATGCACAAGGCCGGAACGGGGCCGCCGGCTGTCGGGCTGCGCCGGCAGGTCGATCTGGGTAATGTCTCCGGTAACGACCATGCGTGTGCTTAACCCCATGCGGGTAAGAAACATTTTCATCTGTTCCTGCGTCGTATTCTGGGCTTCGTCCAGAATGACAAACGCGTCGTTAAGGGTGCGCCCCCGCATAAAAGCCAGCGGCGCCACTTCAATGGCCGTCTCTTCCAGCAGGGAAGACACCTTCTGCCGCGGCGCCATGTCGTGCAGGGCGTCATACAGCGGCCGCAGGTACGGGTTCACTTTTTCCGCCAGATCCCCCGGCAGGAAACCGAGACGCTCTCCGGCCTCCACGGCCGGGCGCGTGAGCACGATGCGTTTGACGCGGCGCTGCTGCAGCATGGCCAGGGCCATGGCCACGGCAAGATAGGTTTTGCCCGTGCCGGCCGGTCCCACGGCAAAAACAAGCTCATAACGACGCAACAGTTCAAGATACGTTTTCTGGGCCACATTGCGCGCCGTTACCGTTTTGCGCGCCGTCCGCACAAATACCGCATCGCGGAAAATCTGCGCGATATTCAGGGAAGGATCGGCGCAAAGCATTTCGTAGCTGCGGACGATGTCCTGCTGATTCAGGCTCGTGCCGTTGCGCAGAAGGTCATAAAGCTGGATAAAAACGCTGCACAGAATGCGGCGGACCTCGGAATTTTCGCTCTCGATGAAGACGCTGGCTCCGCGGTTGCCGATATGGGCTCCGCTCACCGCGGCCAGAATATCCAGATTCGCGTTGTGTGGCCCGAAAAGATGGTTGGCAAGCGAGGGATTGTCAAATTCAACCGTCTCCTGCTCGCAAGAACGCAGTGGCATAGGCCGCATGTAACCCATTTCGCCCTGCCTGTCCAGATGCCGCCGCGGCAAAACTCCTTACCACGCTCCCGCAACGCCGTCTTTTTCCGCCGTGAAACAGGAGCGGGCGGGCTTTGCCCGCCGCAAGCGAACTGTTGCAAGCGTTACTTGCTGTAAAGCGCTTCACTCCTGAACCGCCCCGTGGAACTCCGGCGGCAGACAACCGGACCACCGGAGTCAATGACGGAGGCGAGGTCTGTAGCATTCCCCGTGAACAACTAAACAGCCATCCTTCCAGTCGTTCGGTTTTTCGCCACCCCAAGGCTCAAAGTCCACGAACCATGACTTGAAAATCGCCTGTGCCGTCTGCTCTAAATAATCATTTATGTCTCTACCCCTTTTGCCGAGGAGGATACCACCAAAACTTCGACAACAGGAGATACCAATGAAAGATCGTGTGATCACAGAAATTCAAACCGCCATGTCTTCACTGCTGACCCCCTCTCAACTGATTGAGCTACGCCGTGTTTTGACAAATTGCCTCCATCATGTTGAGACGTATACACCGGATCAAGACGGATAAAACCATCAAAGATACATTCACCGATGAAGGGCTGGAGCTTTTACGTGAGGCTTGCGGAGAAACCCGTGACTTGGCCATGATTGACCTGTTGGCCTCCACCGGCATGAGGGTTGGTGAGCTTGTTCAGCTTACTCGGGAAGACATCAATTTCCACGAACGCGAATGCGTGGTGTTCGGCAAAGGCAACAGCGAGCGTGTGGTCTATTTTGACGCCAGAACCAAGATTCACCTGAAAAACTATCTTGACAGCCGGGCAGACGACAACCCGGCCTTGTTTGTTTCTTTGACAAAGCCGCATAAATGCCTGATGATAGGAGGAGTGGAAACAAGGCTCAGGGAGCTTGGCAGACAAGCGGCCATGCCCAAGGTGTATCCGCACAAATTTCGGCGAACCCTCGCCACCAGGGCCATCGACAAGGGGATGCCCATTGAGCAGGTGCAACGGCTCTTGGGGCATGTAAAGATTGGCACCACCATGCACTTGCGATGGTCAATCAGACCAACGTGAAGAACGCGCACCGAAAATTCATAGGCTGACCACCAAGGGGAAATTGTATGGAAAAGCAACAAGCTTGGGACTACGCTCTTGGCATTATTAAAGTTGACGGCCTTGAACCGAGCCGAGAGTTTCTGGCAATGGCGGAAAAAGAGAAACGCGGTAAAATAACGCTGAAGGACATCAAGCTGGCCTTGGATGCCAAATATAGAATGAAAAATGATAACGCACCCCGATGATCGATCCTTATGTATACCCCGGAACGGAAACGCTGAAAAATTTATTTGGCGAGCGAGATGAGGAAAGGCTCAAGGCAATTGAAGCCGATTACACCGGTTTCAGAATCAGGGAGCTTATGGATTTTCCCGTCCAGAGAATTTATGATCTCTCGCATTTATGCCGCCTTCACCAGTATATTTTTCAGGACATCTATGAATGGGCAGGAAGTATCCGAACCATCAACATAGAAAAACCGGAAAGTGTGCTTGGCGGATTATCTATAGAATATTCAGACGGTTCAGAAATTGAGCGGCATCTTGATTCCGCGCTCCATCAGCTTTGTGAAACTGACTGGCAGAGTTTGAATATAACCGGAAAGGCCGATAATTTTTCAAGGTACATGGCGGACATCTGGAAAGTGCATCCCTAAAAATATCGAAAATATGGGAAGCGGTACAACGTTTAAAGAAGTTTCAGGTTCTGTAATGAAGCAGTACGAAGTGTTTGTTCCGAATTGCAAAGCAGAACAACAAAAAATAGCAAAAACTCTCGGCGTGTTTGATGACAAAATTGAACTGAATACTCAGATAAATAATTATTTAGCAGCGGCTTGAAGAACAGCCACAGCGGCAACGGATAACTCGCCGGACATCAGGGGGTAAGAGAAGAACTTAGTAAAAATATAAATTTGTTATATGCAGTAGTTCGGACTTACTCAGACAATCAGCTTCTTTTGATGTTTTTTTGTTTTCAAGTCGATGGAGTTGTCTGAGTGTTTTCTTCAGTGCAAATCCTGTAATCAAAAGATACACTAGCTGGAACGAACTTTATATCATTTTTCTCTTCTTTTATATTTGTTAATCTAACTAAACAAATACAACCATATTCATTAAGCAATACTGCATTTTGTCCAATTTTTAATTCGATAGTTCTACCTTGTCTTATATATGAAAAGGCATTGTCAGGTTCAATATTTTCTAATTGCAAATTATCTGGAAAAGTACCTACTGCTTTAATATAGTCATTATATACATAAATTCTATCTTTATCGCAACTTGTTATCATAAATTTGAATTCGTATATTCCATATCCTAAAGTATATGTTTTATTTGGTGCTTCATTGTAGTTGAATATTATTCCTTTAGCCTCAATTTTATGGCAAGTCCAGTGTGCTATATCTGCCTTATTTATTACTTGTTCTACCCTTTGTAGTCTATTCCGAATAATTGCAGGACTTATTGCGTTTGATTTATCTGCGGGAAGGCCCTGTATCCATCTCCAAATGTCTTCAATTTGTTCAGAGCCTGGATATGAATCATCATTTATATAATTAAAGTTGAAACTCTTAGGATTCATATCTATAGCATTGAGCCAATCAGGAAATTTACATTTAATATTATCAACAAATATTGTAGCTAACCAATTGTCATATTTTTCATTAATAACATTCTTGATCCATTTATTTTCTTTTCCTACACCGGAATTTGGTTTGTTATTTACTCTCTTAACATAATTTTCATCAATGACTAGTAGTACGTGTTTCGACTCTGTTAGATTTGATCCATAGTCTAGATTTACATCAATACCCACATTAAATCCAATAAGGTGAAGATGGCTGGCCAGTAATCGTACCCATTCCTTGTGCTTTTGATCCCTTAGGCAGTTTGGGTTACCCCATGCGTATGAGATAAAAATATCGTATGGCAACTTTCGTTCCTCCTAAAAAAGCTCATGTCTCAATATCGACGACGGATAGCTCGCCGGACATCGGGCAGGGCAAGAGAGTATCGCGAATTTCTGCAAGGTGGACGGACTCCTGTTGATTCCGTTTTATCGCTTCAAACAACGACTCAACTATAGAATCGAACATGGCCATATCGCCGTTATCATAGAATTCACCTGCCCGTCTGCCTTCTTGTTCAGCCTTGATCCCCTGATAGCGAGCATCAAACTTGTCAGAAATGTATTTCAGAAAGATCCGTCCCAGGACAACATGCTTATACTCTGCCGCGTCAATGTTGCCGCGCAGAATATCTGCCGCTTCCCAAATCTGTTTTTCAAAACCGATTTCCGCTGTGTTTGTTCCCGACATTTTGCTCCCCGTTGTGGGTTGAACCAGAGTGCTTTAAAAAATATGTCTCTCAAGCAATCGGTTCTCCGCTTTGAGTTCGTTCGGAATGTCATAGACTGAAACGAGAAAGAAGGGAAGAAGGGCGAATCGGCAGGGCAATCGGCCTTGCCTCTCGTCCTCGTGCCTATTATCCCGAACTGACCGGAAAATTCTCCATTTCCTTCCTCGTCGCCTTCCATCCAGAAGGGTTTTCGGGGCGCTGATCGTGACGCTCATGCCGCAGACGCCGAAGCCCTTTCAGGATTTTTTTCCGGGTGCCGTGCCGGCGCGGCGGGACAAGAAGCTGCCCTACCGCATGTCCTTTCTGCTGTATCCGAGGCCGTGGGCGAGCCCCTGCTCGGTCTGACCGCCACGCTTCCGGCCATGATGCCGACAAGCCCGGCTCCGGTGACGGCGGCTCCCCTGCATGACGCCATCGGGATGATCCCGTTCCGGCCCGCTTCGCCCTGGAAAGAGGGAAGCCTTTTGCTCCGCACTCAGGACGGCAAGATAATGCCCTTCGCTCCGAACAGTTCGGAACAAGCCGCCTGGATTGACACAGGCGTGGCTCCGATGGGCGACGGCAAGTCGGTTTTCCTCAACGCGCTGAACTTCGCCTTTGTGACGCAGGCGGGTCTTTCCCACCTGCCTCCTGGCCCTGTTCTGCACATCTCTGGAAGAAGGGGCCGCGCCGGGCGAAGGAGTTCCGGGACTGCTTGATCGGGCTATTGACCTTGCCTACGAGGAACTTTCCGATCTCACCAACGGCAGCAAGCCAAGGCCGTACCGGCCCAACGCCCTGCCGGAACTGCACAGGCTCCTGCTCAACGAAAACATTTTCACAGACCGGAACACCACTTAGTGGGGATTGCAGCTATCAGGCAACATCCGGTTATTGTTTAATATTCATGTAGCAGTCGTTTCGGCATGTGCTAATCATGTGCCAACGGCACGAGCCTTGAAAGGAACCACTTTTGAGGCTCTTCTTTTTGAAAAAACAGAGTCCAGCTTGTCGGGCTGGATGCCCAAACTTTTGATGTAATGGGCGGTTGTGTTGGGGTTTTTATGTCGCAGTACCGCTTGAACAGTTGGAATATCCAAACCGGCATAGGCCAGTATTGTCGCTGACAAATGGCGAATGGCATGGTACCCGAAGTGCTTGACGCCTGCTGTTGCGCAAAGCGCTTTCATGAACGTGCCACGCCGGACAAAATGCTGTCCAGTGACCTGGCTGTTAAACACATACAGGCTTTTCGTTCTGGACTTGTGCTCCGCCAGTGCCGCTTGAAGTTCTGATGTCAGCGGTATCCAGTCGTATTCCATGCCGCCGCCGGCGCGTTTACGGGTGCCGAGTCTCACTTTCTGCTCCTGAAGGTCAATGTCTTCCCAGCGCAGACGGAACGCCTCGCCACATCTTGCGCCCGTGTGTAACAGGAACAAAAGCAAAACCTTGTCATTGTCGTCGGCCATGTCGTAAACTTTCCAGAAATCGCTTTCCGGCGGCACATAGCGCGGTTTTTCATCCACGGGGAATTTTTCGACCTCATGAAACGGGTTTATGCGCGGGAGTCCATAAAACCTTTTTCCCCACTCCCACGCCGCCGACAAGTCTTTGCGGGCGTAGTTTGCATTTGGCGCGCCGCTGTCGCGCAGGACTTTGCGCAGCATGTCCAGGGCCATGCGTGGGGTTATGTCATCAGGGGCGGTGTCGGGGGGAATGGAGGAAAAGAGTCTTCTGAACGCGATACGTTTGCAGTTCATTGTTGTCCTGGCAAATCTTTCCCTCGCAAAGTCCATATAAGCGTTTGCGAAGTCAAGCAAGCAGACCGTGGGGGTCGTGGAGATCGGCGCGCTCCACGCTTCGATGCTTTGGTTGACCTCCCACGCTATGGCCTCGCGCTTTGCCGGAAAAACTTTCGTCTTGACCTGTCCGTTTATCATGCGCTTGGCCCGCCATTTTCCGTTGGGCATCTGGTAAGGCATGTCTGCCCTCCTTTAACTCATCTATGAAGTTGTCAAAGAACCTGACGGCGCTCCCAATGCGGACAGCGCCAAGCGCGTCCTTTCGTCTGTATACTGTCGCCACCGAAACATCAAGCAACTTTGCAACGTCTTGCGCCCTGAGCATAATATCCCCCCTCCTCACACCAGTCCCGCTTTTTCCGCCAGCCAGACGGGCAGGGTCAAGTCAACTCCCGTGTCGCCCGCGTCCGCGTCCGTGTCGTAGTCAATCAGTCCTTTGGGAAGCCATGCCTCTGTGGCGCTGTCTGTGACAAGCACGGCGGCGGATGTTTCCCTGAGGATGTCAACGGTGATTGTTGTGGTCTCATATTTTTTGGCTTCAGACGGCTTCATGGCAATCCATCCTATCATTCTGAAATACGACCCATATTGTTTTGCCCCGGCGGTTCCCAAAAAGCGGACTTCGATCTGTCAGAGACAACACATCTCTCAATCTGACCTGATCCTCGCTCCACTTGAACACCAGCGTCCCAAAAGGAACCAACACACGAAAACACTCCTCGAACCCCTGCCGGAGGATGTCTTGCCAGTTGTCCGGCAATACCCCGTATTTGACAGACAGCCAGCCGGTACTCCCCGCCTGGCGCAAATGCGGCGGATCAAACACCACAAGGGGAAAGCTGTTGTCCGGAAAGGGCAGGGCGGTGAAATCAACTTGAGCATCAGGGGCTATGGAAAAATGTCGCCCATCACAAAGGGTGGTGTCCACAGTACGGTTGGCCGACGGCATCAATCGCGCCAGTCAAAATGAGCTTGTTCAGCTCAGCTTTCGTAGTCGCAATATTGCCAATCTCGGCCAAGACAATGCCGCGTTCGCGTGTTTTGAAACTCATGATATTCTCCCTTTGTTAAACGTTCCTAGCCGCTTAGAGCCAACAAGCACACCGCTTGCAGGTTCTGGTAAGATAAGAAAAGGGCTGGAGCATAGGCGCAAACCTATACTCCAGCCCTAGGATTGGAGAATATGGTATGAGTATACTCACACAAGATTATTTATGCCTTGTGCGTTCGGCGGTAATGACGTACCGTCAACCTCGAATGTACCCTTTTCACGGCCGAAGTTATCACGCATTTTATTTGCGTAGCTAGACAGGGGGAAAGGCTCCAACCTTGCCTTACGGTAAGATTATCCTGGCACAATCCAGCCGCTAGCCAGCCGATATATCGCTTATTTGTTCCGCGATATTTTCTTAATCGGTACATTCCGCGATACATGTACTATACATGTACCCCGTATGGAGTTCAGTCAATCGTCAAGGTTCACGTTTGTAAGACGTTACTTACTTGGGACTGCTAACTCTTTTCCACTCAATCAGCGAAAGTCAATCTGACTTACATTGTTATGTTTCGAACAATGCTCCAGATATACCGACAATTCCTAAACGTCATTGTCGCTATCGCTAATTGGCAAGCCAAACTTGCTTTTGTGGCGGGCAATACAGCTCTGACCGTACACCCGGGACGAACTCTGACGTCCTGAACCCAAAACCAAAACCAGTCTAACCTAAATCCTGAACCCTGTCAAACATACTCTGGATATTTCCGGCGGGCAATCAAGCATCAACGGTGCCAGCCAGCATGAGTTTGTTCAATTCCGCTTTTGTGGTCGCAATCTTGCCAATTTCGGCCAAGACAATGCCACGTTCGCGCGTCTTAAAACTCATAATACCCTCCAAGGTTGAATGTTCTTAGCCACTTAGAGCCAACAAGCACAATGCTTGCAGGTTCTGAAAAGTCAAGAAAAAGGGGTCGGAACTAAGTTAATAATTCCGTCCCCTTATGGTTGGAGAATATGGTATGAGTATACTCACACAGGATTGTTTATGCCCTGTGCGTTCGGCGGTAATGTCGTACCGTCAACCTCGAATACGCCCTTTTCACGGCCGAAGTTATCACGCATTTTCGTTGCGTTGCTGGACAGATAGGAAAGGCTCAACCTTGCCATATGGTAAGATTATCATGGCGCAATCTGGCCGCCAGACTACCGATATATTGCTTTATGGTTTTCGCAATATTGTCTTAATCGGCGCATTCCGCGATACTTGCGAATGAGCAAGCATCCCGTATGGAGTTCAACAATTGTCAAGTTTCGCAGTTGTAAATTGCTACTTACTTGGAATTGTTAACTCTTTTCCACACACACAAAGGAAAGTCAATCCAACTTACACTACCATGTTTCAGGTAATGCTTTGGAAATACCAGTAATTCCTGAACGTCATTACTGCTATCCTTGTGCGGCAAGCCAAACTTGCTTTTGTGGCAGGCAATCCAGCTACGGTGCTAGCGCTAGGCCGGAAACCTGTGCCCAACTCTGAGGGCATAAACCAAAACTAGTCTAACCTAAACCCTAAACCTTGTCAAGCATACTCTGGATATTTCCGGCGGGCAATCAAGCATCAACGGTGCCAGTCAAAATGAGCTTGTTCAGCTCAGCTTTCGTAGTCGCAATCTTGCCAATTTCGGCCAAGACAATGCCGCGTTCGCGCGTTTTGAAACTCATGATATTCTCCTTGTTGAGTATTCTTAGCCACTTAGAGCCAACAAGCACACCGCTTGCAGGCCCTGAAAAGTTAAGAATAGGGGGCCAGAACTAAGTTAATAATTCTGGCCCCCTAGGATTGGAGAATATGGTATGAGTATACTTACACAGGATTGTTAGTGCCCTGTGCATTCGCTGGTAATGTCATACCAGCAATCTCGAATACGCCCTTTTCACGGCCGAAGTTATCACGCATTTTATTTGCGTAGCTAGACAGGGGGAAAGGCTCCAACCTTGCCATACGGTAAGATTATCATGGCACAATCCAGCCGCTAGCTAGCCGATATCTTGCTTATCGTTTCGCAAGACTTTCTTAATCGGCGCATTCCGCGATACATGTATCATACATGCATCCCGTACGGAGTTCAGATAATCGTTAGGGTTCGCGTTTGTAAGACGTTACTTACCTAGGACTACTAACTCTTTTCCACACAATCAGCGAAAGTCAATCTGACTTACATTGCTATGTTTCAAACAATGCTCCAGATATACCAACAATCCCTAAACGTGATTGTTGCTATCGCTAATCGGCAAGCTATACTTGCTTTTGTGGCAGGCAATCCGGCTACGTTATTATCGCTCCACCTAGACACCTGGGCCTAACTCTGAAGGCCTAAAACCAAAACCAATCTAACCTAAACCTTAAACCTTGTCAAGTTTCGCTGGAAATTTCTGGCGGGCAATCAAGCATCAACGGTGCCAGCCAGCATGAGTTTGTTCAATTCCGCTTTTGTGGTCGCAATCTTGCCAATTTCGGCCAAGACAATGCCGCGTTCGCGCGTTTTGAAACTCATGATATTCTCCTTGTTGAGTGTTCTTAGCCACTTAGAGCCAACAAGCACACCGCTTGCAGGTTCTGAAAAGTCAAGAAAAAGGGGGCCGGAACTAAGTTAATAATTCCGGGCCCTTAGGGTTGGAGAATATGGTATGAGTATACTCACACAGGATTGTTTATGCCCTGTGCGTTCGGCGGTAATGTCGTACCGTCAACCTCGAATACACCCTTTTCACGGCCGGAGTTATCCTGCGTTTTATTCGCATTGCTAGTCAGGGGAAAAGCTCCAACCTCGCCTTACGGTAAGATTATCATGGCACAATCCAGCCGCTAGCTAGCCGATATATCGCTTATTTGTTCCGCGATATTTTCTTAATCGGCGTATTCCGCGATACATGTACTATACATGTACCCCGTACGGAGTTAAGTCAATCGTCAAGTTTCGCAGTTGTAAATTGCTACTTACTTGGGATTGCTAACTCTTTTCCGCGCAGTCAATGAAAGTCAATTCAGCTTACACTGCCATATTTCAAGCAATGCTCTGAAAATACTAGCAATTCCTAAACGTCATTGCTACTATCATTAACTGGCAGGCCAAACCTGCTTTTGCGGCAGGCAATGTGGAAGTTACCACACACCCGGGCCTAACTCTGAAGGCCAAAACCAATCTAACCTAAACCTTAAACCTTGTCAAGCATACTCTGGATATTTCCGGCGGGCAATCAAGCATCAACGGTGCCAGCCAGCATGAGTTTGTTCAATTCCGCTTTTGTAGTCGCAATTTTGCCAATCTCGGCCAAGACAATGCCACGTTCACGTGTTTTGAAACTCATGATATTCCCCTTTGTTAAATGTTCCTAGCCGCTTAGAACCAACAAGCACACCGCTTGCAGGTTCTGATAAGACAAGAATAGGGGGTCGGAACTAAGTTAATAATTCCGGCCCCCTAGGATTGGAGAATTAGGATTAACTCATCCTAACCATTCGCCGGTAATGACGTACACGGCAACCTTAAGACTTGCCCTTTTTACGGCCGGAGTTATCCACACGTTTTAGCCGTGTTGCTGGTCAGAAAATTAGCTCCAATCTTACCATAGGATAGATTATCTTGGCCAATTCCGCCGCCAGACTACCGTGTCTTGTTGTTTAGACAAGACTTTCTTAATCGGCATACCCCGAAACATTAGGTATAACCTAGGGTTTAACCCCAGTATCTGGGAATACTTCATCATTCTTGATAGTGAACCTCATAACCATCTTGTTGTCTATGTGTTCATCTATCAGTATGTGTATATACTTAGTTAAACTTGAAGCATCCGCAAAGATCTTTTTAATATCAACGTGAGTCCTTTCCGATCCTTGGTGAGCATTAAACTCTAATATCAAAGGACCTCTCTTTGCATTTACATTCACAACGGGTTCAATCTTTTCCGTTTGCATATCACCATCCTATTTCATTACAATGTGTCTAGTTACTGTAACAGGAGAAGGGTAAGTTTCTCTATCAAATATTTCATCAATGTAATCTAAACATCCCGTAGTAGTTCAACAATCGTTAAGTTTCATGTTTGTAAGGCACTACTTACTTAGGATTGCTAACTATTTCCCACACGAACAATGAAAGTCAATCCAGCTTACATTGCTATGTTGCAAACAATGCTCTGAAAATACCAACAATCCCTGAACGTTATTGTTGCTATCATTGTTCGGCAAGCTATACTTGCTTTTGTGGCAGGCATATCAGCTACGTTTTGTCCGCTCGGCCGATAACCTGTGGCGAAACTTCTGCCGCCAAAAACCAAAACTATTCTAACCGAAACCTGGAAACTTGTCAAGCATACTCTGGATATTTCCGGCGGGCAATCAAGCATCAACGGTGCCAGCCAGAATGAGTTTGTTCAATTCCGCTTTTGTGGTCGCAATCTTGCCAATTTCGGCCAAGACAATTTAGGAGCAATCATTTCGATGCCCCAGACTTCTTCCAACTGGCATCAAGTTTGTCACTGTCGTAAGCCTTGTCGCCGATCAGGCGAGGCGGCAGTTCATTGGTAAAACACTTTTCCAGCGTTGCTTCGACCAAAGTCACTTCATGAGGCGACGCGCTTGCCACATGAACGACGAGAGGAAAACCAGCGGCGTCTGCCACTGCCATGATCTTGGTGCCCTTGCCGCGCTTTGTTTTACCAACGGCGCCGCCCCTTTTTTTGCGGGGGCAAAAGTCCCGTCCGGCTCTCGTCGCCCTGTGGCGACGTTTAGTGGAGAGCACACACGTTTCTGACGGCAAAAGACATACTGGACATTGAGCGGGATCTGCGGCGCGACGGTCTGGCTTCCGTGGATCTCTGGATCGCTGAATCCGCGTACGGCATGGACGGATTCATTGGCCTGGACGGCTCCAGAGTGGAAATGCTCTTTGTGGAACCCCACCGGCGAGGTCAGGGAGTCGGCTCCAAGCTGCTGGATTTCGCCCGCCGGCGATACGGCTTAAGGAAATATTAAAAGCTGCATATGATGTGGAGTCCGGGACAGACGGCACCGGCCGGCCTTTTCCGGTCATTCACATGAAATTTTCCGGCGGGGCGACGTAAGGATTGGGAGCTGTTTACAATGTCGCCAGCAAAAACCAAGTCTGCCCCAGCACAATGGCCGCTCCCAGAAAATCGCCGGAAAATCCGCCTCTCTCACGGGCCAGCCTGGCCAGGACGCGTATAAGCCCGCATTGCACTATGGGCAGGGCCAGACCCTGAGGCCAGGACAGGCCGAATCCGCATAAAGCGACCACGGCTCCCAGGGCAATCAGGGCATGGACGGCGGCTGTCCTGAAGCATGCCCCAGTTTTCATCAGGCCGCCGAGAGATTGGGAGTCGCGCGGAAAGGCTGACGCAGCAAGCCATACAGCGCAAACCCGTCCCCAGGCGGGGGCGAGGACAAGCCCCGGCCAGTCGTGAACGGCCACATGCCAGGCGACCGCAGTCCATTGTCCGCAAAAGGCGACAAGTAGGCTCAGGGCGCCGAATGTGCCCAGCCGGCTGTCTTTGAGCACTTGCCAAAAACGCGAAGCGGGCGCGCCGGCGGCGTCCGCGAGATCGGCCAGGCCGTCCCAGTGCAGGCCGCGCGACAGCCATATTTCAAGGCCGAGCCACAGCAGCGAGGCAAGGGCGAAACTGAGGGGCTTTGCGGCTTCAAAAGCGGGCAGAGTGCCCATAAAAACCTGAGCGAGCCAGGCGGCGGCCGTGCAAAGCATCCCCAGAACGAGGCCTGTCGGCGCGAAAAAAGGCACACAACGGCCAAGGGCGGCCGGTTCGCAAAGACGCGCGGGCGCAAGGCGGGTCAGAAAAGCAAGCGCGTCGAGAAAAGCCGTCATGCCGTATCCGGACGGCATGGAGCAATTTCACTTTGAAATTGCTCTGGCGGCGGGGCGGATGCACCGCCGCCCGCCCATGAGGCGCAGACGAAACCGCGTTTCGCCGTACATCGCCGAAGGGAGCGTTTCAAAAGCAAAATGCTCATAGGCTGCATGCCGGGCGCGTCAGTCTTGTCTGGAATGTTTGAAAGCCAGAGTGTAGAGATGGTCGAAAAAGTCCACATATTCGACGTTGACGCCCTCGGGCACATGCAGTCTGGCCGGGGCAAAATTGAGTATGCCCGCAAGCCCCGCGTTGACCAGATGCTCGGCCGCGCGCTGAGCGCGCTCCGGGGGTGTGGTGATGATGCCGATTTCGATGCCCGCTTCCAGGACAAGGCGCGGGAGATCTGAAGTGCAACGCACCTCCAGACCGTGGACAATCTCCCCTATTTTAAAAGGATCGCAATCAAAGATGGCCGTGATGTTGAAACCGCGCGCGCGAAAATCGTCGTGATTGAGAAGTGCCTTGCCGAGATTGCCCACCCCGATGAGTGCCATGCGCCATTCCTGATCCACGCCCAGGGAGGCTGTGATGGCCTTGATGAGGGAAAGGACGGGGTAGCCCACCCCACGGATGCCGAATTCCCCAAAATAGGCAAGATCCTTGCGCACCTGGGAGGCGTTCACTCCGCTGGCGAGAGCCAGGGGGTTGGAGGAGATGACTTCCACATTGTCGCGGGCAAAATTCTCCAGCACCTGAACGTAGGCGGCCAGACGCTGTATTGTGGCGCGCGGAATGTGTTTTTCTTTCAGGATATCCATGCGTCAGCGGCATAAGGGGCCCCGGCCCCTTATGCCGTGTAAAAATGCTATGCGTACGGGTTGGCGTAGAGCAGGATAAAGCTGATAACCAGGGCGTAAATGGCCAGGGATTCGATAAAGGCGAAGGCCAGAATCATGGTGCCGGTGATTTTGCCGCTCACTTCGGGGTTCCGGGCGACGCCTTCGCAAGCGCCTTTGAGGCCGAGTCCCATGCCGACGCCGCAACCGCACGCGGCGACGCCGATACCCAGCGCCGCGGCGAGGCAGGTAAAGCCGAGGGAGGCGGAGTCAAGCCTGTCCGCGGCAAAGGCCATGCCGGCCATACCGAGAAGAGCCGTTGTATTCAGGACTGTCAGTAAAAATTTACGCATATGAAACTCCTTCACAAGTTATATATGTTGGACCGCGTACGGCCATTCCCCCAATATCAGTGCTCCGGCGCCTCAAGGGCGCTCTTTATGTAAAACATGGTGAGCATAAAGAACACGAATGCCTGCATGGTCTTGCCCAGGAGGAACAGGGCGTAAATCGGCAGTGTGCCCAGAATGGGCGCCATGATGAAAAAGAGTATCATGACGATTTCCTCGCCGCGTATGTTGCCGAAAAGACGGAGCGAAAGCGAAAGCGGGCGCGAGAGGTGGGAAACAATTTCCAGCGGAAACACCAGCGGCATGAGTATTTTGGACGGCCCGGTAAAGTGGTGTACATAATGGGCTTTCCAGCGCATGAGGCCTACGGCGTTGTAAAAGACCAGCACAAAGAGAGCCATGCAGACAGTGGAGTTGAGATTGGCCGTGGGCGCGTCAAAGCCGGGGACAAGACCCATGAAATTCATGCACAGGATATAGATGAACATGCCCGCCAACAGGGGAACGTAGGCGCGTCCCGCCTCCCCCATGGTGCTGCAGACAAAATTCTCGATGGTGTCAATGACGGCTTCAAAAAAATTCTGCAGGCTTCCGGGCACAACCGTGAGCCGCCTGCGCACGACAAGGGCCACCGTAAAAAGCGCAGCCATGCAAATCCAGGAATAGAAAACATGTTTGAATGCCACAATCTGGCCGTTGATGACAACTTCATCCATGTGAAAAAATGTGGAAAGCAATACCGGATGCGGCAAATCACCTGCCATAAGTCATGCCTCCTGTGGGTACGGGAAATTCACATTATTCCTGACCACGGGTCACTGCCGCATAAGTGAGCAGCGCCGTCACGGCTCCTGTCGTAAATCCGCCCAGGATGGCGCCCGGCGGGGCCTTGCAAACTGTCAAAGCCAGATACAGCAGGCCGGCCGAAGCAAGCAGCCTGCCGCCCCAGCGCAACAGCACCATGCGCAAAAATGCCGTGCTGTAGACGCCCGGGCCGGATCGCAAAAAAAAGCGCGACAGCCCGAAAAATATCAGCGCCATAAGGCAGACGCCCACAGCGAACCAGAACGGCCAGGGCGTCAGAACAAAGGCCGCTCCCCCCGCCGCGAGGCAGAGCATGGACAGCAGGAGCATATTGCGCAACAGCGGCCCTATGGCCGGATGCCACATGCCGCGCCGCCAAAGGCAGGCGTCAAGACTGTGTATTA
Organism: Desulfovibrio sp.; assembly: GCA_031291035.1. Taxonomy (GTDB): domain Bacteria; phylum Desulfobacterota; class Desulfovibrionia; order Desulfovibrionales; family Desulfovibrionaceae; genus Desulfovibrio. The sequence goes on from JAISLI010000015.1 coordinate 49,645, forward strand.
TGGTTCCCGGCATCTTTTCCGGCCCCGATATTTTCAATTCCGGCTTTGGCGCGGGCATCCCGGTCGGCCATTTTTTTCAGCAAACGGCGGGTGTCCCGGTATACGTTCAAAAAGCCCGCGGCAATGCCGATTACCAGAAAAGCCAGCTTTCCCCACGGGCCTGTGTCAAGCCAATAATCCAGGCCGTAGCCCATGCAGAAACCCACAAGAGGGCCGCTGACCAGATGAAGGCCTATGACGCCCGGTCCGGCCAAGGACTCCATGCCGCTTTGCTGCTGTCGTAAAATATCCTTGAACACAAGGGGCACCTATCACAGAAAAATATTCCAGTCAACCGGTCCGGAGAAATTTGTTGTATTGGTGGGCCCACCAGGACTTGAACCTGGAACCAGCCGGTTATGAGCCGGGAGCTCTGCCAATTGAGCTATGGGCCCCGCAGTGTTTCAATCCACAGCCGGCCCCATCCGCTGACTGATCCCAGCCCAGCGGACAGAATCCGGGTGAAAGGACTATATGTCCACATGAACGCGGCGGTCAAGAAAAGATTGAGTTTCCGCCAGAGCACGAATGACGTAATGCCCCGCGCCTCGTTACTCGCTTGACAATGATATACAAGGCCGGGCAGAGTACGGAAAGTCTGAACATGGCCCTTCTGGTACCCACGGCGCCGGTAATGATAGTGCTGCTCTCCCGCGTACTGTACGGAGAGCCGGTCATCCGTCTCCGTCTTGCGGGGCTTGCGCTGGTGCTTGCCGGAGTGGTTATTCTGGTCAGCAGAGGAGATTGGCAGCGTCTTTCGGGGGCTGGTCTTCAACAGCGGGAACTTTTGGGCTATCGGCGGAGCTGCCTGCTTCGGCCTGTATTCGCTTTTTACCCGCAGCCGCCCGCCGGAAATTTCCGTCGCCTCCTAATAACGCGGCGACCTTTTGCTTCGCTGCCCTTTACGACGGCCGAGGCGCTGTTTCTGCCGCCGCGAATACCCCGCTTCTTGCCGGGGGCATTTTGTATGTGGGTCCGGGGTGTTCGCTGTTGGCGTTTCAGTGGTGGGTCACGGCGGTGGACAATATCGGTCCTGTCCGCGCAACGTAAAAACAGAAACAGGTTTTTACTGGAGACAAGATGATACGCAAAGTTATTCACATCAATGAGGAACAATGTATCGGATGCGGCCTGTGCGTCAACGCGTGCGCCGGAGCCGCCATAGAGATTGTGGAAGGCAAGGCCAGATTGCTGAAGGAATATTATTGCGACGGCATCGGCAGTTGCCTGCCCTCTTGTCCGACCGCCGCCATCACCTTTGAGGAGCGTGAAGCGGCTCCCTATGACGAGGCCGCCGCCAAAGAAAACAGGGAATTGAGAAAACGTAAAAAAATGCTCTCCGGTTTCGGAGCGGAGAGCCTCGTCCGGCGACAGGCGCGGTCTTCGGCAAAAGAGCAGGACATGTCCGGCTGTCTCGACCAATGGCCCGTGCAGATTAAACAGGTGCCGGTCAACGCGCCGTATTTTGCTCACGCCAATCTGCTTGTAGCCGCCGTTTGCAGCGCATACGCGTGCGGCAGTTTTCACAGCGCCTTCATGCGTGACAGAATCACCCTCATCGGCTGCCCCAAACTGGATGGCGTGGATTACAGTGAAAAATTGACGGAAATTGTCGCCGGTAACTCCATCAGTTCCGTGACTGTTGTTCGCATGGAGGTTCCCTGTTGCGGCGGTCTTGAGCAGGTCGTAAAAAACGCCCTTGAGCGCTCCGGCAAGATGTTGCCGAAGCAGGTGGTCATTCTGACCGTAAAGGGTTATGTGCTGGGGGGCTTGTGAGAGCCGGGCGACCCTGTTGGCGCGAGAGATTTTCATGAAGCGGCGGCCTGTGCTTCTTGCCACCGGCAATGCCGGAAAGGTGGCGGAACTTTCCGCCCTGCTGGACGGGTGCGGAGTGGAAGTCCTCGGTTTGGCCGCTTTTCCGGAAACAGGCGCGGTTGAGGAAAACGGACTCACTTTCGAGGACAATGCCCTGGTCAAGGCCCGCCACGCCGCCGTAAAAACCGGTCTGGCAAGCTTGGCGGACGACTCCGGCCTGATGGTGGACGCCCTGGACGGCGCGCCCGGCGTTCATTCCGCCCGTTATGCCGACGATTTGCCGCCCCTGCCCGACGAAAGCCGTGACGCGCGCAATATTCGCAAATTGCTTCGGGCCGTGGACGCCGTGCCGGAAAACAGACGCGACTGCCGTTTTGTCTGCTGCATGGCCGCCGTGCTTCCCGACGGGCGGGAAATGCTCATACGCGGCGAGTGGCGGGGCAGGCTGCTCTCAACCCCGCGCGGCGCCAACGGTTTTGGTTATGACCCGGTCTTTTTTGACCCTGTGCTCGGCAAAACCGCGGCGGAACTCTCAAGGGAGGAAAAAAACGCCGTCAGCCACAGGGGCAAGGCGTTGCGGGCGCTTTTGGAACATTTTGAGAATTTTCTCAACAAAAAAATCGAGCCTTGCGAGAGATACCCCTCTCCTTAAGAGTTTGTCCGCCGCCGGAAGCGTTGAGGCGCGCAACGCTTCCGGCAACAGGGGAACGCGGTTCCCGCTTTACTCGCCAGCATCTCCTTCATCAAACAATTCATCGAACAAACACCGCAACCGAGTAATGGCTTCATCCTGGTCGCGGGTGACGAAAATGCTGGTGATGCCGAGGCGGCGGATCATGCCTCTCAGCCAGGCCCGCAATTCGCGGCGCACCTTGGCGTCAATGGCGGCGAAAGGCTCGTCGAGGAAGAGGAGCCCGGGATTGGGGGCGAGTACCCGCGCAAAAGCCACACGCTGTTTCTGCCCCCCGGACAGTTGCGCCGGATAGCGTTTTTTCAGGCCTTCCATGCCGATCAGTTCAAGCAGTTCCGCAACCCTGCTTTTTATGGTCCCGGCTCTCTCTTTTTTGACAGCCAGGCCGAAGGCTATATTGTCAAAGACATTCATGTAACGGAACAATGCGTAATTCTGGAAAACGAAACTGATGCCCCGGCGTCCTGCTTCAACCTCGTTCACGCATGTTCCGTCAATAAATATGTTCCGGAATCAGGGTGTTCAAGCCCGGCTATCATGCGCAGGATCGTCGTCTTGCCGCTGCCGCTGGGATTGATAATTATGTCGCGCGCCGCCAGAATGACGACCGCCGTCACGGCCCACGCGGCCGCAAGCCCGAAAAGGGTGTTGAGCAGCACGGCGGCCGCGGTCGCGACAAGGGTCAGACGCAGGGCCTTTATATTAGAGCAATTTCAAAATGAAATTGCTCTGGCGGCAGGGCGGATGCCCCGCCGCCCACCCATGAGGCGCAGGCGAAACCGCGTTTCGCCGTAAAGCGCCGAAGGGAGCGTTTCAAAAGCAAAATGCTCTAGGGGCGGATAAAGACTTGCGCCTGATGAAGATATTATTTATTATAAAGACGATTGTTTTAATAAAATATAAGAAGAAGTCATGGACCTGCAAAAACTCAAAATTATCCGCCATGCCGCCGCCTGCGGATTTAACCTCACAAGAGCGGCCAAAGAGCTGCACACCTCGCAGCCGGGCGTAAGCAGGCAGATACGCGAACTGGAAGACGAGCTTGGCGTGGAACTCTTTATCAGGGTCGGCAAGCGTCTGGTGGCCATGACCGAGCCGGGCAAGGAACTTCTGGAAATTGCCTGCAGAATATTGGCGGATGTAAACAACATCCGGAGCATTCCCGCCAGATTCGAAAAGATCGGCTCAGGCGCCCTGCGTATAGCCTCGGCCATGTCCGGCATGGGGCGCTTGCCGGAAACTCTGAAGCGTTTTCATTCCTCTTTTCCTGACGTGCGTATTTCCGTGAAGCAACTGGACTCGGCGGGCGTCGCCTCGGCGCTTCTGCATGACGAGGCCGATATCGGCCTGGCCGGCGAACATTTGTGCAATTTGCGCGATATAGCGGCATTCCCTTGTTTCGTTTTGAAATACAAGGCCCTTGTCCCGGAAAAGCCGACGACGGTCAGGGAGAAAAAAATCAGCCTGCGGATGCTGGGCGCGCATCCCCTGCTCACCCACAACGCCGGGACGGAGGAAAGAACCATTGTGGACAATGCCTTTGCGGCGGCCGGACTCAAACCGAACATAATTCTGACGGCGGACGGCCCCTGCCTGATCAGGTGCGCGGCCATGGGCATTGGCGCGGCCGTTGTGTGCCACGAGGGGGAGATCAGGGAAAAAGGCCTCCGCGTGCATGAGGTCGAAAACCTTTTCGGCGGCGCGGCTTTTTTTCTGGGGGTGCGCAGAGGCAAACTGTTCAGGGATTTCGAGCTGCAGCTCGTGCATTTCCTTTTGCCCGAACTGGATTTGGAAACGGTGCGCAAAGAGGCCTTGAGCAGAAAACCCGCGCCCTATGTTCCCGGCTACGCAATTTAGGGCTTTTGCGTCAATGAATGCAATTCTCCTCCGCGTCCATGACGCAGCCCATCATTTCATAGCCCTTTTCCTCAACGCGCCTCCGCGCGTCTTCGGCAAAGCCCGCGTCCAGCTCTCCATATTCGACTTTCGCCCGAATTTCGACGATTGCCTCCTCCCTGCCGTATCCGGCATCCCGGAGCGCTTTCAGCGCCGTGTAATCAGCGGTTGACGAGTCATCGACAGCAATGGGATCTCCTCCGTCGTCGGGATGCCAGACCCAGTTCTCGGCGCTGTCGCCGCCGTATGTGTAGACTCCATCATCCCCCAGGCGGTACGCGACGCCGCTGGAAAGCGATTTCCTGTACCCTTCGCCGATGCCCCTGCTTTCCGTGAAATACAGCCCCCAGCCGAAAGCCTGCGCCCCCTCTCCCGTGCCGATGAAATCCGCGCTCATGCTCTCTATGCCGCGCTTCGGGGAGCCGTGAAAGGCGGGCTGCTCAAAATACGGATTGCCCTCCGAGTCGTTGACACCCTGGGCGAGTTCGCGTATGGTGTAGCTGTTGACGCCTGATGATGTTGACGGAGCATGCGGCTCTATCGCGGAGGACGTTGAGGAAGTCGGCGGCAACTGTTTTTCCACCCGGTGATGATAGAGCCTCACCGGGTTTTCTGTATCCAACGTCCAGTTTCCGTCAGCCCATTCTTTGACGGTCAGCAGAACGGAATAATCCCTGTCCCCCACACCGAACGCCGAAATGAAGCGGTGTACGGCCTTAAGCCTCCCGTCCGCGTTCTCCGAATTGTCGGTATGCGTTTCAATGCGCCGTGCCGTGCGCAGTAATTCCGGCAAGGCCGCAATGGCTTCCAGGTGGGCAAGGGCATCCTCATTTTGGTCGATTTTGAAATGTTCCTTGAAGTCCTTCCCGGACATACCGATGCGCATTCCGGTAGCCTCATTCAGTACGCCCCCGTCAATGCTGAATGCCCGCAACACGGCGTTCTTTATTTCAGTCGGGAAATTCTTCACCTTGCGCAGCACAAGCGGATTCTGCCCGGCAAAGCGCGGCACCACTCTCACGACGTTCACCGGCGCTTCCGGGTCAACATCCGGGCTCAACTGCAAAAGACGGCCGGCCGCCTCGAGTTGGTCCCGGTAGTTCCGCACAAGGGACATGCGCCGGTAATGCCGTTCCTCCGAAGCCCCGGCTTCGGCGTCGGCGAGCCGTCGCGACAGCTCCCCTATCTTTTTGTCGGCGGCGCGTTTGCCCAGCCAGCCCCCGGCCGCGCCGAAGGCTCCGCCAAGGGCCGCGCCCAGAAGGGCCTGCCGTACCGAATGGTACTTTGCGCCAACGGCGCGTATAAGAAACTGGTTTTCAGCCCAATCCGGCAGCGTTGATGAAGATATTGTAAAGGCATTGTGGGCGCAGGGCAGCAGCGCCCTCCGACGAGCTATTTGTAGCCATTCTTGAGCATTGCTGCCCTGCGCCCAAAGGCATTGGGATGGGACAGCTGGACTTGACAGGGGGGCACATAAGAAACTTTGCCGCGGTTAGCTTAATGGCGCACTCCGCAGAAAAGGTATGTCCCCCTGTTTGGCAATGTTTATTCGGTGGAGCAATACAATAGATTTGCGCTTGAATTGGGCGAACCAATGCCGTTGACGGCAATTATTTCGTTCAATTTCGACTGTGCCGCTCTTGCCTATGACCAATTGTTCTTCTGGGATTTCCGTCGGATAGACCTTCCAGGCGAGGGTTCCCTGATCACGATCCCCACATCCCCGGTCAATGAGCTGACCGGTATCGCGACAATAAGCCTTCCAGATCCAAAGTTTGTTTTTTTTGAACGCAGATAGTGCCGCATCTCGTCCAACTCGACGACAACAGCCTCACAGAGTTCCGGTTTTTCGTAAGCCTTTTCCGCGAAAAGCCGTATCCAGCGCAACACGGCAGGTGTTGAAACCTTGAACATTCGTGCAATGCAGTT
>JAISLI010000016.1 GCA_031291035.1 Desulfovibrio sp.
GCTTTTGAAACGCTCCCTTCGGCGCTTTACGGCGAAACGCGGTTTCGCCTGCGCCTCATGGGCGGGCGGCGGTGCATCCGCCCCGCCGCCAGAGCAATTTCAAAATGAAATTGCTCTAGGGCCGGCTCAGTTCCGCAAAAACTTCCTTCACTCTTCTCACCTTGGCCACATAAAAACGTGTTTCCCGCAAAGGCAGACAGTTGGTCAAATTTTCATACAGATCTTCAGCGCTCATGGCATTGATGTTTTCTATCGCCTCTTCACTGCTTTTACCGTAAAGACGCAAAAAACGGTTCGGTCCCATATTATAGGCGGCCACAACACAGTATTCACGCGACATCAGGTCGCGAACGCCGCCAAAATATCTGTTCAGCAGAATATGCAGGTAAGCCGTGCCGTAACGGATGTTGGTCTCGGGCACGCGCAGATCGTCATAGCCTACATCGCCGGGATGGCCATACAGGAAACGATGCACCTCGTCGCTGGCGGTGCTCGGCAGAAGCTGCATAAGACCCATGGCGGATTTTCCGCTGACAAGGGTTGGCGAGAAATCGCTTTCACTGTATATGATGGCGTAGACGAGGTCCATATTCAACCGGTAGCGTCGGGCAAAGCTCTCCACCAGGCCCTTGTACCGTTGCGCTTTGGCCTGAAGAAATTCGCCTTCTTCCTGCCTCCCATCCCGGGTCGACCGGCGAAAAGACATGTACCCCAGGGGATTCTCCGCGGCAAACCAGCGGACGGGACGCCCGGAAGCATCCAGAATATCGCCGCAGGCGGAGGGCTGGGTTGCCGTCAGCCACAGTGGGGATACGCCGTCGAAGGCAAGCAGCGGCGCATAGCAGTTTGGGGGTTCATTCAGCATTATGCGCATCTTGCCCATATTCAGCCGGACGCCGTCTTTTTCAAAGGAAACGATCTGCGGTCCCGGCCGGGGAGGCATGACACTCTTTTTGTGGTATGCCGCCAGCACGGGTTCGCGCACAGCCCATACGCGTATGCCGTCGCCCATGGCAAAAATGGGCGCGGGCATATCCGCATGTTCAGGCCTCGCCACATGAGAGCTGGTTCTGCGGCGGATCTGGATTCCGTCATTCTGCGGCACAAAACCGACGAGCATGCCCGCTAGGGAAAACATGCTTGCCAAGCTTGAAAAAATAAGAAAAATTGAAATACAACGCGTCATTGTGTTCACTCATTCAGACATGATTCTGTTTGCCCATGATTATGCAAATAGCTTGCCATTGTTAAAAAATAACAAAAAATTATCGACTTCACAATGGTAAAATTGTGCTCCTCCCAACCGAGTCAAAAAAGTATATTTTCCGCCTGATGAATTGCGTTGACCTGAACCGCGCCGCATTGCCCATAGGCCCCCACTATCCCTGGCTGGCCCCTCTGGCCGGATTCGGCGACCTCCCTTTCCGCCTGCTCTGTCGAAAATACGGAGCGGCGGTCTGCGTCACGGAAATGGTAAGCGCCAAAGGGCTTGTTCATGCGAGCTCCGGCACGGCGGCCCTGCTCAGTACAACACCGGAAGACCAGCCCCTTGTGGTGCAGCTTTTCGGCGCGGAGGCGCCGGTTCTGACCAAAGCCGTCAATATGCTGCGGGCCAGTGGCTTTGTCTGGTTTGATCTGAACATGGGCTGCTCGGTGCCCAAGGTGCTGCGCCAGGGCGCAGGCGCGGCCATGTTGAACAACGCCCCCAACGCCCTCAAGGTGGCGCGCGCCATAATTGACGCAGCGGGACCGGGCATGGTGGGCTTCAAACTGCGGCTCTGGCCTGACGAACCGCACGCTCCATTCTCAAAGCTTAAAGATTTTTCTCTGCGCCTTCAGGACATGGGCGCCGGCTGGCTTGTCTTGCATCCGCGTACCGCCAGGCAGGGTTTTGAAGGGCGCGCCAACCGTGACGCTCTCAGGGAGTTGGCCGAATGTCTGTCTATCCCCCTGATGGCAAGCGGCGATTTGATGAACGCCCGGGACGGCATGGGCTGTCTTGATGAAACCGGAGTGGATGGTCTTATGTATGCGCGCGGGGCCTTGCGCAATCCGGCTGTTTTTGCCGCGCACCTCCAGTTGTGCCGAAAAGAGCCGCTTGTGCCGCAAAACGTCGACTTTTTGCGCGCCATGATTTCGCGCCACATGGCTTTGGCCCGCGAGCTGACACAGGGAAAAACATATCTTTGGAAAATACGCACCATACTCCCCCGCTATGTGCGCGGGTTGCCCGGCGCGCGCGCGTTGCGCGACAGGCTTTGCCAGAGTGACGATTGGCATGATATTGAAAAAGCTCTGGACTTTTTCTGGCTCACGGCCGAAAATGCAACCATGCCGCCTGATGATGGACAATGATTGACATTATGGGCTACAGCGCAAATGTATCAAGTTTTTTCCGACGCGAAACAATAATCGGACAACCTCCCGAAATCCGGAAGAAATCCCAAAGATTTTTTGCATGAATGTTATCCGGGCCAAAACAGCCGGCTTTTGCATGGGTGTTTCCCTTGCCCTGCAAAAACTGGACTCCATTTTGCACCGGAGAAGCCGCATATGCACCTTGGGGCCCATTATCCATAATCCCCAGGTCCTGGCGGCGTATGAGAAGCGGGGGGTTTTTTGCGTGCAGACCCCCCCGGAACTTGGAAAAGACGATCACGTGGTTATACGCGCCCACGGCATTCCCCGTCAGGAGGAAGAGCGGACGCGCGCCAGCGGCGCCACTGTGGTGGACGCCACGTGCCCGAGGGTGAAAAAAGCGCAGACAGCCATTGCCCGGGCTACCCGCCGCGGCGCAACTCTGCTTTTGTTCGGCGAGGCGGAGCACCCGGAAGTGCAGGGACTTATTTCCTATGCCCACGGACACTCCCTTGTTTTCAGCAGTCAGGCGGAATTGAAAAAATTTTGTCTTGCGGAAGAGCAGCCACATGTTCTGGCTTCACAAACCACACAGGACAAGGAAACCTTTCTTCAGTTGGAGCGGATGTTGCGTAACCGTCTTCCGAAACTGACAGTGCTTTCCACCATCTGTGACGCCACGCGCAGCCGTCAGGAAGAAGCGCGCGACATTGCCGCCATGGTCGATGTCATGGTTGTAGTGGGGGGCAGGCAGAGCGGCAACACCAGAAGATTGGCCGATGTGGCCGCGTTGAGCGGCATTGAGACCATTCTTGTGGAGAGCGCGGATGAACTGGACAGGAAAAATTTTTTGCAAAAAACACGCGCAGGCCTAACGGCCGGCGCGTCTACACCGAAAAGCCTTATTGACGCAGCGGAACTGTGGCTGGCGTCGCTGTAGCATATTTGTATCAGGGGGCTATATGGCTCAGACCAATATTTTGCTGGAAGCCGGCACCAACGAATTGGAAGTTGTGGAATTTTTTCTGGATGAAACATCCTCTTCCGCCGATGCGGCCGCCGACACTGACGGACATCCGGGCGGGAATACCGTGTACCGGGGGTATTACGGCGTCAATGTGGCCAAGGTGCTGGAAATCATACGTATGCCCAAGGTGACGGAACTGCCTGAGGTGCAGCATCCAAGTGTGCTCGGCGCTTTCAACCTCCGCTCGCGAATTATCCCGCTCGTGGATCTGTCCATGTGGCTTGAAAAAAAACATGTCGGGAACCAGGAACAGGCAAAAACCATTGTGACGGAATTCAACAATGTTACGACTGCCTTCATGGTTTCCGGTGTCAACCGCATCCACCGCATCAGCTGGGAAAGCGTGGAGCCGCCGAGCCAGTATGTGGCCGCCATATCCAACAATACCGTTATCGGAGTGGTGCAGCTGGAAGGACGCATTGTCTTTTTACTTGATCTTGAAAAAGTGGTGGCCAATTTGAACCCCAAGCTCGGCCTGCGTCTTGACGATTTGGGCGAAGACTGGGTCAATGTCGGCTACCGCGCCCTTATCGCCGACGATTCCGCGCTGGTGCGTGAAATGCAGCGCGATCTTCTGGAAAAAGCCGGATTTGCTGTCGAGATCGTCTCCAACGGCAGACTTGCCTGGGAACGGCTGCTGGATTTCAAGAGCCGCGCGGAGGAAGGCCGCCGTCCCATTACCGATTTTGTGCATGTGGTTGTTTCCGATATAGAAATGCCGGTTATGGACGGGCTTAATCTGACAAGCAGAATCAAGGAGGATCCGGTACTCAGCGCACTGCCCGTACTGCTCTTTTCTTCCCTGATCACAGACAAGCTCCGTCACAAAGGGCAAAGCGTCGGCGCGGATGACCAGATTTCCAAGCCGGAAGTCACCCAGCTTGCCAAGCGGGCGCTTGCGCTCATCAAAGAGCGCGAATCCCGTCAGACAGAGCGTCAGACGGACGAGGGCGTGTAGGGGAGGAATTTGTGCCGGGCACGGCTTCCGCTGCTGTGTCCGGCCCCGTTGTTTCCCCAAAAGACGCGAGACGCGCCCGCATCTCTATAGCGCGGGCGGGCGCCCGCTTCTCCCCGCTTTGCGCGAATGTCGGCCATCTCTGCTTCCGAAGGGTCCAGGCGCAACCCCCCTTTATCCCCATCCAAAACCGCCGCGGCTCCGTTGGGAATATCGAGCGGCCGTTCCTCTATGGCCGCAACGCCGGAATGGATGTCAAAGGAAAACAGCTTGCCGATGTCTTGTCCAAAGGCGAGATTGAGGCTATAATAGCCCGCATAAACCGTACAGGAAACGCCGATGAACGAGCAGAGCTTGCCGCAAAACTACAAGGGTTACTCGACAGCAGAACTTCTGAAGGTGTGGCGGGACATCCCAGGGCGCAAGCACACGGATCAGCCGACGCCACGACAGAAGGTATCGGCAATGGACGGCCTGCTGAGGGAGCACCGCCTCGCGCCGGTGTATTGGGGGACGGGGGAGGAGTACAAGGCAAACATGATACAGTCCAGGAAGCTGCTCAAGCCCTTCGGGATAAAGCCGGCCCCCTGGGCGGACGCGAACGGGAACGAACTGCCGGAGGAAGTGAGAGCGGCCTGGCACAAGAAGCTGGAACAGGAGGAAGCCGCCCGCAGGACCAAGACCGCTTCTTCATAAACTTTTCCCGCATCGACGCGCCGGAAGACGTGAAGACGGTCATGCAGAACATGGCCGACGGCTACCGGGGCGAACTCGACGCCGCCCGGCGCGGCAAACAGACCTTTCAGGACATACAGCTTTCCGCCGAACAGGAAGACGCCTGGAAAATCCTCTCCGAACGCCGTACCGGAGAACCCCTCAGCGCCGAACAAAGCCTCGCGGCCCGCAACCTGTGGTCAAGCTCCGGACAAAAGCTCTCCGAACTCGCCGAACTCGCCACACAGGCCCCCACAGAAGAAGACCTCTTCGCCTTCCGTAAAATGGTGGAAGTCCACAGGGCCATCCAGAATGAAGTGGTCGCGGCCAGAACGGAGACGGCCCGCGCCCTCGCCTCGTGGCGCATCCCGTCCGGGCCGAAGGAACTCCAACTCCGCGAGATGGCGGAAGTGCTGGACGGCATGGGCGGGCGGGAAGCGGCCCGTGACCTCGCCGGAAGAATCTCCAAACTCTCTCAGGCCGGAATGACGACGGAGCTTGAAAAGCTCGTGGAAAAATCCGCCCTCGCCATCACCCGCGAGAGCGTTCAGGAAGCCTGGGTCATGGCCCTGCTGTCCAGCCCCAAGACGCACCTCGTCAACATGATGAGCAATGCCACCGTGGCCCTAGGAGAAGTCTTTGAAAGGGCCGTGGCCGGGCGCATAGGGGCCATATTGGGAGACGAGACCGGCGTCGCCGCCGGGGAATCCCTCTCCATGCTCAACGGCCTCATAGGGGGCACAAAGGACGCCCTGCGGCTGGCGGGCAAGGCGTTCCGCATGAACGAGGGCGGGGGATGGGCCGGGAAAATCGACCTGCCTCACGAACCGGCCATCAGCGCGGAGAACTGGCGGCTGGCCAAGGACGGGGCCTTCGGCAAGGTCGTGGACGTGCTCGGCAACGCCGTGCGCATTCCGGGCCGGGCGCTCCTGGCGGAGGACGAATTTTTCAAGGCCGTGGGCTACCGGGCGGAACTCCACGCCCAGGCATACCGCGAGGCCGCGCGGGAAGCGGCGGCGGGAAAAATCGGCAAGGAACAGATCAGGGAGCGCATGGCGGAACTCGTCGAAAAAGGCAGGCCCTGATGCGCATGGGCTGGCAACCCTACAGCCTGAAAATCGGGGACAGATATTTTTCCTACAACCGCCTTGACCCCAGCGGGAGCACCCTGGGCATCGCCGCCGACATCGCCGAAGTCGTGACCCACATGGATCACGAAGACAGGGAAGTGGACGCGGAGGAGGCGGGGATCTACTTCGCCGCGACCATTGCCGGGAACGTGCTGAGCAAGAGCTATATGCGCGGGCTGTCCGAAATTGTGGAAGTGGCGGCGAATCCGAAAATGAACGCCGAAAGTTTCGCCAATCGCTTCGCCGGTTCCTTTGTCCCTTCGGGTATCGCCGCCATCGCCCAGCAACAGGATCCCTACCGGCTGGAAATCAACAGCATGATTGACGCCATGAAATCCCGCGTGCCGGGGCTTTCCGGAACCCTGCCCCGCCGCCGCGACCTGTGGGGCAGGGCCATAAGCTACCGCTCCGGCCTGGGCGGGATTTACGACGCCGTTTCTCCCATCGGCTCCCGCAGGATCAACCCGGAACCCATTGACCGGGAAATGCTGCGCAACGAGGTGTGGGTCGCCGCGCCCAAGCGGCAGGTGGCCTTTGACGGCGTGACCGTTGACCTGACCCGGGACGAGTTCAAGGGGGCCTATTCCCGCTATGCGGAGCTTGCCGGGAACGGATTGAAACATCCCGCCTGGGGGAAAGGCTGCATGGATTATCTCAACGACGTGGTGACGGGCAAAAGCGAAATGTCATCAGTGTACGCTATGCGCTCGGACGGCCCGGACGGCGGCAAGGCCACCTTCATTCGCGCCGCCGTCTCCGAATACCGCGATATGGCCCGCGCGAAGCTGCTTGAGGAATTTCCCGCCCTGCGGGCCTACGTTGAGGCGAAGAAGCGGGCCATGCCGGGGAAGTACGATTTTTAGATTTACGTTTATGCGGCAGCGCAGGAGGAATATAACGGGGCCAGGCAAGGAAAGAAGGGGGTCGGGTTTACGGCCCGGCCCCCAAGTTGTTTCGCTATGGGCGCTTCCCCTTTTGAGAAGCGTACCAGATGGCGTAAATGCCGCCGCCGAAAATTATAACGCCGGTTACAACATAAAAGATGGTGTCGTACATTATGTTGCCCTCCATAGTCTGTATCCTGCATAGGCCAGAAACAGCCCGCAGAAAAAAACATACAGCCGGCCTTCGATAAAGGCAACCGCTATGCAGGCCGCCCCGGCCATTGCCAGCACATTTGACCAGTATTTCATGCCGCCTCCGGTTGCAGGATAACCGCCCCGCTTTGGAAACGTCAAGGGGCTACAGGTCTCGCAGATACGCCATAGCCTTGGCGTTGTCCTTCATGGCTTCGGCAATCGCCTCCCAT
>JAISLI010000017.1 GCA_031291035.1 Desulfovibrio sp.
AGACATATCTTTTGATTTCCAGTAAACCTCCATCGCTTGGATAAAGCAGTCAACCAAAGCCTTCTCATCTTTTGTAGTGGGCTCAACAATCAATTTATTTTTGTCATCTTTGTAAAAAACCATAAAGTCCTCCTATATAGTCTGCTTGTATAATAGCATGACAGTGAGGTTTCTTGGACTTGTCGAATAAAAAGGTCATTGGTACCAACAGGCCCTAGATACTGACACTCTCCACGCGCTCCGCTTCTTGACTTTTTCTTCTTCCTCCTTTTACTACTTGCAAGAACAGCATTCCCCGCCGTATCCGCGGCGGGAAAGTACGCCATGGTGACAATGTCGGAGGCATCCCCCGACAAAATTCGGCAATTGATTGAAGCACCTACAAAACAGGAGGAGATCATGTCCCAGAATGTCGTTACGACTGAAAGGCCTCTGAAAAAAACGATCGGGCTTGCCTTTGCCTTACTCGTATTCATCGTCATCGGCTTTCTGTTGCCGCAGCCCGAAGGTCTGCCGGTGGCAGGACAACGCATGCTGGCTCTTCTGGTGTTCTCGGTCATCTGCTGGATAACGGAAGCCGTGGAATACCCCGTAAGCGCCTTGGTTATCCTGGCGCTAATGGTCATCGTCATCGGCATATCGCCGGACGTCAACAAACCCGCGTCCGTATATGGCATGGGGCAGGGAATCAGCATGGGCCTGCGCGGTTTTTCCAGCTCCGGCTGGGCGCTGGTGGCGGCGGCCCTCTTTCTGGCAGTGGCCATGCAGAAAACCGGCTTTGACCGGAGGCTGGCCTTGCTGATCCTTTCCTTTGTGGGCGCAAAATCAAAAAACATTGTCATCGGCGTCATTCTGGTGGGTTTCGTCCTGGCCTTTTTCGTGCCTTCCACCACGGCCCGCGTGGCCTGCATAGTGCCCATCATCATGGGAATCATCAGTGTTTTCGGGGTAGACAAACGCGGCGCCTTTGCCAGCACGCTCATGATCGTCTGCGCCCAGGCCGACAGCATATGGAACGTGGGCATCAAGACGGCGGCCGCCCAGAACATGATCACCGTAAACTTCATCAAGCAAATTCTGGGGCGGGACATTCTTTGGATTGACTGGTTCATCGCGGCGGCGCCTTTTGCCGCGCTCATGTCTGTCGGTCTTTATCTGGTGATGATGTTCATAATGCCCCCGGAAGTTGAAGAAATCCCCGGCGGCAGGGGCATGATCAAAAAACAGCTCGCCGAACTCGGCCCCATGAACCCCGCCGAACGCAAACTGATGATTATCTCCATTCTGCTCCTGATCTTCTGGGTGCTGGAAGGGGTGAGGTTCAGTTCCTTCGGCATTACCGGCAGCCTCGCGAATACCAGGATTCATCCTTTCGATACCGCATCCATAACTATTGTGGCGGTTACGCTCTTCTTCATGCCGAAAATCGACATTCTGGAGTGGAAGTACTGCGTGACCAAAATCAACTGGGGCACCATCGTGCTCTTCGGCGTAGGCATCAGCCTCGGCTCTGCCATTCTTGCTACCCAAGCCGGCCAATGGCTTGCCAAATATCTGGTCGCCTCCCTGGCTCTGGCAAGCCAGACTCCCTTTGTCATCCTGGCCATTCTGGCCTTGTTCCTCATCATCATCCATCTGGGCTTCGCATCGGCCACGGCCCTTGCCTCCGCGCTTATTCCCATAATTATCGCGGTGCTTCAGGAGGTGGCTAAAGTTCAGGGAGACGCCGTCAACATATTGGGATTGACCATGATCTTGCAGTATGTGGTGAGTTTCGGCTTCATTTTACCGGTGAACGCGCCCCAGAATATGATCGCTTACGGAACGGAAACGTTCACCGCGGGGACCTTCATACGCACGGGTATTCCGCTCATGATCCTGGCTTACGCACTCCTTCTCCTCATGGCATCCACCTACTGGAAATTCTTGGGCTATGTATAGAGATGGGGGTTGAAGGATATAAACAACATATTGCCTGGAGCGCATTCTTTTTACGCTCCAGGCAATCACCGGGCGGGAATCCGGCGCGCTTTTTTCCCCGCGGTCACAAAAATCCGTTTTCCAGCATAAATTCCCGGCTCAGACCGTCGCTTCCGGCAGGCCGGGATCCCCGCCGCTCAAGCAGGCGGCGCACATATTTGCCTATCATGT
Organism: Desulfovibrio sp.; assembly: GCA_031291035.1. GTDB lineage: Bacteria > Desulfobacterota > Desulfovibrionia > Desulfovibrionales > Desulfovibrionaceae > Desulfovibrio. The sequence goes on from JAISLI010000017.1 coordinate 2,152, forward strand.
CCGTTTCCATGTGGATGTGATCGCCGGGCCGCCACCAGCGCACGATCGTGCGTTTTTGCGTGTCGGGAATGACATTGACGGTGAGAAAATCCCGGCCGCACTCGTTCACCGTCAGGCTGACGCCGTCCAGCGCGACCGAACCCTTGGGAATGACTTCCGGTCCGTATTCCTCGGGGAAGGTCAGACGGCAGGCGAGCGAGAGACCAGCGGGGCGCAGTTCCCGCAAGCGGGCCAGGCAATCCACATGCCCGCTGACCAGATGTCCGCCGAGGCGGTCTCCCACCGCCAGGGCTCGTTCAAGATTGACCAGCCTGCCGGCGGTAAGCCGGCCGAGGGTGGTGCGTTTGAGAGTTTCCCGCGAGGCGTAGAGGGTAACGTCTTCCCGGCCGTGTCTTTCCACGGAAAGGCAGGCTCCGTTGACGGCGATGGATTCCCCGTCGGCAATATCTTCCAGGGCGAAGAGCGGGCGCAACGTGAGGCGGCATTCCCCGCTGTTTTTATCAAGTGAGGCAATTTCGCCGAGACCATGAATGATGCCTGTAAACATAAGGTCTGACCTTCGGGGTTCAGATTGCGCCGTTTTCCGGCCTGAGCACGAGATGGGCATCCCCACCGAAAAGATTCGTCCCGCAGAGCCTGAGGGGGAGGGATTGCTTCATGTTTTCCGGTGCGCGCCCCGCGAACAGGGACACGGCTTCATCGTCCCCCAGAATTCTGGGGGCCAGATGCAGCCGGAATTCATCCACAAGACCCGCTTCCAGCAACGAGAGGGCAAGTCTTCCCCCTCCTTCACACAGCACATAGGGGCAGCCTGTCTCACGGCGCAAAGTCGTCAGCACGAGGGGAAGATCCGCCGTCCTCCTTTCCCCCTCGCCTTCTCTGGAGTCGCGGCCGTAAGCCAGCACACGCACGCCGCAGGCCCGGAGTTTGTCCGCGCGCCTGGAATTGGCCACAGCGGGAGGAGTGAAAAAGAGCGTTTGCCCGGGGCGTTCCGCGATCAGATGAAAGTTTTCCCCGGCCTCGGGCAGACGCGAGGTAAGAACGCAGGCCAGGGGATGGGGCTCCGCGGCGGACTTGCCTCGTGCCGTGAGGCGGGGATTGTCCGTCTGAAACGTGCCGCCGCCCACCAGCACGGCGCCGCCGCATTGTCCGATGCCGGCGCGCCATTGCCGCACCATGAGCCGGGAGCGTTCTGAACTGATCCATCGGGAATGGCCGGTGCGCGTGGCAATACGGCCGTCCAGCGTGGACGCCATTTTCAGGATGACATACGGCCGATTCGTCGTTTGCCAGATGAGAAAATCGGCAATCAGATCCCGGCATTCCCGCTCAAGCACGCCCTCAATAACTGTAACGCCCGCGGCGCGCAGGGCCGCGGCGCCGCCCGCCGCAAGAGGATTGGGATCCCGCGTGCCCGTAACCACCCTGCGTATGCCGGCCTCCAGAATGGCCTTGGCGCAGGGAGGGGTTTTGCCGTGATGATTGCAGGGTTCAAGCGTCACCACAAGCGTTGCCCCCACCGTGGGCACGTCGCGCTCAGCCGCGTCTTTCAGGCAGGCCACTTCGGCGTGCGCCTGTCCCGCCGCGCGGTGAAAACCTTGGGCCACGCGGCGGCCGTCGCGCACCAGCACGGCGCCGACAGTGGGATTGGGGCAGGCCGCGTACCGTCCCCGTTCCGCCAGGCGAAGGGCTTCGCGCATAAACGGCGTATAATCCATCTATTTCAGCTCATATCCCAGTTGGGATACATGCTCCAGATGCCGCAGGGGCAGACGCCGGCGCAAATGCCGCAGCCGATGCAACGCTCCGGATCGGAGACGTATTCAGCCCCACCGCCTTCCGGCTCTTTGCGGTCAATGGCCTTTTCGGGACATGACTTGAGGCACATCCTGCAATCCCGGCAGGTGCCGCAACTGACGCAGCGCGCGAAATCATCCTGCGGGCGCGGCAGTTCACAGGCATGGCATTTGGCGAAATAGGCCGTGCGCAGACGTGTCGCCGGAACGGCTTCTTTTTTTTCGGGCGCATAGGTCTCGCCGCGCAGCCAGGCGTCCGCGGCAAAAGCCGCCTGACGGCCGGAGCCGATGGCATGGACGAGCAGGCCCGGTTTTATCACATCGCCAGCGGCAAACACGCCGTTCAGTATGCTCATGTCCTCGTCGGGCACAAGCCAGTCCCGAAATTTTTTCACATTTTCGTCGAGGTAGGAAAGATCCGGCGTCTCACCAATGGCAATAATGACCATTTCACCCGGAATCAACGTGCCGTCCCCGGTCACCAGTCCTTCGTCCGTAATTTCCCTTGTCTGGACAGGCCAGACAAGTTTGCCGCCCAACCCTTCAATGTGGGCGATTTCGTGCGCAAAGGCCGCCGGTTTCTGCACGTCAACGCACACCACTTTGCGCGCCCCCATGGCAAAGGCTCCGGCGGCCGCGTCCATACCCGCATTGCCGCAACCTATGACAATGACATTTTCCGGCACATCCGGATTTTCCCCCCTGTTTACAGCTTTGAGAAAATCAATGCCCGCCGTGATTTTTTCATGCCCCGGCCAGGGAAAAATACGCGGCACATGCCCGCCGGTAGCCACAATCAGGGCCTCATGCTTTTGGCGCAGCTCTTTGAACTGATCGGCGTCAATCCTGCGGTTTGTCACAAAGGCAACGCCCGCGTCTTCAATGCGCTTGAGTTCTTTGCGCAAAAGATCATGGCTCAGGCGCCCGCGCGGAATGACCTGCTCAAGTTTGCCCCCCATCACGGCAGCGGCTTCATACACCGTGACATCGTGGCCCATGCGGGCAAGCTGCCAGGCCGCCGTCAGGCCGCCCGCTCCGCCGCCGATAACGCCGATATGCCTGCCGGTGCGCGCGGCTGTCTTCTTCGCCGGAATATCGGCGGAACAGGAGCCCAGTTTGCCGATTTGCACGGAATGATCCACGCTGCCGCGTGTGCAGTCCTCCATGCAGGGGTTGGGGCATACACTGCCGCACACGGAACCCGGAAAGGGAGTGAAATCCAGAACGAGGCGACAGGCTTCGTCAATTCTGCCTTCACGCAACAGGTTAAAGCGCTGCTGGCTCGGGATGGAGGCCGGACAGCTGAATTCACAGGGGGCCGCGTAGAGGGCGTTTTCCCATACCGGCACTCGCAGACGGTAATCTCCATGCGCGAGCAGACCGCTGACGCGAAAGTCGTCGCGGAAAACATCGCTGAAAATTCCACCCCCGACCCATTCGTTTGTCCGGAACTCGGCGAGCCTCATGGTTTTGCGGGGACCGCGCTCTTCATAGGGCAGAGCGGTAATCTTCTGCCACTGTCCCCAGACGCAAAGCGAACTGTATACATCGACCCTGCCAACGGCGGTCAGGAATTGCTTCAGGCCCTGGGTAAGCCAGCCGATATCCCCATCATCCAAAGGGCTCAGCCGTACATCCGCCCCCAGCGCGGGCACAGGGCCGCGCACATAGACAATTCCCCCCACCATGCCCACACAGGGACGCTCGCCCAGCACGGAGGGCAAATGCTGGCAATCGTGTCCGCACACAACCGCCTTGCCGCCTCCCATAAATTCAAAGGAAAAACTGCCCACATTCTCCAGAACCCAAAGTTCGGGCGCCTCATAAAGCGGATCGTGCTTCATGAGGGAACCCGAGCGGGTGCCGGCGCTTCCGCCGATATACACCACTCCGGCGGCGGCGCAGTGCCCCGCGGTATCCCCGGCGTCGCCGCGCACCACGATACGTCCGCCGGCATTGAGCCAGCCCACATCGGCCGGCGCGGCCCCTTCCACCAATATCTCCGTGTTCGGCATACACATGCAGCCGACGCGCTGACCGGGATTGACGACGCGAAAAGTCAGTTTTTTGCCGTCGCGATTCCAGAGCGGCCCTCCGATATCGTGCTGGCCCGATGCCTCAATATGGAAATCCGTCTCTCCCTTTTCCACCGCCTCTCTGACGGCAAGCAGCAGTTCCTGGGTGGAGATGCGTTCGTGATTTTGCACTGTACTCAGGCGCAACATTGTTTTTCCTTCGTAAAACATCTAGCAGGCGTACTGAATGCCCAGTTTGTCGGCCACGGCCCTGTCTGTGGAAACCAGGGCGTCCGAGCGTCCGACAGGCAGGGAACTGTTGCCCACGGGCGCGAGCAGCTTGCGCAATTCACTGTCAAAAGCCAGCATGTAGTTCACAATATTTTCCGCGCCCCTGTCCACATCCAGACGTTTGATCAGGCGCGGATCCTGCGTGCAGATTCCTGTGGGACATTTGCCGGTTGAACAGGAATTGCAGCGGCCGCGTTCGTTGCCGACACAGCCCAGAAGCTGGATAAGCATTTTCGCCATAATGACCCCGTTCGCGCCGAGGCAGAGCATCTTGAAAGCATCCGCCGCCGCGTTGCCGGTCATGCCTATGCCGCCGCCCGCCCACAACGGAATTTGCCCTTGCAGGCCCTGGGCCACCGCGGCGAGGTAGCAGTCCCGCAATTTGGAGACAATCGGATGGCCGGTGTGGTCAAGCGAAATTTCATTGGCCGCCCCCGTGCCGCCCTGTATGCCGTCCATGAAAAAGCCGCCGCAAATCTTGTAGGGGTCGCGCAGAAGATTGTTGTAAACGGAAACGGATGTGGACGAGGCGGCGCACTTTATGGCCACGGGCACCCGAAAGCCGAAAGCCGCGTTGAGCGAAAGATGCATCTTCTGCACTGACTCCTCAATGGAGTACAGGCCTTGGTGGTTTGGCGGAGAAAGCAGATCCGCCTTGGGCACGCCGCGTATGGCCTGAATGTGCGGGGCCACCTTGGCGGCGGGCAAAAGGCCGCCGTCGCCGGGTTTCGCCCCCTGTCCGATTTTGATCAGCACACCCGCCGGATCTGTTTTCATCTTCGGCAGGGCCTTGATAATGCGGTTCCAGCCGAAATGCCCGGAGGCGATCTGCAGGATGACATATCTGAGCTGTTCGGACACCAACAACTTGATGGGCATGCCGCCTTCACCCGAACACATGCGCACGGGCATACCGTATTTTTCGTTCAGGTAGGCCGTTGCCAGCGCAACGGCTTCCCAGGCTCTTGTGGAGAGAGCGCCCACGCTCATGTCACTGAATACGGCGGGATAAATCCAGCGCACCGGCGGCGTCTTGTCCGCCAGCACCAGATTGTCGCCCTCCACGCGCAGGGGCAGTTCTCTGGACTGCAGGACGCGTCCGAAAGGAGAGCGGATGTCAAACGTATGGCGCTCGGAGTCCAGGGAGGGATCAGTCATCTGGCTGATGCGCCCCACTATGATGGAATCCAGCGTGCGCTGCGCGTTGAGGTTGGTGCGGCCGCCCCGCTTGACGGGGCCTTTGATGCGGGCGAGCAGCGGGAAGCGGCTGTCCGGATTGCGCACAGGAGCAATGGCGGCGTTGGGACAGATTTTTTCGCACATGCCGCAGCCCACGCAGGCGTTTTCCACGCCGCTTTTCTGCAGTATCACGGGACGCGTCAGATGCTCCTGCACAGGTTCGGGAAAAACCTTGCGGGAAACCGTGAGGCTGCGGCGCGTCATGGCCGGCTCAATGGCGTTGAACGTACACGCCGCCACACAGGAGCCGCACATGGTGCAGCGTTCCGGGTAATGCGCGATCTTCCAGGGGAGATCGTTGAAGCTGACGTCCTGGGTTCTTACTGATTCCATCGCCGCACCGCCAGGTCATTGTCAATAACCACCATTTCCCTCTCGTGCGGATAAATGTCTTTTGAAGCATCGCGGGCCGGCAGTATGGTGTTCAGTCCGCAGACTTCCGAGGTGATGGCCACCATTTCGCCGTCGCCGCCCACGACCACAGGACGCAATTTTTTTGAATCGCAACAGGTTATCATCTGCCCCCCGGGCAGGAGTCCGATAATTGTGTTGGGGCCGTTAATTTCCAGGTGAGCCAGAGATTCGCGGATGAGCGAGAGTTCCTTTTTATCCGCGCGTTTTTCCGTCTCGACAAAAGGCAGGGGCGTAATGACATGTTTGTAATACCGTATGGGCCATTTCAATTCATGCAGCACATAATGAAGGGTATACAAAAAATTCTGGGAATCGGATTCAAAACCGATATAGCCTCTGTGCAGGGACTTCTGGAACTCCATATTCTTTGTGTAGAAGGTGTTCTCTCCATTGGCGCACAGTGTGTATCCCTGCAGGAAGAAGGGATGGGCCGCATAGCGCACGATGGCGTAGTTTGTATTCTGCCGGGCCTGGGTGACAATATTTTTCGCCATGAGACGGCCATCATCTTCCCATAGCCCGAAATACAGGGCAATGTCCTCCGGGTATCCGATTTCCTTCAGAGTCAGCACGTCAGGCCAAAAGGAGTAGATAAAACCGCTCTCTTCCCTCTCCAGCAGCTTGCGCAGGGCAAGGCGCGTGTCAAGCAGCAGCTCATCGCGCGCTTCCCTGCCCGCGTTGCGCATGTTCTCGGGATAATCGTAATTCCGGAACAAATAGGCAGGCATGGCGGCGATCCTGAGGCCAGGGCGCAGATCCACCTCCGGCATCCACTGAAAGACCTGGACAAAGCCTTTTTTGTCCATATAATCGCTGACAATCTGCTTGCCCCTGTCGGTGCAGGCGAGCGAGAGCAGCGGCTTGTCCTTGTATGGAGCAAAAACGCCCGCGAGATCCTGCATCACCATGGCAAAACCGGAGTTGTCATGCCCTTCCTGCTGGGACAGCATGAGCCTGAGCGCCATGGACGGATGCAGGGGCGTTCTGCTTTTGATGGAACCTATTCTGCACATGCCTGCCGTCTCCCCGATAAAGTTGTCCGAATCACGACGTCACAAAGTCCGTCTTCACTTTCACGCGCCCCGGCGGCATCTTCATGCGCTTTTCCCGTCCTGCCGGCAGGACTCCGGGGGCTCGCCGTAATAGGCCTTGCGATACAATTCCTTCAGTTCGGAAATGAGCGGATAGCGCGGACTGGAACCCGTGCACTGGTCATCAAATGCCTGCTCGGCAAGCGTGTCAAGCTTTTGCAGAAATTCCGCTTCCGCAATGCCCGCCTCCCGCAGGGAAACGGGAATGTCCAGGTCGCGTTTGAGAGACTCGATGGCCCGCACCAGACGCGCCGTTTTTTTCGCTCGCGCCAAGGGCGAATCGCCCTCCACGTCGTCGGCCAGATGCAGCAGGTCGGCGATGCGGGCATAACGGCCCTTGACCCAGGGATACTTGTACTGGGGCAGCATGCCCTGTTTTGTCGGCACGTCTGTGGCGTTGTATTCTATGACGTAGGAAAGCATCATGGCGTTGGCAAGCCCGTGGGGCAGATGAAAAAAAGAACCCAGCGCGTGCGCGAGGGAATGGCAGACGCCCAGAAAGGCGTTGGCGAACGCCATGCCGGCGATGGTGGCCGCATAATGAATCTTCTCGCGCGGAACGAAGCGGTCTTCCCCACCCCCGTAAGAGCGGCGAAGGTATTTGAATATGAGGCGGATGGCCTCCAGGGCGGGCGCGTCGGAAAAGTTTGTGGCCAGCGTGGAGGTGTATGCCTCCAAGGCATGGGTGAGTACGTCAAGCCCGGCATTGGCAATGAGGGAGCGCGGCAGATCCAGCACAAACTCGGGGTCGACAATCGCCATGTCCGGCGTGAGCGAATAGTCGGCCACAGGATATTTGACGCCTGTCCGGTCGTCGGTGATGACGGCGAAAGGGGTTACTTCCGAGCCCGTGCCGGAGGTGGTGGGCACAGCCACCATTACGGCCTTTCTGCCCAAGGCGGGGAATGAGGCCACGCGTTTGCGTATGTCCATGAAGCGCAGGGCGATGTCGTCAAAACGGATGTCCGGCGCCTCATACAACAGCCAGATAATTTTGGCCGCGTCCATGGGAGAACCGCCGCCCAGAGCGATGAACATGTCCGGTTTGAAATCGTTGACCATGTCCAGCGCCCGGCTGACGGCGGCCATGTCGGGATCCGGCAGAACGCCCGAGAAAACACGGAATTCCATGCCCATGTCCTCCAGAACTTCAACGACTTTCCGGACATGCCCGAGTTGTTCCATGGTGTTGTCCGTCACGATGACAGCTCTGTTTTTATCGCGAAATTCCTCCAGTGCCGGACGCAGGGCGCCCTGTTTGTAATAGATTTTGGGCGGCACGCGGAACCAGAGCATATTTTCGCGGCGGCAGGCAACCGTTTTGATGTTCATGAGATGCTTCACTCCGATGTTTTCGCTGACGGAGTTGCCTCCCCAACTGCCGCATCCCAGGGTGAGCGACGGCGCGATGCGAAAATTGTACACATCCCCGATGGCTCCTTGGGAAGCCGGCATATTGATCAGCACCCGGCCGGTGGACACCGTGTTCTGGAAGAGTTCCACATGCCGCGTGTTTGTCTCGCGCGTATAGAGCACGGCGGTATGCCCGGCTCCGGCCAGAAGCACCAGACGCTGCGCCATTTCAACGGCTGAGGCGAAATCCGGCGCGCGATAGAAACCCAGAACAGGAGACAGCTTTTCATGGGCAAAGGGGTCGTCCGCCTTGATTTCCCCGCGTTCGGCAAGCAGCACGCGCGTGCCCTCCGGCACGGCAATGCCCGCCATCGCGGCGATGCGCGCGGCGGATTGTCCCACAATGGCGCTGTTGAGACCGCCGTTTTTGAATATAACGCCGACCAGCGCCCCGGCTTGCTCTTTGTCGGCAAAAAAAGCGCCGCGTCTGAGAAATTCCTCCCGGACGGCCTCGGCAATGGCGGTTTCGACCACAACCGTCTGCTCCGAGGCGCATATCAGGCCGTTATCAAATGTTTTGCTGAGCAGAATGGAATTCACCGCCATTTTGACGTCGGCGGTGGCGTCAATCACCACCGGCGTGTTGCCGGCGCCAACGCCTATGGCCGGCGTGCCGGAGCTGTACGCCGCATGCACCATGCCCGGCCCGCCCGTTGCCAGAACGAGGCTGACGCGTCTGTGCCCCATGAGAGCCTGCGTCATCTCCACAGAAGGATTCTCCAGGCAGGCGATAATGCCCTCCGGCGCCCCCGCCGCGACAGCCGCCTCATGAATGACGCCGGCGGCGGCGGCGGTGGAGGCTCCGGCCCGCGGATGCGGCGAAAAAATAATGCCGTTGCGGGTTTTCAGACACAGCAGAGCCTTGAAAATGGCGGTCGAGGTGGGGTTTGTGGTGGGCACGATGCCGGCCACAATGCCAAGAGGCGCGGCAATTTCCCGATAGCCGTCCACCGGGTCATCGGTGATGATGCCGCAGGTTCTGGCGTTCTTGTATTTGTTGTAAATAAATTCGGAAGCGAAGTGATTTTTGATGACCTTGTCTTCCAGAATGCCCATGCCGGTTTCCTCCACCGCCATCTTCGCCAGAGCAATGCGTTTGGCGGTGGCGGCGGTGGCGGCATGGTGAAAAATGGCGTCCACCTGATCCTGAGTGTATGAGGCAAAACGCCGCTGGGCATTATAGACGCGTTCGACGATTGTCTCCAGCGATTGTGTTTCCGTTGCCATAAATCTTGCCCGCCTGTTTCGTGAGGGGTTGTTTTGTACGGCAGAGCCGGTTTTCAGCATTGCTCCTGAAGACGGACAATGGCCTCTCTGGTGTCTTCGGGGGTTCCAAATGCCGTCAGGCGCACATATCCCTCCCCGCTCGCGCCGAACCCCGCGCCCGGCGTACATACCAGCGCGGCGGAATGCAGAAGGCGGTCAAAAAAACTCCAGGAGTCCGTCTCCTTGGGAACGCCCACCCAGATATACGGGGCGTTCACGCCGCCGTAAATCTCCAGCCCCATCTTTTTCACCGCGTCGCCGAGCAGTGCCGCATTATGCAGATACCCTTCAATGACCTCCCGCGTCTGCCTTTTCCCTTCCGCGCTGTACACGGCCTCGGCGGCTCGCTGTACAATATAGGGGCAACCGTTGTACTTGGTGCACTGACGACGGTTCCACAGGCCGTTCAGGCCGACTTTGCCGCCCCTGCCGTCGTCGATGCGCAGTCCTTTGGGCACAACGGCATACGCGCAACGCAGTCCGGTAAAGCCGGCCGTTTTGGAAAAACTGCGAAATTCCACAGCCACTTCGGCGGCTCCGTCCAGTTCATAAATGCTGTGGGGAATGCCGGGATCCTGAATATAGGCCTCGTAAGCCGAGTCGTACAGAATTACGCAGCCTTCGCGTCCGGCATAATCCACCCATCCTTGCAGAGCTGAGCGGGAAAGCACTGTGCCCGTGGGGTTGTTGGGGTAACACAGGTAAATTATGTCCGGCCGCGTCCCGGGAAAATCCGGCACAAAATCATTTTCCCTGACGCAGGGGAGATAAACAATGCGTTGCCAACGCCCTCCAGAATACGTTCCGGCGCGTCCGGTCATCACGTTGGAATCCACATATACGGGATACACCGGATCCGTCACCGCCACAATGCTGTCTTTGGCGAAAAGTTCCTGAAAATTGCCGACATCGCATTTGGCGCCGTCGCTCACAAATATCTCGTCCGGGGCCACATCCACGCCGCGCGGCCTGTAATCGTGTTCCACAACAGCTTCACGCAAAAAGGCATATCCCTGCTCCGGCCCGTAACCGCGAAAATGAGCCGCTTCGCCCATTTCCTCCACCGCCCTGCGCAGGGCGGCCGTGACCGCCGGCACAAGCGGCCGCGTCACATCGCCGATGCCGAGGCTGATCACTCTCCTGTCCGGGTCGGATTCCTTGAAGACCGCGACCTTGCGGGCAATTTCCGCGAACAGGTAATTGCTCCGGAGCGCGAGAAAATTGTCGTTGACTGTTGCCATATCTCCCTCACACCATAAAATACACGCCGTCAAAAACATCGGCGGCGGCGCCGGTCATATATACATGGCCATCGCTTTCGTTCCAGTTGACGTGCAGAATTCCGCCCTTCAACTCCACATCCACGTCCCGACAGGTATGTCCGTGCAGGGCGGACGCCACAACCGCGGCGCAGGTGCCGGTGCCGCAGGCAAGCGTTTCCCCCGCGCCCCGCTCCCAGACGCGCATGCGGATTTTCGCCGGTGAGACAACATTCACAAATTCCGTATTGACGCGTTGCGGAAAATACGGATGATGCTCAAAAAGCGGCCCGATACGCGGCAAATCAATATCGTCGATATCCCCGGCAAACACCACGGCGTGAGGATTGCCCATGGACACCGCGGTAACCGCATATTCGCGTCCGTCGATTTCCAGCGGCATCCCGACAACGCGGCCGTTTTTGTGAAGATTTTCCGGTGCGGCGACAGGTATGCGCTCAGGGGCCAGTTCCGGCTCGCCCATATCGACGGTGGCGCCCGTCACTTCGCCGCCTTCTCTGCGCAATCGGACGATTTTTATGCCGGCGTCCGTTTCCACACGAATACTGTCTTTGGACACAAGACCACGGTCACGCGCGTACTTCCCCACGCAACGTATGGCATTGCCGCACATTTGCGCTTCCGTGCCGTCCGCGTTGAACATGCGCATACGAACATCGGCCACGCCTGACGGCAGAATCAGAACGAGACCGTCAGATCCCACGCCGAAATGCCGGTCGCTTATCCTCGGCGCCAGATATTCCGGATTGTCCACCCGTTCCTCAAAGCAGTTGATGTATACATAATCGTTGCCGGTGCCCTGCATTTTGGCGAAGCGCAACCCTTTTCGCATAACGTCTCCATTTCCCGCGTCTTGTTGAAAGCGCAGACAAATTCGCAAGATAGTATGCCTTGATTATATCATATCCTGTATCAATAATCCCAACAGCGCAAAATGTAAAGAACGCCGCCGGCGAATCAGCGATTCCTTTGCTCCCCCGATTAAACCTTGCCGTCAAAATCAACCTTCTTCTCATTACTGACTTTCTTCGCTACCGTGCCCATGTTGGCCTCCTTCGCCACGGCTTGAGGCTTTGCCTCGTTTTGCACTCCCACCTGCGGAGTACTTGTCTTTTGAATCCTGTTGAGGAGATGTGGAGCAAGGTAAAAACAAAGGGCAAGGGATGGGGATACCCTTTTTCCGGCAGTCAAGGAATCTTTCGAATGCATAACGCCTTCAAATGCGCGGGGGTGGTTTGAACGCTGTGGATACTTTCAATAGCAAAATGCTCTAGAAATAAAACAAGACCACACCACCGTCGTAGTCGCGGGAATCACTCTTTCACGACAATCCGTCGTGCGGCGCGTTCGGCCGGTGGAACATCCTTCTCCCAGAGGCGACGGTACGCGAATCTGAGTTCATCTTCTCCGGCAACGCGCGCCCTGAAACGCCAGACATGCACGCCGCCGGCCCCGACGCCGCTGATCCTGTCCGGCAGATATTCTCTTTCGCCCAGTTGTTCCAGGAAGCGCGGAAGATGTTCTATTACCCAGATGAACCCTGTACTCGGGTTGCCGGGCAGCCGGATCTCGAACGCCTGCCCGACCGTGACCTTCAGGACGGAATCTGTTTCTCCGGCGCAGGGCTGCCCGATATGGCCCGCGGGAGGGAAAGCCGCCAGGAAAAGCATGAACGGAAGCGTGAAAAACAGGGGGAGCGGGCGCATCGACTTGCCGCGCAAAAAAAGATTCATCAAAATTTCCTTATCCGCGCCCCGCCGCGGCCAATGCGCATATCAACAAAAAAAGCGGCGTGGGCCGGATTCAGTCCCGCCCACGCCGTTGAAACGGTTATTGCGATGTTTATCGCTGAACGCGCGGCCGTGACTCGTTGACACGCAGGGCGCGGCCTTCAAAATCCTTGCCGTTCAGCGAGGCAATGGCATTTTCGGCATCGGCGGCTTCCATTTCAACAAAGCCGAAACCGCGCGAACGACCGGTATCGCGGTCCGACATAACTCTGGCTGAAACAACCTCGCCAAAGCTGGAGAACAGGGATTTCAGGCTGAACTGATCGGCGGAAAAAGGCAGATTGCCTACGTACATGGACATTGTCATGAGACAGCTCCTTGGTTGCGGGTAAGGTAGATTACAAAAAGGAGCCAAGCACACGCAAAGTCAATTTTGATAAAGTACAACCCGATTGATGATTTGTTCAGTTTACGCAAGGCCGGCAATTCCGTCAAGACTTATTATGACTTATGTCGCGAGCAGATGATATGCCCGAAATAAGTAGCAGATGAAATGACCGATGAGGAACCTCGAAATAAGGAGGTTCCCCCATGAAGCCGAAAGCGGAATTTCATGAGGTCATAAAAATGAAATTTTTTGAGGTAAACAGCAGGTTCAGCCGCAGAGAACTGAGTACCGGAGAGGCAGCGGAAATTTTGGGTGTCTCGGTCAGCACCTTTTTCCGTAAGCGCACGCGCTTTGCCGAGGAGGACGAAGCCGGGCTTGTGGACCGCCGCATCGGCAGGATGAGCGCCAAAAGAGTGCCGGCGGACGAGGCCATGCGCGTCATTGCCCTGTTTGAAACGCAGTATTACGATTTTACTGTGAAGCATTTCCATGAAAACTAGAGCGTTTTAACTTTCATTACCATTCTTTCGTCAGTCCGGATTGACGGAACAACAGAAAGCGTTCTTTTTGACGGCGCTGTGGATCGCAAGATGTTTGACGAGTATATCAAAGAAATTTCGGCGCCGTGGTTGAGCCGGGGCGGGCGATATCGTGGTTGACAATTTGAGGGCACACAAATATGTTCAGTCCTGCCACGCGGAGGTGAAATTTCTTCCCGCGTACAGCCCCGACTTGAATCCCATTGAAAAGATGTGGAGTAAAGTAAAACAAATTCCGCGCGGTCTGAAGCCGCGACAAACGAAGAGCTGCATTGCTCCACAGGCACAGCCCCGGGCATGGTCACCGCGACCGATGCCGGGGGCTGGTTTAAATCAGCTGGATATATAAATTGAAAGTTAAAACGCTCTAATTCAATAAATGAAATTCTATATACTGTAGACAAATTGTTTTGGCTTATTGGAAGTGGCAATTTTTATAAATCAGACATTACTATAGATATTGATAAAAATGAATTCATAGAACACATCAAAAAGAATGTCAGAAAGTGCAACATGAAAACCACATGACGGTCACCATTGTCCTTGACTTTGAAACCGCCGGCAACAGCCCGGCCAGCGCCTGCGCCTTGGGCATGGCCCGCGTTGAGGGCGACCGCATTGCCGACGTGTTCTACAGCCTGATCCGCCCGCCCCGCGAGTGCGCATTGCCTGCCGGGGGAGATGTGGACGAGCGGGTGGCGGAATTGACGTACACATGGGTACACGGCCTGCGTTGGACGGATGTGCGGGATGCGCCAGATTTCGCGCATGTCTGGCGGTCCGCCCGGGGCATCACGGACGGCGCGCACTGCTTTGCGGCCCACAACGCGGCCTTTGACCGCGGCGTACTGCGCGCCTGCTGCGCGGCAGCCGGGCTGCCCGGACCCAAGATGCCCTGGCTCTGCACGCTCAGGGGCGCCCGCCGGTCATTGAATCTGCCCTCGCACAGGCTTGATGCCGTGTGCGCGCACCTTGGCATCGAGCTTGAACACCACCACGCCGGCTCAGACGCCCTGGCCGCCGCCAAAGTGCTGCTGCGCCTGCGCGAAACTGGCATGGACGACGCGACCATGCGCCTGGAATAGAGCCGTTCACGAAGGATTTGCCGGAAAATTCTTGCCGCGAAACAGGAGCAGGCGGGTTTTGCCCGCCGCAAGCGAACTGTTTCAAGCGTTACTTGCTACAGATTCCGTTGCCGAAAATGCTTGAGGCCTGGGCACAGCATGGGGCTGAAGCGCGTGATGCTGGATCACAGCTTGGGCAGCCCGCGCAGGTAGGCGCGCATATCCTCCAAACGGCCTTCGGGGGAGGCAATCCAGGCCATGATGCGCTGATGCAGCGCATCGGGTTGCGCGCACAGGGAATGCCCGTTGATGCGCAGAAAGACATCGCAAGCGGCAAAGGCCGTCCGTTTGTTGCCGTCAACAAAGGGGTGGTTGATGAGCAAACTTTCCAGCAGGGCGGCCGCTTCTTCGATAATGTCGGCGTAGTATCCGCATTGGGGCCGGGAAACGGCGGCTTCCAGCGCCCCCATGTCCCGGATGCCCCGCGCTCCGCCGTAGCCTTCAATAAGGGTTTGGTGCAGGGCCAACACATCTGTGGCGGTCAGGTAATCCCTCACCTGGAGAGTTCCCGGTACAGGCTGTCATACCGGGCCATGCTGAGCCTGAGGGCCCGCATGACCCGATTCCGGGGGGCGAGTCCCTGCCTGCGCTCAATATAATCCCGCAGGGCCTCGTCAACAAGGGTCTGGAGAGGTCTACCCTCCGCGCCCGCGAGGGAACGCAGGGCTTCCAGCACAGCGGGATCCGCCCGGGTGGCGAATTTTACCTTTCTCGGCGTTTCAGAGCTTGTTTGCATCATTCATCCTCTTCGGCCCTCAGTGCCGCGAAACAGGAGCAGGCGGGTTTTTCCCGCCGCAAGCGAACTGTTTCAAGCGTTACTTGTTATAGTGTCCAGAATTTTTCCTTCATCTCCGCGGGTTACTGTTTTCAACAGAGCTTTCGGCGCCCGGGGGAGTGAGCTGAAGCAGCTCGGCCGGCACTTCGCCGGGGCCGGGTATGACAAAGGTTTCCGGATTCATGCTGGCCCAGGCAAACCACATTGAATAGTAGCCGTAAAGCTGTTTCATGGAAGCGCCCTGCATGTTGCCTTCCAGGGCCTTGCCGGTTGCCGGATCCCAGACGCTGCGCGTGGCGAGATCAACGAGCCTGCCGTACCGGCTGACGAATAAAAAAGGCTCCGTCCATATTTTGCGGTCAAAAATGCGCACGACATCCAGTTTTTGATCGTAGGCGGCCAGCAGGGCCGAAGGACCAAGAAAAAAATTGACCGCCCCGCGTTGTTTGACGTAGTCGATATCGACAGCCAGCAAAAAATTCTCGTATTCCATGCAGAGCATCGGCGTTTTTTTCGGGAACCGTTTGTCCGGACGCTGGATGGGATAAACCAGAATATCATTATCGTAATAGGTGCCTTTTTTCATATAATTGCCGTAAGGATCACGGCCGTACGGCCTGTTGCCGGGCGGCAGGGCAAGCACCCGCGCGTCGGGAAAGGATCTGCTCGCCGGCCCCCATGTTGTCCAGAAAACCGGCAATATCGACATGCCCCGGCCAAGCAGGGGGCCGTCGAAAGCCATGCCTGTTTCCTGAAGCCAGAGGCTGCCGGAATTGCGGTCGATCAATACGCTGTTGCCGTCGTAAAGACGTCCTTCCAGATCGAAAATAAGGTTGATTCCCTGCATGGAGGCGTTGTAGGCCATGAGGGTTCCGGTTATGGGGCAATAGGTGATCGCGTAGGCGACATCGTTGATAACCTCGTTGACAACCTGATGCCACGCCATGATGTATTGGGGATAGATGCGCGGCCCGTCCGGCAGCATGACGACAAATACGGGATCGCCGCGACTCATGTTCAAATCCGCGTCCTGAACGCGGTCATAGCGCGGACGGTAGAGCGCGGGTATAGCCCCGTAGCCGACATTGGTCTGCACCAGCTTTTTTGTGACGGCGGCAAGTTGCTCCAAATTTTTTGGCCTGGCATGGGCAGGTCCCGGCCCCGAAAGGATGAAAGACAGCGCCAGGATGGTGCAGGCAGTAAATAATCGGCTTTGGTTCCGGGGAGATGTCGTCATCTGGTGTCAGAAACTGCTGTAAAGATAATCCCGCAGGGCCTGGGGCCACGGACGGGGGGGCTGCCCCAGGGAATTGCCCAATTTTGTCACATCCAGCACGGACCAAGCGGGGCGCCTGGCTTTTTGCGGCCACTGCCCGGAGGAAACAGGTATGACCTGGCATCGGCTTCCGGCGAGGGCAAGCGTTTCAGCGGCAAGCTCAGCCCAGTTGGCGTGTCCGCTGTTGACGGTGTGCCAAAGTCCGGCGGCCCGTTTTTCCGCCAGGGCGGCGCTCCACCGGGCTAAATCCAGAGTGTAGGTGGGCGAGCCCGTCTGGTCAAAAACAACCTGTACCGTATCCGCGGCGCGGCTTTTGGCAAGGATGGTTTCCACAAAATTTTTGCGTCCGGGCCCAAAAAGCCAGGCTGTGCGCAACACGCAGGCGCTGCCCGGCAAAAGCCCGAGTACCGCCTGTTCCCCGGCGAGTTTTGTTTCGCCGTAAACCGAAGCGGGTTTGGGGGTGTCCTCCTCCCGCCAGGGAGCGCGTTCCTGCCCGGAAAAAACGAAATCCGTGCTGTAATGCACGAGATGGCCCTGCCCGATTGATTTGAGTATGCGGGCAAGGGCATCCGGCAGTGTGCAGTTCAAGAGCCGGGCTTGCTCGGGGTGCTCTTCGGCGTCATCCACTCGTGTCCAGGCCACGGCGTTGAACACCACATCCGCCGCGCTTCTGGCGAGGCGCCGCGTAAGAAAGGCGATATCCGTCAGGTTGCCGTCCGTCCGTCCCAGGCTTTCCACCTGCCAGCCCCGTCCGGCGAGTACCTTCACGAGGGCCTGCCCCAGAAGGCCCGTTGCGCCGCCCAGAACCAGCGCCTTCGGCGTGGCGGTTTTTTGTCGTGCGCGGGGTTTTGACATGGCTTTCGGGCAGGCTGAAAATTTATTCAGGCGTTCTCGCCAAACCAGTACGGCTTGAGCAGCAACACGCCACATGTTTCTCCGACTTCGGGGCCGGGAACGCGGCGGTTTTTCTGTATGCGCAGCTCCTGGCCGCCTGCGGTGAGCTGATAATCAACAATTTCCCCCAGAAAGGACTTGCGCGTGACAGTGGCCGTAAAATGGCCTTCCGTGCTGAAATCAATTTCCGAAGGGCGGGTTGCCAGCGACAACGGCCCGGCGTCACGCAGTTCGCCCGGCGGCGCAAGCGCCTCCGGCAGGGGGCGCTGTCCGTCAAGGCTGGCCGTGCCGTCGGGCAGCGGGTTCACGGAGAGAAAATTGTGCAGGCCGATGAAGCTGAAGACAAATTTGTTGGCCGGCTTGTTGTAGATATTCAGGGGGCTGTCAATCTGCTGCACGACGCCCTGCTTCATTACGAGAATACGGTCGGAGAGCGCCATGGCTTCGGACTGATCATGGGTGACATAGATGATGGAGAAGCCGTATTTGCGCTGCAGGTCTTTAATCTCGAAGCGCATTTCCTCGCGCAGATGCGGGTCAAGGCTGGAGAGCGGCTCGTCCAGCAGCATGACGTCGGGGTTGATCGCCAGCGCGCGCGCCAGAGCGACCCGCTGCTTGCCTCCGCCGGAGAGGTTTTCCGGGCTGTCCTGGGCCGATTTCAGAAGATTTGTCGATGTGAGCGCGTCTTGTGTGCGGGCGGCGATTTCCGCGGCCGACAGCTTGCGTATGCGCAGGGGAAAGGCCACATTTTCGTAGACGGAGAGATGGGGCCACACGGCAAAAGCCTGAAAAACCATACCGAAGTCACGCTTTTCCGGCGGAAGATAAAAATTGCGGGTGCGCGAGGAGAGCAGACGCCCGCCGACGCGTATTTCTCCCTCGTCCAGATCCTCAAAACCGGCCACCATGCGCAGTGTTGTGGTTTTGCCGCAGCCGGAGGGACCGAGCATGGAAAAGCATTCGCCTTTTTCTATGGCGAGGTTGAGGCTGTTTACAGCCGTCACGCGGCCGAAACGCTTGGTGACATTTGTCAGGCGCACATAGGACATATCAGCCCTGATATTTCGCGCTTACGCGGTTGATGATGGTCTGCCCGGTAATGATGAGCAGCAGGGCAATACCCGCCAGCGCCGCCGAGAAGACGGTCTCGCCGTCCTCGTTCAGGGTGTAAATCGCGACGCCGATGGTACGCGTCGTCGGCGCGTAGAGCATGATGGAAACCGTCAGTTCCCGCAGCGACGGCAGAAAGATGAGAAAAAAGGCCGCCAGCATTCCCGGC
Organism: Desulfovibrio sp.; assembly: GCA_031291035.1. Classification (GTDB taxonomy): domain Bacteria; phylum Desulfobacterota; class Desulfovibrionia; order Desulfovibrionales; family Desulfovibrionaceae; genus Desulfovibrio. The sequence goes on from JAISLI010000017.1 coordinate 20,962, forward strand.
CGCACCAGCGGCAGCACGATATCCCTCAAGGTCTGCCACATGCCGGCTCCGCAGGCGCGGGCCGCCTCCATGAGCGAATCGTGTACCTGCTCCAGAGCCGCGGAATTGGCTTTGAGCGAAAAGGCCATATAGCGGGCTATGTAGGCCACCAGAATAATCCACACGGTATTGTACAGGTTCACGCCGTATTTGCCGCTCCAGGCGAGAATAACGCCAAGGGCGATGACGGAACCGGGCACGGAAAACGGCAGCATGCCGAGAAATTCCAGAAAGCCTTTGCCCCGCACTTTCATTTTGACGATGACGTAGGAAATCATTACGCCGGCGAACATGGTGATAAACGCGGCGGCCAGCCCCAGGGTGACGCTGTTCAAAATGGCGTCTTTGGTTACCTGGTACTCAAAAAGAATGAACTTGTAGTTGGCCAGCGAGAGATTTTCCGACACAAAGGGCAGGCCGTAAGTCTTCAGGCCGCCCACAAGAAAGATTACCGCCGTCGGCAGCACTATGGTAACACCGATGTACAGCACGCAAAAGCCGAGCATGGGCCAGCGCAGGGCGCGCAATTTGAGCTCCACCGGTCTGAAGCTCTTTCCGGCAATAATCTGGTAACGGCCGCGTCCGAGTACCTTGCCCTGCAGCCAGATGATGAAGGCGGCCGAGATGACAAGCACCGAGGCCAGTACCGTGCCGGTGCGTATGGAGGCGAAACTGCCCGCGCTCTGGTGGATGCGCTCGTAAATGAGCGTGGGGATGTTGTAGATGCCGTTTTCTATGCCAAGTACCGCCACCGTGCCGAAATGGGCCATGGAATAGAGCATGATGAGCAGCGCCCCGGAAAGAATGCTCGGCAATACCAGCGGAATGGTGATTCTGCGGGTGATGGTGAACAGCCCGGCCCCGGAGATGCGCGCGGCTTCCTCCAGCGTGGGATCCATGCGTTCCAGCGCGCCGCATACCTGGATAAAGACAAAGGGAAAGAGGTACATCACCTCCACGGCCACGATTCCGAGATAGCTGTAAATATTGAATACAGGGGCTTCGAGTCCGAAGACGTCCATAAAAAGACGGTTTATATAGCCGGCTCTCGGGGAGAGCAGCATTTTCCAGGCGAGTGCGCCGATAAACGAAGGCAGCATGAAGGGAACAAGAAACATGCCCCGCATGAATTTTTTAAAGGGTAAATCCGTGCGCGTCACAAGCCAGGCAAAAAATGTTCCCACAACGGTGCTGCCGAGCGTTGTGCCTGAGGCGATGATAAGGGAGTTGAGCAGCGCCTGATAGGTGTCCGGCTCGCGCAGCACGGCAAAGACATCGACGATGTTGAATTTGCCCTCGGCCCAGAAGGCGTTCAAAAAGATGAGCAGCACGGGCACCGCGACAACAATGACGAGTATGGCTATGGACAAGCCGAGAATGAAATGGGCGGCGTCCAGATCGTTTTTTTTCGCGAGCGCGCTCATGCGCCGGCTCCCTTCCCGGCCGTGTCGGACGCGTCAAACCAGTGCAGATTGCGAAAACGGAGTACGCAGGGGTCTCCTTCCCGAAACATGCGGTCCCTGTCCAGAGCCTCATGGGTGTCCACGCTGGCGCGCAAGGTGTTGCCGTCCACATCAATCAGATAGTCCATTACCGGCCCGAGAAAACTTGCCCGGCGTACCGTGCCGCGCAGGCAGGGCGCGCCGTCAGGGCTTTCGCGGTCAATGAGCACGTCGGATGGACGAAATCCGGCCAGTCTGCGCGCGCCGTCAGGGCAGGCTCCCGGTTCAACGGGGAAAATCTGGCGGCCGACAAGGCATGCTTTGCCCTCGCCCCGCGCCGGCAACAGGTTGGCCACTCCCATGAAGTTGAAGACAAAGAGATCGGCGGGATGCTCAAAAATTTCCGGCGGTGTTCCTGTCTGGCGCAGGATTCCGTTTTCGTCCAGGATGGCAAGCCTGTCGGAAAGGGCCAGGGCGATTTCCTGATCGTGCGTGACATAGAGGACGGTAATGTCGAGCTTGCGCTGTAATTCTCTGATTTCAAAACGCATTTCTTCACGCAGATTGGCATCCAGATTGGAGAGAGGTTCGTCCAGCAGCAAAAGCGCGGGCCGGGCCACAAGCGCCCGGGCGAGCGCCACCCGCTGCTGCTGGCCGCCGGAAAGCTCGGAAGGCAAACGGTTTTCCAGGCCGGTCATATTCACCAGAGCCACGCTTTCCAGCACCCTGTCGCGCACGGACTGCTTCGGCAGGCCGGCAAGTTTGAGCGGATAGGCCACATTGTCAAAGACGCTCAGGTGCGGCCACACGGCGTAATCCTGAAACACAACGCCGAGGCCGCGCCGTTCCGGGGGCAAGTGTGTGCCGTTGTCCGCCCTGGCCACGACCGTCTCGCCGATGCGGATTGCGCCGGAATCCGGCGTTTCAAACCCGGCTATAAGACGCAGAAGAACCGTTTTGCCGCAACCGGAAGGACCGAGCAGAGTGAAGCACTCCCCGTGCTCAATCCTCAACGAAAAATAGTCGAGAACCTGATGTTTCCCATAGCGTTTCGATACGCTTTCCACAAGGATTGTCGCCATCACTCACCCGGTTCGCCTCAATCCGCTACAGAGCAAATCCGACCGCATTCGCCTCGCGACAGCGCGTGAAAAATGTGGCCGGATGCCGCGGCAGTGGCTTCAAAGCCGTTGCCGCTGACTATTTTTTCTGCAGTATTTCCACAAATTTTTTCACAGTCGCCTCTTTTTGGGCCATCATCTCAAGATAATTTATCCCGATGGAACGCTTCAGGGCTTCGTCCGGTTTCGGCAGCCCGAATTTTTGCGGAATGGCGACATCATTGCGAACCGGCAAGGTGCCTTCCTCGGCGATAATCGTCTGCGCTTCCCGGGAAAGAAGGTAGTCCACAAACTTCCGGGCGGCGTCCGGGTTCCCGGTGCCTTTGATGATGGCCACAGGACTCGGCGCTATGAGCATTTCCGGCGGATAGGCAAGCGCCATCGTGGCCCCTTTGGAAATTTTGTCGTTGGCTATGTAGTCCACCGCAAGCGAGGCAACAAGCTCGCCCGATGCCGTATCGTCTATCACCTGTCCGGAACCTTTGCCTATTCTGGCTTTGTTGGCGGCCAGTTTTTCAAAAAATTCCCAGCCGAACTGCTTGCCGAGCAGGGCCACGCTCATGTAGGCCGTGCCGGAAAGGGCCGGGTTGGCAATGCCGAAAGCGCCTTTGTAGGCCGGTCCGAACAGATCCTGCCAGGCGCTGGGGGCACTCCTGATAAAGCGCGTATTGTAGGCTATGCCAAGCGTGCCCAGGCGCGCGGCGGTAAAGTGGCCGTCGTAATCTGCGAAGGGGTTGAGGAAGGCGGGTTCCCCGGTCACCGGAGAGACATATTTCTCCAGCTTGCCCTTTTGCTGCATGTCATAAAAATCCGGCACCTCGCTCGTCCAGAGCACATCGGCCAGGATTTTGCCGCTCTCGCCCTCGGCGGCGATTTTGGCCATGAGTTTGCCCGCGCCGGCCGACTGGTAATCCATCCTGACGTCGGGATGCTTTTTGACAAAGCCGTCCCTGAGTCTGCCGATAAGGGATTCCTTCATGGAAGTGTAGACGATGAGCGACTGCTCCGCGACAGCGCTGCCGGCGAATCCCAAAAAGAATACCGTTGCGAATATGAACATGGCAAAACGGATACGCATGATCGACTCCTGTTGTCTTGCGGCACAATATCGGAAAAAGATGCGCCGCATGGGCCGGCACCCGTCAACCCCGCACATTCCGTGAAAACTGCTCTTATTTTTCGCGGAAGTCAATCACTCTTTTCCGTCCCGGCGGCGAAACATTCGGCCGATTCGCGTTCCCGCCGGAGTAAGGATTTTGCGATCCTGCCGATTGGGTACTCACCGGCCTGGGAACCCTGAGCCACCACGCTAGAGCGTTTTAACTTTCATTTTATATAGAAGAAGTTTAGACTCATGAGATGAAAACAGCAAGCCCCGAAATCCGTGCTCTCGTCGCCAAGGCATATACTTCCGGCATCGCAACAAGAAGGCAATCAGCTGAAATTTTTGGATATTATACTATTTCCTATTTTCAATGCAATAAATACTTGCATCCGCAGAGGCTTTTTAGGAACTGCCGACCTGCCTTTTGTAAATGTTCCTGAATGGAGTCCATTGCGCTGTCGTGTTAATACCAAGAGTTATTCCGAACTTTTTGTAAATTGCGTGGCGCAAGCGTTCCAGAGTCCAATGAACCGCTTGTCCATCTGGTGAGGTACACCTATCAACCCAAGAAAGTACTGTGGCCTTTTGTTCCGCATTGAGTTTGGAATTTTTATATGTACGCCTCTTAGGATAGAGTCCCTCAACTCCTTCTTTGTGATAGGCCTTGACCCACCTCCATATAGTTTCCCCGGCAACGCCCAGCACAAGGGACACAGTCCGAACAGGTAATTTCGCCACTGCCGCAATCGCTCCAAGTTTTTCGCAGACCTTGTGATGATCCAAAACTTCCAGATCAGATTGCGCATGTTTCGCCAATTCAGCCAAATAACTCGATTTGGGTCTTGCCATATACACTTCCTCCCAAGCCGGGGATAGCATATATTAATTACATTATAAATAGGAAATAGTATGACGGGTTACGTCGTTCATTCGATTACCCCGCTCCTGACTTGATTCCCCTTGCGGGATTCAAATCCACTGTTTATCATGCCGCGCAATGAATTTTTCGCGTATTTTTATCCTGCGGCCCGTCGCCACATCGCTTCTGATGGCCGCCCTGCTGCTTTCCGGCCTTCTGGCCTGGCGGACCCTGCCCGTGGCGGCTCTGCCGCAGATAGACTATCCCACCATTCAGGTGCAGACATTCTACACGGGGGCTTCGCCGGAGGTGACCGCCGCCGTCATCACCGCGCCGCTGGAACGGCAGTTCGGCGTCATGCCCGGCCTTGTGCAGATGCATTCCCTCTCCGCCGCCGGGGCTTCCACAATCACTCTGCGCTTTGACCTTTCCGTGCCCCTTGATGTGGCGGAACAGGAAGTGCAGGCCGCCATCAACGCGGCCAACAACCTGCTGCCGCAGGATTTGCCCGCGCCGCCGGTCTACAGCAAGGTCAATCCGGCGGATCCGCCCATTGTCACACTTGCCGCGACGAGCGAGTCCGTCCCCCTGACCCGCCTGGAAGATCTGGTGGACACGCGCCTGGCGCAAAAAATTTCGCAACTGCCGGGCGTGGGGCTGGTCACGCTTTCCGGCGGACAGCGGCCCGCCGTGCGTGTGCGGGCAAATCCGGGGCTCCTCGCAAGCGTCGGCCTCACCCTTGCCGATGTGCGCCAGGCCATAGCCCGGGCCAACGTCAATACCGCCAAAGGCAGTTTTGACGGGCCTGAACGGGCAAGCTCCATTGACGCCAATGACCAGCTCGCCTCGGCCGAGGAGTACGCCCAAACCGTTATCGGCTATAAAAACGGCGCCGCCCTGCGCCTGCGGGATGTGGCCGATGTTGTGGAAGGCGCGGAGAACGCCCGTCTGGCCGCCTGGGTGGCGGGAGAAGGGCAGCCCTTCAGACCGGCCATCGTGCTCTCCGTGCAGCGCCAGCCCGGCGCCAACGTCATTGACGTGGCCGACAGCGTGACGCGCCTTTTGCCCGCCCTCAGGCAGACATTGCCCGGCACCGTGGATGTGCGTGTCGTCACGGACCGCACCGTCACCATACGGGCCACCGTGCGCGATGTGCAATACGAGCTTTTTTTCGCCATCGTCCTCGTGGTATTCGTGATATGGCTTTTCCTGCGCAACGCGCGGGCCACATTCATCCCCGCGCTCGCCGTGCCCCTTTCCCTGGTGGGCTCTCTGGGCGTAATGCATCTGGCCGGATTTTCCCTCAACAATCTGACCCTGATGGCTCTCGTCATTGCCACCGGCTTTGTGGTGGATGACGCCATTGTGGTGATTGAAAACATCTCCCGCTTTCTGGAAGACGGCGATCCACCCCTGGAGGCGGCCCTGAAAGGGGCGGGGCAGATAGGGTTTACCATTATTTCCCTGACCGTCTCCCTGGTGGCGGTACTCATTCCCCTGCTCTTCATGGGGGATGTGGCCGGACGGCTTTTCCGGGAATTCGCGGTCACGCTGGCGGTAACGATTCTTGTTTCCGCCGTCATCAGCCTGACCCTTACCCCCATGCTCTGCGCCGTCATGCTCGGAAGCCGCGCCGCCAAAATCGGCAAGGCCGCACCGGGGGAAGGTTTCTTCGGCATTCTTCTGGCCTTGTACGCGCGCGGACTTGACGGCGTCTTTCGTCACCAGCCCCTGATGCTTGGCGCGGTCGTCGCCGTGACGGCGCTGACGGGCCTTTTGTGGACAGTCACGCCCAAGGGATTTTTCCCCGTGCAGGATACCGGCGTGCTGCAGGGCATTGTGGAGGCCGCGCCCGGGGCATCCTTCGCGGCCATGTGCGACCGTCAGCGGGAGATCGCCGACGTGCTGCTGGACGATCCGGCTGTGGCGGACGTGGTCTTTTTTGTGGGGGTGGACGGCATCAACCCAAGCATGAACGCCTCACGGCTGACAGCGGCTCTCAAGCCTCTCGAAGCGCGTGACGGACGCGCCCCGGTCGTGGCCCGCCGCCTGATGCAAAAGGCTCTGGATTTGCCGGGTCTGCGCCTGCACTTGCAGCCCGCGCAGGATCTCACCATTGAGGACCGCGTGACGCCGGGCCGGTACCAGCTCACTGTGGAGGCCATTTCAGACCGGGAACTGGAGGAGAGCATACCGCACCTTGTCGCGGAACTGCGCGCCCGCCCGGAACTTGAGCATGTGACAAGCGATCTGCGGAAGCCCGGACGCATGGCCTGGCTCAACATCAACCGCGACACGGCCGGACGCCTAGGCGTCAGCATGAGCGACATCGACGACGCCCTCTATGACGCCCTGGGACAGCGGCTTGTCTCCACTATTTTCACCCAGACAAACCAGTACAAGGTTGTGCTGGAGGTTGCCCCGCGTTTCCGCGCCTCCCCCTCCGGCCTGGAGAATCTTTATGTGCGCGGCGCGGGAGACAGCCCCGTCCCCCTGGCGGCTCTGGCCGAAATTGAAGAGCGACCCGCGGCCCTGACCGTGGCCCGGCAGGGGCAATTTCCCACCGCCGCGATTTCCTTCAATGTGGCGGAGGGGTCATCCCTCGGCGCGGCCGTGAACGCCGCGCGGGAATCCCTGTCCGGACTGCCGGCGACACTGCGGGCGCGCTTTCAGGGAGCCGCCGGGGCCTTCACGGGTTCCGGCGACAATCAGCTCCGGCTCATACTGGCGGCGGTGGTGACCATGTACATTGTGCTCGGCGTGTTGTACGAGAGTTATATTCATCCGCTCACCATACTTTCCACCCTGCCCTCCGCCGGGGTGGGGGCCCTGCTCGCCCTCATCGCCGGGCGCATGGAACTTGGCGTCGTGGGCATCATCGGCATAATTCTCCTGATCGGCATTGTGAAAAAAAACGCCATCATGATGATAGACTTCGCCCTTGAGGCCGAACGCCACGAGGGCCTTCCGCCGCTTGAGGCCATACGCAAGGCCTGCCTTCTGCGTTTACGCCCCATCTTGATGACCACCATGGCCGCGCTGTTGAGCGCCCTGCCGCTCATGCTCGGTCAGGGCATGGGCGCCGAGCTGCGCCGCCCGCTCGGCGCAACCATGGTGGGCGGGCTTGTTTTCAGCCAGATGCTGACGCTTTTTACCACTCCCGTGATTTACCTGTGGTTCGACAGGCTGAGCGGCTCCTTCCGCAAAAACAGCGTTCCGGATCCAGCCTCGGCAGAATAACCGGCAATACCCATTCAATTCCCCTGAGTACAGGGCGGGGGCATGTATGCCCTAAAAGGCAAAACCTTCCCCGTGCCGTTCGGCGCCGGCGTTGCGTTTGCCGGAGGCGTTGCCCCAGCCCGCCACCTTGCGCCCCATGTCATAGGCGAGCGCCCGCGTGACCAGCCCGGCGGGATCAGCCGGTGTGCGTTCTTTGATGGAGAAAAGGTAAAAGTCGTGTACCTGCCGCGCTTCCATCAGCCCTCCCTGGGCCAGAGACCAGACGAGGTTTCCCGTCCTGACCTCGTAGATTTCCATGGCCAGGGAGACGGAACTCTCCCCGCCGGATCCGCCGTCCAGATAGTGGTTGATACAGCCGCCCACCAGATATTCGGCTCCCTTGGCGCGCGCCAGCGCGAGTGAGCGATGCCGCTCGAAAGGCCCCAGTTCCGGCGCGTATTCCAGCGTGTCAAAACCTTCAAGGGAAAGCCATATCTGCCATACCTGGCGTGAAACCATATCGCTGGAGCTCACGGGGCTGCTGATCTGCTGGGTAAAGCGCAAGGGCACAAAGAGGGCGCGGGGTTTGTGATCCAGTCTGCCGCGCGGGGAAATGTAAACAGCCGGCGGCTGGCGGCGGACAAAATTGTCGATATGTATCTGGAACGGCGCGCTGAAGTCGCCCGCCAGGGAAACAAAGCCGGCCGTGTCGTTGGGCTCCCTGGCGCAGGCCGCAAGAACGGCGGCTGTCAGCAAAAGAACAAGAGGGCCAAGCGGCTGCGGGGATTTCATGTCTGCGTCTCCCGGGAACTATCCCTGAGCGGCCCTCATAAACTGCGTCAAAAACATCAGGGCCGCGAGGCAGGCGGGCGCAAAGCCCGTCAAGGTCTGCCCCCAGGAGAGCCTGAGGCTTATGCGGCAACCGGCGGTGATGCAGCTCAGGCTCCACACAAAGCCCGCCAGAGAGCCGATCAGCGGAATGACGCACAGCAGCGACGGAGCCGAGCTGTAGGCGATAACCTGAAACACGAGGGAAAAGTCCGCCCTGTCGGGGGCCAGAAAACGATAGGCCAAATGAATGATGGCGGAAAAAAAATACAACTCCAGAACAAGCAGGCCAGTTCGGAGCAGAACCGTCATGGCGAGATTTGCCTGCGGGGCCAGCATGTCCAGCAGTTTCACAAGCTGCGGATCAGCGGGAGGTCCGCCGGCGCTTACATATTGCAGCAGCATATAGCCCCAGAAGCGCTCCACGACAATCTGGGCGACGCTCACCACCAGATAAAACCCCAGGGCGCGCAACGGGCGCGGCTGCGGCCTGAGCGCGTCGAAAAATCGCGGCGCGGCAAACATGACGCACAGTACCGTCTGGTAAAAAGCGGCGAACCAGCCGTATGGGACGGGAGCGGCGGCCCACGGATTGCATGCCGGGGCGCCGGCTGCTTCTTCCCCGGGGGCGTCAAAACGCGCGACCTCCTGGCTGTAGGCGCGTCCGGCGGCCAAACGCGCGTCTTCCCCGGCCCTGTCCACCCGCGCGGCCGCGCGCGAAGGGTCGGCGGATTTTCCCTGTTCGTCGCGGGATGCTTCTGTATTTTCGGCGGCAGGCTCTTCGTCCTCCCGCCCGGTTACGAAGGATTCCGGTATCGTGTCGCGGCCCGGCACGATGGCTCCGGGGGGCAATGGGTCGTCCGCGTCCGGCGGCGCGTTTTTGAGCAAAGGGCGCGCGGCTGCCGCGCCGTGCCCCGGCACGCCTTCAGCCGGAGAAAAACGGAAACGGCAGGAACATTTCGGGCAGGTGGCGATAACGGAGTGCGCCGGCATTTTTTCTGGCGGCACATCTCTGGAAAACGCGCAGTTTGGGCAGGTGATGATCACGACATAACTCCTTGGGACAGACCGGAAACCTGTTTTTGCGCGCCCTTTGGCGATAATAACCAGCCTTATATTACGGGCTTTCACGGGCGCGCGCAAGCGGCGAAACCCCGGAAAACGAACAGACCGGAAAAAATTTATATTTTTGGGGGGAAATTTTTAGACTTTTTTATTTTCGCGATGTTTCAGATTTCCTCTGATTCCGATTTGTTGGCGAAAAGAATTATGTGGTTGTCCTCCCTTTTATTTTGCATCGTTGGCGTATAGACTAAGCGGATACACCAGTAACAAAAGGTTATGCCACATGATTCCCATGCCGGAAAATTTGCCTCATCCCCAGCTGACAAAAAATACGGAAATAGTTCTGCAAAAACGCTACCTGCTCAAAGATGCCGATGGCGAAATCCGGGAAACCCCCAGGGAATTGTTCTGGCGCGTGGCCTCCGCGATAGCCGGCCAGGAATCCGGCTACGAGCGCTCTTCTTGCAAGGCGGAGGAACTCGCGCGTGATTTTTACGACGTGATGACCAGCTGGAAGTTTCTGCCCAACTCCCCCACACTCATGAATGCGGGCACTGAGCTGGGGCAGCTTTCCGCCTGTTTTGTCCTGCCGGTGGGCGATTCCATTGAGGAAATTTTCGACGCCGTGAAACACGCGGCCATGATACACAAATCCGGAGGAGGCACGGGTTTTTCTTTTTCCCGTCTGCGCCCGAGCAAAAGCAGGGTGGGCTCGACCGGCGGCGTGGCCTCCGGCCCTGTCTCTTTCCTGCGAATTTTCAACACGGCCACAGAGCAGATCAAGCAGGGGGGGACGAGGCGCGGGGCCAATATGGGCATTTTGCGCGTGGATCATCCCGACATCCTGGAATTTATCCGCGCCAAGGAAAAAGAGGGTGAGTTCAATAATTTCAACCTTTCCGTCGGATTGACGGAAGCCTTCATGCAGGCTGTCGAAAAAGACGAACGCTACGATTTGTCCATGCCGAATACGGGCGAAGTAAAAGACCGCCTGCGCGCCCGCGACATTTTTGACCTGCTTGTCAAAAAAGCCTGGCAATCTGGAGATCCCGGCATTGTCTTTCTGGATCGCATAAACCGGGACAATCCCACGCCTAAACAGGGCGGGATAGAATCTACAAACCCTTGCGGCGAGCAGCCCCTTTTGCCCTATGAGGCGTGCAACCTCGGCTCCATCAATCTTGCCCTGTTCCATGTGCCGGGTTACAACGACGAGGCGGATCCGGCGGAGTACGGCGTTGACTGGCGCGAACTCCGCCGCGTTGTCCATCTTTCGGTACGTTTTCTGGACAATGTCATTGACGCCTCGCGCTTTCCTCTTGAGCGCATTGAGCGGACTGTGCGCAACAACCGCAAGATAGGCCTTGGCGTCATGGGTTTTGCCGATTTGCTGTACGAACTGGGTCTGGCCTACAATTCCGAGCAGGGAATCCGGCTTGCGGAGCGTGTTATGGGTTTTATTCAGGAAGAAGGGCACAAGGCTTCGGCCATACTGGCCAAAGAGCGCGGGGCCTTCCCCGCCTACTCCGAATCCGTGTACGCCGGACAAAAAAAGGGCCCCTACCGCAACGCCACAGTCACCACCATCGCTCCCACCGGCACACTTTCCATCATTGCCGGCTGCTCATCGGGCGTGGAGCCTCTTTTCGCCCTCTGTTTCACGCGCAATATTCTGGATGGCGAGCGCCTTGTGGAGGTCAACCGGCATTTTGAAGCGGCCCTCGCGGAAGCCGGCATCGCCGGGCATGAGATCATGGAGAGCGTGCTTGCCACGGGCTCCATACAGGATATGGATTTTTTGCCGGCCGGCCTGCGCAGGGTCTTTGTGACGGCCATGGATATAGCGCCGTTATGGCATCTGCGTATGCAGGCGGCTTTTCAGCGTCATACGGACAATGCCGTTTCCAAAACGGTCAATCTGCCGAATACCGCGACCGAGCAGGACATTTACGATATTTACTGGACCGCCTACAAGGAAGGCTGCAAAGGGGTTACCGTCTATCGCGACGGCTGCAAGAGCGCGCAGGTGCTGACGACGGGCGAAGGTCAGAAAAAAATGGACGGCGAGGCCATTCCCGCCCTCGGGTATGTTTCTTCGGTGCGCAAGCGGCCGGACGTAGTGCAGGGCTTTACCCAAAAAGTCCAGACAGGCCTGGGGGCGATGTATCTGACTGTAAATGAGATGGACGGCGAGCCCTTCGAGGTTTTTGCCACCATCGGCAAATCCGGGCGTTCCATCACGGCCAAGGCCGAGGCCATCGGCCGGCTTGTGTCTCTGGCGTTGCGCTCCGGCGTGCATGTGCGGGACGTGGTGACCCAGATCAAGGGCATCGGCGGGGAACATCCTGTTTTCCGCGGCAAAGGGTTGCTCCTTTCCATTCCCGACGCCATTGCCTGGGTGCTGGAAAAACGCTATCTTAAAAACGAACAAATCCCGGGAGCTGTCAATAACCTGGAAGGCCATCGCTGCCCGGAATGCGGGGAGGCCCTGGTGTTTCAGGAAGGCTGCTTCATTTGCCCGGCCTGCGGCTTTTCCCGTTGCTGTTAGACGGCGGGGCGGATGCGGTGGAACAGATTGACCACACCGAGGTGCGCGTCACCAACGGCGAATGGCTGCAGTCTGTGTTCACGAAAATGACGCAGCCGGGCGAAGTGGAGCCGGACACGAAAACGCTGCTTGTCGTTCCCGCTTCATTGCTCGAGAACTGGCAGAGGGAGGCGGCGAAATTCGCGCCCAAAATGCGGGTCTTTGTTGTCCACGGCGGCAATATCGACTTTTCGCCCGAGGATGCGGATTTTTTTATCACGACCTACGGAATGGCGGCACGGCTTGAAAAGCTGACTGCCGTTGCATGGAATTTGCTGATTCTTGACGAGGCGCAGGCAATCAAGAACCCGGGCATAAATCAGAGCAAGGCAGTCAAGAAACTTGACAGCAACATGCGCGCATCGCGATGACGGGCACGCCGATTGAGAACAGGCTGGCGGATTTATGGTCCTTGTTTGACTTTTTGAATCCGGGTCTGCGCGGCGCGGTGTCGCCGTTCATTCTGCGGCGGCTTAAAACGGACAAGTCCGTCATATCCGATTTGCCCGACAAGAATGAAATCAAGCAATTCACGACGCTGACGAAAAAACAGATCGCGCTGTACAACGCGCTTGTGCAGGATTTGCGGCGCGGTCTGCTTGAAGAGGAAAGCGCGGGCATTCAGCGCAAGGGAAAAATTCTCGCGGCGATTATGAAATTCAAGCAGATATGCAACCACCCCGACCAGTTCAACGGTCAGGGCGCGGTCGATCCAAAGCATAGCGGCAAGTTTGGCGCGCTTGCCGAAATCTGTGAAACCATCCGCGATAAACACGAGAGCGCGCTGGTGTTCAGTCAGTTCCGCGAGATGTGCGCACCGCTGTCACGTTACTTTGAAACGCTGTTCGGGCGACCGGGCCTGGTAATCCACGGCGGGATCACGCCGAAAAAACGTGGCGAAACAGTGGAAAAATTCAACTCCGGATATGTGCCGTTTATGGTGCTGTCCCTGAAAGTGGGCGGCGTGGGCCTGAACCTTACCGCCGCGAACCATGTCGTTCACTTTGACCGCTGGTGGAACCCGGCGATTGAGAACCAGGCCACAGACCGGGCGTTTCGTATCGGGCAGACCAAAGGCGTGATGGTGCATAAATTCGTCACAACAGGCACGATTGAGGAGAAAATCGACCAAATGATAGAGGGCAAGCAAAAGCTCGCGGCGGACGTCATTGCCGCAAGTTCCGGCGAAAACTGGGTGACGGAAATGTCCAACGCCGAGCTTGTGAACCTGTTCCGGCTGGAGGTATAGCTGATGGATTGGGGATACAGCTATCACTGTTACAGCAATCCGTCCGTGGCGGAACAGCGCCTGGTCGCCGAAAGGCGCAGGAAATAGCTTGAGAAGGAGTGCCCCGAACTTCAGCCGGTTATCATGGAAGGCAACAAGATCGCCAGAAAGTGGTGGGGCATCGCGTGGGACAAGAACCTTGAAAGCTACGCCGATTTCGGGAACCGCATCGGTCGCGGGCGGAGCTATTGCAAAAACGGTTTGATTCTCGACCTGCGTATCTCTGATGGCGAGATTGTCGCAAAAGTCAGCGGGAGCAATATTTACATTGGCATGGCATAGTCGCAACCTGCGCCAAGCGCGTAGAGAATATCGGAGCATTAGTCGAGGGCAGGTTTCCGCAGGAACTCGCCGATGTTTTCATGAAGCAGGGCGCGGGGCTGTTTCCGGGCCCGAAAGAGATTCATATGTTTTGCAACTGTCCCGATGCCGCAAGGTTATGCAAACATATCGCCGCCGCGCTGTACGGCGTTGGCGCGAGGCTTGACAGCGACCCGCTGCTGTTCTTCAAACTGCGCGGCGTTGACCCCGGTGAGCTTATCAAAAAGTCCGTTGAGGAGAAAATGCGGAACCTGCTCGCCAACGCCGGCAGGAAATCCAGGCGTGTCATCGCTGATAAAGACGTTGCGCGGCTGTTCGGAGTGTGAATGGACATTTGCAGGCCGGTACCCTATTCTTTGCGCCATGACGCTCCAAAAAATTCTCGAACGGGAATGGACTGACGCGCTGGCCCGCAAGGCTGCGCTCATTCCGCGCCCCGTCTTTCTTGCCTTCGTGATTTCACTTGCGGTCAACATTGTCTGCTGGTTTTATGATCTCGCGCAATTTCCTCTGGGAGACCACGATGTGGGCTACCAGAGCGGAATTCCCCTTCTCAGCGGAGGACGTGCGGGACGTTGGTTTACCCCGGCAGTACACCTGTTCAGCGGACATGTGCAGATTCCCGTATGGACGCAACTGCTCGCCTTCAGCGCGCAGATTGCCGCGGGCATGTGCGCGGCCCGGCTCTGGCTGGAGAAAACGGACGTTATCCCCTTGCTGGCGGGCGGGCTTCTGCTCTCCTGCATGCCGACAGCGGCGGATTTTTATTATTATCACTGGATGGCGCTTGCCTTTACGGCATGCCAATTGCTGATGGCCGCCTCGATTCTGGTCGTGTGCCCCTCCGGGGGGCAGCGCGGCAAGGCTGCTACCCCCCCCCCAACGATTTATTTTATCAATTATTATAGCTACATGTGCCATCGCCCTGTATCAGTCCAGTGTCATGACTTGGGCCGTCCTGTTTTCCGGCTGTATTCTCATGCGGTTGTTGCATAGCGGACAGGCGCGCGCGAAAGACCTGCTTGCCGCATTCGGCCCGCCTTTCGCCGCCTTCGCGGCGGCGTGCCTTCTGTACGCGGCAAGCCTGCGCCTCTATCCCCTTGCGGGCCTTTCCCTGGAGGGAGCATATCAGTTCCGGACGCTTTCCGCAGGCGAAACGCTGCGGCGCATTCCCGGCGTCATCAAGGCGGCCTATGCCCATTTTTTTGTCGTGCAGCCCTTTATGGGGCCGTGGCTCAAGGCCCTGTTGCTGTTCGTGTCCGCCGGCGGATTTGTCGCCCTGATACATGAGGCTAGGACGCGAAAAATTGCATACGGCCGCGTGATTCTTCTTGTTTTGGGCATGCTGCTTCTGCCCGTGACCGCGAAGTCGCAATTTTTTGTCAGCGCCGGGGAAAGTTATTATCTTTTCCGCTTCACGTCCTTGGGGCTGAACTATGTTTACCTGTTCTTCCTCCTCGCGCTGTTGGGCTCCGGAAGCGTAAAGGCCAGAAACGCGGGCTTCGCCCTCGGAATACTGTTGTTGCCGTCCATGATAATCAACTGCCTGTACCAGCAGGTGCTGCACGTGCGTTCAAACACTCATGATATCGCCACGCTCAACCGCGTGGTCATGAAAATGGAGGAACTGCCCGAATTTTCCCTGGATAAAACCTGGAATCTGGTGCAGTTCGGGAGGACGGCGCCCTACATGGCAAGAACCTGGTCGTCGCGCTATGACGAGGACGGTTTGTCCGGGTTTCATGGCACGATTTCGCAGGTATGGCGTCCGGGTTTCGCGCTCCGGCTCATTGAGGCCGATTTAAAATTGGCGGAGCGCATGAACGAATACGGAACCTCCAACCCCGACATTTTACGAAAAGCCGTCAGCTTCGCGGAAGGGAAAAAAAGCTTTCCCGCGCCAGGTTCCGTGGGCATTGTGGACGACGTCATCGTGCTTGTGCTAGATGAAAAGGCGGTGGAAATCGCCAAAACAAGGCTGGAGCGGATCGGTCAACAACAGCCGGGCCGCGAGATCCGCGGACAGACTGACGCGAAGCCGTGAGCCGGATAAACGCGCCGGAACAATATTGTGGTATATGGGCTAAAAAATTACGACTGTGGCAAGCCCCAGAAAAATGAAAAAACCGGCCCCGTCGGTGATGGCCGTCAAAAAAATGCTGGAAGCATGGGCGGGATCGCGCCCCAGCGCCCGAAAAACCAGGGGGATGGAGCCGCCCGCCACAGCGCCGAGCATCATGTCGCACAAAAGGGCGCCGGCCATAACGCCGCCCACCAGAGGATTTTTTGTAAACGCCCACGACCCGAAAAAAGCCGCGCCGGCCATAAAAATTCCGGTGACCATCCCTATTTTCGCCTCCCGCAACACGGCCAGCCAGGCTTTTTTGTGGTCAAAACGATCCACGGCCAGCTGGCGGATCATAACGGCCAAAGCCTGTTGGCCCGTATTGCCCGCCTGATTGGCCACCATGGGCATGAGCACGGCCAGCGTGGCCATCTGGGCGATAGTGCCTTCAAACATGTATACCACGGAAGCTGAAAGGGCGGAATTGACAAGATTAATCATCAGCCACGGCAAGCGCCCCCGCACACTTTCCAGCCAGGGGGTATCCACGTTTTCATCCGGAGCGGCGCCCACCATGCCCAGCATGTCGGCACTGGCTTCCTCGTGCATGATGTCCATGATGTCATCATAGGTTATAACGCCCATGATATGCCCTTCATAGTCCACCACGGGCAAAGCCAGAAAGTTGTAGCGCGAAAGCAGGTTTGCCGCGTCGCGTCTGTCGGCGTCGTAGCGCACGCTGATGACCGACTGCCCGGCCACGGCGTCACCCACAATGGTGCCCGGCCGCGCCAGCATGAGATCACGCACCGAAAGCACTCCCGTCAGCACGTCGCGGCCGTCCACCACATAGCCGTAATAGGGATTTTCCGTCTCATCCATTTCACCGCGCATGTGGGCGATGGCTTCATCCACGGTGAAAGTGTTCTCCAGCAGAATCACCCCGGTATTCATAGCGCCGGCCGCGGAATCCGAGTCAAAGTTGAGCAGATGGCGCAGCTCTTCGGAGTCTTCGCGGTCAAGACGCTTCAAAAGCGCGTCGCGGTGCTCCTTGCCGAGTTCGTCCAGCACATCGGCCGCGTCATCCGGCGCCATTTCGGCAATGATGCGGGCGGCATCGTCGGCGTCCAGGTTTTCCAGCACATCAACGGCAACGGCATCGTCCAGTTCAGCCAAGGCTTCGGCGGCATCCCCGACGGGCATTTTGCGCAGGGCGCGGACCTGTTTGTCCAGACTCAGATTTTCCAGATGATCGGCCATGTCCGCGGGATGGGCGAAATCCGGAATCCGGCCTTCGTCAAGGCGGTCATCGGGCGGGGCGGGATTGCCCCTCCGGCGCGCGGCTTCAGCCCGCGCCTCTGCCCTGTGTCCGGCGGAACATGTTGTGTCTGCGATCTGTCTACCCATAAGCCCGATCCTGCATGGAAATTGGAGCGGTATTTTCACGGGTTGCCGGCCGGCGAAAGGGCATGCCGGCAAACGGGAAGAAAAGCCTATGTGAAATATATCTCAATTGTCTGAATGCCTTGACGAAAACAACCCGGCATTCTATCTTGGATTCACAGCGCGCGCCGCGCAATCTGTTCAGAAACCGTAAAAACAAACCGAAATCCATAACATTTTATAGCAAACACATTCCACGGGGACAAGCGTAATGTTCACGCCATGGGCCGAATTTTTTTCTCCCGGGGGGCAGACACTGCTGGCTCGCGGCATTGATCTGGCGCTGGACGAAGACGGCCCGGATCTGGCGGCGCAAGCCGTTTTTCCGCCCGATACCCGCCTTGACGCCCGCATACGCGCCAAGCAGGCCGGCATGGTTGTGGGTCTGCCCGTTATCGGCGCTGTTTTCAAGCGCCTGAACGTGAAATTTGCCTGGCGCCCCCTCGTGCGCGAAGGCGCGACCGTGCCCGCCATGACGGATGTGGCCGCTGTGGCGGCGCCCGCCGCGGATCTGCTCAGGGCCGAACGCGTTATTCTCAATTATATTTCCAGGCTTTCCGGCATAGCCAATCTTACGGCCAGGTATGTTCACGCGCTGCGGGGCACGGGCGTACGCCTGCTGGACACGCGCAAGACCACGCCGGGCCTCCGTCTGCCGGAAAAATACGCGGTGCAGGCGGGCGGTGGAGAAAACCACCGCAAAAATCTTGCGGAAATGTTCATGCTAAAGGATAATCACATTGACGCCGCGGGTTCCATCACGCGGGCCGTGGCCCTGCTGCGCGCGCGGTACGATCCCTGCCCGCCGGTTGAAGTGGAATGCCGGACCCCCGACCATGTGCGCGAAGCCGTTGAGGCTAGGGTTTCCCGCATCATGATGGACAATATGACGCCTGAACTTCTGGGACAGGCGCTTGTCCTTGTGCCGCGCCATATTGAAACGGAAGTGAGCGGCGGCGTGACGCTGGAAAATGTCCGCCGGCTGGCCCTCATCAAGCCGCGGCCGGACTTTGTTTCGGTGGGGAGACTGACGCATTCGGCCGCGGCCGCGGACTTCAGCATGACGCTGGTGCCGTGAATCCCTGTTGGCCGTCCGCGCCTTTTTCATAACTTCCATCCGCTTCAAGGAATTACCCGCATGAACACCACCGCCGACGCCATCGCCGCCATCAAAACAAAGCTGGGGCGGGATCTCTGCATCATGGGGCATCATTACCAAAACGACGCGGTCATGGCCCATTGCGACATATCGGGCGACTCGCTGGAGCTTGCCCGTCGCGTGCCGCGCATTGACGCGGCGCGCATCGTCCTGTGCGGCGTGTACTTCATGGGCGAATCCGCCGCCCTGCTCGCCCGTGAAGGTCAAACGGTGCATCTGCCGGAACCGGACGCGGACTGCCTCATGTCCGCCATGATTCCCATACGTCTGGCCCGCAGGGTGCTGGAGCAGCTTGCGCTCGGCGGCCGCGACATTGTGCCGCTGGCCTACGCCAACACGTCACTGGCGGTCAAGGCATTGACCGGGGAATACGGAGGAGCCGTCTGCACTTCAGCCAACGCTGAAACCATGCTCGCCTGGGCCTTTCAGCAGGGCAAAGGCGTAATCTTTATGCCGGACAAAAATCTGGGGCACAATATCGCCAACCGTCTGGGCATTTCCGAAAACGAGCGCCATGTGCTGCGTATTGACGGACGGGGCCTCATTGAACCCGCAAGCCAGCCCCTTGACAGAAAACTTCTGCTCTGGCCGGGCGCCTGTTCCATCCACGCCCGATTCCGTCCGGAATTTGTGGAGCGGGCGCGCGCCGGATATCCCGGCTGCCGCATTGCGGCGCATCCTGAATGCCGCCAGGAAGTCATCGCCCTGTGCGACGCGGCGGGATCCACGTCCTTTCTCATCAAAGAGGCGGCGCGCGTGGCGGAAAGCGACAGCGGCGGCACCCTCGTCATCGGCACGGAAGAAAATCTGGTGCGCCGTCTGGCGAAACGGCACAGGGGCAAATGCAGTATTTTCCCCCTCTCTCATGCCATTTGCCCGGAAATGTCCAAGGTGACCGAAGAAAAACTTCTGGCCGTCCTTGAAGGCATTGTCGGGCGCGGAGGCGAACCTCTGGAGATTCCCGAAAATTTTTTTGAACCGGCGCGCCTTTCTTTAACCCGCATGCTGGAAGTTTGCGGCAAGTGAGTGTATTTCGTGAGCGGACGAAGACATGTTCCTGTTTTAATTCTTGGTTCCGGAATAGCCGGCTGCACCGCCGCGCTTACCTTGGCGGACGCCGGCTGCGAGACGCTGCTGCTCAGCGCCGGAGGGACGCTGGAGGACGGCAATTCAAATCTGGCCCAGGGCGGCATCATCTATCGCGCATCCCGCGCAGCGCACGGCGTCGCGCGGGATGACGCCAAAGCCCTTGCCAGGGACATTCTGACAGCGGGCCACAACATCAATTGCCTCAAGGCGGTACGCCATCTTTGTCGGCAGGGGCCCGCCTGCGTGGAAGGCGTCCTCGCCGGTCGCGCGGGCGTGGTCTTTGACCGCAACGCCGCCGGGGACTTCAGCCTGACGCGGGAAGGCGGACACAGCGCCCCGCGCATCGCGCACCGGGCGGATTTCACGGGCAAGGCCATCATGGACGGCCTCACGGACGCCGTGCTGGCGCACCCGCGCATAACCCCGCTCAGACGCCATGCCGCCATTGACCTCCTGACAAGCCATCACCACGCCACGGGATCGCAATTCCGCTACGAGGTGGACAACCGCTGCCTGGGGGCCTATGTGCTCAATGAGGAAACCGGCGAACCGGACACCATACTGGCGGACTATACCGTTCTCGCCACAGGGGGGACAGGACAGGTCTTCCTGCACTCCACCAATTTTCCGGGCAGCGTGGGAGCGGGAATTTCCATGGCTTTTCGCGCCGGGGCGGGGCTTGCCAACCTGGAATTCGTTCAGTTCCACCCCACGGCGCTGTACGAGGAACGCAGCCATCGCCGCTCTCTCATCACCGAGGCCATGCGCGGGGAAGGCGCGCGCCTTCTGGATGTTCACGGCAAGCCGTTCATGTCGCGCTACGACAAACGCGGAGATTTGGCCCCGCGCGACATTGTGGCCCTTGCCATGATGGAGGAAATGCTGCGCAACGGCGCTCCCTGCCTTTTTCTGGACGCGACCGCCATTCCCAAAAACCTGCCCGAAGACTTCCCCACCGTCTTCAAGACCTGCAACGAGGCAGGCGTTGACATCCGCAGGGAACATATACCGGTAGTGCCCGCGGCCCACTATTTTTGCGGCGGCGTGCTGGCCGACACGCGGGGCCGCACTTCCGTGCGCGGGCTCTACGCCGTGGGAGAATGCGCCTGCACCGGCCTGCACGGAGCAAACCGCCTGGCAAGTTCCTCACTGCTGGAAGGTCTCGTCTGGGGCGTCTCCTGCGGCCGGGACATCGCGCAGCGCCTCCGGCGGGAAAAGTCGCTCCCGGTGAAACTGCGCGCCGCCATTCCCGACTGGCGCCACGAAGGGGACGACAGGCGGGATGACTTGGCCCTTGTGGCCCAGGACTGGACAAACATACGCAACACCATGTGGAATTATGTAGGCATTTCACGCACCAGCGCGCGCCTGCGCCGCGCTTTTGAAGACATGCGCGACCTTGTGCGCCACATTCACGATTTTTATAAACACACGCGCATTTCCCGGCGGCTTGTGGATCTTTTCCACGGTTCCCAGACAGCCTATGTCATCACCCAAGCGGCCATGCGCAACCCGCAGAGCATAGGCTGCCACCACAGGATTGACTGATCGCCTGTCCGCAAACAACTTCCGGCGTGGCATTATGCCGCTTCGGAGCAATAAACATCACCCGCGGAGAAAACAATGCCCGAAAAAACGCGTCTGCTCACCCCCGGCCCCACCCCCTTGCCGGAGCCCGTGCGTCTGGCCCTCGCCAAGGACATGCTGCACCACCGCAAAAGCGAATTTATAACCATCATGCGCCGCGCGCAGGAAAATCTGCGTCTGCTCTTCGGCACGGCGGGGCCGGTGCTGCCCCTTTCCTGCTCCGGCACAGGGGCGATGGAGGCCGCCGTATGCAATCTTTTTCAACCCGGAGAAAAGGTACTGGTGGCTGAAGCGGGCAAATTCGGCCAGCGGTGGGGGCTGATTGCCGCCGCGCGCGAACTGGAGGTCGTCACCCTCTCCGCGCCATGGGGAAAGGCCGTCGCGGCGCGAGACATCGAGGAAAAACTCAGGGAAGATCCCGCCATCACCGGAGTTTTGCTGCAACATTCAGAAACCTCCACCGGAGTGCTGCATCCCGTGCGTGAAGTCGCGGCTGTCTGCCGTCGGCTGGCCACGCTCACCGTGGTGGACGGCATTTCCGCCGTGGGCCTTTGTCCTTGTCCCATGGACGAATGGGGAATTGACTGTCTGCTCACAGGCTCCCAAAAGGGGCTCATGCTGCCCCCCGGTCTCGCGCTGCTGGCGCTCTCCCCCCGCGCCTGGAAAAAAGCGGAGAAAACCCGGTCGGGCTGCTTTTACTTCAACCTGATAAAGGAGCGCGACAGTCTGACCGGGAAGGGACAGACCAATTTCACCCCGCCCGTCAACCTGATTGTGGGTCTGGACGAAAGCCTCGCCTTTTTGCTGAAAGACGGCCTTGAAGCCGTTTACAGAAAACAGTGGGCGCTCACCATGCTCGCCCGGACCGGCGTGAGCGCCATGGGTCTCAATCTGTTCGCCGGGGAACATTTCGCCTGGGGCATAACCAGCGTACTCCTGCCGGAAGGAATTGACGGCGCTCTGGTATTGCGTTGCGCCGCGGAAAAATTCGGCGTATACATGGCCGGCGGACAGGAGCATCTGAAAGGACGGCTGGTGCGCATAGGCCACATGGGCCATGTGGACTGGGCTGATGTGGCGGCTGGGCTCTTTGCGCTCAACCAGGGGATAAAGGAGGCCGGCGGCTTTTGCGGGTCAC
Organism: Desulfovibrio sp.; assembly: GCA_031291035.1. Taxonomy (GTDB): domain Bacteria; phylum Desulfobacterota; class Desulfovibrionia; order Desulfovibrionales; family Desulfovibrionaceae; genus Desulfovibrio. The sequence continues at coordinate 43,317 of JAISLI010000017.1, forward strand.
GCGACTACCTTGAGCGGTCCCTGGCCGCCTGGCGGGCCGCGCTGACCGTTCCCCCCGGCGAAGCTCCTTCCATGACGCACAGCTAGTGACCAGATAAAATCCGCTCTTTTTACGCCGCGTAACTGTGGCAAGGTTTTATCGGGGGATCCTTTTTTGGGCGGAAATCGCCCAGATGCTGTCCAGCGGACAATGCTTTTTGCTGTCCCCCGGAATTCCCCGGCAATGCCGGGGGACAGCTTACGACAGTGCCCCCGCTACAGCAATTAACGCTTGAAATACTTCGCTTGCAGCGGGCAAATCCTTGCCGAACGGTTTGCTCGTTTCATTCGTGAACCGCTCTAGTGTACCCAGAGCAATTCCGCGTACTTGGGCAGTTCCCAGAGGCCGTCTTCCACCAGTCGCTCCAGGGTGTCGGCATGCTTGCGGCATACCTCCATGGCGGGAAGAATCGCATCACGGCCAGCCTTGGCCTGCTCCAGCGCCCCCTCCGTATTTTCAGCCTGTTGGACAGCTTTTTCCAGTTTTTCCACCGTGCTCCGTAAAGCCGTAACGTGCGCGCGCAGCAGGGTAAAAGCGTCTTCCTCGTTTTTCGCCTCATTGTCTCCCACTATCGCGCGGGCCTTGATAAGCGCGTCAGCGGCTTTTGTCTGCGCTTGCACACATTGAGGCAGAACCTGCGCGCGGAGGATGTCCGACAGGACATGACCCTCAATCCGCAGGGTTTTGGCGTAATGTTCCAATAAAATTTCCTGGCGCGCCAGTATTTCACGTTCGGAAAGGATGCCGTGGCGCAGGAAGACGTTCATCACCTCGGGGTCGCTGTAGCGCTCCAGCGCGGAAACGCTGTTGGCCAGATTCGGAAGTTTGCGGCGGGCTGCTTCTTTGGTCCATGATTCCGCATAGCCGTTGCCGTTGAATACCACAGGCATATGTTCCCTGAAAAGTCTTGGCAGAATCTCCTGTAATGCTCCATTGAGATTTTTGCCGGCGGAAAGGCTGGCTTCCAGCTCGGTTGCGATATCATCCAGGGCGCAGGCCACGGCCGCGTTAAGCGAGATGTTCACCGGCGCGACGGACTGTGAGGAACCCACGGCCCGAAATTCAAACTTGTTGCCGGTAAAGGCAAAGGGGCTGGTGCGGTTGCGGTCGGAAAGATCCACCGGCAAAGGCGGAAGCGTTGAGACGCCCACTTCCATAAAACCGGACTTGGCGTTTTTGGAATTTTTCGCCCCGCCGCTGCTGGTCATGCTCTCCAGCACCTCCGTCAGCTGTTCGCCCAGATACACGGAGATGATGGCGGGCGGCGCTTCATTGGCGCCGAGGCGGTGGTCATTGCCGGCTCCCACGGTACCGAGGCGCAGGGCAATGCTGTGCTTATGCACGCCGCGCAGGATGGCGGCCAGAAAAACCAGAAATTGCGCGTTGTCGTGCGGCGTGCTGCCGGGATTGAGCAGATTTACCCCGTCGGAGTCGCAAAGGGACCAGTTGTTGTGTTTGCCGCTGCCGTTGACGCCGGCAAAGGGTTTTTCGTGCAGCAGGCAGACAAAACCATGCCGCCCGGCCAAGTGCCGCATCAGGTTCATGGTCAGCATGTTGTGGTCACAGGCGATATTGGCCTCTTCATATACGGGGGCGATTTCAAACTGGCCCGGAGCGACCTCGTTGTGGCGCGTCTTCGCCGGTATGCCCAAAGCCACCAGTTCACGCTCCACATCCTGCATGTAGCTCATCACACGGCTGGGGATTGCGCCGAAATAGTGATCCTCCATTTCCTGACCCTTGGGTGAACCGGCCCCTATCAGGGTCCGCCCCGTCAACATGAGATCAGTGCGCAGAGAAGCAAGATTTTTGTCCACCAGAAAATATTCCTGCTCCGGGCCAATCATGGGCCGCACATAAACAGCTGTGGTGTTGCCGAAAATTCTCAGAATACGCACGGCCTGTCGGGAAATGGCCGAGATGGAGCGCATGAGCGGAATTTTGCGATCAAGTGCCTCGCCGGAGTAGGAGTAAAAATAGGTAGGGATATGCAGGGTTGCCCCATAGGCGCCGTCAATAATAAATACCGGGACGGAAGGATCCCAGGCGGTATAGCCCCTTGCCTCGAAAGTGGAACGAATGCCGCCCGAAGGGAAGGAAGACGCGTCCGGCTCGCCGCTTATAAGCATTTTTCCGGAAAACTCGCTTATCACCTGTCCCTCGGAAGAAGGCGAAAGAAAAGCATCGTGTTTTTCTGCCGTCAGTCCGGTCATGGGCTGAAACCAGTGCGTGTAGTGCGTGGCCCCCCGCTCGATTGCCCAATCTTTCATGGCATTCGCAACAACATCGGCTATTTCCGGGTCCAGCCGCTCGCCGTCGCGTATGGTCTTGGCAAGTTTTTTGTAAACATCCTTGGGCAGACGTTTGCGCATTACGGCAAGCCCAAAGACGTTGCGGCCAAAAGCCTCACCCGCCTCCACGCTTTTTTTTTCGCAGGCGCAGGGCGTTACCGGCGCACTGGCAATGGCTTTGAACAATGCCTTTTTTCTTGGTGAACTCATGCTTTCTCTCCCCTTGATAGTGGCAACACTGTTTAAGAAACAGGCTACAGGGCCGCGTCTCCGCGTTCTCCGGTGCGTATTCGCACGGCATCCTGCACATCACTGATGAAAATCTTGCCGTCGCCCACCTGCCCTGTGCGGGCCGCAACCACAACCGCATCCAGTATCTTTTCGAGGGCTTCGTCATGCATCACAACGTCCACCTTTATTTTGGGCAGACAATCCACCTGCATAATGGTGCCGCGGTACACTTCCTTATGGCCGCGCTGCCGACCGAAACCCCTGATTTCGGTGTAATTGAGTCCATGTACGCCAAGTTCCGTCAGCACACTCTTGACTTTTTCAAAGGTGCCGGGCTTGATGATGATTTCCAGCTTTTTCATATCCACTCCCTTTGTATCGGATTCTTCCTGTTCCGCCCGCGGAACAGGAACCACTTGTCCGGCAACATTACAGCGAGTAGCCCTGTTCATTGTGCTCGCTCAAATCAAGGCCTGTGGCTTCCGCATCAGGCGTAACGCGCAACCCCACAGCCGCATCCACAATATAAAGAAGAACACGGCTCGCCACATAAACAAATACCCAAGTGCCCACCACGGAAACAAACTGTACCCAAAGCTGGTGCGGATTGCCGAAGAACAGGCCGTCCACCCCATTGACTGAAGCAACGGCAAAAAGACCAGTGGCCAGAGCTCCCCAGGTACCGCCCGCGCCGTGAATGCCGACGACATCCAGCGCGTCGTCATAACCGAACCTGTTTTTGAGCAGCACAGCCCCGTAGCAGACCACACCGCCCACAAAGCCGATCAGCACGGCGGACAAAATCCCCACAAAGCCGGCGGCCGGTGTGATGGCCACAAGCCCCGCCAGCGCGCCGGAAATAACGCCGAGAGTTGTCGGCTTGCCGGTACGCTTCCATTCCGCCAGCATCCACCCCATAATGCCGCACGCCGAGGCCACATGGGTGGTCACCAAGGCATGCCCGGCCAATGTGCCGGCAACCAGAGCGCTGCCCGCGTTGAAACCGAACCAGCCGAACCACAGCAACCCGCCGCCAAGCAACGTCAGGGGCAGATTGTTGGGCGCTACGCCCTGGTCAAGCGAGAGTCTGGGGCCAAGAGCCTTGGCGCAGGCAAGCGCCGCCGCGCCCGAAGCCATATGTACCACAGCGCCGCCGGCAAAGTCCACAGCCCCAATTTTGGCCATCCAGCCGCCTCCCCATACCCAATGGGCCATAGGCGCGTAGACAAAGATGAGCCAGAGCCCCGAAAAAAGCAACATGGCGGAAAAACGTATGCGCTCGGCATAGCCGCCGGAGATGAGCGCCACTGTCAGCACGGCGAACATGCATTGGAAGGCCATGAACACGGTGTGCGGCAATTGCGGGGCCGCGGGCGCCGCCACGCCTTCCACGCCGCGCATGAAAACGTATGACAAATTACCGATAATCCCGCCTACATCATCGCCGAAAGCAAGCGTATATCCCACAAAAACCCAGAGAATCGTGATGAGGCCAAGTGAGGCATAGCTGTGCATGTGCGTGGCAAGCACGTTACGCGAACGAACGAGACCGCCGTAAAACAGGGCCAGCGCCGGCGTCATTACCATGACCATGGCGGCGCAGATGATAATATAACCAGTATCAGCAGCGTTCATGCAACTCTCCCTTATGCCGGGAACCGGCCGCGCAAGGATGGCGCGTCGGGCACGGCAAAATTTTTATGGAAGAAAAAGCACAAAGCATGCCAAAAAAATAACTTTGATATATCCTGCTCTATTCTCAGCATAATTCTCTCAAATATTCTTGCCGGAGGTCCTGTGCCAACGCTGAAGTCGCCTATTTTTTACATTTGCGTATAAAATTGCCGCAAAAAAACGCGCAAAACTGCGCGTCTCAAAAATAAAATATAAAAACGGGCTGTTATCACAACAAAAAATTACATTTTTGTTCTGGCCGAATTTCAGGCGCCGCTCCTGCCGGAGCGGCGGAAATCCTTGTAATTAAGTCCGTATTTTTTAAGGCGCAAGCCCATGACCCGTTCCGTCAAGCCAAGACGCGAAGCGGCCTTGCCGATTTTACCCCGGCTCCATTCCAGCGCCTCGACAATGGAAGCCCGCTCCTGGGCGTCCATGCGCTCCTGCAGCCCGCCGTCAAAAGCCGCCTGGATTCCCGCGCCGCCCCGGCTGACGGCATTTTGCAAAGCCGGCGGCAAGTGCTGCTGGAAGAGCATATTCTCCTGCCCCAGCAAAAGTATCGCCCGCTCCATCACGTTTTCAAGTTCCCGTATGTTGCCGGGCCAAGGGTATTCCTGAAGCATTCCTCTGACTTTTTCCGACAGCCGGATCTGCCTCCGTCCGTTTTCTTCGGCAAATTTCCGCAGAAAATGCATGGCCAGGGGCAAAATATCATCGGCCCGCTCCCGCAACGGCGGCAGATTGATAGGGAAGACGTTGAGCCTGTAGTAAAGGTCGCGCCTGAAGAGACCGTCCTCCACCATTTTTTCCAGGTTGCGGTTTGTGGCCGTGATAAAACGCACATCCACATGGATCGTCTCCATTCCTCCCAACCGCTCAAAAGAGCGCTCCTGGAGAACGCGCAGCAGTTTCGCCTGGGTGAGCAGGGGCAACTCGCCCACCTCGTCGAGAAAAAGTGTGCCGCCGTTGGCCAGCTCAAAACGGCCTTTGCGCACAGCGTTGGCCCCGGTGAAGGCCCCCCGTTCGTGCCCGAAAATTTCGCTTTCCACAAGAGTTTCAGGCAAGGTGGCGCAATTGAGGGAGATAAAAGGCTTTCTCGCCCGCGCTGAAGCGGCATGTATGGCCTTGGCCGCAAGTTCCTTGCCCGTGCCGGATTCTCCGTGCAAAAGCACAGTCGTCGTTGAAGGCGCAACCTGGGCAATCTGGGCGTAAACTATCTCCATCCTGTCGGAGTTGCCTATAAAATCTTTGGGGCGCGTCAATGCGCACTTTTCATCCATCCCGTGCTGCATTTGCAGCGCCGCATCGCGCAACAGCGCCGCAATAATCGTCAAAAGGCGCATTTCCTCTTCCAGCGTGGCAACGTCCGCCAAAAGATGGTCGACGGAAAGAGCCCCGACAACGCGCTCATTCCAGCGGATGGGCACACAGATAAAAGAAATGCTGTCGCTTTTCAGATTGCGGGATCGCGTTTTGTTTAAAAAAAGCGGTTCATCGGACACGTTGGTGACGTACATGGGCTGCCCGGTCATGATCACCCGCCCGATAACGCCTTCTCCGGCACGGTAGCGGCCGCGCTGGCGCTCCGCCTGCGTAAGCCCCCAGGCGGATTCAATACGCAACTCCCCTGTCTGGGGCGAAATGAGGGTAATACTGCCCCGCATCATGTGCAGGTGCTTGGCCATCAGGGCAAGCGCCTCGTCCAGAGCGTCTTCCACGGCGGCGGAGGAATCCATGACGCGCGTCAAATCATACAGAAGACGCAACTGATTCTCCGTATATGCGACAAGGGATTCCGGCGTTGTCTGCGTAAACGCCGCCAGCGAGCCTGCAATGGAAACGGCTTCGGTATTAAACATGGCCCACACTAACAAAACAATATCGTGACCTCAAGCGCTAAATCCGCTATCTGTCGCGAGCGCATGATATGCCCGACATTAGATAGAGCATTTGGTCAGAACGACTCGGTCGCGCCGGAGACTCGCCGCTGTCGCGAGGACCGTTCCGCCGCCTGCACTGTTTTTTCGCGTCATTGATATTCACATCGCTATGCCCAGTATCACTCCCGCGAGTACCACCGGCGAGATGATGCCGTTGAGGGTGAAAAAGGCCATGTTGATATGCCGCAACCCCCTGGCTCGCACAAGTCTGTGCTCCACAAAAAGCAGCGCCGCCACAGCCGCGCAGACTGTAAACCAAGGCCAGGAAAGGCCGGCCGCGAGACCGGCCAAAGGCAGAAAAATGGCGGTCATGACGTGGGAGAAGGCGGCGATGGTCAAGGCTGTTTCCGCTCCGACGGCGGAAGGCATGGAATAAAGCCCGTGGGCCGAATCAAAATCCATATCCTGAAAGGCGTAATAAATATCAAAGGCGGCCACCCAGAATGTTACCGCAAAAAAGAGCAGTACCGGGGCCAGGCCGAGGCTTTGCGGCGTTACGCTGAGCCAGCCCGCCAGAGGGGCCAGGCCCAGAGTGGCTCCGAGCCAGAAGTGGCACAGGGCGGTAACTCTTTTGAGCAGACTGTACGACGCGGCAAAAAGCAGAGCGGGAACGGAAAGCCACAGACAGACCGCGTTCAGGCATGCGCACGCCGCTATAAAAAGGAAGGCCATGACAGCGCAGAAGGCCCGGGTCTGTCCGGGGCTGATTTTTCCCGTGACGAGCGGACGATTTTGCGTACGCGGATTGAGCCGGTCAAAATCAAGGTCGACTATGCGATTGAAAGCCATGGCAAAAGATCGCACCGCTACCATGCCCACAGTCAGAAATATCAGGCTCCGCGCCGGGGGCAGGCCGCCGGCCGCCAGGACGGCGCCCGTATAGGCGTAGGGCAACGCGAAAACGGAATGTTCAATTTTGATCATTCTGCAGATGTCGCCGAATTGACCGAAAAACAAAGGCATGTATATTTCTCTCGCGGTCCGTTTACCCGCCGCAGTCCCTGCCGTCTCCATGCAGCTTGTCAAGGGCGTGGGGCAGAGCGTGTATCACGGCGTTCAGGTTTTCCTGTACCGCCTTGCGGCTTCCCGGCAGGTTGATGATGATGCTTTTTCCCAATATACCCGCTTCTGCGCGGGATATCGCCGCGCGGGGCGTTACGGCGAGACTGCCGGCCAGCATTGCCTGCCGGACGCCGGGCAGGGGCAGATCTATCACCTTGGCCGTGGCCTGGGGGGATATGTCCCGTGGAGAAAGGCCGGTGCCGCCGGTGGTGCAGACAATATCATAGCCTTCCGTCAAGGCCAGCCCGGTGAGCAACGCCCGCAGCATATCGGCGTCGTCCGGGAGCAGAAATCCTTGGCTGTGGCGGATGGGCAGGGTTTTTGAAAGGATCTCCGCGATGAGCGGGCCGCTGGCGTCTTCGCGGTCGCCGTGATAACCCTTGTCGGAAAGGGTTATCCAGGCGAGGCTCACACCCGGTTTATATACGGAAAGGCGCAGATCCGCCGGGGTTTCCGCGGCGGCATCCTCAAGCGCCGTGAGCAAAGGGCAGACAAGGGCGTGCGGATTTGCCGGGGGGCGCAGCATTCCCGTAACGGCAAAGAGGGCTTTGCCGTCTGTATCCAGCAGTTGCGCGCCGGCAGGCAAACGGGGGACAGGCCCTGAAGGGCGCAGAAGACGATGGGCGGAAAATCCCGCAGGACTGGAATATCCGAAAGGAAACAGCGGCAGGAAGATTCCCTTGGCGCAGGGCGCGGGGCGAAGCGTGAGCTGCATGTGTACTCCGTATGCGGTGATATTGCTGATCCCGGCGCGGCCTATTGTAGTCGCAAGCGTGATGCGTTACAAGTGTTGCCTGAAGGGGCTGCTGAACCGTAAGGATTTTTGTCGCACGCAGCCAAAACGGAGAGGGGTCGATGACCAGCCGCAGTCAGGATGATATCCGCGGTTTACGGATTTTGGGCGCGGGCGGATTGCCCTGTCCGGAAAACGGCCCCGGCGCGCATCTTCTGGAATCCTTTCCCAACCGGTATTCCGCGCGGCCTTATGTCATCAGCATTGTTTTTCCCGAATTCACTTCCCTCTGCCCGGTTACCGGACAGCCGGACACGGGCGCCATCAGCGTGGAGTACATACCGGACAGGCTCTGCGTGGAATCAAAAAGTTTCAAACTCTACATGTTTGCCTTTCGTAACCATCAATCCTTTATGGAAACCATCACCAACACGGTTCTGGATGATTTGCGTAGCGCCATCGCGCCCTGCTGGTGTCGGGTCAAAGGGTTGTTCGCCCCCCGGGGCGGCACACGCCTTCACGTTTTTGCCGAGGATTTCAAAAATCTGCCCCCGGAGCGGGAAGCCGCGCTGCGTGAGACCGTACGGGACTGGAAGGCGGATCCCGATCCCCATCGGGCCTGACGCGGATCTGCGGCATCAAGTTGTTGGGATACCGGCAGAAAGGAGTTCGCATGGGATTTTTTTCCGCGGTGAAACGTATTTTCGGCGACGGGAGGCCGGCCGGAGAGACAGGCGGCGGGGCTGCCCCATCCCGTGAAAAAATCGCGTCCGTTCCGCCCGGTGCGGGAGCGGGAAATTCCCCTGACGACGGCGAGGCCGCTCTGGCCTTGCGTCTGCGCGAGGCGGAGCCCCGGCTCCCGGCCTGGCTTGCCGTTATTCTGGAAGGAGTGGATACAGCGGGTGAACTCTTCAATGCGCGGCTGCTTTTTCTTTTGCGCGCCCTCGACGTGCCCTCGGGGGAAGCGCAGGCCTTTGCACGCGAGTTTGATGAATGGCTCGTCCGCATGGAATACCGCCGTGTTGAGGAGTTTCGCTCCGAACTGCAATACCGCCTTGCCCTGGCCCTGGATATGGAGGATGAGGAGGACGAACGCAACCGTCTTTTTCTGAAGATATGTGAAGGACTGGCCCGCACGCGGGAACACCTGACGCGCCGGCTGGACGCGCTTTTTTCCGGACACGGAGAGCTTGACGAGAAATTTTGGGGGAACATGGAAGAACTCTTTATCATGGCCGACATGGGCTACGAAACCTCGTTTGTTCTCGTGGAACGTCTGAGGAGTGCCGCCGGGCGTGAAGGCATTACCCGGGCCGAGTTTGTCCGCGATCTGCTGCGCCGTGAGGTGGAAACGATTTTTTCCGCGCCGCGCCGCATCACCGCGGTAAATTTGCCGGAAGTGGCGCTGGTGGTGGGGGTGAACGGGGTAGGCAAAACCACGACCATCGGCAAACTGGCCCACCGCGCTCGTCTGCAAGGCAAAAAAGTGATGATTGCGGCGGCGGACACCTTCCGCGCCGCGGCCATTGAACAGTTGCAGGTATGGGCGGAGCGCTCCGGCGCGCTTTTCCACGCCGGGCCGGCGGGAGCGGACCCGGCGGCTGTCGCGTACGGAGCTGTGGAGATGGCTGTAAGGGCCGGGGTGGACGCGCTTTTCGTGGATACGGCCGGACGCCTGCATACCAAAACCAACCTGATGGAAGAACTGACCAAAATTCGTCAGGTGCTCGGTAAAAAGCATCCCGGCGCGCCGCACCGCACAATACTCGTCATTGACGCGACAACCGGGCAGAACGCCCTGTCGCAGACAAAATTTTTCAAGGAGGCCTCCGGCGTTGACGAACTTGTTCTGACAAAGCTCGACGGAACAGCCAAGGGCGGTATTGCCGTAGCCGTGGCTCTGGAGTACTCATTGCCCATCAGTTTCGTGGGGCTGGGCGAAAAGCTTGAAGACCTGCGCCCGTTCAACGGCGCTGACTATGCAGCCGCCCTGCTTGGGGAAAAACGGGAACAACGCGAAATAAAAGCGTCTGGAGGCGGGTAGGTCTCATATGTTTGTCAAAGTGCTGCTGCTCGTTGTTTTTTTTGTTGTTATGACGGGAATCGGACTCCATTTCCGCAAACGCAACACCGATGTCGACAGTTTTGTGCTGGGCGGCCGTGCCGTCGGGCCGTGGCTGACGGCTTTCGCCTACGGGACGTCATATTTTTCCGCGGTGGTCTTTGTCGGATACGCCGGGCAGTTTGGTTGGAAATTCGGCATTTCCGCACTGTGGATCGGTCTCGGCAACGCCATGATCGGTTCGTTGCTGGCCTGGGTTGTTCTGGGACGCCGTACCCGCATCATGACGCGGCATCTTGACAGCGCCACCATGCCGGAGTTTTTCGGTGAACGCTTCTGCTCGCGCGGCATTAAAATCGGCGCTTCGGTCATCACCTTCATTTTCCTGGTTCCCTATACGGCTTCGCTGTATAACGGCCTGTCGCGGCTTTTTTCCATGGCTTACGGAGTGGACTTCACCATCTGCATCGCGGCCATGGCGGTATTGACCGGCGTTTATGTCATTGCCGGGGGGTACGTCGCCACGGCCGTCAATGATTTTATACAGGGCCTCATCATGATCGTCGGCATTGTCGCTGTGGTGTCGGCCGTGCTGCTGGCGCACGGCGGTTTCATGAGTTCCCTGAGTCTGCTCGCCCGGGTGAGCGACGCCGCGGTGTCCGACATGCCCGGCGTATTTGCTTCCTTTTTCGGACCGGACCCTCTGAACCTGCTGGGCGTTGTTCTCCTCACATCTGTGGGGACCTGGGGATTGCCGCAGATGGTGCAGAAATTTTATGCCATCAAGTCGGAAAAAAGCATCAGGAAGGGCACTGTCATCTCCACTGTTTTCGCCATACTGGTGTCCGGCGGCTGTTACTTTCTGGGCGGCTTCGGACGCCTGTTCGCCGACAGGGTGAATGTGGCGGCGGAGGGTTTTGATTCCATCATTCCGGCGATGCTCTCAGGCTTTTCCCCATTGCTCATCGGTGTCGTGGTGATGCTGGTATTATCCGCGTCAATGTCAACCCTTTCGGCGCTGGTGATGACGTCGGCCTCCACGTTCACGCTGGATTTTCTCAGGGGAACCATATTCAACAGAATGGACGAGGCTCTGCAGTTGCGCGTCATTCGCATCCTGATTGCCGTTTTTATCCTGGTTTCCGCAATTATCGCCATTATCCAATATAAGGGCGGCATTTCCTTTATCGCGCAACTCATGGGCATTTCCTGGGGGGCACTGGCCGGCGCCTTTCTGGCTCCTTTTCTGTACGGCCTTTACTGGAGACGCACGACCGGCTCCGCCGTTTGGGCCTGTTTTCTGTTCAGCACGCTGTTCATGTGTTCCAATATCTTTTTCCGCAGCAACCTTCCCCCCCTGTTGCAATCGCCTATCAACGCCGGCGCGTTTGCGATGCTGGCCGGGCTTCTTATCGTTCCGCTGGTCAGCCTGTGTACTCGGTCCCCTTCTTTGCGGCAGATTGAAGCGATGTTCGCCTGTTATGACCGCCCCGTGACGGTGAGGGCGCAGGAATCGCTTGGTGCCCCGGCGGAGGAAAAGAGCGGCGGCGCGTGATTGTCAGCCCGGAATCGGCATGCGCGGAGGAAAAAACGGTGAAATGGATCACTCATCAGACAGCGGCCGTGGCGGCGGCTCTGGCTCTCAATCTGCCGCCGGAGGGCGTACTGACCGCCTGCGCCGGGGCCGTGCTGCCGGATATGCTGGATCATCGCCTCTCCGGCCTTGCCCTGACATCGCGCGGCCGACAGCGGGTCTTTAACCGCATCCACCGCGGCCCAACCCATTGGTTCGGCTGGTGGGCCGTCCTGCTTGCGGGGGGAATGACGGCGCATATTTCTTCCGCTTCGCAGGCAATGCTGACAGGCCTGGGTTTCGGCGGTCTGAGTCATGTGCTTCTGGATATGTGCACGCCACGGGGCGTGCCTTTACGGCCGTTTTCCCGCGCAGGGCGTCTTTCGCTTAATCTTTGCTCCACCGGCAGCCTGGGCGAATACTGCTTTCTGGCCTGTATCGCCGCCGCGGCGTGTCTTTTTCTGGGGGAGGATGCGCTGGCTATGGCGCGCCGGCTGGTGAGATACGGATTGTTCTGAGCCGCCGGGCCAGGACGGGAAGATTGTTCTGTCGCCGTTCCGAACGGTTGACAGTCCGCTGTTTTTATGTTTGGATAATACGAATAATTAAAATGTAATAATGTTATCACTTCGACAAGATAAAGGATGATGGGGAATACATAAAAATAATTGATGATTTTTCCTTTGTAGTAACACGAATTTAAAAATTATTTTAAACCAGGGAGGAAGGCATCATGAAAAAGCGCGGCAACCGCGTATTCGCACTGGCGACGGCATCACTGTTCATCATGGCGTCCTGTCTGGCCCTGCCGGCGGTTTCTCCGGCCGCGCAGGCCGCCGACCCCGAACCGGCGCGGCAAAGCCCTCCTGAGCCGGTGGAGCGGGGCGTCGGCCAGGGCGGGCTTACCCAGGGTTCCCTGACCGCGTACACGCTGCCGCCCGTCACCGTTTACGGCGTGGCCGACCAGCCGCCCGCGGTGCCGGTGACGACGCGCTTCGGCACCCAGTTCAACGTGGTGACCGAGGAGCAAATCGCGCTCCAGAATTCCCTGGATTTTTACGACGCCCTGCGCAACGTGCCCGGCGTGATGTTCCAGAAAAAAAACATCATCGGCGGCCAGACGAGCCACAGCCTGTATATTCGCGGCCGGGGGGCCGGCCATCCCAGCCCCGACCTCGGCATCCTCTTTGACGACGTGCCCCGCTTCGGCGCGCTTTACGGCCAGGCCTTGGCCGACGGCGTGCCGGTCTACGCCTTGGGCGGCATGGAGATCTACAAATACCCGCAGCCCTCGCGCTTCGGCTCGGGCTACGGCATGGTCAACTTCATCCCCAAATACATGACCGAGGAAGGCTATGAGCTGAAGCTGGGCTTCGAGGGCGGTTCCTTCTCCACCTTTGCCGAAAACGTGGGCATGGGCGCGAAAAAGGAGCAGTTTGACGTCTACGCGGCCCAGAGCCGGATATGGACGGCCGGCCACGTGGACAATTCCGCGGCCTGGCAGGGGAGCTGGTACGGCAATCTGGGCGTGCAGCTCTTCGAGGACTGGAGCCTGCGGGTCATGAGCAGCTATGTGAGCGCCCAGACCGAAGCGCCGGACAGCCCGCTGACCGGAGGGCGCAAGACTGCGCCGAGCGGCAATTCCTGGCTTACTGACAGGTATGACACTTACAGCTCCCTGAGCACGGTGACCCTGGCCAACGACTACAAACAGGCCTCCGGCTGGCTGAAAGGCTATTACAACGACACCAAGTTCTTTCTCCGGGGCGAAGGAGCGTCCGACACCTATTCCCGGCAGCACATCCAAATGTACGGCCTGCGCGGCCGCGAAACCTTCTCCGTCTGGGAGGGCAGTGAATTTGTACTGGGTTTTGACCTGGATAAAACAGTAATGGAAAATTACCAGCTAAAACACACTCAACGTAATAGCGCAGGTGCACTCGTCCCGGTGGCTCGCGGCCAGAACAATCCCAGTACTTGGGACTTTCCGGACCAGACCCTGTTTTCCCCCTATCTGGCCGCAAGCCAGATGTTCGGCCTGGAAGACGGCTTTCACGTCATCCCCTCGGCGGGTCTGCGTCTGTACGCCCACAACCTCTTCGCCGACAAGGCCGCGCCGCAGGCCGGCCTTGTGCTGGGCTACGGCAATACCGACGTGAACTTCAACTACGCCCGGGGCGTCAACTATCCAAGCCCTGTGGTGCTTCAAAACTTTCTGGGAAACAAATCCCTGCCGTCCGGCTTTGACACCAAGGAGATAAAGCCTGAAGTCGTGGACCATTTTGAAGTGGGGCTGACCCACAAATGGCCGGGCCTGTTCACCCTCGGCGGGACGTATTTTCACGATGACGGCAGGGACCGCACCAGAGCCTACATGATGAACCCCAGCGGTGTTCCGGTTGGCGAAAGTTTCTTTAACACCACCAGCACGGCCAGATACGTCATTGAGGGTGTGGAACTGAGCGGCAGCCTGACGCCCGTGGAAGGGCTGGAGTTGTTCGCCGGCGCCACCTGGCTGAAAGCCCGAGCCAAGGGGGATGACGGCGTGGAGCGGGACAAAATGCCCTACACGCCGGAGTTCGCCTTCCAGGCCGGCTTCAAGTGGGATTTTCTGGAGCACTTCCGCCTGAGCGGCGACTTTCAGCACATTCAGGGCATGTACCAGGGTACGGTCTCACGCACACAGAATCCGGCCGTCCCTGTTACCGCCGTTGCCCGGCTGACGGACAGGGACAGGCTGCCGGACATCAACGTGCTCAACCTGCGCCTGGACTACATGTTCGACTATGAACCCTGGCATCTGGAACAGGGAAAACTCTACGTCGCCGTGGACAACGTGCTGAACGCGCCCTACGCCTATGCGATGGAAAAGGACGGGAACACCGGCCCCAGAGACTTCTACTACATGCCCGGCACGACGGTCATGGTCGGTTTTGAGCTGAAATTCTAACCTGAGCGGGCCGTTCGTTCCGCCGGAGCGGACGGCCCGGAGGAGATATGCCCATGAATGCCGCAACGGAACGGGACGACCTGCGCCGCCGGTTTTTCGACCAGTCGGCCGAGGAATGGGAGAGCCGCAATTATCCCCCGGAAACCAGGGCCAGGACGGAAGAGCTGATGGCGGGGCTGAACATCGCCGAGGGAATGACGATTCTGGATGCCGGCTGTGGGCGCGGCATCCTCATCCCCATGCTGCGCAAACGCGCCGGCCCTCTCGCCCGGCTGATCGCCCTTGACGCATCGGCCCCCATGCTGGCCGGCGTCGCGGACAAGGACAGCCGCGCCCTCGCCCTGCACGCGCGGGCCGAGCAGATTCCGCTGCTGAACGACTATGTGGACATGGTGGTCTGCTTTTCCGCCTTTCCCCATTTCAGCGACCATTCGGTGGCCGCCCGCGAGTTTCACAGGGTGCTGAAACCGGGGGGGACGGCTCATGTGCTGCATCTGGCCTCGCGCGAAAAAATAAACCGCCATCATGACGGGCATCACGCCGTCCACGGCGACCACATGCCCGACGAAAACGCCATGCGCGCCCTGTTCGCCGGGGCCGGGTTCATCGGCCTCGCCCTGCAGGAGAACGCCGATCGGTATTGTTTTTCCGCCCGCAAAAAGGGGGTCTGACATGGCGCGACGTCTGCTGCTCCTGCCGCTGCTGGCGGCCCTGCTGCTTCCGGCGCTGCCCCGCGACGGGCGGGCCGAAGCGCCCGCCCTGAAAATCGTGGCCGGAACTTCCCTGATTGAGGACATCGTGCGGGATCTCACGGACGGGCGGGCGGAGATGATAACTCTTGTCGCCGGTTCCTCCTGCCCCGGACACGACAACGCCAATCCCGCCGATTTCGTGTTCGCCGCCAAGGCCGACGCGATGCTGATTCACGCCTTTCAGCGCGACATGCCCCAGACGGCCGGTTTGCTGGAGACCGGCAAACCCGGCGGGATACGTCTTGAAGTCATAGAGGCCGGGGGTTCCTGGCTTGTGCCTGAAGTGCAGCGAAAGGCGACGCGCGCCGTCGCGGAGGTTCTGGCCCGTCTCTCCCCCGGGGCGGCGCCGGACATCAATAAAAGGGCCGAAACGCGCCTGGCCGGGATCACGCGGGCGGAAGCCGAAGCCCTGTCCGGACTGGCGGCGCTCAAAAATACGCCTGTGGTCGTCGCCGACACGCAGTCGGAATTCGTCCGCTGGGCCGGCTTCACCGTGCTGGAAGCCTACAGGCGCTCCGGGGAAATGACGGCCAGGGATGTGGCGAATCTGGTGGACGCCCTGCGCGGGCGGAAAATAGCCGGGGTGGTTGACAACCTCCAGAGCGGCGCGGACGTCGGGTTGCCCCTGGCTCTGGAGCTGAAAGTTCCGCATGTGGTACTTTCCAATTTCCCCGGTTCCGACGGGGACGTGCCGGACTACTTCAGCCTGCTGCGGCGCAACGTGAGCCGGCTGGCCGGCCTGACCGGGTGAGCGGCAATGCGCCCTCCGCTGGCCAGGATACGGGATGCCACTGTGTTTCTCGGCCGCAGGCGCATTCTGGAAAACATAAACCTCACCGTCAACCCCGGTGAGTTCTGGACGCTGATCGGGCCAAACGGCGCGGGAAAATCCACGCTGCTGGGCCTGTTCAACGGGCTTACCCCCTGCCGGACGGGAAGCGTGACCTACAACGGCCGCCCGGTCACGCCCAAAACCGCTCCGCGAATCCGCCCGAACATCGCCCATGTGTTCCAGGCGACAGACATTGATCCCAAAATGCCCATGAATGTCTTTGAGGCGGTGCTGGCCGGCACATACAGCAGGATCGGCCTTCTGGGAAAACCTGGGAAAAGGGAAAAAGACTTGGCCGCGCGCGCCCTGGAGGCGGTCGGCCTGTCCGCCCTCGCCGGGCGTCCCATCGGGCGTCTGTCGGGCGGGGAGGGCCAGCGCATGGCCCTGGCCAGAGCGCTGACCCAGGAGCCGGAATTTCTGCTCCTTGACGAGCCGACAGCTTCCCTCGACTGGCAGGCCCGGAGGGAGGTTCTCAACACCATAGACAATCTGCGGCGGCGGTACCGACTTGCCGTATTCCTGGTCACACACGACCTGAACGCGGTGTTCAGCATGGCCGCGAACGTGGCCATGCTGAAAGGGGGCAGGCTTGTCTGGTGCGGCCCGGTTGACGAAGCGGTAAATCCGGAACTTCTCGGCTTTCTCTATTCCGTTCCCATCACGATTGCCGCTTGCGGAGAGCGACGGGTGGCGCTTTTCTGAAACCGCATGGAATCTTTCCTGAGCTACGAATTTCTGCGGCGGGCGCTTCTGATGAGCGTGCTGGGGGGGAGCGTCTGCGGGGCAATGGGGGTTTTTGTGGTGTTGTGGCGCATGAGTCTCGTCGGGATGTGCATTTCCCACGCAGCCTTTGCCGGAGCGCTGACGGGCCTCTGGCTCGGTTTCCCCCCTCTGGCCGGGGCGCTGACGGCAAGCCTCGGCGCGGCGGCGCTGGTGGGGCCGCTGGCCGACCGCCCCGGTTTCAGCCTGGACACGGCCATCGGGGTCATCTTTTCGCTGGTCATGAGCCTGGCCATGCTGGCCCTGGGCCTGCTGCCGGGCGCCAGAACTGAGGGGCTGTCCCTGATCTGGGGCAACCTGCTCATCGTAACGTCTTCCGAACTCTGGCTGATGGGCGGAGTCGCCCTGCTGCTCTTTCTCTTTGTCTTTTGTTTCTTCAAGGAGATTCAGGCCATTATCGGGCAGAGCCGGGCGGCGTTGGCTTCCGGCATGCCGGTGCGGGCGGTTCGCTATGCCTGTTTCATTCTCATGGGCCTTGTCGTGGCCTGCACGCTCAAGGCCATCGGCGGCCTTCTGATTTTTTCGCTTATCGTCGCGCCGGCCGCCGCCGCCCTGCAACTGACCTACAGCCTGCGGATGATGTTCCTTCTCTCGGCCGCGCTGGGCGCAACGGCGTCCGTCGCCGGCCTGTGGCTGTCGTTCCGGCTTTCCCTGCCGACGGGCGCGGCGATTGTGTTGATCGCGACGCTCATGCTGGCGGCGGCCATGGTTTTTTCGCCAAAAAAGAAAACGTCCGCTTCCTCCCCGCCAGGTCAGGGAACTTCATGACGCGCGCGCGCTGTTTGCCCTTTGTTTTTTCCCTCTGCCTGCACGGCGGCGTCATGGCCGGACTTGTTCTGCTCCCGGAGTTCTCTCCGGAAGATCGGGAGCAAATCCACCATGTCTCCCTGGAAGAATTTTCCCTCTTCGGGGCTTCCGGTTCCGCTCCTCCTGGGCGGGCGGCGGACGATTCCTCCGGAGAACAGGCCGCTCCGCAAACGCCGGAATCCGAATCCGGCGCGACGCGGAACGCATTGAGCGGACCTGGGGCGGAAACACCGGCCTCCGAAGACGCGCCGGAAAAGCCCGAACCCCAGACCGCCGGCCGGTCCAAAAACAGGCCGCCGTTCAAGCGTACACGGCGAACGCCGGCCACTCCGGATGCCGCTTCAAGTTCTTCCTCCGGCGGGCCGCCCTCCCCGTCCGCTCAGGGCGGCGTGGAGCGGACTTTTGCCGTTGCCCCGGAGAGGATCGCCGGAGGAGAAGGCGGAGCGTCCTCCCGCGCATCCGGCCTTTCCGGCCAGAGCGCGGGCTCCGGCGTGCATGACGCGTCCCGCGTGGATCAGAAACCGTCCATTCTGCGGCGCGTCAAGCCGGAATACCCGGCAAAGGCCAGGAACTCGCGCGTCGACGGCACGGTTGTGGTGAGAATCGTCATAGATACCGCCGGGCTGCCCAGTGAATGCGCTGTTCATTCGGCCTCGCCGCCGGAATATTTTGAGGAGGCGGCCCTCGACGCCGCGCGGAGGACGCGCTTTCTGCCGGGCAGGATAAAAGGCCGCCCGGTCAAAACGCTGGTGCTGCTGCCCTTCGCCTTCCGGCTGAAATGATTCCACACGGAGGGCGACGGAGCGGGCTATCTGCTTCTTTCCTGCCGCCGCTTCTCCGGCGCGGGGGCGGCGGCAGGAACTGGCGGTTCCTGTTTTGTCAAATCGGGGGGAGCCGGGATGAGAGGAAGATTTTTGTCGTTGCCCAAATAGTGCAAAAAGAAATCCGACAACAGATCATAGAGCCGCTGGTGAATGGCCTTGCGCCCGGCGGAACTCACAGAGCGGCAAAGCTCCGGCAACTCATCCTCAAGGGGTTCCGGGCAGGGGGCCGCAAGAGAGGCGGCATCGGCATTCCTGAGCGTGGCATGCCGCGCCCTGCCGTTCAAAAGGGCAGCCAGCGCATCGGCGTGCAGCGCCGGAGGATGAAGCGTGTCCTCTTCCGCGCCAATCAGAAACAGCGGCGGGTAGAAATACCGGAATGAATCCCGGCCGAAAAGCATGCCGTAGCCCGGTGCGACGGCGGCGACGGCTTTGATTCTTGGATCCGCAAGACTCGCCGTCAACGGCAACGCGGCGCACAATCTGTCGATGCGGTTTTTTGCCCAGGTGTTGCAATAGCTGTCACCGCTGCCGGCGCGTCCGCAGTAGCCGGGCCAGCCCGCGCAATCCGGCATCGCGCCGCCCAAAAGCAGGGCCGCGGCCGCCCCGGACCCGAAACCGATGACGCCGACGCGGTTGCGATCTATCCCCTGAGCCACCCGCGGGTTATCAAACAGCAGATCCAGCGTCGCGGAAAGCTCCAGCGCCCGCGATCGAAGCTGGGCCAGAGTGAACAGGGAATCCATGTTGTACATGCAGTCGGCGGAATGGGTGACGGCGGCCACCACAAAACCGCGCGAGGCCAGACGGGCCGCGGTATCGTGATAGGAGAAGCGCGTGCCGTCCGAATCGTGCGAGAGCAGGAGCAGGGGGAAACGCCCCTCCGCGGGCTTGCCCTCCGGCGCCGCCACAATCTCCCAGGGGGCATAGTTCAGAACACGCGGAGGACGCACGCCGGGATACCAGACGTTGACATCCAGGCGCAGCCTGTCTTCCGCGCGCCATTGCCCGAGTGTGCGGAATCCGGGCTGATAGGCTTCCGCGGCCGAAGCCGGGCCCGCGATGAGGAAACACAGGAGCAAAAGCGGCAGGAGCGGACAGACGTAACGAAGCATGAAACAGGTTGTGCCACAGGGCGTCCTGGGATACAAGGGTCGAACCGCCGCGCCGCGAAAAAGAAAAATTTGCCGGGGACGCCGATGGAATTTGTTTCCAGTTGTATTGATTTTGTGCTGCACATTGACGTTCGCCTCTTTGAATTGGCGCGGCAGTACGGCGCTTGGGCATACGCCATCCTTTTTGTCGTTGTTTTTTGTGAAACAGGGCTTGTGGTCACACCGTTTCTGCCGGGGGACTCCCTGCTCTTCGCCTCCGGAGTGGCGGCCGGCGCCGGCCTCATGGGTTACGGCGAAATCATGCTGACGCTTTTTGCGGCCGGCGTTCTGGGGGACGCCGTCAATTACGCCATCGGACGGCATGTGGGGCCCCCTGTTTTCTCCAGGGAAAGCAGGCTGATCAAAAAAGAATACCTGCTGAAGGCAAACCGCTTTTACGCCCGCCACGGCGGCAAGGCCATCGTGCTGGCGCGTTTTGTGCCCATAGTGCGCACCTTTGCCCCTTTTGTGGCGGGCATTGCCCTCATGTTTCCGCCGGCCTTCTTTTTTTTCAACATCGCCGGTTGCGCCCTCTGGGTCGGCGGACTTGTTTCCGCCGGATACTTTCTGGGCAATATCCCGTGGGTACAGACAAATTTCGGCCTCATCATCTACGGCATCATCGTCGTTTCCGTCCTGCCCGTCTGTATCGAAGCGGCGCGCGCGAAACTGGGCAAAAAAACAGGCAGTCAACCCTGAACAAGCCGGCCGTTTTCCATCCCGGCCCTGCGGTTGATGCACAGGGGCGCGTCTTGGCTGTAATGGGACACAAAGACAAAATGCATCCCCCGTTCGGCCAGATCGTCCAGAATATCCAGATAGCGCAGGCGGCTTTCGGCATCAAGGCCGTTGCAGGGCTCGTCAAGCAGCAAAATTTCCGGATCCCCCGCAAGCGCCCGCGCCAGGAAAAGACATCGCAACTGCCCGCTGGAAAGTCGCCGTATGGAGACCTCAGCCAGATGGGCCACCCGAAGCTCCGCCATGATCGCGCGGGCGTTTCGCTTCTCAGTTTCGGTGAAGTCCCGGTAAATTCCGATGGTATTGTCAAAGCCGGAACAGACGAGTTCAAAGCCGCTCAGGTCGTACCCGTACAGGGCCTGTGAAAGATCGCTGACGAGGCGCACGCCCCTGCGCAGCTGCTCCAGCGTGCGCACAGGGCCGCCGCGGCGCGGCAGGTACCGCAGTATCTCCCCGCCGGCGGCGGCGAATTCATCCCCGGCCAGAAGGCGCAGCAGGGTGGACTTGCCGGAGCCGTTGGGGCCACGCAATTGCCAGCGCTCGCCCTCATGCATGGTCCAGGTGATGTCGCGCAGCACCTTATGCCGGTCAATAAAAACAGAGACGTTTTTCAGACGGAAAAGAGGGGCGGCGTCTACGGAAGACAGGCGCGGAGTCCGGAGCCGCGGCTCCATCCCCTGTCCGTCCGGGCGGTCCCCTGCTCCCGGACAGCGCCCGGAATAACGGCGCGACGCCGGAAACCGCGCCTCGTCCGCCGCCAGGAGGCGCCCGTCCCTGATCTGCCGGCGCTCCGCGCACCAGCCGGGGATCAGGTCGGAACGATGCGTGGTCATAACCACGGTGCATGTGCGGGCGCGTTCCGCGAGCAGGTCAAAAAAACGCGCTCGGGACGGCGCGTCAAGGCCGTTGGCGCATTCATCCAGCAAAAGCAGACGCGGGGAACGCAGCAACGCCCGCGCGAGCAGGAGCAGGCGCAACTGCCCGCTGGAAAGCGCGGCGACTTCCCTGTCCAGCAGCGACCGGGCCGAAAGCCGCGCCGTTATTTCATCGGCTTCGGCGCGGTCGTGGAGGTTTTCCTCAAGGGCTGTAAACAGCAGATCCCTGCCGGTCATCCCCCACGACCTGAGCCGGCAATTCTCCTGCAGGGCCGGAGAGACAAGGAAACTCATGGCCCGCCCGGCCAGGGGAGAGTCTTCGGCCCCTTCATCGGTATGCCAGAGAATGCTTCCCCGCGCCGGCCAGAGTTCGCCGTGCAACAGTCCGAGCAGTGTGGATTTGCCGGCTCCGCTGGGGCCGATAAAAACGCAGTGCCCGCCCTCGCGCAGGGAAAAATCAATGTCGCGCAGCACCATTTTCCGGTCGGGGTCACCGGGCAGAAACAGGCTGACTCCCGACACTGTCACCAAGGGGACGCCGCGGAGCATGGTCAAAATTTCAGATCCCTCATGTTCCCTTTTTCAAAAAAGACATGCCTGGCAAATCCGAATGAACGGGCATAGGCGGCAAGGCGGACAAAATCGCCGGCCACGTCTTCCGCCCTGTGCGCATCCGAGGCGAAGGAAACCGGCAGATTGAGCTCCGCCGCGATGGTCATGATCCGGGGGGCGGGATAGATTTCAGCGCAGGGTTTGCGCAGACCGGCCGAGGAAATTTCCATGCTCATGCCCTGCTCTTTGAGCACGCCCAGAGCGCGACGGAGCATGGCCTGGCTTTGGGGTTTGTCCAGCCAGACATGGAACTGATCCACACTGAAAATCTTGATGAGATCCGGGTGCGCGGCAATGGAAAAGAAGCCGGAACGCAACATGGCTTCCCACGCCGCGAAGTAGGCCGCGTAGTGGGCTTCGCATTCCTCCTGCGGCAGTCCCTCCCAGGGCTCCGCGCCGTCGTCGAATCCCCAGCGTCCGATAAAGTGGACGCTCCCCAGAAGGTAGTCGAAATCATGGGCCCGGCAAGCGGTCAGAGTGAACTCCTCCTGCCCGTCCAGCCAGTCCATCTCCATGCCGTAAAGCACGCCGCAAAGTCCGTTGGCCCCCTCCCGCGGCGCGGCCTTGAGGGCCAGAACCTCGCGTTCGTAGTCCGGCAGATGCCGCGTGAGATGCTCACGGTATTCACGGGTATAGTCAAAACCCCGCGGGCGCGGCGAATGTTCGGAAAAACCGACAAGCGTGAGGCCGCGCTCAAGGGCCGCGGCGTACATGGCGGCGGGAGTGTCCCTGCCGTGGGAACAGCAGGTATGGACATGCAGATCGCAACTGATCATCTTTTTTCAGGAGACAAGCCGCACGCTGTCTTCGCCGTCACGTTCCGTCAGCAGCACGTCCACATGCTCGTCAAGCCCGGTGGGAACAACGCGCCCCACATAATCGGCCTGGATGGGCAGTTCCCTGTGGCCCCGGTCAATCAGCACCAGCAGTTCCACCGCCCTGGGGCGGCCGTAGTCAAGAAGGGCTTCAAGAGCGGCGCGGACGGTGCGGCCGGTAAACAGCACGTCGTCCACCAGAACAATCACGCTGTTGTCCACATTGGCGGGCATCGCGGAAGCGCCGATGAGCGGTTTGCCCTCAATGCTTGTCCAGTCGTCGCGGTAAAAATTGATGTCCAGCGTACCGATGGCCGGACGGCGGCCAATCCGCGAGGCAAGCAAAGCGGCAAAACGGGAGGCGAGATCCGCGCCGCGCCGCTGGATGCCCACCAGAATCAGGTTTCCGCAATCCGGATGGCGCGCCAGAATCTGCAGCGCCAGCCCATCGACAACAGCGGCAATTTCTTCTTTGCCCAAAAGCGCTTTGGCCGTCATTCCCACGACTCCTTCAGTGACATGACCGGACTGTAAGACATGCGGCAATTTTTGGCAATGCGGGATAATACATTGGAAAGCGTTGCCGGGGATGTCCGGGGCTTCGACGTTCGGTGCGGAAGTTAAAATCTGCCGGCGCTGTTTTGCCAGTCGTAGGGGATGGCCGGGTCATCCGGGGGGAGGCGTTCGCCTTCGGCGGGATCGTGGGGAATATCCGCGCAGTTGCAAATGAGAGCCGGGTGTCGCCCCAGCGCCGCGAAGCCGTACCATACCCCGCAGGGGATGCGCAGCAACCCGTAATGGTCCGGACGCCCCAAAACGCGTTCCAGCCTGTTGCCGGCGGTGGGAGAATCTGCCCTGCCGTCGTAAAGGACGATTTTTGCCCGGCCGCCGGGCACGGCGAAAAGCTGCGTCTGAAGGCGGTGGCGTTTCCAGGCTTTGACCGCGCCCGCTTCGACTTCCGAAAAATAGATTTCGCCAAAGCCCCCGGCAAAGTCAGGCAGCAGGGGGGAATCCCGCCGCAGAAAATGCAGCACCGCTCCGCCGTTTGCGGGGATAATGCGCAACGGCAGAAACAGCGCCCCGTATATGTCCGTATTTTCCACTTGGGCCGTGCTGTTCAGGGCGGACTGAACCTGTGTTGTGGGCCGTACCGGCGTATCCATTGCGTTTTGCTAGCGCGCCCAGGCCAGACCGCGTTGTGCGGCCGCGTTCTCGTAGGCGGCAATCTGTCCCAAAGTAAAATCCAGAATGTTTCCGGTTTTTTTACCGCCTTCCCCCTTGTAGAAATAGCGATACCATTCAGCGGTGTAACGGATGGTTTCATCGAACTGGAGGGTCGCTTTCCAGGCAAGATGGGCAAGAGCCTTGTCGCAGCAGAGTTTGAGCAGGGTGGATTCCTTCATTCCGGCCTGCGCGGCGTTGTCCGTCTCCACGCGAAAGCCGGGCCAGTAGCGCGCCAGAGCTTCGGCGACCCCGGACACCGTGTTGTCGAACTCGGCGGCCGGCCCGAAGTTGTAGGCCTCGCCGCGCGGATTGAAGGGATGGTTCCGGTTGTCAAGCAGGCGCGCGCCAAGCCACAGATACCCCGAAAGGGGTTCGAGCACAAGCTGCCAGGGCCGGGTGGCCGAAGGGTTTCTTATGGCGGCGGGCCTGCCCCGGTTCCATGCGCGCGCGCAGTCCGGCACAATGCGGTCCGCCGCCCAGTCTCCGCCGCCTATCACGTTGCCGGCGCGGGTTGTGGCGCAGGCCGGCCCGTCCTGAAAGAAACTCTGAAAATAGGACCGGGCGATAATCTCGGCGCAGCCCTTGGATGCCGAATAAGGATCCTCTCCGCCGAGATGGTCGGTCTCCCGGTAGCCCCAGATCCATTCGTCATTGCGGTAGCATTTGTCCGAGGTGATCAGCACAAGCGCCCGCAGCGAAGGGCAGGTTCGCGCGGCCTCCAGCACATTGAGGGTCCCCGTCATGTTTGTTTCAAAAGTTTCCACCGGGGCCTCGTAAGATTTCCGCACGAGGGACTGCGCCGCCAGATGGAAGATCACCTCGGGGCTGAAGCCGCGTATGGCGCCGGTCAGCGCGCGCCGGTCACGGATGTCGCCGCGCATATCCTCAATATGCCCGCTGAGACCCGTGGAAGCGAAGTGGGAGGGGTTCGTGGGGATATTGTCGGCATAGCCGCCCACTGTGGCTCCCATGCGGAGAAGCCAAGCCGCGAGCCAGGAGCCTTTGAAGCCCGTGTGGCCTGTGACAAACACCCTGCGTCCCTTGTATGCATTGGCGAACATAGGCTTTCCCAAATGGTTTTTCAGATCCAGAAAGCCCGGCCGGAATTCCAGAGTTCGTTCAACTGGATGGAATCCCTCAGGGTGTCCATGCACTGCCATTGCCCGGGGTGCGCGTACATGGAAAGCTGGCCTTCCGCCGCCAGCCGCCGCAGGGGATCCTTTTCCAGATCGCAGGACTCGTCTTCGCTCAGGTAGTCCAGAAAAGCGCGTTTGAAAACAAAAAAACCGCAGTTGATGTATTCGTTGAGCAGGGGTTTTTCTTCCCAGAAAAGGATCTTTCCGGCCTCGTCAGTGCGTACCGTGCCGAAACGCGAGGGCATGCGCACGCCGGTAAAGGTGCCGATTGTGCCGGAAGCCTCATGGAATTCCAGAAGTTTGTCCAGGTCAATATCGGCAAGACCATCGCCGTAAGTCGCCATAAAGCGATCTCCGTCGATGTGTCTGGCGACGCGTTTGATGCGCCCGCCCTTGAGAGTTTCCTGCCCGGTGTCGCACAGGGTCACCCGCCAGTCTTCAATGCCGGTGGGATGGGCAATGATGTCGCCGGTTTTGAGTTCCACGGTGAAGTCCGTGCGGCGGATGTTGTAATCGTGAAAATACTGCTTGATGACCTCGCCCTTGTAGCCCAGCGGCAGAATGAAATCCCTGAAGCCGAACCGGGCGTAAACGGACATGATGTGCCAGAGCACCGGACGCCCGCCTATCTCCACCATGGGTTTGGGTTTGACGGCGGTTTCCTCGCGCAGGCGTGTGCCTTTGCCACCGCACATGATGACGACTTTCATGGTATCCTCGTTTGTTGTTGCCCGGAAACACCAATTTACCAGAAGGTCGGATGGAAAAAAAGCCCTATTTTAAACCAGAATCCACCACTCTACAGCGCGGCCCGCCGGGGATGTTCCGGCGGGCCGCGCTGTGGGGAGGAAAACTCGCGGCGTTTGCCGCGTCATGCTGTTTACCGCTTCATGCCGATGACCGTTTCCAGCATGGTGTCCACGGTGCTGACGGACTTGGAGTTGGCCTGGAAACCGCGCTGGGTGCTGATCATCTGCACGAACTCGCGGGCCATGTCCACGTTGGACTGTTCGATGTTGTAGGCCTGGGTGGTGCCAAAGCCCGCGTTGCCGGGGATGGACCAGCGGGCGTTGCCGGAATCCATGGTCTGGGAGTACAGATTGCCGCCCTCGCGCCTCAGGCCCTGCAGATTGCGGAAGTCGTACAGCGTCATCTGCCACAGGGGCAGGGTGATGTTGTTGGAGTAGCGGCCGTAGAGCACGCCGTTGGTGTCTATGTTGTAGCCGCTGAGCACGCCGGAGGCGTAGCCGTCCTGCTGGGCGTCGCTGACGAACTGGGTGCCGTTGGCGGCTGTGGCCCCTTCCTTGCGCTCCGCGTTCACCATGGTGGCCACGGCGGTGGTGTAGGGAATGCCCGGTTTGACGGCGGGGCCGGTACTCACGGCGGAGCTGCCCGGTGTGGGAGAAGATGATGGCCCTGTCGGGAAAGTACTGAGAGCCGGCGAGGTCACGTCCGCGCCGGAAATGCGCTTGGAGACCACGTTTGATATCACAGACCCGGCAGTCTCGGTCCAACTCCTCACTATGACATCGGTGCCGTTGTAATATATGTCCGCATAGACGCCCGGGGTGCCGGTGGCAGTAGGAGTATATGGGGCAGTGTCGACGGCGGCGCTGCTGCTGTTGATGGTGTAGCTGGTGGAACCGACCTGAACCTTTGTTGTATAGCCGGGGGCCGGAAGGTTGGTCACCGCGAGATCCGCCAGCGTTGTTCCGGCGTTGTTCCAGATTCCGCCGGCGTTGGCCAGGCCGAAGTCCAGCTCGACAATATACTGCTGCGCCTGGCTGAAGGGCGGCGGGCCGCCGGTGCCCTGCATCATTTCGCTCACGCTGTTGGCCAAGGGCAGGCCGCCGAAGTTGGCCGCGAACACGGGCAGGCCGCTGTTGGAAAACTTTGTCGGCTGCCACATCGCCATGTCGTCGGGATTCCCCTTCATCTGGGCATTGACGGCCGGCGTGGCGGCAGGGGACGTGGTGGTCACGGAGCCCACCGGCGTTCCTCCTGTTCCCGTCGTAACCGTGGCTTTTTGTATGGTGGTGGTTTTAACGGTGACAGGATCGCCTAAAGTTCCCGTATTCTGAACCTCGGTAATTGTGACGGTGCTTCCCGATTGGACGACATTGACATTCAAGGCGGTGCTTGCGTCGCTTGCGCCTATACTTGTCGTCACCACCGGCTGGGAATTGCTGACTATTGAGTAAGCGGCCGTTGCGTTGGTGGCGGTCGTCGTATAGGTTACATCCCCTTGCGCGCCGTAGGTATAGGCCGTCTGGTTCACGATCCTGCCGCCGCCGTCGAAGATCAGTACGCCGGTCATCAGCACGCCGGCCTTCTGCGCCGTAGTGACGCCGGAGGGATCGTAAAAGGCCGTGCCGCCGGTCACGGTGTTGGTCGCCGGGTCGTATGTGCCGCCGTAGCTGCGTTTGTCCTCCGCCGGGGGGATGGTCACCATGTATTCGTATATCTGGTAGTCCCCCGGCAGACCCTGCACCTCGTACTCCAGGTTCGCCGGGGTCGAGTTGTCGTACACCGGGGTATTGACCTTGTCGAAATATATCGTGAGGTCGTGTTCCGCGCCGCTTTCGTCATAGACCTTGACGCTGGACTGCGCGGCGTAGGCCTGCTGCGGCAGCGCGGGATCGGGCGGAACCTTCTGGGTGTTCTTCGCGTCCCACAGCTTGAAGAGCGCGGACATGGGATTGACGTAATCGACGGTCTGGTCGTATATGTTGTCCTTGATGAGCAGGTTGGTCACGCTCACGTTGGTGGTGCGCTGGGGGACGATGTTCCAGGAGTCCAGCACGATGTCCGTGGGTGTGCCCTGGCCGATCCAGGGGGATTCGTCCTTGGTGGGCCGCACGGCCGCGCCGGTGTGGAAGACGATCTGCTTCTTGTTGTCCACCCGCAGGCCCTGCACGTGGAAGCCTTCGGGGTTGACCAGCTCCCTGTCCTTGTTGAAGTGGAAATCCCCGGCCCTGGTGTAGTACAGAGTCTTGGAATTGGGCTGGCGCACGCCGAAGAAGCCGTTGCCGTCAATGGCGATGTCCGTCCCCGAGTTGGTGGATTCGAAAGCGCCCTGGGAAAAGTCGCCGAGCACGGCGTAAATGCTCACGCCCTCGCCTATCTGGGTCGGCCCGCTGGTGGAGCCGCGGTCAACGTACAAATAGTCGTTGAAGTCCATGCGCTGGGATTTGAAGCCGATGGTACTCACGTTGGCGATGTTGTTGCCCACCACGTTCATTTTGTCGCCGTGGGCGAGCAGGCCGGAAACGGCCGTCCACATGCTGGATGAAAGAGTCATTGTTGTTCCCTCCGTTTGTTCTGGATGCTGTTTGTCCGCGTCGCGGCCGCGCCGCCGTCAGGCGGCGGACCCGTCTGTCCGCTGGTTTTCGCCGCCAGAAGCGTTCTGGTCATTCTGGCCGTTCTGCAACTGGGTGAGCAGATCGTTCAGCGCGTCCCCGGCCGAACCGGAGGAGTCTCCCGCGGCGACGGTTTTGGGCAGCATGACCTGGCGCACGTCGGAGAGCGGCATAAGCTGCCCGCCTTCCAGGCCCAGGTACACAGCGCCCCCCTCGTTCACCACGCCGGTCACGGTGGCGTCCACCACCTGATCGGAGAGCACCGCCTCGCCCTTGGAGTTGAGCAGGGAAAGGCCGATGCGGTACACGCCGTCCGGCGCCGCCTGCCCGGCGTTGTCCTTGCCGTCCCAGTTGAATTCGTAGGTGACGCGAGCGCTTTTGGAACCCACGGGTTCGGTGTAGACGATATTGTTGCTCTGGTCGTACACGGTGATTGCGCCGCTGGCCACCGCGTCCTGCGGGGCATAGCGGAAGCGGGTGATGGTGGCCGCTCCGCCGGCGGCGTCCGTCACCTTGCCGATGTCGCTGCCGGTCACCGTCACCTGCTTGCCGATATAGGACGTGGCGTTGATCATCTGCTGGTTGCCGGTGGCCTGGGTCAGCCCCTCCATGCCCGTGTTCAGGTTCATGAGCTGCTCAAGGCTGGAAAATTGGGACATCTGGGCCACGAATTCCTTGTCGTCCATGGGGTTCAGGGGATCCTGATATTTGAACTGCGTCACCAGCAGAAGCAGGAAAGAGTCCTTGTCCAGCACGCTTCCCTTTTTCTGGGCCAGAGCGGCGTTGAACTCGTTGTTGGCCTGAAGCACCGCTTGCGTTGACATTGTCGTTCTCCGTCACGGCCCGGTTTTACGCCACCAGATGCAAGGTCCGGTCGGCATGTCTTGCCGTCTGTCCGGCATAATGCACAGGCTGTTCCAAAATTTCATTTCCAGAATTCATTAACGAATTCCGTATATTGGCCAGAGTATGCAGGCGGTCGAGTTCGTCCCGGAGGGAATCTTTTTCCCGCCGGGCGTTGTGCTGGTCCAAATTTTGCCGCCCGTCGCCTCCGCCGTCACTGTTCGCCTGATCCTGATGCCGCACCTCGATCTTGTCCACCTTCACGCCCTGCTGTTCCAGGCTCGCGCGTATGCCCTCGGCCTGACGGGAGAGCAGATCGGCCGTCTCCTCCTTTTCGGAGCGGATGAGGGCGCGCACTTCGCCGTTATGCAAGGTCAGCGCGATGGAAATGGACCCCAGTTCCCGCGGATGGAGTTGCAGGTCCAGACGCGTCGTTGCCGGGGCTTCGCCGCGCAGGGCGGCATACAGGCTTTGCTCCACCTGGCGGGCGGCCTGCCGGGGCGCGGCGGCGGGGATGTCGCCGGGCGTCCACGCCACCCCGAACGCCGGATGATGCGGCGCGGCGATGTGCGGCGCGGCGGCGGGCGTTTCACTGCTCCCGCGCCGCCCGGAAGAGCCGGATGAATTGTCGCCGGCGGCTTGCCCGCCCTTTCCGGCTTCAACAAAACGTGTGGCGTTTACAGGCCGGGCGGCGGCAAAGCGGATCACGTCCGCATGCGGACGGTCGAGTTCGCCCCGGAGGGAATCTTTTTCCCGCCGGGCGTTGTGCTGGTCCTGATTTTGCCGCCGGTCGTCCCCGCCGTCATTGCCCGTCTGATCCTGATGCCGCACCTCAATCTTGTCCACCTTCACGCCCTGCTGTTCCAGGTTCGCGCGTATGGCCTCGTCCTGGCGGGAGAGCAGATCGGCCGTTTCCTCCGTTTCGGAGCGGATGAGGGCGCGCACTTCGCCGTTGCGCAAGGTCAGCGCTATGGAAATGGAGCCCAGTTCCCGCGGATGGAGTTGCAGATCCAGGCGCGTTGTTGCCGGAGCTTCGCCGCGCAGGGCGGCATACAGGCTTTCTTCCACCTGGCGGGCGGCCTGCCGGGGCGCGGCGGCGGGGATGTCGCCGGGCGTCCACGCCACCCCGAACGCCGGATGATGCGGCGCGGCGATGTGCGGCGCCCTGGCGGGCGTTTCACTGTTCCCGCGCCGCCCGGAGGAGCCGGATAAATTGTCGCCGGCGGGTTGCCCGCCGCCTCCGGATTCAACAAAATTTGTGGTGTTTACAGGCCGGGCGGCGGCAAAGTGGGTCACATTCGCCCGGCGGTCCATTCCGTCTTCAGGTTGTTCGTCCTTTGCGGCGGTTGGCTGCGCGGCTGAGGCGCGGGCCGCGTCATTGCGGAGGGGCGGTCCTGTTTCGGGACGCTGCCCCGGCGGGATGCTTTTGTCCGCGTTCTGCGCGGTCAGCCGGTCGGCAAGCCATGCCTGCGTGGGCGGCGGGCTGTCCTGCCGCGGTGCGCCCCGGCTCAGCCGCGCGGAAACGATGTCCTGTTCCGGCAGGCCGGACCGGACGCTTTTTCCGCCGGTTTCCGGCAGCGGCATGCCCGTGCGCTCCGTTACGGGCGCGGCGGCCGCGCTCTTGTTACCCTTCTCGCGCGGCGACGTTTTTTCCGCGTCGTCCCCGCTCACGGCATCGCTTCTGTTTGTGCCGCCCTTCCGGCCCACGGCGTCGCTGTGAGCCGGCCCGGCCTGGGGGGCCGCGTCGGCATGGCCGCTCTGGCCTTCCCGCAGGACGCTGTCCAGACGGCGGCGGCTGTTTTGCAGAACGGTTTTTTCAATATGCGTTTTGGACTGCTCCACCTTGCGTTCCTGCAGGGAGGAAGCGGATTTTTCCTTTTCCGTGCGCGCCCGCGCCCGCGCGATGACGGGTTTCAGCGTGCTTTCCAGAGCGTTGTTCACCTTGCTCTGACGCGCGTTTTCGGCGGCGAACTGTTCCTGGGCCGGAGCCGTCAAGGCGTTGAACTGCGCGCCGCTGAACAGGCCCGCTTCGTAATCGCCCATGCCCCCGGCAAGCCGCCGCAGTGTCGCCGCGTCGAGGCCCAGTCCCCTGCCCAGGGAGAGCAGCTGGTCTTTGCGCATTTCCACGCCGTCGCTTTCAACGGCGGAAAATGTCTGTGAAATCAGCTCCAGGGCCGCCTGCCCCCTGCCCTCTTCCATCAGGTCCAGGGCTTCCCGGGCAAGGTCGCCCGTGGGGTCAATCTTGCCGAGCAGTTCGGCGATGTTGTTCCTGTCCGTCTTGTCCAGTTGCCGGGGAACCGCCATCTGCCGCAGGCTGACCATGACCTGGGCGAGCGTCGCGCCGTCCGGGTGGTCGGCCAGGGCGTCGAAATATTTGAGGGCCTGCTCCGGCGCGCCCGCCTTGAGGAGATCCCGGCGCAGCTCCAGCAGTTCTTTTTTGGTGAAACAGACCTCTTCAAGGGAATAGGTAACGCCGTCCGTGGTGTGGCGGCTGTAGGGGCCACGCGCCAGCGGGCCGGCTGTGTCGCGCAACGCCGCCGTGGCGGAAACTTCTTCCCCCCCGTCCACCGCCGTGAGGGCTTCATGGAAAAAGCGCTGAAACTCCTCGGCCGCGCTTTCAGGCTCACCGGCCAAAGCCCCGGTTGCCCGCCGCGCGTTTGAGCCGGGGGCATTCAGGGGTTGCGGAGCGGCCTTGCCCCCCGTGGGAGCGCTGTCCCGCGTGGCGAAAAAGGAAGTTATGTCGGTAGGCAGAAATTGCATGGCGTGCTCCTCGCGCCCGGATATATTCAAGGACTGTTCCAAAATAAAAATTTTATATATCAATGAGATGCTGTTGCGGTTTCTGCCGATTCGCGGCAAAAGCTGCCGCTCGGGGCGCTGTCGTCCGGAACAAGCGTTAATCGCTCTGCCTGAAAAGGCGGCGGAGGAGGGTCAACCGCTCAAGGGCCGCGCTCCAGCCTTCCCGGCTGTAGCGCGAATTTTGCAGGAACATGTGCAGCCAGCCCGTGAAGATGCGCAAAAGCGGCATTTCTCTTTTCCAGAAATCCGGCCGCAAGGTTTCCCCGTGCCTGATCCGGCCGGAACAACGGGCGGTCAGGCGGGCGAGGCCGCCGCCGAGGCGCCGGTGAAGGGCGGGAAAGGACTC
This sequence comes from Desulfovibrio sp., assembly GCA_031291035.1. Taxonomy (GTDB): domain Bacteria; phylum Desulfobacterota; class Desulfovibrionia; order Desulfovibrionales; family Desulfovibrionaceae; genus Desulfovibrio. The sequence goes on from JAISLI010000017.1 coordinate 75,765, forward strand.
CTCCAGCGCGCGCAGCCGCGCGAGCGCCGGCGCGCGCCGGGAGGAATCATGAATATGGAGAAAGGCGGCCTGCCAGAAATCCTCCAGCAGGGCGCGGCAGGAGGGAGTATTCCCGCCGGCCTCAAGCCTGTACAGACCCAGGGCGTCCCGGCCGGTCCTGAAAAGGACAAGGCGGTTGAGGGGCGGGGGTTTTTGCGGATTGTCCAGTAATCCCAAGGCCACTTCGGCGACGGCCCCGGGAGTAAACACCCGCTTGCAGCGGGGCGTTGCGTGGACGCATTGCCAGCAGCCCACACAGCTCAGGCCGGCGCGCAAAATCCACTGGCCCGGTGAGCGCGGGCCTGTTTCCCCGGCGTGGACCGGCCCCATGGAAAGGTTGAGCACGGGCACGCCGAGCAAGTCCGCCAGGTGCATGGGGCCGGTGTCCGGCGTGATGAACAGGGCCAGGGTGCGCAGCATTTGAGCCAGTTCCGCCAGGGAGAGCCGCCCGCACAGATTGGCCCGCGGCAGGCCGGATTTTCTGGCGACTTCCTCTCCCAGGGGGATTTCCGCCTTGCCGCCCAAAAAGACCGGGCTTGCCCGCGCCCGGACAAGCCGGCGGGCCAGCCGCGCCCAGAAATCGGCATCGGGGCGTTTGGCCGCCTCGCTCGCGCCGAGCATGAGGCCCACGCGCCTGCCGCCCGCCCTTTTGGGCAGGGAATGCCCCACGGCGGAGAGGTCGGCCCCTTCCATGATGTCCATGAGATGGAGGTCAGCCCAGTGAAAGGCGTTGTGGCGGTTGTTCTGGGTGAGGGCCGCGCGGTAGAGGTGCCAGTTGCCGTAAATGAAAAGCCCGTCCTCAAGGGCGGCCGGTCCCAGTTTTACCGGGGATTCAAGCCGCGCCAGGCATTGCGCCGCCTCCGGTCGGCCGCTCAGGTTGACGGCGAGGGCGTAGCGCCCGCGCGCCAGAGTCCCGCAGTGCGACGGGGGGAAAAAGACCACCTGGGGAGAGAGCGGCATGAGTTCCCCGAAAAATTGCGGCTCCGCGACAACCCAGACGGGGTGCCCCGGCATGCGGCGGCGCAGGGTCTCAATGAGGGGAAAGGCGAGAATCAGATCCCCCATGCGCTGCAGTTGGAGTATGAGCAGTGGGTCCGCGCTCATGAGTGTGTCGCGTTTTTCGGCATCGCGCTATGCCGGAGCGGGCGTGCCGTAAACCCGGCGCATTTTCTCCAGCAGTTCCGCAAGCCGGTGCCGCCAAGTGTGGCAGGCCAGTACGCGCCGTCTGCCCGCGCGGATGATTTCGCGGCGGCTTCGCGGGTGGGTCAGGTAGTGCCGCGCCATATCCGGCGCCTGGCCGGGACTGTGGTAACAGGCCATTTCACGGGGCTCGAAAAGCAATTCCATCTGCGGCCGCCAGTCCGTCAGCACAAAGGCTCCGGCGGCGGGAACGTCGAAAACGCGCTGGTTGACGGCTCCCTTCATCTGCTTGCTTGTGCAGTTGAAATTGACGTCCGAGCGGGTGTAAAAGAGGGGCAGATCGCTGTAGTAGCTTATGGCGTCCATATATCCGGGCTGGATGGGCTCCTTGCGAAATTCGGTCTTCCAGCCCGCATCGCCCACAATGAGCGGACGCAGGGGCAGGATGCGGCGCACGCAGTCATTGCGGTAAAGCCGCGTGGCCTGCCAGGTGACGGCCGTTTCATAGGCGAGTCTGGCCTCATTGTCCGGAAGGGCCGCGTAGCCGGCAAACACCGCCGGGTATGAGACGCGCAGAAAGTCCGCCACCGAGCGGTTCTCGCATTCCATGAAGGCCCGCGAAACGTCGCGGAAGGGCAGAAGCAGCGAGCGCGGAAATCGTCCGTTTTTCAGGCGGCCCGCCACCTTGTGGAGCATGGAATTGCCCACGAAGGATATTTCGGCCTTCCAGGCAGCAGGCGCCGCAGCGTCGCGGCGCGGGCAAAAGCGCTCGGGGTCCGTGCCCAGGGGCAGGTAAAACACGTGTTCAAAACCCGCCCGGCGCAGGCTCGGGATATTGTCTTCGTCCCAGGTGAAAATGCAGGTCCAGGGGCTCACGCAACGCGAATACAGGTGGAGGATCAGATGCGGGTTGTCCACAAACCATGAAGCGAGCGGCAGTTGCAGGCGCGCCAGCAGATCCATGAGCACGCCTTCCACATCGACGCCCATGTGGTTCAGGGTGATGCAGCAGTCGGGCCTGAAAGTCACCGCCGCTTCCAGCAGCCGCCGGACGAAGTCCGTCCGGGCAACGGCGTCGTCCTTGAGGACGACGAGTTTGTGGTCCAGATTGAGCGCGCGGCAGGCCCGCTCCAGTTCGCCCATGAGAAAATATTTGCTTGTCAGCAGAAGCACGCGCGGTTTGGCTCCGGCAAAGCGCGGCAGCACGGCGCGGCCCCAGAAGTCGAAGGCGGCGCCGGCCGCCAGGCGTTCGCGCAGCGCGCCGTAAAAGGCCCGGTCAAGGCGGAGATAAAAGGGCAGCGCCAGAGGCAGAAGGGGTTTGCCGGCGTTGTCGCCCTGCCAGCGGGTGAGCGCGTTGAGGGCGGCTTCAATGTCCGGGCTGCCCACCAGCAGGACGCGACGGCGCTGTTCCGCGGACAGGGACTCCAGGACGCCGGTAAGGGCAAGCAGGTCTGCTTCCTTGTCCACTACGGCGACAGGCCCGTCATGGTCTTGCAGAAGCCTGCGCAGGGCGTGGCCGAAACCCGCGCCAAGCAGCACGGGCAGGCGTTTGCCAGAGACGCCGGGAGCGGAAGATCTGACGACGGCTTCCTCACGCTCCACGCCGCCGCCGGAAAGCATGGCAAATTCGCGGCCGTCCGACCGGGCGAGAACATCCACAAGCTCGGCGTTCTTGTAAACAGGGGAGAACGTCAGGCCGGCGGGGAGGCTCATGCGGTCTTTTTTTGGGGCAAAGGCTGGACGACGATGTCGTCATAACACAGGCGGAAGCTGACGTTCCGGTATACGCGTTCCACCAGCATGAAGGCCCGGCCTATGGAAATTTCAACGCCGGGGTACACTATGCCGGGCACGGACAGACAGCAGGCGTCCGTCTGTTTTTCATCCATGTGGAGGCGGCCCCACAGATTGTCCCGGTTGAGCATGAGCCGCTTGCGCTCCCCGATGAGCCTGGCGAGTTTGCGGCTGGCCTCGCTGCTGTCCGGCGGCAGATGCCCGGCGACGGCGTTGAGGTGCGTGATGGTATACGACATGGCGGAGATCATGTCGTCCACCTTTTCCAGATGGCGGATGCTCAGGGGGTCGTACCCGAGAAATATCTTTGTGGTCAGCCCCGCCTTGTTGCCGAGCTGTTTGCCCGCATACACCGTGCCGTAGGCGTTGACCGTGCTGCCGTAAAGCTGCTCGCGCACAACGAGGTTGGCGCCGGCATACACGGTGGAATAGAGGCAGAACTTCTCAATAACGATATTGCCGCGGCTGCGCGCTTCCACTTTTTCCAGAAAAGGCGCGAGAATTTTTCCTCCGGCGGTGACAAGACAGCGCTGGCCGGCTCCGCCGCGCGCGCCGCCTTCTATCATGATATCCTGGCGGGCGCGGGCCTCCCCGCCCTCAAGCATGCCCATAACGCGGATATTGTTGGCCTGGATGGAAAAACCTGAACGCACGGTGCCGTGAACGGCCATGTCCCCCACAAAGAAGATGTTGCCGGTCTGAAAGCTCACGTCCTGCCGGACATTGAGCAGGCATTTGATGGTGATTTTGCCGGCGATGTAAAAAATGTAGCCGTTGGCGGCGGCCAGAAGATACTGCGGATATTCCTGGTCCACACGGGTGTTCGCGCCGACCGGAAGCGTGGGCGTGGCCTGTATGAAGCGCGGGTCAATGTCTTCCCCCGCCTCCTCAAGAGGGACGACCTCCGCCAATACCTGGCCGTCGATGGCGTTCTGGACATAGCCCAGACTGTACAGGTCGGAAGAAGCGTTTGCGCCCTCCCTGATGGCGGGTTTAGGACGCAAGTAATTAAAGTCCGGATTGAAGTAGTGGCGCAGGTAGTATTTCATGTGACAATGGCGGAGAATGATTGTTCACCCGATTGTGCATGCCGCGGACAGAGCATTATGTTTCTTATTTTACAGGAACTGGCGAAATCTGTAAATACTGACGGCCGGATTCTGATTTGTTCGGGCAAGCGCGGGACGGAGCCATATATGTGCAAGTTCCGCTCGTTGCAAGTGATGGCCTTGACAAAAAATAACGCGGAATATAGTTTCTTTTTGAATTGTGAAAGTGCTGATTGACAAATGCTGCCCGGCGTCGATACTCCCCTGATGAAGTTCGTCAGTTTTCCATGGCCTTGACTTCGTCCGGGGGAACACCACTCAACAAAAAATACAGCAGAGCTTCAACGGCGACGATCCCGCGCGGATTCCTTTTCGCGCTGTTTTATCGGCGCGTCAGCGGCCCGGGAGAGGAGAAAAACATGATTGCGATGTGTACCGCATACGCTGGGAAAATCGACCGTTTGATGCGGCTGTAGGCTGCGCCGTCATCAGGCGTACAACTTGCGGATAAAGATTGCGGCTGGGTACGGCATAGGGTTGAGAACGCCTTTCCGGAGAAGGGGAGGGAAACACACGCCCTGACGGGGCGCGGGGAGCGGCGGTGTGAGCGTTACGGATGCATGCGACGAAATACAGGAATTGCGGGATCTCGTCGCCGCGTTGCGTCTGCGTATAGCGGAATTGGAAAAAGAGGGCAAAAAAACCGCGCGTGAAGCGGTCAGATTACAAAGAGCCATAGAGCACGAGCGCACCGTCAGCATCGCCAAGGTCAACCGGGAGGCGGCCAAATCTCTTGCCGGGCGTGAGCGGGAGCGCTACATGCGTCTGGTGCTGGAAAACAGCTTCGACATTATCCTCCTGCTGGACAAAAGTTTCAGATTTGTATACTGCACCAGGGTCTTTCTGAGGAAAATAGGCAACACGGATACCAACGCTCTCGTCGGCCGCACCTTTCAGGAAGTGTTCGGACTTTTTGCGGAAAGAGAGATTACCGATGCCCTCTTCAGGCTGTTGCGCGAGTCGGTGCGCACAAACACTCCCGCCGAACGGGCTGTGGAAATAGGCGAACCGCCGGAGCGGCACAAGTACACCGCTGTTTTTACGCCCATGAGCGGAGAGAGCGGGGTCAATGAAGGCGCCATGGTCCACCTCCATGACGTGACGGCCATTGAGACGGCGCGTGAAATGGCCGAACGCGCCAGCACGGCGAAATCCGATTTTCTTTCAAACATGAGCCATGAGATACGCACTCCGCTGAATGCCGTCATCGGCATGACCGCCATTGCCAAGTCCTCGGCTTCTTCGGAGCGCAAGGAATACTGTCTGGACAGGATAGCTGACGCTTCCCGGCATCTGCTCGGAATCATCAATGATATCCTGGATATGTCCAAAATAGAGGCCAACAAATTCGTCCTCTCGCCCGAGGAATTCAACATTGAAAATATGCTCCGGAAAGTGACGGATGTGGTCAACTTCAAGGTCGCCGAGAAAGAACAGAATCTTTTCGTCAATATAGACAGAAATATACCTCGTATTTTGATCGGCGACGATCAGAGGCTCGCGCAGGTCATCACGAACCTGCTCTCCAACGCCGTGAAGTTTACCCCGGAATCCGGCTCCATACGCGTGGATGTGCTCCTGGAGCATGACGACGACACCAGCTGCATCCTGCAGGTGCGGGTTGCGGACACGGGCATAGGCATCAGCGAGGAACAGCAGTCCCGCATCTTCAGTGCCTTCGAGCAGGCGGAAAGCGGCACATCCCGCAAATTCGGCGGTACGGGTCTTGGGCTGGCCATTTCCAAAAAAATCGTGGAAATGATGGGTGGGGGCATTCGGGTGGAGTCCGAAATCGGCAAAGGCGCGACCTTTGTCCTTACCGCGCGCCTCGACAAGGGATCCGGGGACCAGCGCGGCCTGCTGGAAGGCGTGGACTGGAACACGTTGCGCGTGCTCGTTGTTGATGACGATCCGTATATCCTGAAGTATTTTGAGCACCTGTCCGAACAAATCGGTTTTTCCTGCGACACTGCCGGCGGCGGCGACGAAGCCCTGCGGATGATCGGACAGAACGCCCCGTATGACATGTATTTCGTGGACTGGAAGATGGCGGGCATGGACGGCATCGAACTGTCGCGACGGATCAAGGCGCGTAGCGCAAACAAGTCCGTCGTCATCATGATTTCGGCAGCGGAATTGAGCCGGATTGAGGAAGAAGCGAAAAAAGTCGGCGTCGACAAATTCCTGTCCAAACCTCTTTTCCCTTCCGATCTGGCCGACTGTATCAGCGAGTGCCTGGGGAGAGGCAGTCTGAAGGAGGAACACATTGAGGCGGCAAGCGAATGTTTCCGGGGGTTCCGCGTCCTGCTGGCCGAAGATGTGGAAATCAACCGGGAAATCGTGATCAGCCTGCTTGAGCCGACCGGCCTGGAAATCGACAGCGCCGAAAACGGCGCTGATGCGGTCGGAAAATTCGGCGAACAGCCGGACCGTTACGACATGATTTTCATGGATGTGCAGATGCCGGAAATGGACGGACTGGAAGCGACGCGCCGCATCCGCGCCATGGACTGCCCCGCGGCCGCCCGGATACCCATTGTGGCCATGACCGCGAATGTTTTCAAAGAAGACATAGAACGCTGCCTGCAAGCGGGCATGGACGGCCATGTGGGCAAGCCGATCAACCTGGAGGAGGTGCTGCGCATGCTGCGCCTTTACCTGCCCCGCTCCGACGCCGCCTGATTGACCGTGCAAGGCCTGTTTTTTCTTGGTCAGCGCACCTTTTTCTTCAGTTTTGCCGAAATTTCCCGGTCAGCCGGTTTTTCCGCAGTCCCGGACGCGGTTTTCTTTTCGGCCGCCGCGCCCTTGTCCTGAGCGCCGGCCGGTTTCGGTCCGGGAGCCGCGTCAGGTTTTGCTTCGGGGGTGGGCGGCAGAACGACGGTGCCGTCCGGTTCAACCATGGACAAGGCCCGCGCGGGGCAAGCCTCCATGCAGGCGGTAATCTTTTTGCCGTTTTTGTCCCGCCAGGCCTGGCACATGTCGCAACGCACCGCCACTTCGCGGCGGGAGCGCTGGGCCATGGTTTCCGAATCCTCGCCCACGCCGGGCATGCCGATGTGTTCCAGGGAAATGGCTCCATAAGGGCAGGCGGCGAGGCACATTTTACAGGCCACGCAAAACTGCACACGCACGATAATGCGTCCGTCCTCCTGCTGCAGGGCGCCGGTGGGGCAGATGTCGCAGCAGGGGGCGGGGTCGCACTGGTGGCAGCGCACGGTGGTTTTGAAACTTTCCGTCTTGACCACCTGAACGCGGGAAACAAGCTCATCGCGGTGTTTCATGGCCTCCTTGAAGGACATGCCGTGATGGGCGGCAATACAGGCCACTTCACATCGGCGGCAGGCGCGACACTTGTCCGGTATGACCTCAATGTATTCGTGCATGGTCTTGTTCCTCGGATTCAACACGCAGGGCGACGAGCATAAGCCCATGCCCCCCGTTGAAATGAATTTCTTCGCTGCCGCATTGCGGGCAGACGAAGCGGCGTTGCGTCAGTTTGAAAGTATGTCCGCAGACGGAGCAGGCGCAGCCAAGCGGCACGGTGCGCAGTGTAAGCGCCGCTCCCTCGGCGGGCGTTCCCTCCGCGAAAAGCTCAAAACAGCCAGTCAGGGTCTGGGGTTCCACACAGGAGATCAACCCCAGTTCACATTCAATTTCCTGAATTCGCAAAGCCCGGTTTTCCGGATTGTCCGCATTGTGTCGCTCAACAGCGGCAAGAGCGGTGGAAAGAAGCCCCTGCGCCAGACTCAATTCGTGCATTCAACGCTCCGTGCAGGACACGCACGGATCAATGCTGTTTGTAATCAGTGCCACATCCGCAACTTTGCAGTCCCTCATCATAACGCCGAGCGCTTCCCAGTTCATGTAGGACGGGACGCGCCATTTGAGTCTGGCCGGTCTGTCGGTGCCGTTTGTGCGGATGTAGTAAAACACCTCCCCGCGCGGAGCCTCTGTGCGCGCACAGGCCTCAGCCGCGCGAATCTGGCGCATGGAGGCGGTTGTCGCCCCGTCGGGCACACGTTCGCAGCATTGACGTATCAGGCGGAAGGATTCAAAAATTTCATGCAGGCGCACTGTCGTGCGGGAATGGATGCAACAGCCGTCATTGACGATTGTCCTGAATTCCAGATCGGGATAAGCGGCGTAAGGCGAATCCTTGCGCACATCCATCTTCAGGCCGGAACCGCGCGCCACCGGCCCCACGACGCCAAGGCGCAACGCATCCTCCCCCGGCAGCAGACCCAGACCCCTGGTACGCCCGAGAACCATGCTGTTGGAGGTATAAAGCTCGCGTATCTCTTCCACTTCCGGTTCCATTTTGTCGACCATGCCCAGGATATATTTGAGAAGCTCGGGCGTCACATCACATTTGACCCCGCCGATACAGTTCTGTGCCAGATTCATGCGGTTGCCGTACACGGTTTCCTTCACGTCCTGTATCATCTCGCGTACTTCCATGGTGTGCATGAACAGAGACTTGAAACCGATAATATGAGCCTGGATGGCGGTGTTGAACAAATGTGACGCAACACGTTTGATTTCTTCAGCCAGCACGCGAAGATAGCGCGCCCGCGGCGGAATGCTGACGCCCAACACATTTTCCACGGCCATGCAATAGGTAAAGGAATGGCTGTTGGAACAAAGCGAGCAGACCCGCTCCGTCAGTGTGGTGTTTTTGGTCAGGTTGCGCTGGGTGGCCATAGCCTCCATGCCCCGGTGGACATGCCCCGAGGTCAGTTCAACCTTGCGTATGGTTTCGCCTTCCACAGTCAGGTGGAAATAAACCGGCTCCTCCAGAGCCACATGCACCGGGCCCAGAGGCATGGAAAACGATCTGCCGGCGGTGTTCATGACAGTCATGACGGTTTCTCCCTGTCTTTGAGAATGCGCTCCCAGAGATCCGTGGTGCAGGCGCCGTTCATCATGATTGAGAGCGGGACCGCCCGATTGAGGATGCCCTCCTCAAACTTCTCATCCAGAAACAGGCGGCGCGGGTTGGGATGATCCGACACTTTGACGCCGTAAAGCTCCATCATTTCGCGCTCATGCCAGTCGGCATTGGCGAAAAGATGCGCTATGGACGGAACCACGGGCCATTCCCCGTTAAGCGTGACCGTGAGATTGTAGATAACGCCGTCAAGCTCAAAATGATAACAGACTTCCTGCATGGGCTCGCTCAGGTGGCGGCGGTTGTATGCCGTCGCCATGCACAGCCGCGCGCCGGCCTCGCGCAGCAGGCCGGCCGCGCGCGTCAGATGACGCGGTATTCCCAGCCTGAACCAGTGGAACGCATTGCCGAAACTGTCCACGCTGTGGTGGACTGTGCCGGTTTCACTGCATTGATTGAGGTTGTCTATAATGCGCGCATCGCCCCGGATATCGTTTTGCATGAGGTGCCCTCTCAATATGTCGTGGGCGCCGCTGAGGTCAGTTCGCCCGCCGCCACGGTTTCAGTCGTTGTTGCCGACATGACGCCGGCATTGCGGAGGGCGTCTTCCCGCCGACGGCACTGGGGACAAAGATGTCGGATTTTTTCGGGATCAATTTCAGGATTGGCGGCGTAAAGGCGCCGCGCCAGAGCGGCGGGGACAGGTCGCATCAGCGCGCCGCAACCGGCGCAAGGTTCGTATTTGATGGTATGCTGTTCCAGACGGTTAAATTTTTCCTCTTCGGGATGGGCCCCATGCCAGTCGTTTGTGATGCTCACGGCTCCGGTAGGGCAGTAGTGGCGGCAGGATGCGCACAGGCAGCAGGAATTCTGCCAGATGGCGATGGTATAGCCGCTGCCGTCGTCCATGTGCGTAATGTTGATGGCCCCCGCCGTACAGGAATTCCGGCAGATGCCGCAACCCATGCAGAGTTCGGGATTCACCCTGGCGCGGCCGCGCAGGCGCTCCGGCGTAAAAGTTTCTCCAAGGGGAAAGGGATCGGTGCTTGGCCCTTCCAGCACATTGCGCAAGAGAACTTTTAAAAATCCCGCCATTGTCATTCCTCCAGGCCCAGTTTTTTGAGCCAGATTGAGCGCGCCAGCACAACCCCTTCCAGGATGGCCTGGGGGCGCGGCGGACAGCCGGGAATATTGACGTCCACCGGCAGATAGCGATCAATCGGACCATCTATGGAATAACCCTCGCGGAAGACGCCGCCGGAAATGGGACAGATGCCGACGGCCACGGTAATCTTGGGATTGGGTATCTCATGCCAGACCCGCAATACGCGGTCGCGTACCCTGGTTGTCAGGGGGCCGGTTATGAGCACAACATCCGCATGGCGCGGGCTGCCGCAATACCGGCAGCCGAGGCGTTCCACATCATACCTGGGTATGCAGGCCGTGGTCGCCAGTTCCACATCACAGCCGTTGCACGAACCGGCATTGATTCTGAAAAGCCACGGCGAGCGGACGGAAAACTTTTTGAGCGTTTTATCCAGTGACACAGCGCCCTCCTCACATCACCCAGGCCAGTACCAGACTGCACAGCGCAAGCGCCGCCGGGATGGTCACATAGAAACGGAAAGCCTGATCTATGCGGAAACGCCCCGTCGCCGATTTGACAAGCGTGAGCGAAAGCAGCATCAGTGCCAGACATTTCAGCACAAACCAGACAAGGTTGACCGGCCACAAGGAACTGATGGTCCCGGGGAAGAACAGGGCGATGCCCAGCCCCAGCACCACAAAGGTCTTCAGGGCGGAGGTGACGGTGAACAGCGCCAGCAGCGGACCGCCGTATTCCAGCAATGGCCCTTCCAGCAGTTCCGTTTCCGCTTCGGCGATGTCAAATGGGGCAACGCCCATCGTGCCGGGCAAAAAAATCAGATAGGCCAGCAATGCCGGTATCATGGCCGGGTTGAAGCCGAGAGAGCCGTTTTCCTGTTGCCAGGCCACTATTCTGAGCAGGGAGAATTCCGCTCCGGAGCTTTCCGCTCCAAGGTTTTTGCCGACAAGCATGGCCACGGAAAGCAGGATCATGAGCAGCGGCGTTTCATAGGCCAGCATGAGCAGCATTTCACGGGAAAAACCCAATGCCCCGAACGGCGAACTGGAGGCCGAGCCTCCCAGCATCAAGGCCATTGCCGGCAGGGGCAAAAGATAGAAAATGACCAGCAGATCTCCCATGTTGGACAGCCCCGAGTAAACGCCGGGCACCGGAATAAAGGCGGCGCACACGGCCATGCCCGTGAAGCCGAAAACCGGCGCGAACAGGAAGGCGGCGCGGCAGGCCGTTTTGGGGATCAGCGTTTCCTTGGTCAGCAGTTTTGCCGCGTCAAGCCAGGGTTGAATCAGCGGAGGACCTACCCTGCGCTGAAGGCGCGCCTCCACCCGCCGGTCCAGGCCCTTGCAGAAGAAGCCCAGCGCCAGTGCGAAAATGCCGCCGGGAAAAATGGTCATATGCAGAATGGCGAGCAGCGTGTCAATCATTGGCGGTTCTCCTCGGTGGCGGTCGCCGTGGCGCTATAGGAGGCTATCCCGCCGTAAACGCTGGAGGGGCCCAAACGGCTTGTCGCCTGTTCCGGAGGCAGGCCGCAGGAATGTATGTCGACTTCGCGCAGCCGTGTGAATCGGCGCACAAAATAATGCCCGGCAAGAAAGGCCAGCAGCGACATTGCAAAAATCCCCGTGGCGTTCCATGCGCCCGGCCCGGAAAGCACGCCCGACAGCCCCACGTCGAGCGGGGTCAGGCCGTATTCCGCCAGGATGCTGTTAATGGGTCTGAGCGCCAGACCGGGGAAAACTCCCGTCAGGATGCAGCCGGCGGCCAGCACGCCCATGGCGGCCCGCATGACAAACGGCGCTTCATGCACGGTCTCGATATCCTCCCCCGGCTGTCCGAGAAACGCCGCGTGCAGAAATTTCGCGACATAGGCGAGCGTCAGCACGCTGCCGACAAGGGAAAGCAGCGCCGGCAGGGGGTGCCCCGTCTGCATGAGCGCGTGATAGATAAGCCATTTGGAGGAAAAACCGCTGGTTGGCGGCACACCGACCAGCGAGAGCCCGCCGATGGCGAAAACCAGCAGGGTAAAGGGCATTTTTCGGCCTATTCCGCCGAGTTCCTCAAGGGTTTCCTTGTGGGTGGCAAACATTACCGCGCCGCAGACAAGGAAGAGCAAATCCTTGAAAAAAACGTGGTTGACAAGGTGCAGCATGCCGCCCGCATACCCCAGAACTCCGCCCGCGCCCACGGCCAGAACCATATAGCCCAGCTGGCTGACGGTGGAGTATATGAAAATGAGTTTGAGCCCGTTTACCTGCAGAGCTCTTACCGCCGAGTAGATGATGGTGATCGCGCCTGTCCACATTACCGCGACCATGACGATGTTCTGCTCATGGCCCCGGAATATGCCGGCCAGGGCAAAGCCGCCGCCCACGAGGGCAAAGAGCTTGATGAGGCCTATGATGGCGCTCTTCAGCAGCACGGAGGAGATGTAGCCCGAAACCGGCGTGGGGGCCAGTGCGGGATGCATCTGCCAGTCAATGCGCAACGGCAGTTGCGCGGCTTTCATCACAAAGCCGGCGGCAAGCAGGGCGATGCCCAGCCATGCCGCTCCGCGCGGAAGCTCCGGCGCGAGGCCGTGCAGCAGATCCGCCGTGAAAGGCGTGAGCGGACCAAGCACACAGATGCCCACAAAAAGGAAAGCCGCCCCCAGCATGTTGAAGAAGAAATATTTGAACGCCTCGCGCAGGGAAGGGCGCGTTGCCTCATGGGCAATGGCCATATACAGGGTCCAGGAACTCATGATTTCCCAGTAGAGGAAGAAACTCAGCAGATAGCGGCTTGCCGCCATGCCCACCAGGGCGCCGCACATACAGGTGAAGGCCGCGTAAAAACGCCACTGGGTGTGGCTGTGTTCCATGTAGCCCACGGCGTAGGCCATGTTGGTGGCCCCCACGACAGGCACAATGAGGGCAAAGCAGAAAGAGAGCGTGTCCATGTCGCGGCCGAAAAGGATGACGAGTACGGCTGTCAGCAGCAGCACGCCCACCGAGGACCATCCGGCCGTTTTGCGTCTGGCGGAGTAGTAGGCGGGAATCAGCGCGCCGAATATGGGCACGATGGCGTAAACGGGCCAGGGCACGGAAAGGGCGTCCAAAATCCCCACGTCGGCCGGCGTTGGTTCGGAGCACAGGGAAGCGACCGAGGCGATGAGGTTCATCGGCAATTGCGGAGCCAGACAGAGCAGCAGGGAAAAGGCGGCCAGAATCGCCAGGGGGATGCGCATCGTCAGGGGCGCTTCCGTCACGTCGGGCAGGTCAGCCGGGCGTTCGTCATAAATCAGGGTTTTCAGGATACGCGTGTAGTAGACGGCGCCCACCAGCGAACCCGCCAGAATGAGCGCGGCCACCCAGATGTAGCCCGCGTTCACCGAAGCCTGAATCATCAGAAATTTGCTGTAGAACGCGCCGAAAGGCGGCAGACCCATGATGCTCACAAGGCCCACGGCAATACAGGCTGTCGTCCAGGGCATGTGCCGGCCCAGACCACGCATGTCCGCGAGTTTGCGGCTGCCGCAACGCAGAATGAGCGCGCCGGCGCCGAGAAAGAGCAGATCCTTCATCACGGCGTGATTGAGCACGTGCCACAGGGAACCTGTGGCGGCAAGCCAGGTGCCGATACCGAGTACCATGGTGATTTCGCCAAGCTGCCCCAAGGTGGAGTAAGCAAGCATGCGTTTGATGTCATCCTGCATCAGGGCCAGAATTTCACCGTATATCAGCGTTGCCCCTCCCATGAACACCAGAGCCGTTCCAAACCAGCTCAAACCGAAAAGTCCCTGCACATGGCCGGTAATCTGGCCTGTCCCTGCCAGAACGACACTGAAGATGCCGAACACGCCCATTTTCGTGATGACGCCGGAGAGTGGTCCGGACACCGAAGAAGGGGCTGCCGGATGGGCATCCGGTAGCCATGAATGCACAGGCACGAGGCCTGTCTTGACGGCAAAACCGGCAAGACAGAGCGCAAGCGCCGTCTGTATCCAGAAGGGGTCCGCAAGGGAGGCATTGCCAGCGGACCCGACAAGCCCTTCCAGCAAAAAGAGGCCCGGCATCATGAAAAAAGCGCTGCCGGCGCACATGACATAGTATTTGAGGCCGGCGCTGAAAGCGGTGCGGTTGCCTTCATGAACAACCAGAAAGTAGGAGGCGAAGGTCATCAGCTCCCAGTAGCCGTAAAGGGCCTCTTTGCCGTCGGCGGAAACAATGCCAGCCAGAGAGGCGAAAGTCAGAGGCAGAAAAAACCAGTACCAGCCCTGGCGTTCTCCGTGAATGTACCCCAGGGAGTAAATGCTGACCATCAGGCCGATGAATGTGATCAGCAACAGAAAGAAGCGCGCCGCGGGCGGCGCGGGGGCCGTATATGCCGCGGAAAATGCCAGCGCGGAGAAGGCGGTTACAGCTGTTCCGGCAATCCTGTTGCGGCCGAGCCAGGCGAACACGCCGGCAATCAGGGCGCCCACGTAGAGAAACCAGTATGCGGAATGCGTCCCGCTGTGGGGAACCTGCACGGCGAAGCCGTGACATACTATACCCGTGAGGGCGTCGCGCCCAAGGCCCAGCGCGGCCACCAGCAGGCCCAGGGCCAGCATGAGCGCCGCGCCGGCGGAGGAGCGGCCGCCCCCGTCCGTGGAGCCGCCCGCGGACATGCCGTTGCGGGGCGTAAGCATGACACGCCGCGCGGCGTCAACATACAGCCACACAAAAACCGTGGTGGCCGCGGCCATGACCAGCAGAGCGGCTATTCCTCCACCGGCGGAGGAATAGAGTACGGACTTGACAATCAGAACGCGCCCCTCCGGCACCAGGAAGGGCGAGCCCCCCACCGAGGCCAGCAGGCCCAGGGCAAAGAGCGCTCCGGCAAGGTTGCCGTAGCCGGCGCCTTGCAGATTGTCCAGCGTGGGTGCGTCCATATTGTCGGGCGTGAGCCGTGAAAGCGAAACCAGCGCCAGCGCGCGCGCGATCGCCTGAAAAATGACAAAAAGCCATATTCCGGCATTGGCCACGGCATTGTTGGCGCCGAACGCAAGGAAGATGATGCCCGCATCGTGCAGCGCGCCCCACAAAATCAGCCGGCGCGGATTGTCGCGTTGCAGAACGGCCTGAATTGTCGCGAACAGCAAAATGATCATGCCGGCAAACAGGGGCAGAAGGAACCCGTCAGAAGCAAACAGTGATAATTGCATAGAAAGCCTGCGATGTGCTGAAGTGTCCAGGCCGTAACGGCGCTGTTCGACGGAATGTTTCTCCAGCCCTAACACATACTTTTTAGGCTTGCAAGTTTTTTCACAAAAAAGAATATTAATAATTATAATTAATTATCATAAAAGCAAAGCGCGGGATCATTCTTCCCTGAGGGCGCGCGCCATGAGAGTTTTCACCGCCTTCGCGGGGCTGTGGCCCATTTGAACGACGCTGTACACGGTGCTGATGACGGGCGCTTCCGCATGCAGGCGGCGGGCCAGGTCGTAAGCCGCGGCCGTTGTTTTAACGCCCTCGGCCACCATGCCGAGGCTGTGAAGTATGGCGTCGATGGATTCTCCCCTGCCAAGGCGCAGGCCCACCTGACGATTGCGGGAGAGCCGGCCGGTGCAGGTGAGAATGAGATCTCCCAGGCCGGAGAGGCCCATGAACGTGCGCTCCCGCGCTCCGCGGGCAAGGCCCAGGCGGCACATTTCCGCCAGACCGCGCGTAATGAGGGCCGCGCGGCTGTTGAGGCCAAGTTCCAGGCCGTCGCACAGGCCGGTCGCGATGGCCATGACGTTTTTGAGCGCTCCGCCCATTTCCACGCCGATGATGTCCGTGCTGGCGTAACAGCGAAACGCCGGGCCGGAAAAAATGACCTGAAGATGCCGGGCGAGAAGTGCGTCCCGGCTGGCCAACACCACGGCGGTGGGCAGCCCCTTCATGACTTCCGCCGCAAAAGAGGGGCCGGAAAGGGCGGCGTAGCGAAATGGCGCGCCGTCTTTCGGGGCGCTACCCCGGCTGCCGGCCCCGCCCAGAACATCATCGGCGACGGCATGCCCCAGGGCAAGATTGCCGGTCTCCAGGCCTTTGGCCGCATTGACAAGAACGCTCCCTCCCGAAAGGCGATCTTTGTACGCGTTGAGCCAGGCCCGCAATTGCTGGCAGGGGATGGCCGACACAATGATTTCCCGGGCCAGGGCGGCCGGGTCCGTGGTGGCGGCAAGATTCTTGTGCAGAGGATACCCCGCCAGATAACGCGGGTTCTCGTGCCCGGCGTTGATGGCCTGGGATATTCGGGAATCCCGCAACCAAAGAATGACGTCGTGGCCCCGCCCCGCCAGGTGATGGGCAAGGGCCGTGCCCCAGCTTCCGCCGCCGGCCACGCAGATGGAAAAGGGGCGCGGCATGCTTAAAATCCCAGACTCGACTCCGGCCCCGGCACGGACGGCAACAGGGGCCGTTTATCCGCCGTTTTTCCCGTATTGCCGAAGCGTGCCAGAAAAATGCCAGCAATACGTTGTTTTTTATAAACTTCAACGCGATACAGTGTCCCCTGGCGATCCACGGAATAGCGTTTCAGAAAATTTTTGCGACGCAGGGTGATTCCGCTGTCGTCCCCTCCCTTTCCCGGAAAACCGATGACGTTGATTCTGAACCCGCTGTGGGGATGTATGCGGAGGCTTTCCGCCACGGGCAACACTTCGCCGAAGGGTATCAATTTTTCCTGTCCGTCCACCGTTACGCGGAGGGCCTGGAGGCTGTCGTCCATCTCCCGCCAGTCGGGCTTGATGCGGGTGAGAGTACGGTTGCCGTAATGGATGCACAGGGTTTCACTGTTCCTTTTGCAGGGCAGCACGGCCATGATGGGTTTGGAGGTCACAGCCGCGCTGTTTTTGGGGAGAGGCAGTCCGCCTATGGCGGTCCGCGCGTCGTCCAGAGGCAGAAAAATGCGTTTTTCGGCGAAGGAGACGCCAAGGTTTGCCTGCAGCACCTGCCGCACGCTTTCGGGCGTCAGCTCAAAATCGCGGGAAAAGCGGATCCCCGCCTGCCGCAGCAGGGATTCCACCATACACAGGTGGTAGTAAGTACGCAATTCAACAGGAAATTCCTTGCTGGCCTCAAGGCCGAAGGCGGCCTTGCCGTAGCGCACGGCATAATAGGAGAGGCTTTTTTCCATTTCCCTGTCGCCCGCGGCCGTATTGGTGTTGCGCACATGCAGCCTGTCCAGCTCGCGTATGAGGCGGACGTTTACTTCCTCGGTCACCCGCCGGGCCGCACGGCCGAGTTCGCCCATGAAAATCCCCGCTTCAAGCCGTTCCTGATCAATAATGACGCTCTGCCCCCAGCGCGAGGGATTGCAGAGGGGGCTTATCCTTTTTTCACGGTAGTAGCCGCTGCCGTCGTGAAGGTTGAGCACCAGCCCGACCCACGGATGGCGTATGATTTCCTGTATGCGGCGCACGGTGGAACAATCCGGGTCGCGCGCGTCCAGGGCGGCGAATTTGCGATTCATATCCCCGTTGATGCCGCGCGAGCGCATGATGATGCTCGGAAAATTGAGATTGGGCACAACCCATATCGCGCCGTTCTCCACGCTGTAGCGCGTGGCGATGAGCGTGGCGGCGGAAAAGCCGCCCGGCTCGTCGCCCTGTATGCCGCCCACCACCAGCACCACCGGCGTGGCGTCGCCAAGGCGGATTGTGGAAAAATCCAGCGGGTTCGCCCGGGCCGCCGCCATTCCGGGCAGAAGCGCGCAAATCGGCAGACAGCGCCAAAGACAGTGCAGAAAGCGTCTCATGGCCGATCCCGGAAAAATTTTCACTCCACCTCAAAACCGGCCGCCTCTATGGCTTTTTTAAGCGCGGGCACATCCACCGGGCCGGTCTCTACATAACTGAGGATGCCGCGGACCGGATCGGCCAGCGCGTCCGCGACGCCGGCAATCCCGGCGGCGGCGGTTTCCACCGCGGCCTTGCAGTGGCCGCAATGCATGCCTTTGACAACAAGAGTTTTCATGGCATCTCCTCCATTCCGGAGTTTACGGAATCTTCTACCTGATAATATGCGGCAATACAATAAAAATTCTGATATGCCCGATTCCCGGACGTTCACCGGGTTTTTCATGGCCGCGGGGAATTGGAATAATTTTCAGGGAGCGGGGTCAGACGAAAACAGTCTTTTCCTGCAAGTGCCGCAGGCATTGCCCGGCGGAGGAAAATTCCGCCCGAAGGCCGCGATATTCCGGCACGGGCCGGGCGTGGCCGTTGCTGTAGAGGATCAGCCCCGAAGCGAAAACGTCCACATCATCTGGGTCATGAGTGATGATGACGGCCGGTATGGTCAGCATGGCCAGAATTTCCAGCAGTTCCTGACGCAGGCGTTCGCGCAGCAGCGTGTCCAGCGCGGAAAAGGGTTCGTCCAGCAGCAGGAGTTCCGGGTCGGCGTTGAGCGCGCGGGCCATTGCCGCGCGCTGGCGCTGGCCGCCGGAGAGACTGTCCGGGCGCAGTTCCGCCAGGCTCCCTATGTCGAGGCGTTCCAGCATGGCCTGCGCTTTGTCGCGTTCCCCGGCCTTCACCAGACGCGGAAAACAGCCGGTGCGGGCGTAGGCCACGTTTTGCAGAACGGTCAGATGCGGAAACAGCGCGTAATCCTGAAACATGTAGCCTATGCGGCGCCGGCGGGCCGGCACGAACACCCTGGCGGCGTCATCGTACAACACCCGCCCGCCAAGGCTTATGCGTCCGGAATCCGGCCGCACAAGCCCGGCAAGGCAGTGCAGGGTCAGGCTTTTGCCGGAACCGGACGGCCCGAAAAAGGCCACGCGTTTTTGTTCCGGACCGATGGAGTAGTCCACATTCAGGGTGAAAGGAGTACGGGCATGGCTGAAATGTTTTCGCAGGCGCAGGGAAATCATTGTTTCCGCCTTTGGCGTGAGGTCAGCACTTCCGCCGTCGTCAGCAGCCCGACGCAAACCAGGGAGGTGAGCAGCACAAGGCGCGTGGCCCGCAGGTCATTGCCGGACTGGAAGGCGTCATAAATGGCCAGGGCGAGCGTTTGCGTTTTGCCCGGAATGTTGCCGGCTATCATGAGGGTGGCGCCGAATTCCCCCATGCCGCGCGCAAACGCCAGCATCAGCCCGGCGAAAACGCCCCTCCAGGCCAGCGGCAGGGAAACGCTGACAAAAACGCGCCATTCCGAGGCCCCCAAGGTGCGGGCCGCGTTTTCCAAATGCGGGTTCACCTGCTCCAGGGCGGCGCGCGCCGACTTGTAGATCAGCGGAAAAACCACCACTGTCGCCGCCACCACCGCGCCCTGCCAGGAGAAGATCAGGTTTATGCCCGCCTCGTTGAGCCACTGCCCCACCACTCCGCGCCGGCCTACCAGCAGAATCAAATAGTAGCCCAGCACAGTGGGCGGCAGGACCAGGGGCAGGGTGCAGCAGGCGTCCAGAAAGGCGGGCAGGGAGGATCTTTTCCGAGCCAGCAGCCAGGCGGCGAGCATGGCCGCCAGAAAGGAAACCGCCGTCGCCAGACCGGCCACCCTGAGAGAGATCGCCAGCGGCGTCAGAACGGACTGCCAGTCAAGGCCCATGAGGACCTATGGTTTTGAAAATCCGTGTTTTGCCAGTATCGCCTGACCTTCGGGCGACAGCGCATAGTCCAGAAAAGCCCGCCCCATTTTGGGATTCTTGCCCGTCAGGGCGACAGCGATGGGATAGAGGACCGGCTGATGCCCGGAGGCTGTCAGCACCACATCCACCTTGCCGGCCTGCTTGAGCGCGTCCGTGGCGTAGACAAAACCCGCGTCCACTTCGCCGCGCGCCACATAGTCCAGTACCTGACGCACGCTTTCGCCCATAATCAGCTTGGGCTGCAAGGACTCCCACTGTCCGGCGGCGGTCAGTGCCTCGCGGGCATAGCGTCCGGCGGGCACGGATTCCGGGTTGCCCACGGCAATGCGCTCAAATTTTCCAAGTCCGGCCAGAGCCGCCGGTTTTTTGCCGCCTGCGGGCACTATCAGCACCAGATCGTTGCGCGCGAAATTTTTGCGCGTGGCCGGATCAACAACCTTGAAAGCCGCGGCCTTGTCCATGGTAGCCTGATCGGCCGAGGCGAAAACATCCACCGGCGCTCCCTCCTGTATCTGCTTGAGCAGAGGGTTGGAAGCCGCGAAGTTGACGTTGGCCGTAAGTCCCGGGTGCTTTTTTTCGAACGCCGTTTTCAGTTCCGTAAAGGCGTCGGTCAGGCTGGCGGCCCCGGAGATGGTCATTTCCGCCGCGGCCGCGTTTTGGGCCAGACCAAGAACCAGAGCCAGGGCAAGCCCGGACAATGCGCTTGCGCCGCGCGCAAGTTGTTTTTTCAACATGTTTTTCTCCTCAGTTTCAAATTTTTGTTATGTTAATATTAACATAATAAAATGCGCGGCGCAAGCGCATTCCAGATCAAAATTGTTGCTTCACCGAATAGAGATTGTTGCATAAAAAAAATCAAAGATATTGCTATTGCCAACAAGAAAGTTTTGGTATACATCACCCTCCATGCCGAAGTGGTGGAATTGGCAGACACGCCAGGTTCAGGGTCTGGTTCTCGCAAGGGAGTGGGAGTTCGAGTCTCCCCTTCGGCACCAGGAAAGAATTCAGGGAAGTCCCGCAAAGTCCAAAAAACCTTGTGGGACTTTAATTTTTCAGCGATTGATCGTCTTGGGTAGTCCCGAAAAGTCTGTGGACATCGCCGCAAAGCGTCGGTATTTTTAACGGTAGGAAGAGGACTTGGAAAAATCCGTTAAAAAAATACCGTCAACCTCTCCGGCCTTGTGCGGCAACACTTTCGGAGGGAGCTACCATGAAACTGACGGATACTTTATTTTTGAGCTTGTCTCATAAGGTCTTTGCTGGCAGTATCCAATCCACGGAAATTGATATGGATATGTCAGCAACCTTTCGAGGCTGACCCTATGCCCACTGAAGCCGATACCTGCCGCACATACATCACGCCCGCTTTACAGGCTGCCGGGTGGGAGTCGGGGCATCATTCCATCGGCGAACAACGCACATTCACGGATGGGCGCATTGTGGTTCACGGCAACCGCGCCACCCGTCGCCAAGGCAAACGCGCTGATTACATCCTTTTTTACGCCAGTGATTTTCCTCTTGCCGTGGTCGAGGCCAAGGCCGAGGACAAGCCTGCCGATGACGGCCTGCAACAGGCCAAGGACTATGCGGACATTCTCGGCCTGAAATTCGCCTATGCCAGCAACGGCAAAGAAATCATTGAATTTGACAGTATCACCGGTATCGAGCGCCGCCTTGCCGCATTCCCCACACCGGAGGAACTTTGGGCGCGACTGTGCGCCGGAGAACAACTGAGCAATGACGCGGCCGGTCGTTTGCTGACGCCGGTCAATCACTCTGCCGGAAAAGAACCGCGTTACTATCAGCGCATTGCCGTCAACAATGTCGTGCGGGCCATAGCCCAGGGGCAAAAACGCGTCCTGCTGACTATGGCCACAGGCACCGGCAAGACCTTGGTGGCTTTCCAGATTTGCTGGAAACTCTGGTCGTCCAGGTGGAACCTCAAGAACGACCCTGCCCGCAAGCCTCGCATTCTCTATCTGGCTGACCGCACTTTTCTGGTGGATGATCCCAAGGACAAAACCTTTGCCGTTTTCGGCGATGCCCGGTATAAAATTGAGGGCGGCAACATCGTCCACAGCCGCGAACTCTACTTTTCCACCTATCAGGCTATCGCCAAAGACGCTAATCGTCCCGGCTTGTACCGTGAATTCACGGCGGATTTTTTTGACCTGATCATCGTGGATGAATGCCATCGAGGCAGTTCCAAAACAGAATCCAACTGGCGGGAGCTTCTTGAATACTTTGCCCCCGCCTGCCAGCTTGGCCTGACCGCCACGCCTCTGCGCGAGGAAAACCGCGACAGTTACCTGTATTTCGGCAATCCCGTGTATCAATACAGTCTGCGCCAGGGCATTGAGGACGGTTTTCTCGCCCCTTACCGCGTACACCGCGTTGTCACCCGGTGGGACGCCACAGGCTGGAGACCGGGCAAGGACGAGCTTGACCGCTATGGCCGGGAAATTCCCGACGAGGAATACACCACCGCCGATTTTGAGCGCCGCGTAGCTCTGCGTGCCCGCACTCAGGCCGTTGCCGCGCACCTTACGGATTTTTTGAAAAAGACCAATCGGTTCGACAAAACCATTGTCTTCTGTGTGGATCAGGAACACGCGGCGGAAATGCGAACCGCCCTGAACAACCTCAACGCCGATCTTGTCCGGCAATATCCCAACTATGTCTGCCGCGTCACCGCCGACGAGGGCGACATCGGACGCGGCCACATGCAGAAGTTTCAGGATGTGGAAATTGATGCCCGCAGTCCGTTTATCCTCACCACATCACAGCTTTTAACCACAGGCCTGGACGCGCCTACCTGCCGGAATGTCGTGCTGGTTCGTCTGGTCAACTCCATGGTGGAGTTCAAGCAGATTATCGGACGCGGCACTCGCGTACGCGAAGACTACGGCAAGCTCTGGTTCAACATCCTCGACTATACCGGCACAGCAACCCGCAACTTTGCCGACCCTGACTTTGACGGCGAACCGGCCTTCGCCACGCAGGAAGAAATCGACGAATACGGGCAAATCAAGAACATTGTCGTTGAAACGCCCGAAGAGCCGGAAAGCGGGGACGCGGAAACGCCGCCGGGTGTTCCTCCTGTGGAAGAACCGCCGTTGCCTCCTGATTCTCCCCCCGGCGAACCGCGCAAGTTTTACGTTGACGGCGGGCAGGTGGAGATCGTCGCCGAACTGGTCTATGAACTGGATGCCGACGGCAAACAGCTTCGCGTGGTTACGCTTGCCGACTACACTGCCGAAAAAGTGCGCACTCTCTGCCCGGATCAGGAATATTTGCGCGCCCGCTGGAGCAACGCCGGGCAACGCGCCGACATCATCCGCCAACTTGTCGAACGCGGCATTGACTTTTCCGCCGTGGCCGCGCAGGCTGGCAGACCCGACGCCGATCCCTTTGATCTGCTCTGCCATTTGGCGTTTAACGCGCCAGTGCTGACCCGCCGCCAACGCGCCGAGCGCGTAAAAAAGGAACAGGCCGCGTTCTTCACGGCCTACGGGCCGAAGGCCAAAGCAATTTTGGACGGCTTGCTGGAGAAATACGCGGCGGACGGAGAATGGCAATTCACCCTGCCGGACGTGCTGAAAGTGCCGCCTCTTTCCGGCTACGGGAATGTGAACGAGATTATGGAAAAATTCGGCGGCGCGGATGAACTGCGTGACGCTGTGGAACAACTTCAATCGCTGTTGTATGCGGCATAAAAAGAGCTCTATAAATTATGACAAATTCATCTTCCTCTCGCAGTCTTATTACCCCGCATGATCAGACTTTGCGTACCGTTTTCAATACACAAAGATCCTATTTCATCGACATCTATCAACGTGAATATAAATGGTTGGAGAAGAATGTAAGAACACTTCTTGACGACATCGAAATTCGATTTAGTCAATACGAGCGCACGAAAGGCGAACCAAAAGAAATCCAAAAAGATGTGTTGGAGCGATTTGAGCCATATTTTCTCAATACATATCTTACATCGACAGTTACAGGTACTACATTTATTGTAGATGGACAGCAGCGATTGACCACGTTACTGCTCATTCTTATCAAGTTCTATCGTATTCTGAAAATAGTGGAGGAAGCCCCAGGCAATCAAGGAAAGACTTTTAGCTCAAAAGCCGTCGAGAAATTTATCTTTGAGACCGATGATTTTGGGACAGTAAATAGGTTTAAGATATTTAATGAAAATCGCGAAGCTGCATTTAAGGCTTTGGTGGATTCTGCTACTATTGATATAACAGATCAAACTCGCACTCGTATAGTAGAAAACTTCAACAAGGTGATTGAACCATATTTTGAAACATTCCTCAAGAGCCAACCGCTAGGGGAATACGATTTGGTCAAAATGACATATTATCTCTCCTATCTACTTGATAGGGTATCCATTGTAGAAATTCGCATTGAACGGCAGGAGAACGTTGCAATGATTTTCGAGGTCGTAAATGATCGCGGATTGGGATTACGGCCTTACGAAATTCTCAAGGGAAAACTTATTGGTAACTTAAGTGAAGAGAAAAAGGAGCAGGCAAATAAGGTCTGGACAGACATGCAAGAGCGTTATTTTAAGGTCAAGCTGAAGAATACAACGGAAACAATTCTGGACCTTGATCAATTTTTTAAAACATTCTTTCGTGCAAAATTTGCCGATAGTGAGAACGAATATGAAAAATTTGAGGGTGATTATCACTACGAAATATATCGCAATGATCGAGTAAAAAGGTATTTTGGAAATTATCAAGACAAAAATTTACTC
This sequence comes from Desulfovibrio sp., assembly GCA_031291035.1. Taxonomy (GTDB): domain Bacteria; phylum Desulfobacterota; class Desulfovibrionia; order Desulfovibrionales; family Desulfovibrionaceae; genus Desulfovibrio. The sequence continues at coordinate 100,202 of JAISLI010000017.1, forward strand.
TTCAAACGCATCACTCACGACATCAACTATTACGCCAGCCTGTATTTGGAGTTGCGTACAAGTTATGAACACGAATATCTGATATTTAATAAATTACTCGATCAAAATCAACAGTATTTACTTATTATGTCGGCAGTAAAGCTAGACGATTTAGAGCGTGTACAAAAAATTGATGATATTGCCGCTAAGTTTGATCAATTCCATACCGTATTGAGATTGCTGAATGCCTATGATAGCAATGATTTTCAGCGTCTTATTTACGCGTTAAATAAGGATATTCGCGATAAGTCGTTAACTGACAGCAAATCCCTCTTCGATGTAAGCCTTATCAACAGGTTAGAGAGCGAAAACATCATTCAACAAGGACAATGCACTTCTACACTCCAAATTTTTGAGTATGAACGCTTTAAAAATATTCGCAACCAGTGGGCAAATTTCAGTAAATATATCCTTATGCGGATAGATAGGTATCTTGCTAGTGTTTTAGATAAACCATCATATACCAGTGAGAGTCTTGATGAATTGGAAGATCGTTTTAACAAAAATAATCTAAAGCGTCATGCTATGCATTTAGAACATATCTATACACAGCATGATGCAAACCGTGCTTTATTCACATCTAATGGACATTTTGACGAAAGTTTATTTCAACAGAAGCGTAATCTTCTAGGAATGGTATTGCTATTAACGGACAAAATGAATCTTAGTAGTAACGATGAAATTTACTCTGAAAAACAACATACATATGGAAAAAGCAACATAATTTGGAATGAACTTCTTGTTGGGCACATTTCAAACATAGATAAGCAAAAATTACCTAAAGAATTGCAAATTGATCCAGTGAAACCTATTAATTCTGTATTCCCACCCGATGCAATTGAAGCTCGCCAAAGAGCTATGTTCGATGTAATTAAACGAATTTGGGGAAACGTGTAAACATTTCTAAATTATCTCATACGTCATTCATACGCTAATTGCTGCTGATGCGGCGTAAACACACGAGAATAATATGCCAACAGTCGATGACCTTGCGCCTCTTAAAGAAAAACCATTCAAAGATGCCATGGATAAGCTTGAAGAACTAATGACACAGAATGGACGTGCATTTCTTCTTGGTGCTGGGTGTAGCAAATGCGCAGGACTTCCGCTCATGGCAGAACTGACGAGCGAAGCTTTATCAAGCCCAGAACTTGATGAGAGTAGTAAAAATATCCTCATGGCTATGCAGTCAAATTTTATAGGCTCCAGTTTTCCGAATATCGAAGACTATCTAAGCGAGCTAATAGATCTCCTGGCTATTGCAGATCGTCGTACAACGAGAAACGCAAACAAGAAAGAAATTGAACTAGACGGGAAAACTTACAGCGTAACTTCTCTACGGGATGCAACTGAACACATCAAGCATGCTATCGCTAAGGTAATTGATAAGGACATTTCCATCGAAACTCATCAAAAATTTGTCAAGGCAGTGCATCGTCCTGTTCGCCCCGGGAAATTTACTGGTAATCAATGCGTAGATTACCTTATGCTGAACTACGATACTCTCATTGAAGATGCTTTAGCATTAGAACAAGTTCGTTTTGCTGACGGCATTGATGGTGGTGTGACTGGCTGGTGGAACGCAGATACTTTTTCTAACGATAATTTGTCAGCGCGAGTCCTGAAACTCCATGGCTCTATCAACTGGTGTCAGTTCCAAGATGATACTCTCCCTCGCCGCCTGTCAAACTCAATTAAAGGAACTGCAATCAGTGACCAACGTATCGTTATTTGGCCAGCATCAACTAAATATCGTGAAACACAACTAGATCCATATGCACAATTAACAACCTTAGCTCGCAAAATCCTCCGTCCAAAGGAAGGAACGCAGCGAGTATTGGTAATCTGTGGCTACAATTTTGGAGACTCTCATATCAACCTTGAGTTAAACAGTGCATTGCGAGAATCCAGAGACTTGACATTAATTGTTTTTTGGTCTGATGAAATACTGCATGAAGTGTTGAAGCAGTGGCACGATGACACGTCAGTCCGCGAACAAATTTTGATCTTTGGTAAACGAGGCTTTTGGCATGGAGATACAGAAACCCACGCATCAATTGACTTGCCATGGTGGAAATTTGAAAACATCACACGGCTGCTTGGGGGTGAACGATGAGCAGAGAATTGCGCAATCCCAATGACACAATTGATAATCTTGCTATCGGCAAGATTATCGAGATTGATGGTTCACATATCGTTGCGGAGCTAAATCCGAATCTTGTTGAATTATCACGTATTTATGCAGGCGAAACTTATCCGATTGGTCAGTTCGGCTCTATCGTCAAAATTCACTTTGGTCGGCGTCTCATCTTTGCTTTCGTCGGTCGTCTGCGCATGAAATCGGATTATGAGGCAGAACGTGGACTCGCTTCACAGGCTTCCGGTGACGAGCGCATTGTAGAAGCTGACCTTTTCGGTGAAGGCGAATGGGTATTGGATTCAACCTCTACTCCACCAAAATGGGTACTAAAGTTTGATCGTGGCGTGGCTACATATCCTTTGCCACAGCAAACCGTTTATCTAACCCCAAAAAGTGAAATTCGCCACATTTACGGTCAAGGTAAAGGCAAGACAGTTCTGCTCGGTGCGCATGTTGGTTCAGGTGGGACACCATGTTACGCTGATATGAATGAATTGCTCGGTAAGCATACAGCAGTTCTTGGCTCAACTGGCGCAGGTAAATCTGGGACTGTTGCTGCAATTCTACATAGCATCCTTGAACGTGGTGAAATCGCTCATTACACCAAATGGCAGCCAACAATTATTATCCTTGATCCGCATAATGAATATGGTACTGCTTTCCAAAACCATAAACGTCTTTCTACCGATGAAGGAACTTTGTCTCTACCTTATTGGATGCTCAATCTAGATGAAACGATTGCTCTTTTTATTGGTAAAACAGAATATGCTGCGACTTCTCAGTTCAATATCGTTAAGAATGCTTTGCTCGCCGCAAGACTAAAAGGTGCCGAAAATATTCAAGGACTCGACTCAACTAAATTAACTGTTGATGCGCCTGTGCCATATTTACTTGGTGATCCTTCCGGTTTAGATGAATTCGGAAAGCTCAATGGAATAATTTATGATACTGGATTTGTTGGCGCAGTCAATGCACAGCGGCCTAGCAACAGTAATAAAAAAGACCATGAAGATTACAATAAGGTTCTTAAAAAATTGGATTCGCTTCTTAAGGATCAACGAGTAAATTTTATGATGAAGCCTTGGGATGGTACAAATGATCCATTAGTCTATATCATAGGACAATTACTTGGTGGTGATCAATCTTTGCGAGTAGTTGATTTATCGGGTGTACCAAATGAAGTTGCAGGGACAGCAAGCGCAGCAATTGCGCGTACTCTATTCTTAATAAAAGTCTGGCAAACACCAGAAGCACGGGAATCCAGTCCAGTCCTTTTAGTCTGTGAGGAAGCACATCGCTATGTTCCAAATGTAGGAGCAGCACAATATGAAACTGCCCAAGAAGCTGTACGCCGTATTGCAAAAGAAGGGCGTAAATATGGCATCGGACTATTTTTAATATCGCAACGACCGAGCGAGGTCGAAGCAACTGTCCTATCACAATGCAATAGCTGGATTGTATTACGTATTACAAATGATGCTGACCGTGAACATGTTCGTTCAATTTTACCGGATTCGATGTCTGGCTTCACTAAAATGCTGTCGAGCTTGCGCCGACAAGAAGCTATTTTCGTCGGGCAGGCTGCGGTGCTTCCCTCTCGAATTCTTGTGAGAACACTCGAATCCAATCAGTTACCACGTTCACATGATGTTGATTTTGACAAGGGATGGCAAAAAGATCCTATGACACCTGAACATCTGATATCAATTGTAGAGCGTTGGCGTTATCAACAGAGATGAAAATTCCCATCACCCCCCAATCTCTCAGCACCCTACTCAAATCCGCCCGCGACATCATGCGCAAAGACAAGGGGCTGAACGGCGACCTTGACCGGTTGCCGTTGCTGACCTGGATCATGTTCCTAAAATTTTTGGACGATCTGGAGATTCAGCGCGAAGGCGAGGCCAAACTGGCGGACGATCCCTTCAAACCAGCCATTGAAGCGCCGTACCGCTGGCGGGATTGGGCAGCCCAGGCCGACGGCATCACCGGCGACGAGTTGCTGGCCTTCATCAACAACGAGGAAACCACAAGGCCGGACGGTTCATGCGGAGCCGGGCTGTTCCGCTATCTGCGCACCCTTTCCGGCAGCGGCGGAGACGACCGGAGCGAGGTCATCGCCGCCGTGTTTCAGGGCGTGGATAACCGCATGAAAAGCGGCTACCTCTTGCGGGACATTATCAACAAGATCGGCGGAATCCATTTCACTTCCAGCGACGAATTGCACACCTTGGGCGCGCTCTACGAATCCATGCTGCGGGAAATGCGCGATGCCGCCGGAGATTCCGGCGAATTTTACACCCCCCGGCCCGTGGTGCGCTTCATGGTGGCCGTGAGCGATCCGCGCCTGGGCGAAACCGTTCTTGACCCGGCCAGCGGCACGGGCGGCTTTCTGGTGGAAACCTACAATCACCTTGCGGCTCAAGTCAAAACCGTGGCCGACCGCACTGTCTTGCAGGAACGCTCCCTGTTCGGCTGCGAACCCAAACCCTTGCCCTATCTGCTCTGCCAGATGAACTTGCTCCTGCACGGCCTGGACGCGCCACGCATTGACCCCGGCAACGCCCTGCGCCACAAGCTCACGGACATCGGCGAACGCGAGCGCGTGGACGTGATCCTGACCAATCCGCCTTTCGGCGGCGAGGAGGAAAAGGGCATTCAGGGCAATTTCCCGGAAGACAGGCAGACAGCGGAAACCGCCCTTCTGTTCCTGCAACTCATCATGCGGAAATTGCGGCGTCAGGGCGGCAAAGCCCGCGCCGCCGTTGTCGTGCCCAACGGCACATTGTTTGGCGACGGCGTGTGCGCCCGCATCAAGGAAGAACTGCTCCGGGAGTTCAATCTGCACACCATTGTCCGCCTGCCCAACGGCGTATTCGCGCCCTATACCGGCATCCCGACCAATATCCTGTTTTTTGACCGCTCCGGCCCGACGGAGACGGTTTGGTATTATGAGCAGCCCCTGCCCCAGGGCCGAAAAAACTACACCAAGACCGCTCCCATCCAGTTTGAGGAATTCGCCGCCTGCATGGAATGGTGGAACCAGCGGGAGGAAGACGAACGCGCCTGGAAGGTTCCGGCGGACGAACTTTTGAACAACGGCTGCAACCTTGACCGCAAGAATCCGCATGGTAAAGAAGACGTGGCGCACAGGCCGCCGGAGGAAATCGTCGCCGGGATTCTGGAAAAAGAGCAACGCATTGCCGGAATTGTTGGGAATATTCAAAATCTTCTGTCGAAGCGCGGGCAATGAGCATGTGGCCTGTGGTGAAATTGGGCGAAGTGCTGACCGAGCGCCGCGAAGTGCCATCAACAGACGATCTCGTGACTGGTCGCGTCCGGATAGTTTCTAAAATCAGTTTCAATGCTGGACAGATTGAATTTCGTCCTGACGCAAAAACAAATACCGAAATGATATTGGCTTATCCAGGGGATTTGCTTATTTCAGGAATAAATGCCGCAAAAGGGGCAATTGCGGTATATGGTCTAGAAAATACATATCCTGCTGCTGCAACAATCCACTATAGCGCGTATACACCTGATCTTAAACGTACAGACGCTGGATACCTATGGTGGTTTTTACGCAGCCGTGATTTTCAGGTGCTGTTAGAGCGACATGTCCCTGGCGGGATAAAAACGGAACTGAAAGCTAAACGTTTTTTACCGATTCCCATCCCTCTCCCCCCCTTGCCGGAACAACGCCGCATTGTGGCCCGCATTGAGGTACTGGCCGCTCAGATCAATGAAGTTCGCGAATTGCGCAGGCAGGCGACTGAGGAAGTGGAAAGGTTAATAGTAAGTGAAGAATTCACTATATGGCCCCAAAAAAATTTACAACACGCCATTCATCTTGAAGAAATATCTACTTTTCTTGCTCGTGGAAAACAATCTGAACGAGGCGATTCCAATCATTTTTTGATAAAAACACAACATGTTCAGCAAGATAAATATATTCAAACATTTCTACGGTTAGCGCCACATGCAGCAAACAAAGTGAAAACAGATGCCATAGTGCAAGATGGGGACATATTAATTGCATGTTCAGCGGCAGGGTGCCTTGGACGTGTAGCGCGTTATCGCGACGATGGTCGAATAGCCTCAACAGATACACATGTAGCAGTGCTACGACCAAATAATAAATTGATTGATCCGGATTACCTGTACGCATATCTGCGCGGTGCACAAGGGCAATATCAGCTTCGGAGTCGAGAACGCGGCGATTGGCAACGAGAAAAAATTGGCTTTCGTCTAACAGAACTAAATCTAAAGGATCTCCGTAAAGTCCCTGTTCCCGTCCCTTCCCTCCCCGAACAACACCACATAGTGGCAGAACTGGACGCCCTGCAAGCCGAAGTTGACGCCCTGAAACGCCTGCAAGCCGAAACCGCCGCCGATTTGGACGCCCTCTTGCCCGCCGTGCTGGATCTCGCCTTCAAGGGAGAACTGTGACATGAAGCGCGGTAGGAACGAAAATTTTCCGGAATCCCTTTCTTTCAGATGTACTTAACCTAAAAACGATGACCTTGAAAACAATTCACGCCAGAGCAACAAGGGTCGCAAATATTGTACAAAACCCCAACATGGGCAGAAGCCAGTTATGAAAATTTCCACTATTCTTGACTACATTGATAATGGTCACATGGCCTTGCCGGAATTCCAACGGGGCTTTGTCTGGACTCGAGACAAAGTGCGCTGGTTATTCGATTCTCTGTACCACAAATATCCTGTGGGCAGTTTGCTGGTATGGGGTACGGAATCCCAAACCGCAATCCACCGGGGGGATGGGCCGATCACTCCCGGCGTGGTAAAACTGCTTCTTGATGGTCAACAACGATTGACTTCTCTTTACGGCGTTGTGCGCGGCAAGCCTCCCAAGTTTTTTGATGGGGATGCCCAAGCTTTCACGGGCCTCTATTTCCATCTTGCTTCCGAAACTTTTGAATTTTATCAGCCTGTTAAAATGAAAGACGATTCCCTGTGGATCAACGTGAGCGAATTGTTCCAGAAAGGGCATACAGGGCATGGGGAAGTCATCCAGCGTTTGCTTGGCAACCCGGAATATGCCGCCCATGTGGGCGAGTATTCCCAGCGCCTGGGGAATTTGCTGGGCATCATTGAAACGGATTTGCATGATGACACTATAACTGGCGCGGATAAAAGCCTTGACGTGGTAGTGGATATTTTCAACCGGGTCAATAGTGGCGGCACAAAACTATCCAAAGGCGATCTCGCCTTGGCAAAAATCTGCGCCGCATGGCCGGATGGTCGTCAAGCCATGAAAGTCAAGCTTAAGGAGTGGGAACATGCAGGGTACAACTTTACCTTGGACTGGTTGCTGCGTTCCATGAATACCGTCCTGACGGGTGAGGCGCAATTCTTGTACCTGCATGGGCGCGATGTGGATGAGGTACAGAACGCGCTGGAGAAAGCCGAAAGATACATTGACACTTGCCTCAATTTGATTGGCGGAAGATTGGGCCTAGACCATGACCGCGTACTTTTTGGCCGTTTCGGCATCCCTGTCATGGCCCGCTATCTTGACCTCCGTAATCAACAGCACCTTGGCCCGATGGACGACAAGGAACGGGACAAGCTCCTGTTCTGGTTCGTTCAGGCGGGTATGTGGGGCCGTTTTTCTGGTTCAACAGAAGCCAATATCGACAAGGACTTAGGCGCATTGGAAGGAGAGAATGGAGGTTTGGACAACTTGTTGGAGACTCTGCGCCTGTGGCATGGAGGCTTGCGGGCCGAACCTGGGCATTTCAGCGGCTGGAGTCTTGGCGCACGTTTTTACCCTGTCCTCTATATGCTCACACGTATGGGAAACGCCCTTGATTTAGGCACTGGCCTACCGCTAAAAGCCAACCTTTTGGGCAAGATGAATAAGCTGGAAGTGCATCACATTTTTCCAAAGGCTCAGCTCTATAAGCGCAAATACGATAAATCGGCTGTAAACGCCTTGGCTAACTTCTGTTTTTTAATCAAAGACAGTAACCTAAGTATCAGAGACAGGCTGCCGGAAGAGTATTTCCCAGAAGTGGAACAAGCACACCCCGGCGTGCTAGCTTCACAATGGATTCCTATGGATACAGATCTTTGGAAAATAGAAAATTTTTCAGTTTTTTTGAATGCACGTAAAGAGTTATTGGCAGAAGAGCTTAATCGGCACATGGAAGATTTATTGCATGGAGATACTCGCTGGTTGAGTAATGCCGCCGCAATGCCTGACGAATCCGTTGTCGGTGACGGGCTTGGCGATGAGGAAGAAGATGCGCAGTTGGAAGACCTGAACGCTTGGATGGTAGCGCAAAATTTGCCCCGTGGTATCCTTTCTTTTGATTTGACTGAACCGGAAACCGGACAACAAAGGGCCGTCATTGATTTGGTTTGGCCTCGCGGCATACTGGAAAACCTTACCCAGCCTGTAGCTGTGCTTCTTAATGAAAAACCTGGAACTGTTGCTTTGGCAAATGAATATGGCTTACGTTGCTTTACCAGTGTTGCATCTTTTCAGAAATATGTTGAATCTGAAGTCCATACTGTTCTGGAATAAAAAGTGGCGATATGAGATCCGATAGAGCACAACTCGTCATCTATCAAACCGAAGACGGCAGAACTAAAATTGATGTGAGAATGGAGGATGAAACCGTCTGGCTGACCCAGGCCCAGATGGCGGAACTATTCCAGCGGGAAAGGTCGGTTATCACCAAGCATATCCGTAATGCCTTCGCCGATGGGGAGGTGGACGAAAAGACCACTGTGCATTTTTTGCACATTGCCGGTTCTGACAAGCCTGTTGCCGTGTACAACCTGGATGTCATCATCTCTGTCGGCTACCGGGTCAAATCCCTACGCGGCACCCAGTTCCGCCGTTGGGCGTTGGCGGTTCTGCGGGAGTATCTCGTCAAGGGTTTTGCCATGAACGACGACCTCCTGAAAAAGGCAGGGGGCGGCAATTACTGGCGGGAACTCCTGGAGCGCATCCGCGACATCCGCTCCAGCGAAAAGGAGTTGTACCGTCAGGTGCTTGATCTGTACGCCACCAGCGTTGACTATGACCCGCACACGCCGGAATCGCAGCAATTCTTTAAGGTGGTGCAGAATAAAATCCATTATGCCGCCCACGGCCATACCGCGCCGGAAATTATCGCCGGGCGGGCCGATGCCGAATTGCCCTTCATGGGCCTGACCACATTTGCCGGGCAGAAACCGCTCAAATTTGACGAACTGCTGGCCCGCATTCGGGACATCCGTAGCGCGGAAAAGGTCTTTTACCGCAAGCTGCGAGAGCTTTTCGCCCTTTCCGCCGACTATGCCCACCATAATCAGGAAGCCCTGCAACTTTTTTTCCAGACCATCCAGAACAAACTGCATTGGGCGGCGGCAGGAAAGACAACGGCGGAAATCGTGCAAGTAGCAGCGGCAGGCGCCGGGGCGGTCCTCATAGACCACGCATCCGGCGGGGCTTACAAAGGGGCGCGGAATGTCCCGTCAGGGCGGCGGATTTTCACTTCAAATGACCTTGTTCAGGCCGTATTCAATAATTCCCTCGGCCCCGGCCCGGCGCAACCGCGGAATCAGATCGCGCACAACGGCGCTTTGCACCACGGTTTCCACCGAAAGCCAGGCCGTGTCGCGCAGCGGGGCGACAGTGGGGGAGTTGAGGGAGGGCAGCATTTGCAGTATGGCGTCGAGACGCGCCGACGGCGCGTTCATCTTGACGGCGACAAGACTCTCGGCGCGCAGGGCCCCCTGCAAAAGAAGATTCAGCTGTTCGATTTTGGCGCGCTTGCGGCTGTCCCGCCAGGCCGCTTTGGCGGCAATGAGCACCGGAAAGGAAACCATGACCTCGCCGATAATGCGCAGGCCGTGGGCGCGGATGGTTGTTCCGGTTTCCGTCACTTCCACGATGCCGTCGGCCAGACCTTCCACCACTTTGGCCTCCGTGGCGCCCCAGGAATAAAAAATCTCCGTATCCACGCCCAGGTCCGTGAAATAGCGGCGCGTCACGCCCTGAAGTTCCGTGGCGATGCGCCTGCCCGCCAGATCCCGCGGCGTCCTGTAGGATGAATCGCCGGCCACGGCCAGTACCCAACGGCAGGGCTTGCTGGACGATTTGGAGTACACGATGTCCGCCACGCGCTCCACCTTGTCCTCATGCCCGTATTCATTGAGCCAGTCCAGGCCGGTGATGCCCGCATCCATGATGCCGGCCGCCACATAGGAGCCGATTTCCTGGGCCCGGCAGAGGGAGAGGGCTATTTCCTCGTCATCAATATCCGGGAAATAATTGCGGCTGTGCTTGCGGATTTTCCAGCCGGCGCGTCCGAAAAGGTCGATGGTGGCCTCTTCCAGGGAGCCTTTCGGCACGGCCAGTTTGATGATCGGGTTTGTGTTCATGGCTGCTCCTCAGTCAGTTCAAAAAACAAATTTGGAATTACTCGTCGTTTCCGTACACCTTCCGGGGATCAAAAATCCGCGGCGCGCAGACATGACAGGCGTTATCGCGCAACTCCCTGTAAAAACAGCTCCTTCTGCCGGTATGGCAGGCGGCCCCGCCCGTCTGATCAACAAGCAGCAGAATGGCGTCGTTGTCGCAGTCAAGCCGCAGGGCCCGCACAATCTGCACATGGCCCGAACTTTCGCCCTTGTGCCAGAGCCTGCCCCGGCTGCGGCTCCAGTACCAGGCCTCGCCGCTCTCCAGCGTTTTGCGCCAGGCCTCCTCGTTCATATAGGCGAGCATGAGCACTTCGCCGCTGGACGCATCCTGGGCGATGGCCGGGAGGGGGCCTTTGCCGAAGTCCGGCCTGAAATCACGGGAGGCGCAGTCATCATCCATCAGAGCCGGCATGGCGTTCTCCCTCCTCGGGGCAATTTCGCGGCAGGGATTTGCTTGCAAAGCCTTGCCGGGCGGTTCACTCGTTTCATTCGTCGCGCTCCGAAAATTCCGGCGCGCCGTTCAGCGTTCCACGCCCGTCAGCCGCGCGAAGCGCCGCATATTCAAATGGCACAGGGCCACCGCCAGGGCGTCCGAGGCGTCCAGCGGCATTGCCGTTCCCCTGACGTTGAGCAGGCGCTTCACCATGAAGGCCACCTGTTCTTTTTCCGCGCGGCCCGTGCCCACCAGACCCTGCTTGACCAGCGCGGGCGCGTAGTCGCTGATGCTCAGGCCATGCGCGGCGCAGGCCGCCACCGCCACGCCCCGCGCCTGCCCCAGCTTGAGGGCGGCGAGGGCGTTTTTTGCGGTGAAGACCTGCTCCACCGCCGCCTCGTCCGGGACGTGGCTGGAAAGAATGGACAAAAGTTCATGGTAGATGTGAGCCAGCCTGACCGAGAATGACGTCTCTCCCGGCGCGGCCCGCACAACGCCGCATTCCAGCAGGGTGAGCCTGCCCGATTCCTCCCGGACAACGCCCCAGCCCGTGCGCCGGGAGCCGGGGTCAATGCCGATGACGGTGACAGCTTGCACGCGCGGGGTTACCCGGCAGGCATGTCGTCAGGAAAGTCCACGTTGGCGTAGACATTCTGCACGTCGTCATTGTCGTCCAGGGCATCCATCAGGCGCAGCGCTTTCAGCCCCACATCGGCATTCACGGCAAGCGGATTCTGCGGAATCATGGCAAGCTCCGCCGACAGCATGGCAATGCCCGCCGCCTCCAGCGCGTCGCGCACGGCGGCGAAGTCCGTCATGGCCGTGTGTATTGTCCAGGCCTCGTCCTCGTCCAGCACGTCGTCGGCTCCGGCCTCCAGGGCGGCCTCCATGATCATGTCCTCGGCATAGACAGATTTTTCCACACGAATCACGCCCTTGCGCTCAAACATCCAGCTCACGCTGCCGTTCTCTCCCAAGGAGCCGCCGTACTTGGCGAAGATATGGCGCACATCGGCCACCGCGCGGTTTTTGTTGTCCGTGGCCACTTCCACCATTACCGCGATTCCGCCGGGACCATAGCCCTCGTAAAAGCCTTCTGTCAAATCGCCGCCCGCGTCCTCGCCGGTGCCTTTGCGGATGGCGGCGTCAATTTTGTCCCTGGGAAGATTGACCGCCTTGGCCGCGGCTATCGCCGCGCGCAGGCGGGGATTGCCCGCCGGGTCGCCGCCGCTCTTGGCGGCAATGATGATTTCCTTCGCCGCCTTCGTGAAAATCTTGCCCCGCCTGGCGTCCTGGCGCCCCTTGCGGTGCTGGATATTGGCCCATTTGCTGTGCCCGGACATAAAACCTCCATTCCCGTCCCGCCGCGCCGGTGTTTCCGGGGGGTGAAAAATTGAGCCCGACGAAAAACGTTTCCTTGCTTTCCGGGCGCGAACTCTTTGGCTTGAATGTTTTGACCGCGGCAAATACCCGCCGCATGGGGGCAAGCAACGCCCGCGCGTCCGGCCCCATGAAAATTTTCGCCACAAAGGCCCCACCCCGTTTGAGGCAAAGGCTCGCCAGGGAAAACGCCTCCCCGGCCAGTTCCAGGGACCGCGTCTGGTCCGTAACCCGCGAGCCCGTGGTGCGCGGGGCCATGTCGCTCAACACCACATCAAAAGGCCCGACCTCTTCAAGGCGCGCCTCAAAAGCCGCCGAGCGGTCGCGCACGTCCTCCCGCATGAATATCACCTGCGGCGGGAAGGCCGTTTCCACGGCCTGAATATCGCAGGCGAGCACAAGGCCCCCGTTTCCCACCTTTTCCGCGGCTCCGATGCTCCAGGAGCCGGGCGCGGCCCCCAGGTCCAGCACCCGCATCCCCGGCTTCAGAAGGCGGAATTTCGCATCCAGTTCCTTGAGTTTGTAAACGGAGCGGGCCGGATAGTTTTCCTGTCTGGCCTTGCGGAAATAGTGGTCGCGGTATTCCTTCATGGCATAGGGGGAGCGATGGCCGCCGCCTGTTCCGGCAGCATGTCATGCGAACTTCAATGATTCAGCATACAGGATTTCGCCGCGCAAGCCAAGCCCCAGAACATGCCCTTGCCCTGTGCGCTTGCCGGAGCATTCTTGACTTTTTCCGGCGGTGGCTCTAGGATGTTTTTCAATGGACAAGCGTGAACGCCGGGCGTGAATGCCGTTTTCCCTTACAGCGCATGGGAATGCTGGTGGATGGCCCCCCTGGCCTTTCTTCTGGATATCCTTTTTGCCGACCCGCGCCTGCCCTGGCCGCACCCGGTGACGCTCGCGGGCCGTCTGTTGCGCCTCATGGAATATCCGGCAAGGCGGCTGGAACGCCGGGGGCGCGGCAGGCTCGCCGGTTTTGTCAGCGTGCTGCTGCTGGCCTGCTGCGCGGGCGGCGCGGTCAGGCTGCTGGTTGCCCTGCCCCTCGCGGGGCCGGCGCTTGCCCTGTATTTCTCCTGGGCCGGCCTTGCCCTGGGCTGCCTGCTCCGGACGGGCGCCGAGGCCGCGCGCGAGGTGGAGACGTCTCCGCTGCCCGCCGCGCGGCGGGCTGTTTCCCTGCTGGTCAGCCGGGACGTGAGCGCCCTGGACAGGCCACTGCTCGCCAAAACCCTGGCGGACACGCTTTCCGAAAATTTTACGGATGCCTTTCTCGCGCCGTATTTCTGGCTTCTCGCGGCCGGCCCTGTGGGGCTCTGGTGCTATAAGGCCGTCAGCACGGCGGACTCCATGTGGGGCTACACGACGGAACACTGGCTCCTGCTGGGCTGGGCGGGGGCGCGCGGGGACGACGCGCTGGCCTTTGTTCCGGCGCGGCTTTCCGTTGTGGTGTTGTGGCTGACGGACAGGATTTCCCTGCTGTTTGGCCTCGGGCGCCCCTGGCGGGGACGCTGGCCCGGTTTTCGGCGTGTGGCGCGTCAGGCGCGGGGCATGCCGAGCCCCAACTCCGGGCTGCCCATGGCGGCCTGCGCCTGGCTCTGCGCGGGGCGCATGGCCGGGCCTTCCGTCTATTTCGGCGCTTTGGTGGACAAGCCCTGGCTTGGCCCGCCGGAAGGCGAAGCCGGCCCGCGCTGGGACGCCGCGCGTCTCGCCGCCCTGGGCGCGTTGCTGCGCCGGGCGGGTTTTGTCGCCTGCGGCTTGTGTTCCGCCCTGTATTTTTTTTATTTTTGAAGAAACGTAAATAAAATTTCCCGCCGTCCGTATAGATATTGATACAGGATCGCCCGCCGAAAAATTTCGCGCGGATATAGAGCGGCTCACGAATGAAACGGGTGAACCGCTCCAAACGTTACTTGCTGTAAAAGAAGGATTTTCTCATGGCGCGCCTGTCGTCGCTGCTCTCCCGCCTGCCGGAAGTCACGGATATCCACATGTCCACCATGGGCCATGTGCTCTGGGTCTGCCGGCAGGAGGGCTGCTCCTCCGCGCTGTATCAGACCCTGCTGAACTACGGCGGCATGCAGATAGGGGCGGAAGATGACCAGTCCCTCTGGTTCTTTTTCACGGACGACGTCTTTCTGGCGCTGGCCAGGTTGAGCATCTGGGGCAACTTCAACCCCCTTCCCGCCTGCATCGAGCTTTTTCCCAGCCGCCTCCAGTTCGACAGCAGGAGGACGGCCGGCCTCGACATGGACAGCTCCCTGCGGGAGCAGGAAATTCTGGCCAATGAGCAGTTCGAGGTTTTTATCCATCCCAAAAGCCGCGAAGGGAAAAGGGGCCTGCCCGGAATCGATTTTGAGCCGGTCCCCGGCCATCCGGGCATGACCCCGGTGGACTGGGCCGCCATCAAGGCGGATGCCCGCATGCCGTATGCGTCCTCCCAGGCCTGGTTCGTCGTCATCCACCCCCTGGGCAACCCCCTGGACAAGGGCTTCCAGGCCGGCTGGGACGCCATGTTCAAACGTATCGGCCTGATCCTGGAGGCCCGCAAAATGAAGTCCATTGTCCATGAGAATTTTCTCATGGTGGCTGTGGACAATCTGCTCATGTTGCGCGTTTTCCTGCGCGACTACCTGCGGTGCGCCACCCGGAAAAACCTGGAGCCTGACGGCTACTGGCCTTGCGTCTGCGTGACGGCGGACAGAAAAAATTTGAACTTCAATGTGGATCTGCCCAAAAAAATCGGCCTGCAATGGGACCATCTGATGCCGGATTTTCCCTACATCAGTTACCGGAACGCCTATCTCCTCGGCGAGGGCTTCATTGTCAAGGATCTGAAGTACAGCGGGGAGCAGGCCAGCATGGACAGCTGGTGCAATGTGCTTCCGGACGACCAGGAAACAGGCGAGGACGGCATTCCCCTGCTGATGGCCGGCCGTTTGACGGCCGACAGCGGGACGGACGGCAAGGCCGCCCCCGGCTGCTTCTACTGCGGCATCCGCAGCCATGCGGCGCGCGAGTGCCCCACGCGCGTCTGCGCGCCGATGCGGCCGGATATCTGGAAAAAACTGGGGACAATCGACCTGGACGAGATCAACGAGGGATTCAGGCGCATGGAAGAAGCCCTCTCGAAATCCGGCTGCGCGGGCTATGAGCGACTGCTCGCGGGCGGGGGCGCGGCGGCGCTTCTGACGGAGGCGGTACTGGCCGGCAGCCCGCTGTCCCAACTGCGGCACGTGGAGCGGTACTGGCTTACCCGCATGCACGAAACCGGGGTGAACGAGCGGCCGCAGCGCGACGACAGCCCGTGCTGGAGAATTCTCAAGTCTCTTTCCACGGCGTCTCCCGAGGAATTTCCCGAACTGGAAAAACAACTGGCCGAGGCCGTTCTCCGCCAGCAGCGCGATTCCCGCCTGCGCATGCTGCAGGGCTTTCTGCATGTGGAAAAAAATGACCCCGTCCGCGCCGCTGCCGCCTTCCGCGAAGCGGCCAGCCTTACGCCCATCCCCGCCTTTCAGGCCTGGAGCGAGTACCTTCAGGGCCGCCTTGCGGAAGAGTGGGGACACTACAGCCGCGCCATCGAGCAGTACGACCAGGTTCTTCGCGTCATGCCGTCCTGGCAGGACGCGCGGTACCGCGGCCTGGTGTGCAGGGTCAAAATGGGGTTCGCCGATCAGGTGCTGGAACAGGTCGCCGCGCTGGTTCAGGAGGAACCTCTCTGGTTCAACCGTTTTTTGACCGACCCGGCGCTGGAGCGCGGGCAGTTGCAGATTCTCGCCGCCCTGTACGGGCTTTGGGCGAAAGCCCGGCAGAACGCCGAGGCCGAGCGCCTCAGCATCAATGCCCTGGAAGAACGCCTCAAGCGCTGGTTCGCCGAGGAACACCCGACCCGCGCGCTCATGGAAGAAAAGCTCCGCGCCCTGGGGGCGTTGTGCGCCGTCAGGAACTACATGGCCTTCCTGCAGGTCAGGGAGGACCGCAAATCCCTGGAAACGGAGCTGGATGAAAAAATCCGTGAGGAAGTTGAGGACTTGCGCGGGCAATACAAAAATTACCTGACGGCGTTGCAGGGCATACGCGATGAAGCCTCATGGTTTCCCTTTCCCGGCGCGCTGCGCGAGTTCAGCGCCGAATTCAACGAATGCGCGGGCATCATCAACCGCGCCTATGCCTGCAACTTCAGCGAAGCCGAACCGTTCAGGGCGGTGCAGGCAGCGGCGGCGCGCATGACCAAATTGCTGCGTTCCCTGAAAAGGCGTCTCCAATCCCTGCGCATGGTGCGCGACGCCACCCTGTTCTGCCTTATCATGGCGAAAACATTTGTCGTTCTGGAAATAATCGGTCTGACCCTGTGCTTCATCGGCGTTCCCGTGGTGGTCTATTTCGGGGATTCCCTGAGCCTTGGCTGGCTCAAGGAGATACTGGAAGAGAATCAGTGGTCCATCCAGAAAGTTCTGATAGCCGTCGTCTCCATCACGTCCATCGGGTTCGCCGCCCTGCGTTCCACCCTGACCTTTGAGCGCCGGCGCAAAAAATTGCTGGAAAAGGCGCGCGAGCAGCGGGAAAAAAGCCAGCGGGAACGCCTCGACCGCATACGCCGGCAGCGCGCCGCCGCGGGCTGAGCGGCAAAGGATACGATATGCGAGACCTCAAGGAATTCTGTTTTCATGACATAGACTGGGAACTCACGCCGGAACAGGCCGTCACCATGTATCTGGAATGGGGCAACAATGACTGGCGCGGCGCTCATCCCCCCGTGCGCTCCAGGGATGACGTATCGCTGTACTTTGTTGTGGACAGCTGGCAGAACCCGCCCGTCGCGCGGCTGGTGCGGCGCGGCATGGATGGCGCGGAAGATTTGGCGGCGGTTCCCCTGCCGGACGACCTGCTGGCGGACTTTCACGCCGAGCACGGCAACTGGCGCGGCGTCAGCGCGCCGACGCCGGCCGCCAGACAGTGGCTCAAGCGCGAACTGGGGCAGGAATAACATGAATTATCCCCCGGTTTCCGCGGCGGCGGCTTTCCGCTCCCCGGCTTCCGTTTTGGCCTTTTTGACGCGCGGGGTGCCGGTTCTCGACACCAGGAACTTGCCGACCGAGGCCGTGCGGTGCGTACATTCCTGTTTCAGACATTTTGTCGGACATTTTTCCACACAGACGGAACAGTACACGCAGAGAAAAGGATCATACTCCCAGCGTCCGGCTCTGGAATCCACCGCGATGGCGCCGGTTGGGCAGAGACGGGCGCATGACGAGCAGAAAATACATTCTTCCACCACATTGTGTATGCGCCCCCGGTACGCCGGGAACGGCTCGCGGTCCTCCAGTGGATAAAGGCGTGTGGCGGGCCTGCCGGACAAATTGCGGAGTACGTTTTTAAGCATATACATGGCGGCTACCTCTCGGTACAGGAAACACACGGGTCAATGCTCAACACAATCACGGGGACGTCAGGGAGCTTGCAGCCAGGCAGCATGTGGAGCAAAGGGGGAATATTGGCGAACGTGGGTGTGCGCACACGCATGCGCTCCAGCATCTTGCCGCCGTTGCCGCGGACATAATAAAACAGCTCGCCGCGGGGCTGCTCCACGCGGAAAACGGATTCCCCGTCAGGATTGCCCGGCAGTTTGACCGTCAACTCGGACTCTGGAAGACGATTCAAGGCTTCGCGGACAAGGGCGACAGAGTGCAGGGCTTCGTAAAAGCGTACCCTGGACCGGGCATAGCAGTCCCCGTCCTGCTCCACGACAGGAACAAAATTGAGATCCTTGTAGGCGGCATAGCCGTGCATGCGCTCGTCGCACTCCCATCCGCTGCCGCGCAGCGTAGGACCGACAGCGCCCAGAAGACGGGCCTCGTCCCTGGTCAGAACGCCTATGCCGCGCGTCCTCTCCTGCACGGTATAGTCATTCAGCATGGTTTTGGTCAATTCGCGTATGCCCTTTTCTGTCTCGTCCAGCTGGACCAGCATCCAGCGTATCTGGTCGGGAACAAGATCACGGCGCACGCCGCCCACGACATTGATTGAGAGGATGACGCGGTTGCCGGCTGTGGCCTCGCAGATATCCATAACATGTTCCCGGACACGCCAAAATTGATGAAAAACGCTTTCAAAACCAAAGGCGTCCGCAAACAGGCCGAGCCAGAGCAGATGGGAATGGATACGGTGCAGCTCGGACCAGATCACGCGCAAAAATTGGGCCCGCGGCGGGGCCGTGACGCCCAGCATATCTTCAATGGCGTTGCAGTAACAGTTGGCGTGAATGCAGGAGCAGATACCGCAAATGCGTTCCACCACAAAGACCATCTGGTTGAAATCCTTGGTGCGGACAAGGCTTTCCAGGCCGCGGTGAACAAAACCGAGCTGGGGCACAGCCTGCACCACGTTTTCGTCTTCCACCACGAGCCTGATGTGCAGCGGCTCCGGCAGTACCGGATGCTGCGGGCCAAACGGGATGACGGTAGTACGGCTCATTGCTGTTCTCCTCCGGGGCCTTTCGGGAGCGCTTCCCCGGAGGCGCGCCTGACCGTTGTCATGGTGAAATACGGCCCGCGGGCAACTTCTCCCTCCAGGTACATGGCGCCCTGATAGTCCAGGGGCAAGCCCTCAAAACGCACGCCGAACTGGTCCTGCGTCTCGTTTTCAATCAGCAACGCGCAAAAATAGATGGAACTGATGCTGGGAATGGGCCGATCTTTGTCCACCTCCATGCGCAGATGCGTCATGCCGGCCTGGGGAAAGAGATCACAGGCGCGCCGCAGATCTGTCAAAGTCAGATTCTCGTCAAAATGATAATACAGACACAGGGTGTGTTCATCCAGCACGGTCTGCGACATGGTCACAAAACGGTATTTCGCCTCGGCCAGACGACGCACTTCTCCCAACAGAGTTTCAGGCGTAACGGGCACAGCTTCAAAAAACATGGTTTCATCCTTTTTGTCGGGTTCAGCATTTTTCAGTTTTTAGAGCAATTTCACTTTGAAATTGCTCTGGCGGCGGGGCGGATGCACCGCCGCCCGCCCATGAGGCGCGGGCGAAACCGCGTTTCGCCGTAAAGCGCCGAAGGGAACATTTCAAAACAAAATGCTCCAGGCTCAGCTTTCACCAAAGGCGGCCGCCGGTTTTGCCGCGTCCGCGTCACCGGGCATCAGCGCCGGTTCCGGCGCGGGCCCCATGCCCATTTTCGCCTTGAGCACGCCCAGGGCCGTAATGACCCCGTCGATGATGGCCTCGGGCTTGGGGGGACAGCCGGGCACAAAAACATCCACCGGAATTACGGTATGCGCTCCGTTCAGAACGTTATAGCTGTCCTTGAAAACGCCGCCGGAAAGATTGCACGCGCCGATGGAAACGACGGCTTTTGGACCGGGCATCTGTTCATACAGTTGTTTGAGCACATGCCGGTTGCGGTGATTTACCGTGCCGGTGACCAAAAGCACATCGGCATGTTTCGGATTGCCGGTATTGACGACACCGAAACGCTCCACATCGTAAAGAGGAGTCAGACAGGCCAGCACCTCGATATCGCAGCCGTTGCAGGAACCGCAGTCAAAGTGGATCATCCACGGGGACATGAGCCGGCTTTTTTTGATCATGCTTTCGACAAATCTCATGGCACGGCCTCCTTATGCCACATACAGCCACAAAAGATTTACCAGCGCGAATCCCATGCCGGCCAGCAGGGACTGCTTCTGCACCATCCATTGCCATGTCAGACGGGCGGTGATGTTGTCGATGAGGATTTCCGTAAACAGCGAGGCCGCCACCAGAATGCACATGCCGATGCCGCTGGTGTGCCAGAACAGGGCGCAGAGGCCGAGAATCAATACCAGATCAAGCCAGTGGCCGATTTCAATCAGAGCGAGATACGGTCCCGAATATTCCGTCTGCACCCCGCGGACCAGCTCCTGGTGCCCGTGGTGCCCCGCGGATATGTCAAAGGGCGATTTGCGCAGCTTGATGGTGAGGGCGTAACCCAGGGCCAGAAAAAGCAGGGGCATTTTAAGCAAAAGCGGCGAATCCAGCCTGAAGACGTCAGAAATCATGAAAGAGCCTGTACACATGGCAAAACCGACAAAAACGAGAATCAAAATAGGCTCATAGGCAAGCATTAACAGCAATTCGCGCTGCGCGCCCACCTGACTGTAGGGCGAAGGCACACAGATGGCCCCCACCACCTGGAATACAGCGCCTATGGTGAGTACAAAAAAGAGAAGCAGCAGATCACCGCCCATAAAAAAGATAAACAGGGAGAATGCCGAGGCGATCAGGTAAACATAGGCGCTGAAGACCAGCCAGGCATTGGTGACCTTGGGTTCCTTGCCGAAAAGTTTGAGTACGTCGTAGAAAGGCTGAAGAAGCGGCGGGCCCGCGCGGGATTGCAGGCGCGCCGTGAGGCGGCGGTCCACGCCGCTCAACAGGCCGCCCGCGAACGGGGCCAGTATCAATCCGCCAAGCGCGCCGAGTATGGAGAGCATCACAGCAGACCTCCCACCAGGACAATCAGAAAAGCCGTGGAAATAACGTCAATACCGCGGGTTATCTTCTCCTCGCCGAAATACTGCGTCGGATAGCAGTTGGAAAGATGAGCCGGCTCAAAGACGTTCATGGGGCCGTTAAACCCCACCTTGCCGTCCCGTTTGACGGCAAGCCCGGAAAAATAAGGCAGACTGTGCGCCTTTTCCGGTACCCGGCGGCTCGCCCTCCAGGCAAACCATACTCCCAGCGCCAGCAGCGCAAACAGCAGATAAATCCACGAATATCCCTCCGCGCCGGTGAAGTTCGCGCCGGGGATGAAGCCCTCGGCCCTGAGATTGAAACGGGCGTATACCCCCGATACGGAAGGCCCGACAAAATCCTTCAGCACCAGGGGAGAAATGAAGGAGAACAGCAGCGCCACGCCGCAAAGCGTGCGCAAGGCGAAAATCACCGTGGGGCGGTGAATGCCCCTTACCGGGTACTCGCGCAGATTGGCGGACGAAATCAGAATGCCCGCCCATCGCGCCCAGAAAAGCACGGTGAAAGCCGAACCCAGGGCGATGAAAAAAAGGATCGGCGTCATGGCCTGGGTGGCCCGGGCAATGGCCTCAATGGCCATCCACTTCCCTATGAGCATGCCGAAGGGCGGCAGCATCATGGTAAAAATGCCGATGGCCGTGATGGTCGCCGTACGGGGCATGGCGCTGTACAGACCGCGCATGTCCTCAATATCCCTGGAACCTATCCTTTGCTCGATGCTGCCGACGCACATGAACAGAAGTCCCTTGGACACCGAGTGATAGACAATAATCATGGTGGCCGCGACCATGGAAGCCGCCGTGTTGATGCCCACGCAGGCAATGATCAGGCCGAGGTTGGCAATGGTGGAGTATGCCAGAATTTTCTTCGCGTCGCTCTGGCTCACCGCCAGCATGCAGGTGCCCACAAACGTAAACGCTCCGAACAGGGCCACTATGGTGGACATTGTTGTCCCGGCGAAGGCCGGAGCCATGCGCAGCAGCAAATAGGTGCCGGCCTTGACCATGGTTGCCGAGTGCAGAAGGGCGGAAACCGGCGTCGGCGCGACCATGGCCCCGCACAGCCAGCTTTCGAAGGGAACCTGCGCCGATTTGGTGAAGGCCGCAAGGCAAAGAAAGGCAAACGGCATAAGCATTGCCGTGCTCTTGATGTCAAGGGCCGCCATTTTTTGCAGGACAATCTCTGTGGAAAGGGTTCCCAGACTCTTCTGGATGAACAGCATGGCGGAGACAAAGGCAAGCCCGCCGAGCACGTTCATCCACAGGGCGCGAAAGGCGTTGGCGTTGGCTGTTTCCGTGCGGTCGTGACTGATCAGGAAGAAAGAGCAAAGAGTCGTCACTTCCCAGAAAAAAAACATCCAGGCGAGATTGTTGCAAAGCACAAGGCCGTTCATGGCGCCCAGAAAGCAGAAGATAATGGCAAAAAAGCGCGGCTGGCGGGAGGCGCGCAGGCGCAGGTGCTCCTCGTGGATATCCATGTAGCCCAGACTGTAGATGGTGATCAGGCCGCCCACAATGCTGATGATAATAACCATGATCAGGGAAAGCCCGTCAGGGGCGAAGCCGGTGACCGGAGCGGCCTGATTCGTGAGCACGCCCTTGAGATAGACAAGACCCGCCAGTTGCAGAACCGTCATGCCCATGACCAGACGGCTGCGCAGATTCCAGCCCAGAAACAGTATGTAGACCAGCAGGATGAAATCAAGAAACGTAAACGCGGCGTCCAGCGGCAGACCCAGAAAATTCCGCGCTTCCAGATGAAAAGGGCCGTTGGCTCCAAGCCCTATGGCCGCCATGGCCATGACGACCACAGTTGCCGGGGCCAATATCTTCCGTGTCGCGTCGCCGGGAACGCGGTAAAGCGTCAAACCGGCAATAAACGGAAGAACAATACAGCAAAAAACAAGAAAATTCAACATGACCACCCCGCAGAGACGTGAGTTGTGAAAAATTTCACCTGTAACACAATCCCGTGCAACAGAAAAAGTAAATACTCCCACTCCGTATGAAAGAGAATAGTTGTTCCCAGAATATTCCCGTAACAGCATCCTGTCAACAGGGTATCAAAAAATTTTCCGTAATCCTCCGGCTTCCGATGCGCAAAAAACTTCTCCCCGCTTACTTTCCCGCGGGCTGGACGTGACGGCGCTATGCGTGCAGGCTGGGCGTTTGCACAAATTCCGTGCGACACAAGACGGCGGCGCATCATTCTTGACGACTGTCTGATAAATTTCTACAACAGCCGTCATGCTCGCCATTCACGACAAAAAAACGCCCCTGCGCGTACTCATCCTGATAAGCCTCGCCCATTGCCTGAACGACACGTCGCAGTTCCTGGTCATTGCCCTGTACCCGCTCTTCAAAGGCAATTTCGACCTGTCGTTCACGGAACTCGGATTTCTGTCCTTTGCCTACCAGATGTGCGCTTCCGTCCTGCAGCCGGCCATAGGTTTTTACACGGACAGGCATCCGCACCCGCGCATTCTGCCGACGGGCATGACCTTTACCCTGCTGGGAATCGTCTGCATGGCCTTCGCCGCGAATTACGTCTGGCTGCTCGCCGGTTGCGGCCTTCTGGGGGCCGGTTCGGCCGTCTTTCACCCGGAATCGTCCCGCGTGGCCTACATGGCCTCGGCCGGAAAATTCGGCCGGGCCCAGTCCATCTTTCAGGTGGGCGGCAACATCGGTCAGGCCATTGGCCCTCTCATCGCCGCCTTTTTTGTCGTGACGCACGGACAGCGCTCCCTGGCGTTCTTCGCCTTCATTCCCCTCGCATGCTGCGTCACGCTCATCTTTATCAGCCGCTGGGTGGCGGAACAGGGCCGCGAAAACTCAAGACGCCGGCAGGTCAAAAATCCCGCCGCGCCTCATCCCGCATGGATGCGCGCCCTTGTCGTACTCTTTGTCCTGATGGCCTCCAAGCAGATATACACAGTGAGTCTGGCCAATTTTTTCACCTTTTATCTCATCAACAGATTCGGCGTCAGTCTGGAGGGCTCCCAGGTCTATCTTTTCCTTTTTCTGGGCGCGGTGGCGCTCGGCGGCTATGTGGGCGGGCCTGTGGGCGACCGCATCGGCCGCAAATGGGTCATCTGGTTTTCCATACTCGGTGCCGCCCCCTTTTCACTGGCGCTGCCGTACGCGGGTCTGGCCTGGACAGCGGCGCTGGCCGTGTTTGTCGGTTTTATCATGGCCTCGTCGTTTTCCGCCATTCTGGTTTTTGCCCAGGAACTCACGCCGGGGCATGTCGGCGCGGTAGCCGGTCTGTTTTTCGGTCTGGCCTTCGGCCTCGGCGGCATCGGCGCCGCCCTGCTCGGCAGGCTCGCGGACAAAACAGGCATTGATCTTGTCTATCAACTATGCTCCTATCTGCCCCTTGTCGGTCTGCTCACTTTCTTTCTGCCCAGTCAGGCAAAACAGAAAATATCCGCGAGATAGCGGTTGCCTCCCGGCTTGTCCGGGAAGACGACGGGGCGGTGTATGGAGATTCCGGCGGGAAACATCCCGACAATCAACAAAATTGTATATTCTACACGCAATATTTCCATAGTGGCGTCTTCCTCCAAAAAACCATACCCTGCCGCAATAGTTAGAGCATTTTGCTTTTGAAACGCTCCCTTCGGCGCTTTACGGCGAAACGCGGTTTCGCCTGCGCCTCATGGGCGGCCTTGAAAAAGCGAAGCCCATTCGCGGGGATTCGCCTGCGAATGCTTGCGGGCTTACAGGCACAGGGCGAATTTGTTTCGCCGTCGGGCGGGACGGTCATGCCTGAAATGCCGTAAGAAGATATTTTTTACTGCTTTGAAGAAAACAATTGCAATTTAATATTTTTTATGAAAATACAATGCATTACATGTATGGCATATATTTTGCTTTTCTCAAAATGTCCACCTTGGCCGCGGGAAACACGGGTCAAGATGTGACAAGCGAAACCAAGTCGTAACCAAATCAGATTGTTATGAATGAACAAGAAATAGATCTGGCATCGCGTCTGGTGCGGATGCGTACAACAACGCAAGGCAACGAGGAGGCCGCCTTGAGGTTGCTGGCGGACATCCTCGCCGGAGCGGGATTTACCTGTTCACTGGCCGGTTATGACCCGCGCAGGCCCGACAGGCAATCCCTTATCGCCAGGCTGTTCCCCGCCGACCCTATGCCTTCGCTTTACTTCGGCGGACATATCGACACTGTCCCCTACGACGAATCCACCTGGAAATCGCATCCACTCAGCGGGCATGTGCGGGACGGCATGCTGTACGGACGCGGGTCATGCGACATGAAGGGGGGGGTGGCGGCCATGGTGTGCGCGTGCGCCCACATGGCCCCCCGGCTGGCGGACCGGGACATCGTGCTGCACATTTACGGCGGGGAAGAAAGGGGCTGCCTTGGCTCCCTCAACGTGGCCGCCCGGCCCGGCCTCTTTGGCAATACGGCGGCCGGGGTTGTTGCCGAGCCGAGCGGCCTGCTGGCCCAGGTGGGGCACAAGGGAGCGCTCTGGATGGAACTGCGCGCCAAAGGGCGCGCCGCCCATGCCTCCATGCCGGACGAGGGGGACAATGCCCTCACAAAACTGCTTGCGGCGGTCAGGGCGTTGTGTGACTACAGGCCCGGCGTTTCACACCAGTGGCTCGGGCCAAGCACCTTCACCCTGACCACCCTTCATGCCGGCATCAACCCGAACTCAATTCCTGATCAGGCGGTTCTCACATTGGATATGCGTACCGTCCCCGGCCAGGATCATGCCGGCATACTGGCGGAAATTCAAGAGCTTGCCGGATCCGACGCTCAATTGGTCATGACCTATGACGGATTGCCCGTGTGGACGGACCCGTCGCAATCCTGGTGTGCCGGCGCCCTGGCAAGGGCATCTCAAATTTCGGGCCGCCCCGCGGCCATTTCCTGCGCGAAATTCTTCACCGACGCCGCCTCGGTCCGCCGCCTGTTTCCGGATTTGCCGCTGCTCATTCTGGGGCCGGGATACCCCGAATCAGCGCACGTCATTGACGAATGCTGTCCCGTGGAGCAAATCGTCACCGCGCGGCGCATTTATGAGGCGTTCATAGAGGACTGGTACCTGCCTGACAACAGGAACAACTGAGGATACTTCCCCATGCTGTCGCATTCCGTTCACCTGAAGCATTTTCTTGCCGGCGATGAAGCGCGGACGCGTGACCGGTACGCGGTCCTGTTTGAACGAATCGACAAATCCGAAAAAACGCTGCGGATATTCGAGGATATGCCGCCGAACCGGGATCGGATTCTCGGAAAGGTCCATGAGCTGTTCCGGCGCTACCCCAAAAATTCGGACAGGCCTCCGCTCTTTTGTGTTCCCGTGGGAGTCAAGGGTATCTTCCGTACAGAGGGGGAGCGTATCAGGGCCGGTTCCCTGCTGCCTCCCGACCTTTTCGAAGGCGCGGAGGCGCGGACAGTCACCGCCTTGCGCGAAGCGGGCGCGATTATCCTGGGCATCACCGCCACCACGGAATTCGCCTTTGCCGAGCCGGGGGGCACATGCAATCCGCGCAACACGGCCCACACTCCAGGCGGGTCCAGCAGCGGTTCGGCGGCCGGAGTGGCGGCCGGTTTTTTCCCTCTGGCTCTGGGCACACAGACCATCGGCTCTGTCATACGCCCGGCTTCCTATTGCGGCGTCACCGGGTTCAAACCCAGTCACGGCCTCCTTCCCACCGACGGTTTGCTGTATTTTTCCCGCAGCGCGGATCATGTCGGGTTGTTTTGCGCCACTCCGGGGGAGATTGAAGATTGCCTCAAGGGCATCGTCCAAAGTTTCAAATGCTGTCCTCCTCCGAAAAAAATCCGCCTGGGCGTGCCCCTGGGGCCGTATCTGGAACAGGCCGGACGGCGGACCATAGCCGGATTGCACCGGGTTCTTGAGCGTCTCGCCGCGCAAGCGGAACTTTGCCTTGACATTGTGGATGCGCCCTGTCTGAAGAATATTGCGGAAATCAACAGAATCCACCGGGAACTCATTGCCTCCGAATTCGCCGCGGAACACCGCCTGTGGTTTGAACGCTACCGCCCCCTTTACCGCCCCCGGACGGCCGAATGCATCCGGATGGGACAACAATACGGTCAGGAGGCCATCCGGAAAGGGCGGGAGTCCCAAATACGGCTGCGGCGGAATTTGGAGGAATGCCTCTCGGCGGGCAGGCTGGACGCCTTTGTCTGCCCTTCCGCCGTGGGAGAGGCCGATAAAACTTTGGACTCCACCGGCGACCCCGTCATGAACCTGCCCTGGACACACGCCGGCCTGCCGGCCGTCAGCCTTCCATGCGGCGTCGGCGAGGGGGGGCTTCCCCTGGGGATGCAGTTGGCGGGATTTTTCGGAGCGGACGCGAGTCTGCTCGCTCTGGCAAAACGTCTTCATGAATTTCTGTAAGGATACCCGGCATAACGATTTCCGGAGAATATGTATGACGGCATTCAACTTGTCATTCCGGCTCCTCACAATGACCGTTCTCTGCCTGACGCCCGGCGAGGCTCTTGCCCAGGACGCCGCCTTGACCCAGGCCCACGGCAATACTCTGTGGACGCTTATCGCCGCTGTCCTTGTCATGTTCATGCAGCCGGGTTTCGCCCTTCTGGAATGCGGGCTTACACGCGTCAAGAACGCGGTCAACATCATCATGAAAAACTTCGTGGATTTTGCCATAGGTTCCGCCGTGTTTTTCATGCTGGGCTTCGGGCTGATGTTCGGCGGTTCATTCAGGGGCTTTGTCGGCACCGGTCTTTTCTGTCTGAACGGGATAGACGCGTCCACCCCGCAGGGACAGTGGACACTGACTTTCTGGTTCTTCCAGTCGGTTTTTGCCGCGACCGCGGCCACCATAGTTTCAGGGGGGATAGCCGAACGCATCCGTTTTTTCGGGTATATGGCGGTGAGTCTGCTGGTTTCCGCGCTGATTTATCCCGTCAGCGGCCATTGGGTCTGGGCCGGCCTGTTCAGCGAAACGCCGGGCTGGCTGGAAAATATTGGCTTCGTGGATTTCGCGGGTTCAACGGTCGTTCATTCGGTTGGAGGCTGGGTGGCTTTTGCCGGAGCCATCGTGCTGGGCCCCCGTCTGGGCAAATACGGCCCGGACGGCAAATCACGCGCCATTTTTGGGCATAACCTGCCCCTGGCCGCTCTGGGCGTCTTTATACTCTGGTTTGCCTGGTTTGGTTTCAACTGCGGCTCAACCACAACCGCGGACGGCACCATAGGGTATATTGCCGTCAACACCAACCTGGCCGCCTGCTTCGGTTTTTTGGGAGCCATGTGCGCCATTTGGCTCAAAACGGGAAAACCCGATCCCACTCTCAGCTTCAACGGGGTACTCGCCGGACTTGTGGGCATTACCGCCGGCTGTTTCGAGGTGTCTCCCGCCGGAGCGATAATCATCGGGTTTTGCGCGGGAGTGCTGGTGGTGATTTCGATATTGTTCATTGATCAGGTGCTCAAGGTTGACGATCCGGTCGGGGCCGTTTCCGTGCATGGAGTGTGCGGCGCCTTCGGCACTGTCATGGTCGGCCTCTTCGCGGCACCCGGTTACGGAGAGCGTTCCGGCCTGCTCTATGGCGGCGGTTCCGAATTGCTGTTTACACAGATTGTGGGTGTATTGGCGGTATTTGCCTGGTCATTCGGCATGGGCTTTGTGGTGTTCAGGCTGCTGAACGGTGTGTTGCGCCTGCGCCCTTTACCCGATGCGGAAAACGGAGGGCTGGATTTGGAAGAACACGGCTCGAAAGCTTACAGCGGTTTTCAAATTTTTTCCAACGAATGACGGCATCGGGCCACGCTGCGGAAAACCTGTTTCAGGATAAACAGGCTGCAAAAACAAAACGTATAACCTGGAGTGAACTATGGGCATCGCCACACTATTTCGCGTGTTGATTTTCTGTCTTTCCCTGGCCGGGCTGTCGGTTGATTCAGGGATCGCCGCGGCCAAAACAACAGTAAAAGTCGGGTTTATCGGCCCCCTGACGGGAGGGGTGAGTTCCAACGGACTGGGAGGGCGCAATTCGGCGGAACTTGCGGTCATGGAACGCAATGAGGATCCCTCGTCCAGATACGCCTATGAATTTGTGGCCCTTGATGACGAATGCAAATCCAATATCGGCGTTCAGGCGGCGACCAAAATGGCCGCCGACCGCAAGGTGATCGCCGCTGTTACACATTATTGCTCGGCCGTGGCCCTGAGCACGGTGGACATCTATCACCGCTTCGGATTGCCGGTTGTGGTATGGGGCGCCGTGCAGCCCGACATCACCTACGGCAACGACTACCCGGAGATAATGCGCATCTGCGGAACCATGATCAATCAGAACGAGGAAGCCGCCAAATTTATGCGCTCCCTCGGCTACAAAAAATTCGCCATCATTCATGACACAACGGACTACGGAAAATCCCACAAAGATTACTTTACGAAATACCTGGTGGAAAATGGAGGCGAAATTCTGGATGTGTTCGGCGTCACCTCGGATCAACAGGACTTCACAGCCGAATTGACCAAGATCAAATCCCTCAATCCCGAGGTAATTTATTTCGGCGGGCTGACTCCCCTTGGGGTGCGCGTCCGCTCCCAGATGGAAAAGCTGGGAATCAGGGCGCAGTTTGAAGGGGTTTCCGGCATCAAGTCGGATGCATTTATTGAAGGGCTTGGCAAGGAACTGGCCGAAGGCTGCCTGAGTTTCATTGAGGGCACCCCAACAGAAAAGCTGCCCGGAGGCCGGAAATTCCTCAAGGCATACCAATCCCGCAATTTTGCCCAGGGGCCGGAAGCCTATGGCCCCTTCGCGTATACGGCCATGGTGCAAATACTGGATGCCATTGAAAAAGTTGGACCCGACAGAAAGAAGGTCACCGCCACGCTCAACGCCACCAAGGATGCCCCCACGCTGGTGGGCGATGTCACCTACGATTCCCATGGTCAAAACATCGTGCCCGTTATCAGCAAATACGTGGTGCAGGACGGGGTATGGGCGCTGTGGGAGGACAGCGAATACGCAAGCGGCAAACGCAAACTCGTGAACTCGAAGCAATAACCGCCGGAGCCCGGCCGCCCGGGCTCCCCGCCGCTTCCCCGAAACAAAAACAGGATGTATCCCCATGGAGCTTTTTCTGCAATTCTGCATCAACGGTCTTATGCTCGGCATGATGTATGCCCTGGTGGCCGTAGGATTTACCCTGTTCTTCGGCGTACTTGACGTGATCGTCTTTTCCCACGGCGACACGGTCATGGTCGGCTCTTTCGCGGGGCTTTCCATGTATTGGTGGCTGAATGCCGTTTATCCGGGCCTGAGTCCGGAATGGACGGTTCTCTGGATCTTCTTCGCCGCTGTTGCCGCGGTTGTGGCAATGGGCACGCTTGCGGCCAGATTTATGATTATGCCTCTACGCAAAGCTCCGCCCCTCAACACGCTGCTGGCCACCATGATGCTGGGCACAGTGCTGCGGGAAGCCATCCGCCTTTTTTTCCCGGACGGTTCCAATCCCAAGCCTTTTCCCCGCCTGCTGCCGGACTGGGCCTGGCAGAACGGCAATCTGATCCTGCGTTTCGACAATATTCTGCTCTTTTCCATGGGCGCCCTGGTTATAATATTGGTGTACCTGCTCATTGCCCGCACGCGCCTCGGCATGGCCATACGGGCTGTGGCTCAGGATGAGGAGGCGGCACGGCTTATGGGGGTCAACTTCACCCTGATCGTGATGACCACATTCGCTGTGGGCTCCGCGGTGGCCGCCTTTGCCGGAGTTATGAACGGCCTGTACTACAATGAAATAAATTTCAGCCTCGGCCTGCTGCTGGGAGCGATAGGTTTCAGCGCGGCGGTAATCGGCGGGCTGGGCAACATCTACGGCGCCATACTGGGCGGTTTTATTTTCGCCTTTCTGCAAACCCTGGGAGCTGTGGTTTTACCCTTTGCCAGCGCTTACAAGGACGTGTTCGCCTTCGGTTCCGTCATCACCCTGATGGCGATACGGCCTACAGGACTGATTGCGGAACCTTCAAGCCAGCGGGTGTAAACATGTATTATCATCAACCCTCACGAGATCTTGTCATCCCTGGCCCGGCCGGTTGCGCCCTCATGGCCCTTGCCCTTCTGGCATGGTGCATCCTGTTTCTCAAGGCTGAAGATCAGACGTCCATTCTGGTCTACATGACATCAGGCTCGCTGCTGATACTCATCGCGGCTTTGTCCGATCTTCACAAAAGCATATCGTCGACCATCATCGCCAATGAAAAAGCCTGGGACTACTGCATGGTTTTGACCATGCTGTTTTTGATCCTGATTTTTAACGACGACCATTATACGCTTTTTTTACTGGGCACGATCATGGTGTATGCCACGGCGGTACTCGGGCTCAACGTGCAACTGGGTTACACCGGGGTCATCAACTTCAGCGCCGCCTCCTTCTTCGGCATTGGAAGCTACGCCGCAGCCATGCTCACATCGGCGGGGTTGCCCTCTCTGCTTGCCCTCCTGCTGGGCGGAGTGTTCGCCGCCTTGTCGGGGTGCCTGCTGTTGCTTCCGGTGCTCCGCACCTCGGGGCATTACGCCGCTCTGGTCACAATGGCCTTTGCCCTGCTCTTCAAGGTTTTTCTCGAAGTCAGCGAGTGGTTCGGGGGCCCCCAGGGAATTCCCGTGGCGCCGCTCACCCTGTTTGGTCTGGATTTCGGCGCCGACTTCACGTTGGGCGGCATGGAGGCATCCTTCTACGTCAAATACGATCTGGCGTGTCTTGCGCTCCTGTGCCTTTCATTCGCCTTCGTGCGGCGCCTTGAACGCTCCTGGTTCGGGCTGTCAATGGACGCCGTGCGCTGTGACGAAACGGCAAGCGCATGTTTCGGCATTGACATCGCCCGCTGGAAGATAGCCGCCTTCACAATAGGAAACCTTCTCAGCGGCCTTGCCGGCGCCCTCTATGCCATGATGCTGTCCTACATAAGCCCGGCAAATTTCGCCTTCGCCGATTCCCTGCTTTTTCTCTCCATCCTGCTTCTGGGCGGCATGGGCAACATCTGGGGGGTTATCCTGGCCACGGGATTTGTGGTGGTTATTCCGGAGAAATTTCAAGTCATTCAGGAATACAGGTATCTCATCTATGCGGCTCTGGTGCTTTTCATGATACTGTACCGGCCGATGGGGCTGTTGCCCCGCAAAACTCGGAGTTACGGGGGACTCCCATGAGCGCGCTTCTCTCGTGTTCAAAGCTCACCATGTGTTTTGGCGGGCTGACGGCCCTGAACGGCCTTGACCTGACCGTGGAAGAAGGCGAGGTGCTGGGCCTTGTAGGCCCCAACGGTTCCGGCAAGACAACCTTTTTCAATGTGGTGACCGGCATTTACCGGCCGAGCGCCGGCACGGTCACCTTCCTCGGGAACGACATAACCGCCGGAAGCCCGCAGGAAATCTACCGCATGGGGATCGCGCGGACTTTCCAGCGCTCCCGTCTGTGCCTGGATTTGACGATTTTTGACAACATCATGATCGGCAACTGCAAATCCCTCAATTTCAGCATAATCCACAACCTTTTCAACCGCCGGGCCTTCATGGCGGAATGCAAGGCCAATCTGGAACGCGCCAGAGCGCTGCTCCACGCTCTCAACCCCGCCCTTGCGGATCGCCTCCACCAGCCTGTCGGCCTGCTCAACATGATTGACCGCAGACGTGTGGAAGTCTGTCGCGCCCTCGTCAACTCCCCGAAACTCCTTTTTCTGGATGAACCTTCCGCCGGTATGACCCATGAGGAAACACGCAGGCTCATGGATGAAATACTGGTCCTCAGCAAGTCCGATTCTCCGTTTACCCTAGTGCTCATTGAGCATGAAATGGAAGTTATCCGGCGCACCACCACGCGTTGCGTCGTGCTGAATTTCGGCTGCAAGCTCTGCGAGGGAAACTACGAAAGCGTCACGGCGGACCCCTTTGTCCAGGAAGCCTACCTGGGCACGGAAGCGACTTAACCTGAAAACGTTCACGGAGAAACTATGCTCAGGCCGCTGGAGATAGAGCACCTGCACGTCGCGTACGGAAACGCCCGCGTTTTGAACGACGTCAGCATGGAGATACCCCTTGACCGCATCACGTGCCTTCTGGGGGCCAACGGCGCCGGGAAAAGCACCCTTATCCGCGCCCTGCTCGGATTGACCGCGCCGCGCCGGGGAAACATTTACTTCAATGGCGTGGAAATCACGGGACTCGCCACCCATCAGGTGGTCGCCCTCGGCATTTCGTGCATTCCGGAAGGACGCAGGATTTTTCCCAAGATGAGCGTTCAGGAAAACCTGCTGATGGGCGCTTACCAGGAAAAATCAAAGACGAAGATCCGGAGCCGGCTGCAAAAGGTCTACGGGATATTTCCCCGGCTTGCTGAGCGAAAGGAGCAACTGGCGGGAACAATGTCCGGAGGCGAGCAGGCCATGATTTCCATAGGGCGGGGACTTATGTCGGAACCTAGGCTCATCATCATTGACGAGCCGTCGCTTGGTCTGTCTCCGGCCTTTGTGAAAGAAAACTTCCGCATTATCCGCTCCGTTTGTGAATCGGGAACGGCCGTTTTTCTTGTGGAACAGAATGTCCGCCAAACGCTCGCCATCGCTTCCTATGGCTATGTGCTGTCCCAGGGCCGCGTGGCGGCACGCGGCACGGCCGACGAACTCAAAAACGACGACCAGGTGCGAAAAGCGTATTTCGGATGAGGCATATATCGTCCCAAAAACGCGCGAGGAGGCCCCCAATGGGCCTCCTGGCGGGCATTTCAGGGCAAAAGAGGCGTAGCCCTGAAACAGTGGTCGGGGATCAGGCTGGAGCAATTAGAGCATTTTGCTTTTGAAACGCTCCCTTCGGCGCTTTACGGCGAAACGCGGTTTCGCCTGCGCCTCATGGGCGGCGGCGCATCCGCCCCGCGCCGGAGCAATTTCAAAATGAAATTGCTCTAATCCGCCTGCATCCGGATAAATGTCGGAATTTCAAAATCGTCCTCGTCGCTGAAATGCCAATCTTCATGACCAGGATTGTGCCGCCTCCCTTCATTTGCGCCGAGAGGGCCTTTTGTTGTATAGGGGGGGCGGCGTCCGTTTGAATCCTTAATCCACGGCGGTATCCGCTCCGGACGGGTAGGGTGGTCGTCCTGCGGCGCGGACACTTGCGGAGAAGGCTGGCGGCGCGGGTCTTTCGCCGTCGAAATCTGGGAAGGGGGAAATTGCGTCACAGTGGCCGGGCTTTGCTTTACGGAAACGACGGGTTCAATGCCGGTGGCTATGACGGTGACACGAATTTCATCTCCCACGCTTTCATCATACAACACGCCGAAAGTGATTCTGGCGTCCGGGGGCATGGCCTCCGCAATGATGTTGCCGATTTCCTCAATTTCTTCACCTGTGATGTCCATGGACGCGGTAACATTGTAAAGGACAGCCTTGGCGCTCTCCAGGGACACGTCTTCCAGCAGGGGGCTCATGATGGCGCGCTGCGTCGCCTCGCGGGCGCGGTTCTCGCCAGAGGCGATTCCGGTACCCATGAGGGCCAGGCCGGCCTCGGACATGGTGGTGCGCACATCGGCGAAGTCAAGATTTATGAGGCCATCGCCGAGGATGACATCGGAAATTCCTTTCACGGCATAGAAAAGAACATCGTTGGCTTTTTGCAGCAAATCCCTGAATGGCGTTTTTTTGGGCGCAAAAGCCACCAGACGGTCGTTGGGCACGGTGATCAGGCAATCCACATGCTGCTTGAGATTTTCCAGACCATCTTCCGCCGCTTTCATGCGTTTGGAGCCTTCGAACGTAAACGGCTTGGTGACGACGCCCACAGTCAGGGCGCCGAGTTCTTTCGCAAGCTGCGCAATCACCGGCGCGGCGCCGGTGCCCGTGCCGCCGCCCATGCCGGCGGTCACAAAGACCATATCGGCGTCGGCCAGGGCGTCGCGAATGGCCGTTTTGCTTTCAATGGCGGCATCCTGCCCCATTGCCGGTATGGCGCCCGCGCCGAGACCATTGGTCAGTTTTTCCCCAAGCTGGATTTTGATGGAGGCATCCATCTTCTTGAGATGCTGCAAATCGGTATTGGCGCAGGCGAACTGAACCCCCCGCAGACCGGCGGAGATCATTTTCTGCACAGCGTTGCCCCCGCCGCCGCCAACGCCGATTACTTTGATTTTGGCGGAAAGCGATGATGAAATGTCAATATCCTTTACAATAGACTGAGCCATATACCTCTCCTTTTGCTTTCTTTCCGGCTTTGCCCGCTCGCATCCCGTAACCGTCCCCCGCGAACATACGGCCACAGGCGGAGTCATGGCCGCCCCAAGCCCAAAGGGCATGCTTGTCATGAGACATCCCTGAACCACTGTTTCATGCGTGAAAGCACGGTATTAAAAAAGCCGGTCTCGGTGTTAAAAAAGCCAGTCTCGGAACCGCGGGCGTCAAATCTTTTCTGTCCACCGGCCTCCCGCTCGGCGCCGTAGCGCAACAAACCGACCGCGGTGGAATATTTCGGGCTGTTCACAACATCTTTCAGTCCGCCTACATCACGTGGATAGCCTAGCCGCGTGGGAAGATTGAAAATTTGTTCGCCCAGATCCTGACAGCCGCAAATCAGCGAAGCGCCGCCTGTCAGCACCACGCCCGCTCCAATCAGTTCCTTGTAGCCGGATTTTATGAGAGTCTGGTCCACAAGGTACAGAATTTCCTCCATGCGCGGCTCGCAAATTTCGGCCAATATCTGGCGCGAAAGGCGTCTGGATTCCCGTCCGCCCACGCTGGGAACCTCAATAAATTCGTTGGTACGGACCATATCCGCCAGGGCGCAGCCGTATTTGATTTTGATGCGCTCGGCCGATCCCACGGGGGTACGCAGGCCGACGGAGATGTCTTTGGAGAGATTTTTCCCGCCGATGGACAGAACTTCGGTATGCTTGATGGCGTCATTGGCAAAAATGGCGATATCGGTGGTGCCGCCTCCCAAATCCACAAGGGCGACGCCGATTTCGCGTTCCTCCTCAGTCAGCACGGCCTTGGCCGAGGCCAGGGACTCCAGCGCGATGTCCGCAACCTCAAGGCCACCGCGACGACAGGAGCGTATGATGTTTTGCGCCGAGGAAACGGCCCCGGTGACGATGTGTACTTTCACCTCAAGACGCACGCCGGCCATTCCCAATGGGTCGGCGATGCCGCGTTGCTTGTCCACTATGTACTCCTGGGGGAGAATGTGGATAACTTCACGGTCATCCGGTATGGGAACCGCCCTTGCCGCGTCAATGGCCCGCTCGACGTCGTGCCCGGAGACTTCCCCTCCTTTGACGGCAATGATGCCGTGGCTGTTGAAGCCCATGATGTGGCTGCCGGCTATCCCCACGTAGACGGCATTGATCTCGCAACCTGCCATAAGTTCGGCATTTTCCACAGCTTTCCGGATGGATTGCACGGTTTGCTCTATGTTTACCACCACACCTTTGCGCAGCCCTGTGGAGTCGCTTTCACCAACGCCCACGATATCGACAAAGCCGGAATCCTGCAGCTCACCCACTACAGCGCATATTTTTGTAGTGCCGATGTCAAGTCCCACTATCAGATCGGACTTATTGCTCATACTCTCCCCCTACAAATCACGCCTTCCTCAAATATTGCAACCGCAAAGCGTCTCCAAAATGAAAACATCGCCTGGAACGGCGTACGGGATGCAGGCGACACGTCACCCCTGCAGCGTTTTATTGAACAGAACCCACACATTGCCGCTCGCCGCGCGCACCTGGCGCACATTCTGCAATTCGCGTCTTCGCGCAAGATCTCCCAGCGCCATGCCCATTCTGGCGAGATTGCCGCTCCAGTCGTCGGTCGCAATGGAAAGCCGCATCTCCCGGTCTTCCAGATAAATCTCGACGGCGCCGGCGGCGGAGACGGTCACCTGGGCTATAACGCCCGACTCCACCGGCAGGAGACCGTCCTGCATATCTTTCAACATGCGGGAAAGATAAGGAACAAATTCCTCCGCTCCCGGCTCTATTAGCAGCGTGGGCAGGGAAAGAAAATTCGCGCTCCCCACAGGCGCGATAATGTCGCCGCGCTCATTGGCGTAGTATAAAACGCCATCCCTGTGTACCCAGAAGGAGGGCATGCGTTCTTTCAACCTTATGACAAACCTGTCCGGCAGCAGGCGCTTTATGGAAACTTCCTCCACCCAAGGGGTGCGGCGCAGTTCCTTCTCCGCGTCGGCAATATTTACGGAAAGCGAATTCTCCCCTTCCCTGATTCCGCTGTACCGCAAGATCACATCCTTGCCGAGACGCGCATTGCCCATTACATCCACATGTTTTGTCTGAAAAAAAACGCTGGTTACAGCCGCATTGTACAGCCGCACGGAGACAAGGCACAAAAAAGCGGACAACCCGGCGGCGCACATGAGCAGCAACACGGCGACGCCGGCTCTCTTTATTCCGCCGACAGCCTTTACTTTCTCAATGACCCCGGCGCGCTCCGGCAAGCCGATTTTTTTTTCGCCCTGTTCCCCGGAAAGGGCTTTCACATACGTATTGCGCTGCCTCCGGCAGTTCCTGTTCAGAAGAGGCACGGAACTATCCTGACTTCAGGCGTCAATTCTATTCCAAAACGTTGCCGGACCGCCGCCCGCGCCTCTTCAATCATGTCCAGAGCGGCGCTTGCGTTGCCGTTGCCTTCGTTAATCAAAAAATTGGCATGGAGGGAGGAAAAAGACACGCCTCCGCGTCGCTTGCCCTTAAATCCGGCTTCTTCCAGCAGACGGCCGGCCGGAGTCCGCGGCGCGGGATTTTTAAAAATACAGCCGGCGCTCCGGGCGTTCAAAGGTTGTTTAGATTTTTTCTCAAAAAAGTTGTGAAACATGCGATTACCAATGACATCCCTTTTGGACTTGGTCAAGACAAATGTTGCTTCAAGGATGATAAAATTATTTTCCCCGCCGGGGATGGAAAAATTCCTGTAGCCAAATCCGACATCCGCGACAGGTACGGTTTTTATATGCTGATCAACAAGTACTGTAACATCATAAAGATGTTTCGCGGTCTCCGTGCCGAAGGAGCCGGCATTCATGGCGATGCATCCGCCCATGCTGCCGGGTATGCCGACAAGCCCCTCCAGGCCCGAAAAGCCGTTTTTGAGACAGAACCGCAAAAATCTGGACAGCGGCACCCCGGCGCCAACGCGCACAAAGACCTTGTCCCCTCTTCCGGACACCGTCCCGGGGCCGTGGGTATAGCGCGGGCGAACAAGCACCAGGGGCAACTGTCCGTCCCGGGCCAGAATATTGCTTCCCGCTCCCAGAATGAGGGGGCTGCCTCCCAGGCGTCGCAGACGCTCCGGCAACATTTCAAGATCATGGGAGGTCTCAAGAATGAGTTCGGCAATGGCCGATCCTCCGAGGCGCAGCGTCGTGCGGCCGGACAGTGCCGGTTCCGGTATTTCACGCATCAGGGCTTTCCAGAAAGCTGGGGCCAAGCCGTGTGATGGTGCCCGCGCCCAGCGTCAGCAGCACATCCCCGGCTTTGAGCTGCGCCGGGAGATCGCGCGTCAGCGCGTCCAGCGTCTGAAAGAGAATCACGGGGGTTGTGGACACCTGCCGAATTCCCTGGGCAAGGCTTTGCCCTGAAACGCCGGGAACCGGTTTTTCTCCCGCCGGGTATATTTCCGTCAGCAGAAGCAGGTCCACAGCGTCAAAAGCCCTGCAGAACTCTCCGAAAAGCGCCTGCGTGCGCGTAAAACGGTGCGGCTGAAACGCCGCCACAAGGCGGCGTCCGGGAAATACCTGACGCACCGCGGCAAGGGTCGCCGCGATTTCTGCGGGATGGTGTCCGTAATCGTCCACCACCGTAACGCCGTTTTTTTCGCCCTTGAGCTCAAAACGCCGGGCCACGCCGGCAAAAGTCTTCAGACCGCGAACGCAATCCTGAAAGGAGATACCCGCCTCCAGAGCGGCGCCGACAGCTCCGAGAGCGTTGAGGACATTATGGCGTCCCGGCTGGGGCAGGCTGACTTCCCCCAATTTTTCGCCGTCAAGCCACACTTCAAAAAAATTCCGCATGGCGCAGGAGACGGGTACGGCGCGCAGGCGGTTTTCGACGCCGAAACCATACGTCATGAGGGGACGCTTGACGCCGGGCAAAAGGGCGCGGACGCCCGGATCGTCGCCGCAGACCACATTGACGCCGTAAAAGGGCACCTTGTTCATAAACTGCACAAAGGCCGCGTCTATGGCCTCCCTAGTTTTATAGTAATCCAGATGATCGGCATCCACATTGGTGACGATATTGATGATGGGCAGCAGACAGAGGAAGGAGCCGTCCGATTCATCGGCCTCGGCAATAAGGTATTCGCCGCGCCCCAGGTGGGCGTTGGCCCCGTAAACATTGAGCCGCCCTCCTATGATTACGGTGGGGTCAAGGCCGGCCGCATCAAAAATGCATGCCGCCAGCGAGGTCGTGGTGGTTTTGCCGTGCGTCCCGGCTATGGCAATGCCCTGACGCAGACGCATAAGCTCGGCCAGCATTTCCGCGCGGGGGATGACGGCTATGTTCCGCCGGCGGGCCTCCTCCACTTCGGGATTGTCCGCGGCAACGGCCGTGGATTTCACAAGCACCTGCACGTCGCCCACATTTCCGGCGGTATGCCCTGTAACCACTGTCGCGCCGAGCAGGCGCAAATGCTTGACCACGGCCGAATCAGCCAGATCGGAGCCGGAAATTTCATACCCGAGATTCAACAGAATTTCGGCAATGCCGCTCATTCCCGCTCCGCCTATGCCCACCATGTGAATACGCCGGACTTTATTTTTCATGATATGGTATTTATTAAAAAAATTAAAACAAAAATCCTGTGTCAACGCGCATGCGGCAGCCTATTCCCCGGCCGGCGCGACCTCCCGCAAAACAGCGATTACCCGCGTCGCCGCATCCGGGCGGGCCATCCCCAACGCCGCAAGGGACATCCGTCCGCGCCGTTCTTCATTCTCAAGCAGCTCAAGCAGCAATTCCCCGGCCCTGTCCGGGCGCAGCCCGGATTCGGGAAGCAGCACGGCCGCGCCCGCCTTTTCCAGAATGCGGGCATTATGTGTCTGATGGTCATACGCGGCGTACGGAAACGGCACAAGAACAGCGGGCAGCCCCGCTACGCACAGTTCCGCCGTGGTGCTTGCGCCGGCCCGGCACATGACCAGATCCGCCCAGCGGTACGCTTCCGCCATATCGTCAATGAACGCGCTCACGCACTTGGGGGAATAACCCGCCGACGCGTAGGCCCGCCGGGTGTCATGCTCATCGTTTCTTCCGCTCTGGTGACGTATCTCCACGCCCGCGGCAGCCAGACGAGGCAGGATTTCCGACAGAAGGACGTTCAGCGCCCTGGCCCCTTGCGAACCGCCCAAAACAAGCAGACGCCGCGTCCGATGCCCGCGGGTTTCACGGCCCGCGGCGCGGATGCCCGCGCGAACCGGGTTGCCGGTCAGGACGCATTTTGTTCGGGCAAAACCCGGCGTGCCAGGCCAGGAAAGGCAGACACGCCGGGCAAATCTGCCCATAAGGCGATTGCTCGCGCCGGCCGCGGCATTCTGTTCATGAAGGACAGACGGCACGCCAAGCAGAGCGGCCGCCAGCATTGGGGCAAAGGAGGCATATCCGCCGAAGCCCAGCACGACTTGCGGCTTGCAGCGCCGGACTATGCCCGCGGCTTTGGCGACCGCCGCGGCCATCATGCCGGCGGCCGCAACGGCGCGCGGGCCGCGGCCGAGAACGCCGCGCACCGGCAGCCCCTCGAAAGATATGTCTTTCTCCCGCATGATTTCCTTTTCCGGCCCATAAAGGGAACCCACAAATTTCAGACGCAGACCGGGATATTGCCGCCGCATCTCTTCAGCCACGGCAAGGGCGGGAAAAATGTGCCCGCCCGTGCCGCCGGTGGTCAGGATGACGTTTCTCACCGCGAGCTTGTCCTCGAATAATTCATAAGCAGCCCGATACAAATCATGGTGGCGACAAGACTGCTGCCTCCGTAGCTTATGAGCGGCATGGGCACGCCCTTGGGCGGCGCCACGCCCATAACCACGGCGAGATTCACCACCGCTCCCATACCCAGAATGACCGTCAGCCCAAAGGCGGTAAAGCGGTCGCGCAGGTTTGTCTGGCCCATGACAATGCGGTAACAACGCCAGAAGAGAAGGGCAAACATCGCCATGACAAGGCTCAGGCCCACAAAGCCCGTTTCCTCGGCCAGCACGGACATGATGAAGTCGGTATGAGTTTCCGGAAGAAAAAACATCTTTTGCCTGCTCGCCCCGATTCCCTGGCCGAAAAAGCTGCCCGAACCGATGGCAAGCAGGGACTGCGCCAACTGGTATCCTGTATTCTGAAAGTCCTGAAACGGATCCAGAAAGGCCAGAAGACGGCGCACGCGGTATGGAGAGGCTATGGCTAGGGCCAAGGTGCCGGCGCAGGCCAAAGTGACGGAAAAGAAAATATAGATAAAACGTGTGCCCCCGGCAATACACATGAAAAACAAAAGACCGGACAATATTACGGCGCTGCCGAAATCCGGCTGCAGCAGAAGCAGCGCGCAGAAAAGGCCTGTCACGGCAAAAGGCGGGATGACGCCGCGGCTGAAGGTTTTTATCAAATCCTGCTTTGCGCTCATGAAGTAGGCGAGATACAGCACCAGGGCAATTTTGACAAATTCCATGGGTTGCAGGGATACAGGCCCCAGGGGAATCCAGCGTTTTGCGCCGTTGATGGCCGGAACAACCGGCGAAAGGGTGACGAGCAGTAAAAGAAGCGACGCGAAGATGGCGGGATACTGCAGTTTGTACAGCCACTCCCTCGGGACAAGCGCGGCTCCCCACAGGGTTATTCCGCCGGCCGCGGCAAAAATCAGCTGGCGTTTGAAAAAGTAATATTTGTCGCCGGCGTATTCCTCGGCCTTTATCCCGCTGGCCGAGAGCACCATGACGAGCCCGATGCCGAGAATGACCAGCGTGACGACGAATATCCACCAGTCAAACCTCCCCGCTCCTTTTGTGAGGGTCTTGCCCGGCCCGCTCATGCCTCTGCCGGAGAACGGTCTTTCAAGGAAAAAATTTTTCATGGCAGGACTTCCACGATGTGTTTGAAATCATCGCCCCGGGCCATATAATCGGCATAGAGGTCAAAACTTGAGGTGGCGGGCGCGAGCAGAACCGCGTCACCTTTCCGGGCGTGGGCGCTGAGCAGCCGCACCGCCGGCTCCAGCATCTCATGCCAGGTGACGGGGACGACCCCCTGCCATGCTTCTTCAAATTTTTCCCGGCTTGCGCCGAACAATGCCACCTCGACAACGCGCGCCTTGACAAGATCCCGCAACTCCGACAGATTCCCGCCCTTGAACTTGCCGCCGCACAGAAGCCTCACAGGCTGCTCCAGAGCCTGCAATGCCACCCGCAGGGCGGCGACGGTGGTGCATTTTGAGTCATTTATATATGTGACGCTCCTGTGCCTCCGCACAATCTCCAGGCGATGCGGCAATGGCCTGAATCCGGCCACGGCCGCTCCGGCCTTGTCTTCCCTGACGCCGAAAAAACGGCAGGCCTGCCAGGCGGCTTCCATATTTACCTTGTTATGCGGGCCCAGAAGACGGCACTTTGTAAACCGCCCCTTGTTTTCAACGTATATCTGACGGGCTTGCAGGCGAAAGTCGCCGGCCAGCGGTTTGAGTTCCGCCCCCAGAACGGCCAGATCCCCTTCCTCCTGACAACGGAAGAGACGGAATTTGGCTTCGACGTATTCGCGCATGTCCTCGTGATAGTCCAGATGATTGGAGGAAATATTCAGGAGCACGCCCACGCGGGGGTGAAAAGTGGAGCAGGTTTGCAACTGGAAACTGGACAGTTCCAGAACCAGCACGTCCGCATGCCGCCCGCTGAGGAGGTATTCTGAAAGCGGAGTACCGATATTGCCCCCCAAAAATACCGTGTAACCCTGTGCCTGGAGCATGGCGGCGGCCAGGGAGGCGGTGGTGGTTTTCCCGCTGGTGCCGGTAACGGCGAGGACTGGTTCCCCGTCGAGATACCGCCAGGCCAGTTCCGTCTCCGCAAGGATTTCCGGCCGCTTTGTCCTTTTTTCCACTCCGACGAACCGCTCAAGTCTGGAGGCGGGAATGCCGGGACTGGGCACAATGAAGGCCGAATTTTCGAAATGCTCCGGCCTGTGCTCTCCCACAACAAGCTCAATTCCCAACTCGTCGAGCCGCGCTTTGATGCCGGCGGGGACCGCGGCGGCATCATGCTCCAGAAGACGCACGCGCCCTCCCCTGCCGGCGAGGAGGCGCGCCGCGGCG
Organism: Desulfovibrio sp.; assembly: GCA_031291035.1. Classification (GTDB taxonomy): domain Bacteria; phylum Desulfobacterota; class Desulfovibrionia; order Desulfovibrionales; family Desulfovibrionaceae; genus Desulfovibrio. The sequence goes on from JAISLI010000017.1 coordinate 143,477, forward strand.
AGGCCGGAGCGCCCGGCCCCCACCACCACCGCAAGTTCTCCCGGGCGCGGGCGTCTTCCGCGAATATTGTCCGGTGCCATCCTTTCTCCCCAAAACAGTTTTTCAAATCCTCACAGCGGGGTCAACGCAATTTCAATACGGAAAGCGCAACCAGCCCCAACAGAATGGAGGTGATCCAGAAACGTATGATGATTTTCGATTCAGGCACGCCCTTCAGTTCAAAATGATGATGCAGGGGAGCCATGCGAAAAATGCGTTTGCCGCCTGTCCAACGAAAGTACCCCACCTGGAGTATAACCGAGAGCGTTTCCACAACAAAAAGCCCGCCCACAACCGCCAACACCAGTTCCTGTTTACAGAGCAGGGCAAGATAGCCCAGCGTGCCGCCAAGGCTCAGGGAGCCTACATCGCCCATAAAAACCTGGGCCGGATAGGCGTTAAACCACAAAAATCCCAGGCCGGCGCCGACAAGCGCCGCGCAGAATACCGTCACCTCACCGACGCCGGGGATATACGGCACCAGCAAGTACGTGGAAAAACGTGCATTTCCCGTCACATACAGAAATACGGAAAAGACGATAAAAGCCACAACCGCGGGCCCGACAGCGAGGCCGTCCAGACCGTCCGTCAGGTTGACCGCATTGGAGGCCGCCACCATGACAAAAACGCCGAAAGGCAGGTAGAGCGGACCGATATCCGGGTTAATGTCTTTGAAAAAAGGGATGGTCAGACGGCTGCTGTAGTCGGGATTCGCGTAGAGCAGGCACATGGCGGCAAGGGCGACAAAAATCTGGCCGGATATTTTCACCCGGCCGGAAATTCCCCTGTTCTCGCGGCGGTGCAGCTTTGAAAAATCGTCGCAGAAACCCACTAGGCCAAAAGCGGTGAACACTAGGGAGACCTGCCAGATATGGCGGTTCGTCAAATCCGCCCAGAGCAGCAGGCTGCAAGCGAGCGAGGTCATTATAAGCAGGCCGCCCATGGTGGGGGTGCCCGCTTTGGCGGCATGGTTTTTCACATCCTCATGGATGAATTGCCCACATTTGACGCGGCGCAGCCATGCGATAAAACGCGGACCTATCAGAATGGAGACGACAAGCGCTGTTATCAGGGCGGCAAGGGACCGGAACGTGATGTATCTGAAAACGTTGAACAGCGTCCACTCGGAAGCGAGTGGCGCAAGCAGGTTATAGAACATCCTCATCCTCTCCGGGTGTTTTGCCTGTCGCATCCCGTCCGGCGCGACAGCGGGCGCAAAATTCCGCATATTCCTCTTCCAGCCTGTTGCGGCGCGACCCTTTGAACAGGATTACCCCTCCCCTCCCATCCGGGTTTTTGTCATGCAGCAGCCCCTGTACGGCCGCGATAAAATTTCCCCTTTCCCCGATGACGGCAAACGGCCCCGCATAGCCGCTCTTTTTCAGGCCGGAGAGAATATCCGGGGCATGTCCGCCTTTCCACAGCACGCCGGCGGGGGCGAGTTTCGCCAGATGAAGGCCAAGTTTTTCATGTTCGCTTGCCGCCGCGTCGCCAAGTTCCAGCATTTCTCCCAGCACCGGCACAAAGGCGCGCCCTTCCGCCAGCTCCGAGGCGGCGTCCAGCATGCGCCGCATTGACAGGGGATTTGCATTGTACGTGTCGTCAATGACATCCCATCCGCCGAAATGTTTACGGGAAAAACGCCGGGCGGGCATTGCGGCGCGCCGAAAGCCGGCGGCGATTTCATCGCCGGAAAGCCCCATCAGGTGAGCGGCGGCCGCCGCCGCTATGCAGTTTTCCGCGCCGAATTCTCCGCGAAAGGGAGCGACAACGCTTGTCCATTCCCCGTCAAGGCAAAGGCGGTAGCGGCCGGACACGCCGTCCGGGCCGTCATGGCGCGGCGCGGGCCCTTCATAGACGGCGTAATATTTCACTGAAGCATCCCCGGCGCTGAAAAAATGCAGCGTCGCACCGGTTGCCGCAGCTTCACGCACAAGGTCGGGATAGTCGGCGCTTATAAGCCCGCAGCCGCCCGGAGCCAGACAGCGGAGCAGCGCGGCCTTGTGGGCCGCAACACCCCCGGCGCCAAGTCTTTCGGTGTGCCCCATGCCCGCGTTGAGAATCAGGCCCATGTCCGGGCGCAGGATTTCGCCCAATTCTTCCATGTCGCCTTCCCGGCTGATTCCGGCCTCCATCACCCAGAAATCCTCATCTCCGTCCGTCGTCAGCACGGCGCGGGGCATGCCTATCTGATTGTTGAAATTGAGGGCATTGCGCGCGGTTTTGCCGCGCACCGCCAGAAGTTGCGCCAGAAGTTCCTTCAGTGTCGTCTTGCCGGCGGTTCCTGTGACGCCCGTGACCTTTGCCCGTGCGGAGCGCCGCCAGTATGCGGCGAGCCTGCCGAGAGCCCGGATCGTGTCCCGCACCCGCAAAACCGGCGCCTTCGTCCGGGGCAATGCCCTTGAAGCCAGAACGGCCGCGGCCCCCGCTTCTTCGGCCTGACGGACAAAGTCGTGCCCGTCCGCATGTTCCCCCCGGATGCAGACAAACAGGGCTCCGGGCTTTACCTCGCGGCTGTCCGTCGCCACGGATGTCAAAAGTCTGTCCCCGCAACGTGGCGCAAGACCAAGCCAGGCGGCCGCTTCATGATATTTCAGCCGCATCGGAGCAACTCCCGCACAACTTCCTGATCGCTGTAATGGTGCTTTACGCCCCGGATGATCTGATAGTCCTCATGACCTTTGCCGGCGATCAGCAGGGCGTCATTTTCTGTCAGCATCTTCAGGGCGAGGGCGGTGGCTTTGTGGCGGTCCCGCTCCACATGCGCCTCGCGCGCTCCTGCCAGACCGGGCAGCACATCGTCGATAATGGCCTGCGGATTCTCAAAACGCGGATTGTCGGACGTCAGAACGGCCACGTCGGAATAACGGGCCACCGCCTCGCCCATCAGCGGGCGCTTTGCCCTGTCGCGATTTCCGCCGCAGCCGAAGACAGTGACAATCCGGACAAACCCGGCGTCGCGCAGGGCTTTGAGCGCGTTTACAAGGGCGTCGGGAGTGTGGGCGTAATCCACAAAGATATTCAACCCCGCGGAGTTGCCTATCCGCTCCAGCCGTCCGCTCACGCCGGAAAATGCCTCCAGCGCCGAAAAATCTTCCGGGGAAAGCCCCAGTTTGAGCCCAAGCGCCTGGACCGCCAAAAGATTGGATGCGTTGAAGCCGCCCACCAGGGGGGAAACAAGGCTCCAGGCGAGGTTTTTATACCGCATCCGCAGATGAAGCCCCCGGGGCCCGGAAGCCGCTATCTCCCCTTCCAGACGCGGCTCGCGGTCGCGGCGCTCAAGCCCGAAGGACAGAGCGGAAGGGCAAAGGTCAAGCAGGCGGCGGCCGAAACTGTCGTCGCTGTTCACGGACATGGCTTTGTCCCGTTGCGGCAGATTCAGGAAAAGTTTCGCTTTGGCCGCGAAATAGCTTTCAATATCCTGGTGATAGTCCAGGTGGTCCTGGGTAAGGTTGGTAAAAACGGCCCCGTCAAAAGGGATGCCGTAAACACGCTGCTGTTCCAGGGCATGGGAAGATACCTCCATTACGGCCACGGTCACGCCCGCATCCGCCATGCCGCCAAGCAGCGAATGCAGGGTCAGGGTGTCCGGCGTCGTCAACGGCGCCGTCCGGGAATATCCCGGCCACCGGTAGGCAATCGTGCCGACAACGCCCACCTTTTCGCCGGCCGCGGCGAGGAGGCTCTCCAGCAGGCAGGAAACGGTCGTTTTCCCGTTTGTGCCCGTAACACCGAAAATTTTCAGGGGGAGACTGTCCGTGCGCCAACGCGCCTGAGCCAGCCGCCAAAGAGCTTCGCGGGGGTTGTCGTGATATATGATCCGGCAATTTTTCGCCGCCGTCAAAATTTCCGCCCCCACATCCGGCCGGCAGACGATAAAGGCGGCGCCGGCTTTGGCCGCCGCCGGAATGTAACGCGCGCCGTCTTCGGTTTCGCCGGGCACAGCCGTAAAAATGTCGCCCGGCCGCACTTCGCGGGAATCGGAACGCGGTTCGCCCCTGCCGTCGCGGCAGGCCTCAAGAAGTCCGGCGAAATCCGGTGACATGCTCAGCTCTCCGAAAGCCATAAAACGTAATCGGAAGGTTTGGCGTTTTCGGGCCAGGCCGTCCCCGGCGGGGGGCTCTGGCGCACGACGCGCGCTCCGCTGCCCTTGAGTTCCGGCACGATTCCTCCCCTGGCAAAGAGTTCCACCGCGTTCCGCACGGATTTTCCCATGACGTCCGGCACGCGTTCAGCGGCTTTTGCCAGGTGATCGGGCAGCGGCATGACCGACTTTTTGCGGGTCTCGCGCATGTTCTCCACGAACAGGGGCGCGTCCTGGGCGGCGAGTTTGTAAGCGCGCGCGGTCCCCGTACCGGCAAGGGGCCGGCCCTGTTTTTCAGCGACGTTTACGGGTTGGACAATACCGGCATAGGTCAGGGCCCGGCTTGCTGTCTCGCGGAAAACCGGCGCGGCCACAAGGCCGCCGAACTGGTTCTGGGCGGGTTCATCCACCATGACAAGAATCAGATACCTGGGAATTTCGGCCGGAAAAAAGCCCACAAAAGAGGCCAGTCTTTTTGCGCCGTACAGGCCGGTCCTGTGATCGGCTTTCTGGGCCGTGCCCGTTTTGCCGGCCGCCGTAACGCCGTCGAGACGCGCGCGCCTGCCTGTGCCGTCTTTCTCCTGCACGACGTCACGCATCATCTGTAGGACTTCACGCGCCGTTTTGTCGGTAAAAATACGTTTGCGCCTTTCCTCCACCCTGTCCTCGTCCATGACAAGCCGCAGCGGTTTGTAGACCCCTCCGTTCAGAAGCGTGAGATAGGCCTGGGCCATTTGCAGTCCTGTGACGGAAATGCTCTGGCCAAACGAAGTGGACAGGATGTCCATCTCGCTCCAGTCGCGCGGAATCCGCAATATGCCGCGGCCTTCCGCCACCGGCACGCCCGTCCGTTCGCCGAAGCCCAACGAATGAAGATATTTGTAAAATGTGGGAGCGCCGATGGAGATTCCGATCTTGGCCATGCCGATATTGGAAGAATAACGCAATACTTTCGCGGCGGGGAGAACGCCGTGGCTGGCGGTATCCCGAATCGTGAAATTTTTGCTTGCCCATTTGCCCCCTTCGCAATCAATGAGGCTGGCGGGCGTGATTTTGTTTTCCTGCAAGGCGGTCGCCATGACAAAGGGTTTGAAGGTAGATCCGGGTTCCAGCGCGTCCGAGGCCAGACGATTGCGATAAATCAGGGGACTTGATTCCTGAAAGATATTGGGGTTGAAAAACGGAAATTGCGCCCATGCCTGAATATCGCCCGTGGGGACGTCAACAACCAGAACTCCGCCCCATCGCGCGTCAAATTCCTTTACGGCGCGCGCAATGGCTTCTTCCGCAAAAAATTGCATCTGCACGTCAAGGGTCAGAGTCACATCCTCGCCATGCGCTTCCGGCTGCCCCGCCTCTTGCAGGTAAAAGCGGCGGCCCCTGGCGTCTTTCTGGACAATCTGCCGCGTGGGAATGCAGCCGAGCCGCGAATCCATGGAGCGCTCAAGCCCTTCCAGACCCTTGTCGTCCTGACCGACAAAACCTAGAAGCTGGCCGGCAAGATGTTTGTAGGGATATATCCGGTCATACTCGCGCGACAGGCCTATGCCTGTCAATCCGGCTTTACGCACGGCTTCGGCCGAGGCGTCGTCCACTTTGCGCTTGAGATAGATAAAATGTCCTTTTGCCGTTGAGAGCCTGTTGAAAATTTCCTGGGGGGGGATACCCAAAATCGGGCCCAACGTATTGGCGGTATTGTAAAAATCCTGAATTTTCCGTGGCCAGGCGCACACGGATTTTGCCTCAACACTGCTGGCGAGCACCTGGCCGTTACGGTCATAAATCATGCCGCGGCGGCCGGAGACAAGTTCCGACAGCATGTGCTGCCGCCGCGCGCGGTCGGCCAGATGCGGGCCGGCAATCATCTGCAGATACCAAGCCCGTCCCCAGAGGCCTGCCCAGAGGAGGCAGAAGGCGGCGACTGTCACGTTTATCCGTATGCGCCCCCAGTCTCTGTCCTTGTTCAACAACAAGGAAAACAAGCCCCTGACGGAAGCGCCCCGCGGGCGCGTATCGCGGTTTTTGGCGAGGCGGCTTCGCCCATATTTGCGGGGAGAGGAAATAAACATGCCTGCTCCTGTCCGGTATGCGGGATGACTTTCTGTGGCTTCAGCCGTGGTTTTCAGTATTGGGGCCGACATTTCCGGCAACTGTTCCGGACGCCTGTCAGCGCGATTCCATGCGCCGTATCTGCCCCGCTTTCGGTTCCGTCATTCCGAGTTTTTCCGCGTGCCGCTTCAATTCATGGGGCGAGAGCAGACGCCCCCGCTCCACTTCCAGCTTGGCAAGCAAATCCTGTTTCTCGCGAAATTCACTTTGCAGTATGTTGATAAAATATGTGGTGTCCATGCGTTCTATGTTGCTCCAGACCAGAACCAGACTCATGAGCATGCCGGCCAGAAGTTCAAGGGCCAGCGCCAGAAACCAGCCTCTGCCGCCCGATTCTTTGTGTGTGACGCTTTTTTTCATGCCGGTTCACTTTGCGGCGCGGCCTCGGCGATTTTTTCCACAGCGCGCAATTTGGCGCTGCCGGCGCGCGGATTGGAGACAAGCTCGTCCGCGCCCGCCCGCAACGGTTTTTTGTGCAGGACGCGAACTTCCGGCTGATGGCCGCAAACGCAGACAGCGGCATGCCCGGGGCAGCGGCAGCCTTCCATCCAGCGGCGCACGGCCTGTTTTACCAGACGGTCTTCCAGCGAATGAAAGGTAATGACGGCAAGGCGTCCGCCGACAGGCAAATAGGCGAGGATACGCCGCAAAAAAAGCCCCAGTTCGCCAAGCTCGTCATTGACGGCCATTCGTAGCGCCTGGAATGTCCGTGTCGCGGGATGGCGCCGTGATTTGCGCCGCCATGCCGACGGATAGGCCCTTTCAACAAGGGAGGCCAGTTCCGCGGTGCCCCTGATGGGTTTTTCCCGGCGGGCATCCACAATGCTCCGCGCGATGCGGTCAGCCCGCGGATCTTCGCCCAGGGTGGCAATGCATTCCCTGAGACGCTCGAAACTTGCCTGGTTTACCCAGTGCCAGGCGGACAAATCCTCTGAACGCCGGTCCATGCGCATGTCCAGAAGGGCGTCGTTCATGAAGCTGAACCCCCGTTCGTTTTCGTCAAGTTGCAGGGACGAAACGCCGATATCCAGTAATGCCCCGTCCACCCTGTCCCATCCCAGTTCCCGCAGAGCCCCGGCAAAACGGCTGTAGCGGGAGTGAAAAAAGTGCATCCGCCGTCCGAAGGGGGCCAGACGCTCGCGCGCCAGATCCAGCGCGGCGCCGTCCCTGTCCAGACCGCAAATTTCAATGCCCGGCGCGGCGGCCAGCAGGGCCTCGCTATGCCCGCCAAGGCCCAGCGTACCGTCCAGATAGCGCCCTCCCGCGTACGGGGCGAGAGCCTCCAGCGTTTGCGGAAGCAACACGGGCGTGTGGCGCGCTCCAAGCGTTTTTTCCCCGGTCAGCGCCCGTGCCATGCTTTCCCTAAACCATTACAGAGAAACGGTTACGCCGGCCGCCGCCAGTTCAGCCGAAACGTCTTTCGGCGCAAGCTCATCGAAGCGGATCTGATTCCATATCTGAAATTTGGAATGCATGCCGACAAGCATGACGTCTTTCTGCAAGCCCGCTTCACGTATCAGTGATTGCGGAATGCGCACGCGGCCCTGCGCATCCGGCGTCAGTTCCTGCCCCAGACCTATAAATTTTGTCTTGAAATAAAAAAGATTCTGTGACGGCAAGGGAATACTGTTCAACTGCTCCGTTATTTCTTCCCAGTTGCGCGGCAGATAGGCGACAAGACCGCCGTTCTGGCCTGTCAGCCAAAAACTGCCCGCGTCGTTGTCCGCGAAAAGAGCTTCGCGGTATTCGCTGGGCAGCATAAGCCTGCCTTTGGGATCCAGGCTTCGTGAGAGGCTTTTGGTAAACAGTTTTTGCACAGGTTACCACTTTATTAATATGTTTTACCACTTTTTTCCACTTATGCGTCAAAAGTCGGCATGTGTCAATAGCAAAGGAGGCGATCCCTGAAAAAATTTCCGTAACGGCTCACGGCATGATATTGTATCTTCCGGTTTTGTTCAGCGAATTGTTGCCGGCGCCTTTTGAATGGCTCGGCTTGCGAAAGGAGCGGGCGAAAGCCGTGAACCAGACAGGAGGACAATGACTACCACAACAACCGGCATCACCATCACCTATTGCCGATCCAGGGGGAGAAATTGCGAGTCGTGGAACAAATGGAATAAATGGACAGAAATTTACAATCAGTCGATTTTTTTTGATAAAAATTTTTTTGACTTTTTGTTGCGGGGCGATTTAGAGCATTTTGCTATTAAAAGTATCCACAGCTTTCAAACCACCCCCGCGCGTTTGAAGGCGTTATGCATTCGAAAGCTTCCTTGACTGCCAGAAAAAGGGCATCCCCATCCCTTGCCCGGCGTTCACGCAATTTTGTTTTTATCTTGCTCCACATCTTCTCAATAGGATTCAAATCAGGACTATACGCCGGCAAGTAGGCGATATTACCTTCAAACGGAGTACGGCGGCAAAAACCTGCTTGTGCTGTCCGGAGACAAAGCGCTGTTAACCGTGCGTGGGGAAAGTTCCGCCGGGCGGCGCGAAAATTTCGTCCGGATCAAGGACGTACCGACACCCTTTTGTCGGGCAGACGATCTTCACTCCGTCCTTGCCGTCCTTCTCCGTCAGGTAGGGAGAATCGCACCGCGGGCATACCCCGGGAACAGGCTTGTTCCACAAGGCGAAGTCGCACTTGGGATACTCGCTGCAGGAGTAAAAGATTTTGCCGCGCCTGCTGCTTTTTTCCACCAGTTTGCCGTTGCCGCAACGCGGGCAGACGACGCCGGTGGAAAAAGGCTCCGCATGCCGGCATTCGGGGTAGCCGGTGCAGGCGATAAAACGGCTGCCCGTGCGGGATTTTTTGATGACCATATCCCTGCCGCACTTGGGGCACGCGCCGACTTTGGTCAACTCCCGCTTTGGGGGGGCCACCGCTTCCACGCCGCCGGTTTCGTTCCTGGTGAAGTTGCTGGTGTGGCGGCATTCGGGATAACCGGAACAGGCAAGAAAATCCCCGGCCTTGCCGAATTTTATCACCAGCGGCCTGCCGCACAGCGGGCACGGCATATTCGCGTCCACGCCGCCCTTGACGCTCCGCATATTTTGGGCCGCCGCGCTGAGAGCCGGGTTGAACTCCGCCGCAAAGGAGCGGAGCAAATCCACCCATTGCCGACTTCCCTCGGCTACCTTGTCGAGACTTTCTTCCATCTGGGCCGTGAAGCCCACATCCATCAGGCGGATAAAGTGCTCCGAAAGCTGACGGCAGACAACGCGGCCCAAATCCGCGGGGAAAAGGTGTTTTTCCGCCAGATGGACGTATTCACGCTCCTGCAGGGTGGAGATGATGGAGGCGTAGGTGGAGGGCCGGCCGATGCCGAGAGCTTCCAGTTCCCGCACAAGGCTTGCTTCGGTATAGCGCGCCGGCGGCTGGGTGAATTTTTGCTCCTGCTCCAGCTTGTCGAGAACAAGTGTCTGCCCTGCCGCCAGCGGAGGCAATTCCGTAACGGTCTCGTCCTTGCCGGCGGGCATGACCACCAGAAAACCGGAAAAAAGCAGCCGTTCGCCCTTGGCCTTCCATTCGCTTTCGCCGCAGACAATTCGGACCGTCGTGTCGTGAAAGCGCGCGGCGGCCATCTGCGAGGCCACAAAACGCGTCCAGACGAGCTTGTAGATATTGTACTGATCCGGCGGCAGAAAGGCCTTTACGTCATCGGGAACAATATTCACTTCCACCGGACGGATGGCCTCGTGCGCATCCTGCGCGCCCGCCCTGGATTTGTAGAAACGCGGTTTTGCCGGCAGATGGTCCTGACCGAAGCGCCCGGCAATGAATGAGCGCGCCGCGTTTTGCGCTTCCGTCGCGATCCTGGTGGAATCCGTGCGCATATAAGTTATGAGGGCCGTAAGCCCCCGCTCCCCCAGTTCCACGCCTTCGTAGAGGCGCTGGGCAATATTCATGGTGCGTCTGGTGGTGTAGCTGAAACGCTGATTGGCCGCCTGCTGGAGGGAAGAAGTGATAAAAGGCGGCAATGGCGCGCGCTGGCGTTCTTTTTCCTCCACGGCGGCCACCGTGAAAGGCAATCCCTGAATAGAGCTTTTCAGCGCGGCGGCCTCCGCCGCGCCGGGCACACGGGCTTTTTTCCCCTTGAGCCTGGCAAGCTCCGCCACGAATGGAGGAGGCTCTTCCGCGGAAAGATGCGCCTTGTTGACCCAGTATTCCTCCGGGACAAAAGACTCCCGTTCCGTCTCGCGCTCCACTACCAGCTTGAGCGCCACCGACTGCACCCGCCCGGCGGAAATGCCCCGTTTGACGGTTTTCCAGAGCAGGGGAGAAATTTTGTAGCCCACCAGTCTGTCCAGCACGCGTCTGGCCTGCTGGGCCTCAAAAAGGCTGGCGTTGAGCTCGCGCGGATGCTCCAGAGCCTCGCGGACAGCCTTGGCTGTGATCTCGTTGAATTCTATGCGTTTAATGTCCCTGGCCTTGTCGCGTATGAGTTCCGCCACATGCCAGGCGATAGCCTCGCCCTCGCGGTCGGGATCAGGCGCGAGAAAAACCGTATCCGCCTTGGCCGCCGCGGCCCGCAGATCCGAAACAACCTTTTTCTTGCTGTCAATCACCTGATACCGCGGCGCGAAGTCGTTGTTTTCGTCCACCCCCAGCGTGCCGGATGGCAGATCGCGGACATGGCCCACACTGGCATGCACGGCATAGCCGGGGCCGAGAAATTTTCTGATGGTTTTGACTTTGGCGGGGGATTCCACAATAATAAGGTTTTTACCCATGCATGTTCCCGGAGTAAAAGGTTGCAAGGGCAAGATACGACAAATCCCGCCGGCGTCAAGGGAGAGCGGTTCACGCCGTCTCAAGCCCCCGGCTCTGCCGGGGGGGGGCCTGACTCCCCGTAAAAGATGCCGGATACATGGATTGCATTCGATTTGTTAAGCATAAAAAATCTTGACTCGCGAGGCGGGTCCATACATGACCCGCAAATCATGCCGACGGTACTTGTCATCAAAACAAAAGTGGCGTATGGTGATGCAGAGTGCGCCAGACTATGCGTATGCGCTCCGCAGGATTTTCTTGCGCACAAATCAGGATCGGCGTTTACGGTCGGCCGGACACAAGTCCCGCAACTTCCGTGATACAACAAAACCACGTGGAGGTATGGCAATGGCGAAACATGCGACCCCCTTGTTGGACCAGCTTGAATCAGGCCCCTGGCCGAGCTTTGTGTCCGACATCAAACAGGAGGCGGCCAACCGGGCCGCAAATTCGAAAGGCCTGGATTATCAGATTCCCAAAGACTGTCCTGATGACTTGCTGGGTGTGCTGGAGCTTTCTTATGTCGAAAAGGAAACTCACTGGAAGCACGGCGGCATTGTGGGCGTGTTCGGTTACGGAGGCGGCGTAATCGGCCGATACTCCGACCAGCCGGAAAAATTTCCCGGCGTGGCGCATTTTCACACCATGCGCGTGGCCCAACCTTCCGGCAAATACTATCACAGCAAATTCCTGCGCGACTTGTGCGACATCTGGGATCTGCGCGGTTCCGGCCTGACCAACATGCACGGCTCCACCGGCGACATTGTGCTCCTGGGTACCCAGACGCCGCAGCTTGAAGAAATTTTTTACGAACTGACCCACAAGATGAACGTGGATCTCGGCGGTTCCGGCTCCAACCTGCGGACGCCGGAAGCCTGCCTCGGCCAGTCCCGTTGTGAATACGCCTGCTACAATACGCAGGACATGTGCTATCAGCTTACCAAGGATTATCAGGACGAGCTGCATCGTCCGGCTTTTCCCTACAAGTTCAAATTCAAGTTTGACGGCTGCCCCAACAGCTGCGTATGCGCCATGGCCCGCTCCGACTTTGCCGTGGTGGGCACCTGGAAAGATGACATCAAGATCGACCAGGAAAAGGTCAAGGCCTATGCGGGCGGGGCCATCAAGCCCAATGCCGGCGCCCATACCAATCCGAAGTGGGGCAGATTTGACATCCAGGCCGAGGTGGTTGACCGTTGCCCCACGCACTGCATGAAGTGGGATGGCGCCAGACTTTCCATCAAAACCGCTGACTGCGTGCGCTGTATGCACTGCATCAACGCCATGCCGCGGGCCCTGCGCATCGGCGACGAGCGCGGCGCGAGCATTCTTGTGGGCGCCAAAGCCCCGGTGGTGGACGGAGCGCAGATGGGCTCGCTCCTTGTTCCCTTTATTTCCTGCGAAGCCCCGTACGATGACGTCAAGGAAGTCATCGAAAAAATCTGGGACTGGTGGATGGAAGAAGGCAAAAACCGCGAGCGCGTGGGTGAAACCATGAAACGTCTGTCCTTTCAGAAGCTGCTGGAAGTTACGGACATCCCCGCCGCGGCCTGTCATGTCAAGGAACCACGTTCCAACCCCTACATCTTTTTCAAGGAAGAAGAGGTGCCCGGCGGCTGGACGCGCGACCTTGAGGCCTATCGTAATCGTCATCAACGCTAGCAGAAAGGGGAGAGGAACATGGCTTTTATTTCTTCCGGGTACAATTCCGAAAAACCGATGGAAAACCGCATCACCGACATCGGTCCCCACAAGTATGACGAATATTTTCCGCCGGTCATCAAAAAGAATTTCGGCAAATGGCTCTACCATGAAATTCTGGAGCCCGGCGTGCTCATGCATGTGGCGGAGAGTGGCGACAGGGTATACACCGTCCGTGTGGGCGGCGCCCGCACCATGTCCATAACGCATATCCGCGAATTATGCGACATTGCCGACAAATACTGTGGCGGCTATCTGCGCTGGACCACCCGTAACAATGTGGAGTTCATGGTCACCGACGAAGCGGTTATGAAAAAACTGCGCGACGATCTGAACGGGCGCAAATTTCCCGGCGGTTCTTTCAAGTTTCCTGTGGGCGGCACGGGAGCGGGCATCAGCAACATGGTGCATACCCAAGGCTGGGTGCACTGCCACACACCGGCGACGGACGCCTCCGGCCCCGTGAAATGCGTGATGGACGCCGTCTTTGATGATTTCAAGGACATGCGCCTGCCCGCCCCGGTGCGCATTGCTCTGGCCTGCTGCATCAACATGTGCGGCGCCGTGCACTGCTCCGACATCGGCCTTGTGGGCATCCATCGCAAGCCGCCGATGGTTGACCACGAATGGGCTGATCAGCTCTGCGAAATTCCGCTGGCCGTCGCGGCTTGCCCCACCGCGGCCGTGCGTCCCACGACCGTGGAATACAAAGGCGGAAAGGTGAAATCCATCGCCATCAAGGAAGACCGTTGCATGTACTGCGGCAACTGCTATACTATGTGTCCCGCCCTGCCGATCTCGGACGGCGACGGCGACGGCATTGCCATCATGGTGGGCGGCAAGGTTTCCAACCGCATTTCCCCGCCCAAATTCTCCAAGGTCGTTGTCGGTTATATCCCCAACGAGCCGCCGCGCTGGCCCACGCTGACCAAAATCGTGAAACACATTGTCGAGGTCTATGCCGCCAACGCCAACAAATACGAGCGGATCGGCGAATGGGCCGAGCGCATCGGCTGGGAGGCTTTCTTCAAATTGACCGGTCTTGAATTCACCCATCACCTGATTGACGACTTCCGCGATCCCGCCTATTATACATGGCGTCAGAGTACCCAGTTCAAATTTTAGGCATCTTAGCCCCGGCGGTGCGTTCCGTGCCGCCGGGAACATGTGGAGAAAGCAGATGGCTGACAAAGATGTTGTTGTTGATTTTCTGAAGAGCAAATCCGCGTCGAAATCCAAGTTTTATTTCAAGGATTTTCAGGAGATATTTCCGGACAAGGGCCCCCGTGAAGTAAAAAAAATTCTCACCCAGCTCGTCAATGAGGAGGTGCTGGAATTCTGGTCTTCCGGCTCCACAACCATGTACGGTCTCAAAGGCGCCGGCAAGCAGTCCCATGCCGAGGGGGAAAGCTAGAGCAATTTCATTTTGAAATTGCTCTGGCGGCGGGGCGGATGCACCGCCGCCCGCCCATGAGGCGCAGGCGAAACCGCGTTTCGCCGTAAAGCGCCGAAGGGAGCGTTTCAAAAGC
>JAISLI010000018.1 GCA_031291035.1 Desulfovibrio sp.
CGTTTTTTGTCGGCCTCATGTCACTGCCCTCCTGTGGAAAACGGAAACGCCGCGAAAAGCGGAGCTTCCCGTTTGTTTTGCGGTATTGCGGGTGGATTGGGAAGGGACCGCGCGTTGGCGGCCCCCGGTGGACAAGTCAGGTTTGAAAATGACGAAAAGGCCCCGCCTCCTTGAGCAAAGAAGACAGAGCCGGAAAGCCGGAAGAGGGGAACGCGGAACAGCGCGCCGGGCTTGAAAAAAGGCGCGTTTCGGGGCGGAGTTAGATGTGTATGTGCAAAAATCAGGCCAAAATCGCCGATTTCAGCCCGCGCGTCCATTCTTTTTTCCTTCCGCACTTTCATGCCGTCCGCCCAGGGCAAAAATGTCCGTTCGGCAGTGCCGTAACGTCGCACAATCGTCACACAGACGAAACATCTACCTGTTCGCGGCGCGAAAGTAAAGACTTTTCTCCGGAATTTTTGGGGCACTCGAAGAAAAATTCATAGCATGTTGAAATAACAAATATTTATGAGATTTTGCCTGTGCTTGCATCGTTCATTCGTTTTGATATCATTTCTTATTTTCAATGCAATGTTAGAGCAATTTCGCTTTGAGATTGTCGCTTGCGGCGGAGTAAATCCGCCTTGCGACAATCCCGCGGCAAGGATTTGCGGGCAAATCCCTGCAGAGCAAATTATACATTTTCAATGTTAATTTGCTCTATTTAAAAATATTGGTGAATTATGCAACGACCTTGTGCTACAGGCGTTGCGGGCGTGGCGCATGAGATTTTTGGGTTCAATGAGTCTGAATCTTGACCGGGTTGGCCCAGCGGGGAAGCGAAGACATGCCGACGTGCGGGCGAAAGCAGGGCCTGCCCTGCTTTCGCCCGCGTCATTAGAGCATTTTGTTTTTGAAACGCTCCCTTCGGCGCTTTACGGCGAAACGCGGTTTCGCCTGCGCCTCATGGACTGGCGGCGGTGCATCCGCCCCGCCGCCAGAGCAATTTCAAAGTGAAATTGCTCTAAGAAGCAACAAGGCGGCGTTGCGCCGCCGCGAATCCGGGAGACAAACCGTGTGAACGAAGGCGCGCGTTATTTTTTGCCGCCGCCTTTCTTTTCATCTTTTTTAGTTTCTTTCTTTTCGTCTTTTTTGGCGTCTTTTTCTTTATAGAGCCTGTTGACTTCCGCAAGGACATCCTGGGTGAGATCCATGGCCTGATCCGCATACAGCACGCCGCCGGCCATGACATCAACCACGAAGTTAAAGCCCTTGGCGCGGGCCACTTCATACGATGCCTGGAAAACCAGCGTCACCATGTCCTGACGCAGTTTCACCTCATCCTGCTCAACCTTGCGGAAAAAATTGCGGGTTTTTTGATCCAGATCCTGCTTGGCGCGGATAAATTCCAGTTTCTTTTCCTCGCTGATCTTGGGATTTTTCAGGCTTTCCGCTTTTTTCTTCAGGGCTTCGCCCTGCTTTTCCAGAGACTCGCGTTCCTTGCCAAACTTCTCGTCCATCTGTTTTTTCGCGGCTTCGGCAGGGGCGGATTGCGACGCGATGGTCTGCATGTCCACCACGCCGATTTTGGCCGCGGAAGCAGCCTTTTCATCAGAAGCGAAAACCCCTGCCGCCGAACCGCCAACAATTAGGCAGACCGCAAAGGCGGCCAGCAAAACGGTGCGCATGAACTGCTCTCCTTCCCCGACAGTTTAGCCGTACATGCCGGCACGGCTAACAGTCACATAACACCGCGACCCGTCCGCGTCAAGAAATTCAGTCGAAAATTTTTAGTTTTTATCCAACGCGCCGTAAAACCCCGGACTTCAGGCCGGGGTTTTATCAGCAATTTTAATAAGGAATACGGCCAGCAACCCGGCACAGACGACAAGCAGCTTTGGGGGCAAAGGACGCCCGCCGAGACAACCTTGTCCCGCACGCGCGTTTTGCGCCGGGAGCGTGCGCGAGTTCGGAAAAAAAGCCGTAGGGGCAGAGCCAGGAACAAAAGACAGGCCCCATGAGCAGGGCAAGGAGCAACGCGAGCCCCGCACCCATGCACATCGCCGGGGTCACGGAAAATGCGCCCGCCGCGCCCGTTATCAGACAGATCGCGCGCGGGGATCACCGTGATGACCGCCACAGGGCAAACGTATTCACACACGCCGCAACCCACGCACTGCTCCGTAATTTCGGGCAAATAACCCTTGCTCAGAACAATGGCCTTCCCTTTCAGGGGGCAACGCTCATAGCAGGTCCAACACATAATTCCGGCGTTCTTCCGGTAATCCACACAGCGCGCTCTGTCCAGGCGAGCCCTGCCCATGCCGGCTTCTTCCATGGAGACGTTCATGAGGGCGCCGGTAGGGCAGACCGCGGAGCATTTCATACAAAGAAAACAGGGATTTTTGCGCTGGAATATTTTCGGCGTCCCGCCTCCGAAAAAATATAGTCCGGCGTCATCTCAATACAGGCATATGTACAAACCGCAACGCAACGACCGCAGGATATGCAGCGCGCCTTCATGTCCTTTTCCGAACGGACGCCGGGCGGGCGCAGGAACGGCGGCATGGCTACGCCACAATCTCGTCTTCAACAGTCATGGAAGTCACATACACCGCCAGCACGCCGTCGATGCAGTGTACCCTGTGGAGCAGATCTTCCATGGAATCGCCCGGGGCCTCGGCAACAGCCACGAGATAATACCCCCGATGAATGCCGAATGTGGATATCCCCGGAATTTCCGCCAAGTTCATTTCAAGCCGTTCGCATTGCCCGGCTTCGGCATGCACAAGAAAACCAGCAATCGCCATTGTGATGTCCCTGCGCCGGGGCGGTTCCGCGCGGAACCGCCCCGGCGCAATAAAGATTTGTGCGTCCCGGAACACTTGTCCTGAAACGCTTTACGCCTGTTTGTATACCTTGGTGGCGCAGATTTTATATTCCGGCTCCTTGGAGGTGTTGTCCACGGCATGGTGGAAAAGTCGGTTGACCAGCTTGTTTTTGTCAAAGAACGGGCAGAACACCAAACCCGGCATGCAGGTATCCGTGATCCGCGCGGGAAATGTCATTTTGTCGCGCCGTGTTTCCAGTACGACCCGATCTCCGTTACTGACGCCCAGTTTTTTCGCATCGTCCGGGTTTATTTCCACAAAGGCGGAGGGATAGGCTTTTTGCAATTCCGGCACCTTGCCCGTCATGGTGGCCGTATGCCAATGGTCAATAACCCGGCCGGTGGTCAGAACAAAAGGATATTCCTTGTCCGCCGGCTCAAAGGGCGGCTGGTGGGGACGCAGGAAGATATTCGCCCTGCCGTCCGGGCGTCCGTAGAAAAAGAGTCTGTCAGGGTGATTGGCCGGCACAAGTGGGTCCTCGCCGCGCACATAACGCAGGTTGGTGCCCGGGTGATCCTCTGCGGGGCAGGGCCATTTGATGCCGGATTCCCTTTTCAGCCTGGCCCTTGTCATACCATAGAAGTCATAAGGCGATCCCTTGCTCAGGGTTCTCCATTCCTCCCAGATGTCCGCGGCGGTCCTGTACGGAAAGAGCTTGGGGTCCACACCCGCTCTTTCGGCGAAATCCATGAGTATCTGGACAGTCGGCCGGCAGTTTCCCATGGGCTTTATGGCCTGTTCGGTAAGGGCGTAACGGCGCTCGGTGCAACCGCAGACTCCATCGGTTTCACACCAGAAAGCCGCCGGAAAGACAACATCCGCGTACTTCAGGGTTTCCGCGTCCATGAAACACTCGGTCTGCGCCACAAAGGCGGTTTCCAGGCCCTTGGTCAGCGCGTTCAAATCCGGCAGGGTATGCGCGGGGTTGGTGCAGTGAATGAACACGGCCCGAACCGTGCCCTTCGCCATGGCTTCAAAAAGGGCCACCGTATGGTGCCCTATTTTCGGCTGAATGGTGCCCTTGGGAACTCCCCAGAATTCTTCCATTTCGGCGCGGTGTTTCTCATTGGCCACCATGCGCCCGGCCGGAAGCAGATGGGCCAGGGAGCCGGTATCGCGCACTCCGCCGCAGGCGTTGGGCTGCCCGGTCAGGGAGAGCGGCGAGGCGCCCGGCCGCCCTATCTGCCCTGTGAGCAGGTGCAGGTTGTGGATGAGATTGTTGGCCCACACCCCGCGTGTACGCTGGTTTATGCCCATGCACCAGAGGGAAAGCGTGCTTGAGGACTCGGCAAAGAATTTGGCCGCCCTGATCACGTCCGCAGCGGGAACGCCTGTTATTTCCTGCACCTTTTCCGGCGTGTATTCGGCCAGAAAGGCTTTGTAGTCCTCAAAAGCGCAGGGTTTGCCGTCATTGGTCACAAAATTGACATAGCGGCCGTAAAAACGCGGATTGTCCAGCTCCTCCCTGATGATGACATGGGCCATGCCGTTGAGCAGGGCAAGATCGGTGCCGGCGATGAAAGACATGTGCAGATCGGCGATTCTGGAGGTATTGGTGCGGCGCGGATCGGCCACGATGATTTTCACGTCGGGGGAATTCTCCTTGCGCTGGGCGATGCGCCGGAAAAGCACCGGATGGGCTTCCGAAGTATTGGAGCCGATAATGAAGAAGCAGGTGGCGGTGTCCATGTCGTTATAGGTGCCCATGGGCTCGTCCTTGCCGAAGGTGGTCAGGTACCCGGCCACGGCCGAAGCCATGCACAGACGCGGATTGCCGTCCACATTATTGGTTCTGAAACCCGCCTTCCAGATCTTGTTGGCCAGATAAGATTCCTCCGTCGGCGCCTGCCCGGAGCCGTAATAGGCAACGGCGTCCGGCCCGCCCGCATCCAGCGCCTTGCGGAAAGCGTCAGCCGCGAAATCCAGCGCCTCATCCCAGCTGACTTTGGTCAGGGGCGATCCTTTGCCCCCGCGCCGGATCATCGGCTCGGTAATGCGATCCCCGGCATAGATGACCGGGATGAGCATGGCCCCCTTCAGGCAGAGCAGTCCCGCATTGTGGTTGTTGGGGTCACCCTTGACGGCCACGGCCCTGTCTCCCCTGACGCCCACCAGGACGCCGCAGCCGGTGCCGCAGTACCGGCATACGCCCTTGACCCATCTGTCCACGCTTTCCTTTTTGCCCGCGGCGGCCGCGCGGGGGGCTGATCCCACCATGCCGAGGGCCAGGGCGGCTGCTGAGCCTATTAAAAATTCCCGTCTGGAAACAGTCATGTCTTTTCTCCTTTCTTTTCTTCCCGCGCCTTTCCGCAGAATGTGCCATCCGGGCGCTTTCTCGGCCGCGTCCTACAGAGCAATTAGAGCATGTTGCTTTTGAAACACTCCCTTCGGCGCTTTACGGCGAAACGCGGTTTCGCCCGCGCAATTTCAAAGTGAAATTGCTCTAACGCTTGAAACCGTTCGCTTACGGCGGACAAATCCGGCCTGGTCCTGTTTCACGGCAATGATTTGCTTGCAAATCCTTGCGGAGCTGTTCACTCGTTTCATTTGTGAACCGCCCTAGAAAGAGGTTTTACCTGAAGGGGCTTTGTGCTGATACGCATCACTGTGCAGAGGATTCTGGTGGCGCGGATGGCAGGTGTTGCAATCAGCGCTTCCACCAAATTTTGCCGCCATGCGCTGCATGGCGGGGTCATGACAGCGCGCGCAGATTGTCGCCGGATCCGGATTGGCGGAGAAGGGTATTGAACCTTTGCCGTCCGGCTCCCCATGGCAGACCACGCACTTCACCAGCATGGCGCCATGCTTCGATTCCTTCCAGTCCTGCGTCGCCCGCGCCGTGCTTTTGGCGTGACAGCTCACGCAATCGGCATACTTTTCCGGAACGGAAAGATGCGCTCCTTCGCAACGCACCCTGGGGAAGGCCTTGTCCAGGTACAGAAAAAAGACTCCGACACCGAGCAGCAGCACGGCAAAGACCTGGAGCGTCCTTTTCACGTTACTTCGCATTGCGCAACGCCTCCTTGTTCCTGATGCGTTCGGCAAAATCCCTGTTTACTTCCAGCCTGCGGTCAAACTCCGGCAAATGCGCGATATTGGCGTGACAACCGGCGCAATTGCTTTTTGCCTGCCCGTTTTTGCCGAGATAGGCATCATGGGAAATTCCGCCGATATCCGATATCTCTTTTTCGCCTTTGGCGTCCCTGTGCAAATCCGCATGACAGCCGCGGCAGTTGTCATCATCAATAAAGCGCCGCGCGCTGATTTGCAGCGCCGCCCGGTCGAGATTCACGGGCGATCCGGTCAGGTGGACAAAACCATCCTTGATGCCTGAATAGATTTTCACAGCCATATAGCGCGGCCCAAAGCCGGACGGGATGTGGCACTGGGCGCAACCTGTCTCTTTTCCGTCCTTGTCCCGGGCGTGGGCGGAACTTCGCAGTTCCTCCCTGTGAACGCCCATCTCGTGGCAGACGGACGAACAGAAGGACATGCTCGACGTGGCGGACATGAGGGGATAGGCGCCGCATATCAAAACCGCCAGGATCCCCGCAAGCAGGATCGGCAGGCCGCATGTTTTTTTTTGTTCAGCCATAACAGAAACATCCGGAAATGCCGAAGCGCGCCGCAGGTGGTTTGGCGGCCGTCCGGACGGACGCGGCATCCCTCTTGCGCCGTGGCATGCGGCTGGAGTTCGCCGGATTATCCGCGCGGATGGGCACGATGCCGCGGATTCGGAAACGGAGTCGACATCGGCATTGGGTAAAACGGTGGACACACACCATGCGCGCATCCTGTGCCGGATCGCGCGCGACAGTCTCAGAACATGTTGTTTTGTTGTCCGCGCATTTCGGGCCGATTCCTCCAGTGGATCTTGCGGTCCTATAGCCGCGCGTCAGAAAAGACGCGCGACGGCTCGACAAAACACCGGATGCCGCGGCCGTTATACTTGTCGAAGAGGGCCAGGGCCATCTTGCCGTGGTTGACGACATGCAGGCGTTTGTTGCCCATCAGTCTCCTGAACTCCGCAAATGTATATGGCCCTATATTCATTCAATCTTCCTTCTCCGGAGCGGGAAAGTCCCCCGCCGGGCGGGGGACTTTCCCGCAAGAGCAAACTGCGCTATTTGGCGGGCGCTTCGGAGATGATCCTCGTCTGTCCGTCCCAGACCTGGGGGGCCGGCGGGAAGGGCTTCAACAGCTTCAGCCAGGGGTTGGTCTGCAAGTGCTCCGGGCTTTGCATCAGCTTGCGGCTGTGCTCCAGAATGGGCGGCACGATTTTTTCAATATCGCCCGCAAGGGAAGGTCCGATGCCGAACATGGTGGCCTCCATGGCAAGGTCAACGGCCTTCCGGCTGCACTCGGCGGAGGTCATGAGCGTGTCCAGAGCCTTGGCCGGGTTGTGGAACCCAACGCTGTTTTCGGCCGAGACATAATCCCAGAAAAGCTGCCCCTTGCGCACCATTTCGCGGGCGTCTTTCATGAGGTTCGCATAGTCGGGAGAACGCTCGCCCGCGTAGTTGTTGGCCAGACGAACGGCCTCATGCGCCCTGACCGAAAGTGACTCGGCCCTGAGCAGCTGATCGTAGGTTTTTTTCTGGGTGTAGAGTACGCGCTCACGCAGAAAATCCGCAGTCTTGTCTGCATGGCATTGGCGGCAGGCGCGCATTTCAGCGTCTTTCAGGGGTGATGTCATCCAGTGGCTGGAAATTTTTTTGCCGCCCGCGCGCTGGTACTGCATGTGGCAGTCCGCGCAGGAAACGCCGGCCGCGCCGTGCGGACCGTCAATAAAGGTTTCATACTCCGGATGCTGCATCTTGATCATGCCCACCCCGGAGGCAGCGTGCTTCCAGTCCACAAAGGGGCCCGGCTTGCCGGACGGGTCCTTCGCACCGTGGCCCGTGTAATAGCGGTACATGTCTTCCGGATTCATGCCTTCATCCCAGGGGAAGACGGGCTTTGCCGCCGGGCCGTTGTCTTTGTGCGTAAAGTAGTATTCCACATGGCACTGCGCGCAGACGAGGGAACGCTTTTCGTTGCGGGAGAGTTTGTCCCAGTCCTGATTGGAACGCTTGAGCCAGTCCTTGAGGGGTTCGGAATACAGGCGCAGTTCCATGGTGACCGGATTGTGGCAGTTCGCGCAGTTGATGCTTTCATCCGCGGCGCTGATTTTGTCCTTGCCCCGGAATGTGTTGGCGTCCATGCTCCAGAGCTTGTCGCCGAATTCCTTGTGCCAGATCATCATCTTCGGCGTCTTGCAGTTGATACAGGTGGTCGGCAGCAGCCCCTTGCCGTCGGCGCCGTAGCGGTTGATGCGGTCAATATTGACAAAATCCTCAACGGCGTAGGTGTGCCCGCGCGCCTCGTTGTACTCGAAGCTGAAGGGGTAGCCGAGCCAGAGATTTTTCAGGTAGGGCTGGGCGTGCCTGAACCCCCTGGGCAGCGGGTTGACATTGTCGTTCTTGTGATAGGCGACGGAACCCTTGTATTCCGTCATCACCTCGGCTTCATTGTTTTTCAGGTACGAGGCGTATTCGTCGGGAAAATCGTTCCTGAACGCGGACATGCGCGTTTCGTCTTCCTTGATGGAAGTTTTGTACACGGGCGCTTTCAGATCCGTCGTCACATCACTGCATGCGCTGATCGTCATCATTCCCAGAAGAGCGGCGGCCAGCGCAGCATGGGTAAAAATCGGTCTATTCATATGCTACCATCCTTGTGCTCACGGGCGTAAGGCGCATGTGCGCCACATTGCGGTGGCAATCCACGCAGTAAGGTTTGGCAATCATGGCGGAAGACGTCATGTTGGTCTGCGCATGGCATGACTTGCAGTTTTCGTTGATTGTGCGGCGGGTCGCGTCAGCAACCGGGTAGGGAAGATCCTTGCCGGAAAGGTTGGCAAAAAAGTCGCGAATTCCTTCCCTGGCCTTAAAAGGCAGCTTATCGGCCACATTGTGGGGAGCGTGACAGGCATTGCATGACTGGTCCGCGTGTGTGCCCATCTTGTGCGTCACCGCGGCCTCCCGCATGAGATGACAGCTCGCGCAAAACGGCCGCTGGTCGGAGGCCGCCATGGCTGAGGCCAGGACACAGGCTGACACAAGCCCCGCCGCAATGCCGATCGCGAGATATTTGACTCCCTGGCCATTGCGGGATATTCCCATAAAAACCTCCTTTACATTGATGGTATCGCGGCCGTGGCTCCTGACTCCTTTTTTATGAGCGTGTTGACTGTCCGCCTGTAACGGGATTTTCGAAATCGTGTCGGATTACACCATGAAAGACGCGGTATAACAACCCTGTTCAAAGGGGGTGATTTTGGACAAAGACGGGGATATCTCATCTCGTCAAGGTCGTTGCATAATTCACTAATATAGTAAAATAATTGATAAAGTTAACAAAGTTTCCCCAGGCTTTTTATAAATTTATCCAATTTTTCAATATGTAACGTGATTTTATTGTGCAAGGGTCTTTTATTCTGAAATGGAGGAATCATGAAATTGAAAACGGATGTGCGCTATGCCGTAAGAATGCTTTTTACATTGACCGGGGCCGACAAGCCGTTATCCATGGCCTGCCTGGCGGAAAAAACGGGAATTGCCCCGCGCGCCATCGAGCTTGTCCATTCCGCCCTGAAGCGGAATGGTCTTGCAACAAGCGCTGTCGGCTCAAAGGGCGGCATCAGCCTGGCGGTGCCGCTGTCTGAAATAACGCTGGGCAGGCTTGTTGAAATTTTTGACGGCGGCGTTGAGTTTTTTGTCTGCTCCGGCAAAAAAACCAATGAATGCCCGGATAAAGAAAAATGCGCGATGCGGACGGTATGGAACGGACTGTCAGACAGAATTCAGCGAAAATTGAATTCCATTTCCCTTGAGGAAATTTTTCAGGAGTATGCCAAAAAGCCCTCAAAAACGGTGCGCAAGGCGGCGTGCATTTCAAAATAGTCCGTAAGGCAATTGCGTCATGCAAACAATTCTTACGCTTCAGCGTCTTACCATTGCGCAAGGGCATGGCTGGAAAAAATTCCTAGAGCATTTTGCTTTTGAAACGCTCCCTTCGGCGCTCTACGGCGAAACGCGGTTTCGCCTGCGCCTCATGGGCGGGCGGCGGGGCATCCGCCCCGCCGCAAGCGACAATCTCAAAACGAAATTGCTCCAGGGAGCAAGGCCGCGCAATGCACACTGTCTACGCCCGAATACTTGAGCGGTTGCGTCAGGGGGAAGAAGCGCTTCTTGTGACGACATGCCGTGCCGGCAGGACGACGAAAACCCTGCATGACCCGGACGCCGGCGACGGAGAGAGCCGTCGTGAAGGCATGCGCGTTGCCGAAGACGGCGACTGTCTCACCGTGGAAGAACGTTTTTTTCCCGGAACGCGCCTTGTCATCCTCGGCGCGGGGCATATAGCGCTTCCTCTCGCCAAAATGGGAGCAATGCTCCATTTTGAGACCGTCGTGTTTGACGACAGGCCCTCCTTCGCCAACCGGGAGCGTTTTCCCGACGCCGCCGATGTTGTCTGCGATTATTTCGACAACATGGCGAATCGGCTCTCCATCCGCTCCGGCGACTTTGTGGCCATCGTCACCAGGGGGCACAAATACGATCAGGACTGTCTGCGCGCCATCGTGCGCGGAAAAATGCCGCGCTATCTCGGAATGATAGGCTCAAGACGGCGCGTGGGCATCGTTCTTCAGCAATTGCGGGATGAGGGTTGCGCCCCGGAAAATCTGGCCCGTCTGCATGCGCCCATCGGCCTGGACATAGGGGCCGTCACCCCGGAGGAAATCGCCCTCGCCATTCTGGCGGAAATGGTGCGGGAATGGCGCAATCCGGCCACAGGCCCGAACGCGGGGCGTTACGAGACGACGGACATGGAGATTTTGAAATGGCTTGCCGAAAACCGCGCGGAAAAGGCCGTTGTTGTGACGGTGCTCTCGGTCAGGGGCTCGGCCCCGAGAAACGCGGGCGCGAAGATGGCCGTCCTCGGCGACGGCCGGGTTATCGGCAGCATCGGCGGCGGCTGCGTTGAGGCGGACGTCATACGGGACGCGCGGCGCATCCTCGACCAAGGGGGGTATTGCCGCAGAATCGTGGACTTGACCGATGCCGCGGAAGAAAACGGCATGGTCTGCGGCGGCGTCATGGATGTGCTCATCGAGGCGATGGCCTGAACCGCGCGTCATGCCTCTTGCATGCTGTGGCAGACATTTTGTTTTCTTTTCGGAAACATGGAAACAAAGCGGCATAAATTGCCGCTCTCAAGGTTTCCGTCACCGGAATTTTACAAAAATAACAATTTTACGCCATGTTACGCCTATACGTGGTGGATTATGGTGCTCGCCTTGCGCTTGCGGAGCAACTGGTTTACTCTGACGGCAGCCACAGGAGAAAAGGGAATGCATGTCCTCGTGACCGGCGCGGCCGGTTTTATCGGGTTTCACTTCGCCGCGCGGTTGCTGGCCCAGGGGCACAGCGTCGTGGGTCTGGACAACCTGAGCGACTATTACGACGTAAGCCTGAAAAAAAACCGTATTGGTAAAATTGAAGCGGAACCGGCCTATCGCGGCCGTTTCCGGTTCGTGTTGCAGGATCTGACGGACAGCGCCGGCCTGCGCGGCCTTTTTGAGCGAGAAAACTTCAGCCATGTCGTCAACCTGGCGGCGCAGGCCGGCGTGCGCCACAGCCTGCAAAATCCGGCATCCTATATCGCCGCCAATCTGGCGGGTTTCGGCAATGTGCTGGAATGCTGCCGCATGGGCGAAGTCCGGCATCTCGTTTTTGCCTCATCCAGTTCCGTCTATGGCCTGAACACGGCCCGGCCCTATTCCACCCGCCACAATGCGGATCATCCGGCCAGCTTCTACGCCGCCACCAAAAAAAGCAACGAACTCATGGCCCACGCATACAGCCATCTTTTCCGCATTCCCTGCACCGGCGTGCGCTTTTTTACGGTTTACGGACCTTGGGGCAGGCCGGACATGGCGCCGCACATCTTTGCCTCGGCCATCCTCAGGGGCGAGCCGATCAGGATGTTCAACAAAGGGCGCATGCGTCGCGATTTCACTTATATTGACGACGCCGTGGACGGCCTTGCGCGTCTCCTGCCGATCATCCCGGAGCCCGACCCCGATTTTGACCCGGCCGCGCCCAACCCGGCCTCAAGCTCCGCCCCTTGGCGCATTTATAATATCGGCAACAACAACGCCGTGGAACTGGGCGAATTTGTTGCCCTGCTGGAAGCCGCTTTCGGCAAAAAAACCGGGAGGGAACTGCTGCCCATGCAGCCCGGCGACATGGAAGCCACCTTTGCCGATATTCGGGACGTGCGCCGCCTCACCGGCTTTGCCCCGCAAACGCCCCTGTCCGAGGGAATCGCCGAATTCGCCGCATGGCATAAGGAATATTACGCGTGACGGAAGCCCCTTCCCGCCGGACGCCCCCGGAAATACTGGCTCCGGCCGGCGATGCGGACAGCTTCCTCGCCGCCCTCGCCGCGGGAGCGGACGCCGTCTACATAGGTCTCAAGCAATTTTCAGCCCGCATGCAGGCGGAAAATTTTGGCCTGGCGGAACTTTCCCGGCTGACGGATCTGGCCCACGCGCACGGCCGTCGCGTGTACGTCGCCATGAACACACTGATCAAACCCGGCGAGCTTGCCGCCGCGTTCCGCCTTGTGGCCCGGCTGGCGCGCCAGGTGAATCCCGACGGACTTATCGTGCAGGATATGGGTATGCCGGATATCGCCCGACAGGCCGGTTTCGGGAAAGGAATCTTTCTCTCCACGCTCGCCAATGTCACGCACCCATGTGCGCTGGACACAGCCCGCCGGCTGGGCGCAAGCAGGGTGATACTGCCGCGCGAACTCTCCATTGACGAGCTGCGCGTCATGGACGCCGCCTGTCCGGAGGGGCTCGCTCTGGAATGTTTTGTGCATGGGGCTTTGTGTTACTGCGTCTCCGGCCGTTGCTGGTGGTCGAGTTATATGGGCGGCAAAAGCGGACTGCGCGGCCGTTGCGTGCAACCGTGCCGCCGCGTTTACCGGCAAAACGCCCCGTCCCGCTCTCCACGCGGAAAACCCGCGCGCGCGGACAGGCAGGGCCGCTTTTTCTCCTGTCTTGATCTCTCGCTTGACGTACTGGTCAAAACGCTCCTTGCCATGCCGCGCATTGTGTCCTGGAAAATCGAAGGCCGCAGGAAGGGCCCGCACTATGTCTATCACACGGTGACGGCCTACCGGATGCTGCGTGATGAATCTTCTGACGCCGGAGCGCGAAAAACGGCCCGGGAACTGCTTGATCTGGCGCTGGGCCGTCCACCGACGCGGGCGCGTTTTTTGCCGGCCAAAGCGGTTGTTCCCACAGAACCTGACGGGCAGACTTCCTCCGGCCTTCTGGCGGCCAAAGTCCGCACGGACGCCGACAACCGCGTGGCCGTCAAGCCGCATTTCGACCTTTTGCCCGGAGACTGTCTGCGTATCGGCGTGGAGGACGAGCACTGGCACGCCACGCTTCCCGTCACCCGCCGCGTTCCGAAAACGGGAACCCTGATCCTCGGGTTGCCCAAATACAAAACGCCCAGGAACGGCACGCCGGTATTTCTCATAGACCGGCGGGAACCTGAATTGACCGGAATTCTTGCGGAATGGCGCGCGAAGGCCGATTGTCTGCCGAAACGGCCAAGCAGGCCCGTCACGGCAGGCCCCAAACTCCCCCGGCCGCATGTTGCCCCGAAATCGGGCCCGCCGGATATGCGGCTCACGGCCGCTGTGCCCCACGGCAGGCAAACCCGTGCTTCCCGGCACAGCCTGACGGCTCTCTGGCTTTCGCCGCGTAGCGCCGCCGTCTCCCGCACTGTAGTTCCGCGCATCGTCTGGTGGTTGCCTCCGGTTGTCTGGCCGGATGAGGAAGCGGCCCTGCAACGCCTGATCGTCAAGCTCATGCGTGACCACGCGAGGCGTTTTGTGTGCAACGCGCCCGGTCAGCGGGCGCTTTTTCCTGATGCCTCCGAAATTGGCGGCAGCGGGCCGGAACTGCTGGCAGGCCCCTTTTGCAACACAGCCAATGCGGCGGCCCTGGGCATCCTCAAAGACTTGGGATTTACCGCGGCTTTTGTCAGCCCGGAACTCGCGGGGGAAGACATGCTCGCTCTGCCCGGTTCAAGTCCGTTGCCGCTGGGCATCGTCGTCAGTGGCTTCTGGCCCGTGGGTATAAGCCGCTTCGGCCTTCTGGGGGTAAAGGAGGACACTCCTTTTTCGGGGCCCAAGGGCGAAATTTTCTGGGCCAGGCGCTACGGGGGCAATATATGGCTGTACCCTGGCTGGCCGCTGGACCTTACGGAAAAGCGTCCCGCCCTGGCTGCCGCCGGTTACAGCTTTTTCGCCCATATTGAAGAATTTCCGCCGCGAGAGTTGCCGCAGACCCGCCGACAAGGCCTGTTCAACTATGAGGGGACACTTTTGTAGCGGCTGTTTTTCGGCCCCTCTTGCTCCCCCGGTATTGTGTCAAATCAGACAGCGTACGCATGTTTCAATCCACAGCCGGCTCCATAGGCATTGGCCAGTTGCCGCCGGGTGAATGCGCCATTCTTATATGCTTCTACAGCCCTTTCCCGAGTGTCTTTGCTTGCTGTTGACATGCAGGTATTCTAAATAAATTTTAGATAATTTCAATAGCAACATGCTCTAATGTATGCTTTCTCCATGCCAAAGGAGGAGGAACATTACAGCCTGAGCGCCGCGCAAATCCGCGCCACGCGGTGTTCATAGCAATGTTCACTGCGCAGGACATCCCGCCATTGCGCGCGCAGTCGCCGCGTCCCGGGGTCGGCGAGCAGGGAGGCAAGACGCGGGGCGAAGTCTTCCGGCCCCTCCAAAACGACGGAGCGCGTCAGTTCCGGCGGAAAGATGTCAAGGCCCGGCGTGGCGTCGGTGAGAAGCAGCCCGCCGGCCGCCCATACGTCAAAATGGCGCTGGCTCAGGCTGTGGGGCAAGAGCAGGCTTGTGACATTGAGCACGGCTGACCGGGTATAGCGGGAGGGCAGTGCCGCATAGTAGTCCACCGGCGGTAATATCTCAATGCCGGGGAAGAAGTTTCGCCAGCCGTCATCGCCGATGAGGCGCAGGCCAGCCGGGAGGGCGGCGGCAATCCAGCGGGCGCGGCGCGCGCGCGAGCAGATGTCGGCTCCCAGGCCGGCGCGGCGCACCGCCTGCCCCGGCCAGGGGGAAAGGCGCAGCGTTTCCAGCCACCAGTGAAACTGTGGGCCGTCCGCGGGGCTGTCGACCCTGTTGTCAGCAGATTGTTCCCGCATGGCCCGTGTAAGCGTACTCTGCGGCACACGCGCCGCCGCAAAAAAACGCGACTGGCCCGGAAAGGCGGAATGTCCGACAAAGAGCGGAGTTTGCGGAAGATGCCCGCAGCGGAGTTCGCTGTCCTGCCGCCACATGTGCGGCGCGACGGCCAGGGGAAGGTGGCGGACCGTTCGCGCGCCGGCGTTCTGAAGAGGCTGGACAAAACCCGCGTCCGTGACAAAAAGCGCGGCCTCTTTCCACCAGGGCAAAGGCAGGCTTGAGAGCAAATGCCAGGGGTTGTCCACGCACCATATTGCCACAGCCACGTCCAGGGCGCGGCAGAGCCAGAAAATATCCCCTTCCGGATCAAGGCCCCGCAGATTGACGGAAAGCGCCAGAAGAGGACGATACCGGGCAATGGCCTTTTCCCAGACAGTGAGCGTGTGCCGCGACTTTTTTCCGTCAAACCATAAGGGAGGTTCCAGCACGCCAAATCCCGCGCCGCGAAGGGCGCGGGCAAGTTCCTGATGAAGCAGCAGCCGGTCCGTGCCCGTCAGCAGCACCGTCCCCTGACGTCCTTCTCCGTCCCTCGCGCGGCTCGTCGAATGGAGCGCCGCGCCGTCTTTCGCTTCCCTGCCGGAACTTTTGCCCACACCGGCGCGTCCCGCTGCAATGCGCCCCAGAAGCGGCCCCCAGAACCGCGGCGCAAGACGTCTGTTGAGCCGGTACTCATGGATACGGCAGCATGGAGCCAGTTCCAGAGCCTGACGGACATTCACTTTTTGCCAGTTTTCGGGGATGCCGCCAGGAGGGCGCGTGGCGTTCAAACGGCGCAGGACGCGCGGCTCATCCAGCCAGAAGACGCGTTTACCCCGCGTGAAGGGGAGGTTTTCCGGTCTGCCCGGGCCAAGACCAAGCAAAAGAACACTGCCGGACTTCGCCTCCTCCGGCGTCGCCTGCGGCCAATGGTCTTCGCCGTCAGTCCAGGCTTGCGGGTCGTCCGGCAGGCTGACAGGGCGGCCGGCGAAATCGCGCAGACGTATGCGGCATCTCATCGCGTGTCTTGCCGGTCACCCTTGTCCTGCCGCGGCTTCAGCCAGCTTTTTTCCGTTCCCGTTCTGAGGCGGCGGAGATTTTCCGCATGTCTGAAAACCACCAGGGCAAAAACGCACAAGCCCAAAGGCAGCCATTGCCACAAACCGGAAACGGCCAGCAGAACCGGCAGAGCCGTGACAAGGCTCAGGGAGCCGAGAGAGACATAGCCGGAACGCCAGATGACGAGAATGCACAGCAGCGCCGCGGCCAGAAGCTGCGCAAAGGCCAGTGGCAGGAACACGCCGATGCTGGTGGCAACGGCCTTGCCTCCCCTGAATTTCATAAAACAGGACCACGAATGCCCCGCTATGCCTGCCAGCCCGACCAGAGAAACAAAAACCGGAGCGGGATGCCAGTGCAAAGCCAGCCAGACGGGAGCGGCGCCCTTGAGCAGATCGCAGAGCAGGGTGACCACGCCATAGCCAAATCCGCACAGACGGGCCACATTGGTGGCCCCGGTGTTGCGGCTCCCGTCCAGACGGGGATCAAGACCGCAAAATGTTTTCGCTATAACCAGTCCCCAAGGAATCGAACCCAGCAGATAAGCCGCAAGGGGCAACGCATACAGGACAATATCCCGCGTAAAGGGAGGCTGCGTCGTCATGAGGCGGTTTCCAGTATCTGCACTTCATTGTACAGGGGATTGATTTTGCCCAGCCGCACGGAAACGGACATGCCCGGAAAAGCCCGTTCGTCAAAAAGTTGCCGCCGGCCGCGTACGAACAGGCCCTGTTCCGGCAGGCTGACGCTGACGAAGGCATCGTTTTCTTCCGTAATGACGCCCGGCCACCACACCTTGTCGCCCTGCTGGCGAAAATACAGAAGTTTCCAGTAGCGTGGGCGAAAACGCTGCGCCTGTCCTGTCGCCTCCAGCGCCGGCAAAAGGTGGCCAAGCATGCGGGCGAGAGTTTCTTTATCCCACAAGGATTTGCCGTTATGCAGAAAGTATGCCGTCTGCGCCTCGTTGACAAGATCCGCGTAACGCCGCAGAGGGGAAGTTATCGGGGCGTAGCGCGCAACCGCGAGAGCGGCATGCCGCCGGGCGCGGACTTCCAGACATGATGGAACGAGAGCGCGCATGATGCGGGCTATGTCCTCGGGCTTTGTCCACACGCCGGCGTATTCCTTCGGCAGCGCGACGTCCTGCGTGCGGTGCAGAAGGGGAATATCCCGCTCGGCAGCCCAGTCCGCCACAGCGCCGCTTGCCAGAATCATCATCTCGGCCACAAGGTTCTGCGCGTCACGGCACGGCTTGTCCCGCTCAAGGGTCACTATGGTGTCCGCGCCTTCGCCGTGCAGGCGCAGTACCGGCTCCGGCCTGTTCATGATCACCGCGCCCCCGGCTATGCGCGCCTGCTGCCGCAAGCGGGCCAGCTCAAGGCCGGCGCGCAGCATATCCGCATAAGGGGCAGCGGCATTGTCCGGCAGCGGGGCACGGCTCTGGACGGCCTCCAGGACCGCCTGGCAGTCGGCATAATTAAGATTGGCCGCAAGGCGCGCCCCGACGACAAAAATTTCGCACGGGCCGACAGCGCCGTCCCTGTCCGACGACAGCCGTATGCACAGGGCCGGGCGCGTCTCTCCGGCGATGAGAGAAAAAACGTCGGTCCCCAAAAATTCCGGCAGCATATGGCATGTGCCTTCAGGCAAATACAGGCTGGTCGCGCGGCGGAGCACCGCCTTATCGAGCCGCCCGTCAAAAGGCCAGAACAGGGCCGGCGCGGCCAGAGCCAGAACCAGCGTAAAACCCGCTTCCGAATGCTCAATGAAAAAAGCGTCATCCACATCGCGGGTGCTTGGGCTGTCTATGCTCACAAAGGGCAGCCCGCACTCCGGCAGGGGGCGGTTGCGCGCGGCGCGGGCAATGTCTTGCGCCTCATCCGCCAAAGGCCGCCACCATGCGTCCCCCGGCGCGTAGCCGGCTCTGTCCAGCCAAAAATTGTGGTGCTCCGGCACTTCCCCCCAGGCCGCGAGCAGCTGGAGAGGCAAATGCGGCACATCCGGCAAGCCCTTGGCAAGCATGGTCCAGAGCGCATCGTGTTCCTGATTTTCCGGATCGCGCATTTTGGCGTGCAGGACGGCTTTAAGGCGTTCCGCCACTTCGGGAGACAACTGTTCCCGGACAAGCGGGACATTATCTCCCCGCTCCGGGATCGTTCGCTTTTTACAGGCAATATCCCAGAGCAGACGAAAGAACGCGCCGCCGCCGGTGGTTATGGCTTCCCGCTCTTCCCTTGCCCGCTGCTCGGCGAGGCGTTTTTCCGCCTGCTCCCCGGTATAGACGAGAAAATCCGGCGGCTGGAAGCGAAAGTGGCTTTTGCAGGTCAAAAGCGCCCTGCCGTAGGCAGCCACCATGTCCTCATCCGGCGAGTCGCTGAACAGTTCCGCAAACCACCGTGCCGGCGCCCTGGCTACCTCACCCCGCGCGATTTCCCATACTTCCAGCGGCGCAACGGCGGCCGCGCGTTCCTCCCGTGTTGTTTTATGCTGTTCCAGAATCCGCAGACTTTGCTCCTTGCTCAGGCCGGGCGTGTGCAACGGGCCGGACCAGGGCAGCAGCCGGGAGGCCGCAAGGCGCGTTTCGCGCCTGTTCGGCAGCAAAAGGCGCAGGTATCCGCCGTTTTCCTCCGTGACCAGGGCAATCTGGACGGCATTGCCTTCCATGTATTCCACAACGCAGCCCAAGGCCGGACACCGCGCGCCGTCAGCCATCGCCGCTCCCTGTCAGGCTTTTGAAAAAAGTTCCTGGAGATTTTTTACAAAACCACCGGCGCGAGCGTTCTTGTGCCGGGTTCCGCGCAGTTTCGGGCCATTGTCGGAGAAGCGGCATTACCAGTCCAGCGTCGCTTTGAAGGCACGGGCCAATTCTTCCACATTTTCCCGCAGAAAAACTGTCCCGTTGCCGGTGAAGGTCAGATTGCCGTCATCGGTGACAGTGCCGATGCGCCGGCACAACTGTGCGTGTCCGAGCATGTCCAGCACCGGGGCAAGGTCGGGCCGCACACTGACGATCAGCCTGCTCGCGCTTTCGCTGTACAAGAGTTCCGTACGGGTCATGTCCTCCATGGCGGGCAGGGCGTCAATATCAATTTGCGCTCCCAGTCGCCCGCCGATGCACATTTCCGCCAGCGCCACGGCAAAACCGCCGTCAGAGCAGTCGTGGCAGGAGGCGAGGGCGCGTTGCTGCATGAGCGCGTAAACCGTGCGGTAGCGCAGCAGAGCCGTAAACGCGTCCACATGCGGCAGCCTGCCGCCGGCAAGCCCCAGCTCCGAGGCCGCTTCGCTGCCCGCCATATCGCGCCAGGTGCCGCCGAGAATATATATATGCTCGCCCGCCCGCTTGAAGTCGGAACTCTGGGAACGGGTCACGTTGCCCATGACGCCCAGCACGGAAAAAAGCACTGTGGGAGGGATGGAAATGCGTTCTCCGCCGCCGGTGTAATCGTTTTTCATGGAGTCCTTGCCGGAGACACAGGGCAGGCCGAAAGCCAGGGAGAAATGCCGCAGCGCTTTGCAGGCCCGCACAAGCTGGGCCAGTTTATGGCGGCCGTCGGGATTTTTTTCGCTCGCCACCGGGTCGCACCAGCAAAAATTGTCCACGCCGGCAAGGGCGTCGGGGTTGGCTCCCACCGCCACGGCGTTGCGTACCGCTTCATCCATGGCGTTGGCCGTCATCCAGTATGTATCGTAATCGCCGAATTTGGGACAGATGCCGTGGGAAATTACAATCCCGGCATCGGACTCCAGCAGGGGGCGCAATACCCCCGCATCCGAAGGGCCGTCGCAGAGAAGCCCCATGAGGGGTTTGATCACGCTGCCGCCGCGCACCTCGTGATCGTACTGGCGGACAATATATTCCCTGGAACAGATGTTCAGACGTCCCAGCATGCGTTTGAGGAAGGCGCCCCCGGCAATGTCGCGCGCCTCCACGCGGATGTCCCGCCGCGCGTTGTTTCGGGGCTCCCATACGGCCTCAAGCTCCATTTGCGGCACGCCGCGGTGCATGAAATCCATGGGTAGGGAGGCGATGATTCTCTGCCCGTGACGCACCTCAAAAAAGCCGGAATTCGTAAAATATCCCAAGGGAGTGGCTTCCACATCCAGATGCGCCGCAAGGGCGAGAAATTCGTCCAGTTTTTCAGGCGGGACGGCAAGCGTCATGCGCTCCTGGGCCTCGGAAAGCAGGATTTCCCAAGGCTTGAGGCCGTCGTATTTGAGAGGGGCGCGGCTTATGTCAAGCGCGCAGCCGCCCGTGTCTTCCGCCATTTCGCCCACGGATGAGGAAAGCCCGCCCGCGCCGTTGTCCGTAATGGCGTTGTAAAGACCCCGGTCACGCGCTATGAGAATAAAATCATACATTTTGCGCTGGGTGATGGGATCGCCAATCTGCACGGCCGTCGCGGGCGAACTCTCATGCAGTTCCTCGGAGGAGAATGTGGCGCCGTGTATGCCGTCCTTGCCGATGCGCCCTCCCGTCATCACTATGGCGTCACCCGGGCGCGCCTGTTTTTTCCATCCAGGACGGCCGTTGATTTCCGTGGGGATAATGCCCACAGTGCCGCAATAGACCAAGGGTTTGCCGAGGTAGCGATCGTCAAAGACAAGCGAGCCGTTTACCGTGGGAATGCCGGATTTGTTGCCCCCGTGTTCCACGCCTTCGCGCACTCCCTCCAGCACGCGGCGCGGATGCAGCAGGCGCGGCGGCAGGGGTTTGTCGTAAAAAGGCGAGGCAAAGCAGAACACATCGGTATTGCATACAAGTTCCGCTCCGAGGCCGGTTCCCATGGGATCGCGGTTCACGCCCACAATTCCCGTGAGCGCGCCGCCGTACGGGTCGAGGGCCGACGGGCTGTTATGGGTTTCCACCTTGATGCAGAGGTCATGCCCCTCTGTAAAAGCGATCACGCCCGCATTGTCTTTGAAGACGGACTTGCAGAAGTCCCTTTCCCCCATGCGTTCGCGCAAAAGGGCTGTCGCGTCCCTGATGCAGGATTTGTAGAGGTTGTCCACATCCTCCCGGAGGCCGCTTTCCGTGTTGCTGTACACGATGCGCGAGGCAAAGATTTTGTGTTTGCAGTGCTCGGACCATGTCTGGGCCAGCGTTTCCATTTCCACATCCGTGGGATCTGCCGGAATCCCCAGAGCCATGCGGCGGGCCCGCTCGGCCGGCGCGGCAAATGCCTCTTTTATGCGGCGCAGCTCATTCAGATTGAGCGCCCAGGTGTTTTCGCGGCTTGCGGCCAGCAGGGCCACATCGTTCATGACTGAAAGGGAAATTGTATCCACCGTGTCGTCGATTTTGCCCGTAACCTTGGCCGCTTGCGGAGCAAAGCCCGGCGCGGACCGCCATTCCTCGCGGCTTTTTATGCGCAGACGCTGAATCAGGGTATTGCAGAGCATATCCCTGCCCGCTTTCTCCATCTGTTCGCGGCTGAGGGGCGCTCCGGGCGCGCTGTGGATGCGGTATTGCAGAGCGGTATAGACGGCAAGGCTTTCCTTGGGGATGTCCAGAACCATGGTCGTCGTATCACGGGCGGTGCGGGCTTCGTTGTCCGTTACGCCCGGACGGAAGGCGACTTCCAGAAACCAGTCGGGCAAAGAAGCAAGAGGCGGCAGAACGCCGACGGCCGCGCGTTGCAGAATGGGGTCATGCAATATGCCTTCGTCTACCAGGCGTTGTGCCTGTGCCGCTTCAAGGCCGTCCAGGGTGAAAACTTTGACATGGCGGACGGAGGCCACATGCAGGTTGAGCGATTTTTTCAGATTCAGAGCTGTTCTGCGTCCCTGCGTGTCGTCCACGCCTTCGCGCGGGCCTGTTTCTATACGGTAAAGCATGCTCTCCCCGGTTGACCGCAATCCGGCGTTGACCCTGAATCCGTGGTTGCGCGCCTGAACGCGGGCCACAGGCATTGCTGCTACAGAACGCAGGCGGTAAAGGTGTAATGATGAAAACGGTTGCGCCACCGGCCGTTTCCATCCCGCACGGGACAGATTTCCCCGCCGCAGTATGCCATGACGTAAGGCATCTTGCCGGCGAGGGTGTCGGCGACAAGCCGCATTTCCTCGTCGTTTTGCGGGGCCATCATAACGTAGCGAATGACGCAGGGCATCATGAGCAGGGCGTTTTTGTCAAGCTGCAGGATTTTCTCCACACTCTGCCGGGTGGTTGCCAATATGCCTTCCCTGGTGAGTTCGCACATGGCGATGAGCGCGCCTTGCGGCACGGGGCCGCCGCACAGGACGCTGCCGTCTTCCAGAACGGACGAGATGCCCAGAACCACAGGAGTGGAACCGTCCTTGTAATCCACCATGAAGGGCAGTGTGGCGCTGGATTCCGGCCGTATGGTCATGCCGATGCTTTCAAAAAACTGCAGAACCGGCATGTCGTTTACAGTGCGCAGAATGCAGTTCTCCGAAGAGGTGATGATCGCCCTCTTTTCATAAAATATGTTCTCCTCGGGAATGGAGGCGACGATGAATTCCGGATTCACGGAGCCGTACACCAAGATCATGCCGAGAACTCTTTCCTGGGCCCGCCCTTCAAGTATGGTACAGCAGGGACCGTTGTACACGTCCAGACTCACCGTCACGCCGCCCCAGACGGGAATGCCGCCGGAAGTCGCGTCCAGCGACACGGTGAGTTCCGTGCCGCTGATGTCGGGCGTGTAGGGAATGAAGGACAATATGCAGGCTGGATCCCCGGGCAGTCCGGCACGCGCCCGTTTGTACGTCGCGGCGATTTTTTCCTTGTAGTCGGTGGAGAACAGGGGGCCGGTGACGACCGTCTCAAAAAGAACGTCATCACTTGTCAGCACGGTAAGAGTGAGATTGTACATGCCGAGGTTATTTCTGTCGGCGCTTGCCATGGTGGTCATGCCGAGCACGCTGAAGGGGAGGGCCTTGTCCAGGGCGCCGACAACGCCTGTTTCAACAAAATCCATACAGCAGTACAGAATGCCGACAGAGTTTTTTTTCAGTGCGCCGAGTGGAAGCTGATCAAGAATTTCTTTTACCGCGTCATCAATTTCGTCAATTTCCACAGTCGATGCGGTGTGCATCTCAATCATCGCGGAGACTCCCGTCACGGTTGATTCAAACGGGTTGCGAAGAGAAAAACATGGGTCGTGCCCATGCCGCCCAATCAATATCCGGCTGAACAGAATATGCCAAAACCATGCGCGGCGCAAGACAATTATTGTCCCCTGTCGCGCGCATAAACGCACAGATCGCGCAACAGGGAGAGCGTATCGGTATCGGGCATGCCACGTAGCGCAGCGAGGGCGGTATGCAGAAAATGTTGCGCCTCGGCGCGGGTTTGCGCGTCATAGCCGGCCTGCCGGATGCGGCGGGCAATGGCCGCGGCCTCATTTTCCGTCATGAAGCCGCGGGCGAAGGCGGCATCAAAGGCGGCGCGTTCCTTGTCCGCAAGAGATTGCCTGTACAGACGTAGCGGGGGAGTGAACTTGCCTTCACGCACGTCGCCGCCCGTTGGTTTGCCGGTAATTTCCTCCGGCGCGAAGTCCAGGGCGTCATCCACCAGTTGAAAGGCCATGCCGAGATTTTCGCCATACACGGCGGCCGCCTGTACCCCGGCCTTGGAGGCCCCGGCGGCAAGCGCGCCCATTTCGCAAGCGGCGCGGATGAGCCACGCTGTTTTGCCGCGCACCATGTTTTCATATTCCTGCCGGGAAATGCCCGTGCGCCCTCTGGCGGCGATTTCCAGAATTTCACCGGCGGTCGTGCTGCTGATGGCTTCGGAGAAACATCGCGTCATGCGCGTGTCGCCAAAAGATGCCACAATGGCGTTGGCGTGGGAAAGCAGCGCGTCCCCGCCCAAAATAACGGCGGGCACGTCAAAAACGGTATGGGCCGCGGGCTTGCCGCGGCGGAGCAGGGCGTTGTCCAGCACGTCGTCATGAAGCAGGGTGGCGGCGTGCAGCATTTCCAGGGTTATGGCAAGACGGTGTCTGTCCGCTTCCGCGGCATCGAACAGGCGGGCGAAAAGCAGGGTCAAAAAAGGACGCAGGCGTTTACCGCCGGCGTCCAGTATATGCCGCGCTATGGGTCGCGCGGGCGCGGGCAGTTCTGCCACCGCGGCGGCCAGTGCCGCGTTGATGCGCGGCAGTTCCGCCGCGAAAGACGCCTTGAATTTTTTCATGGCAATTCAAAAACCGGCAGTACCTGCGCAAGACGCTGCAGGGCACCGGGAAAGTCCTTTTCCTCTCTGGCGCGCGGGCCGACCTTGTTGGACACCGCGCGTATCTCCACACAGGGGATGCCGTGGCGCGCGCAGGCGTAAGCTACGGCGAATCCTTCCATATTTTCCAGATCCGCGCCATAATGTTGGGCGAGATCCCTTGCTCGTGCAAGTGAGGCGCTCACGCCCGCCACTGTCAGGGAGAGAGTTCGCGGCAGCGCGCCGTTTTTGAGAGAAAGTCCGATGGCTTCCGGTGCCGCCAGGGGCAGGCGGTCGTACACGTCGCCGCCGTCGTGCGCGGCGCGCCGCCAGAGGGGAAAACTGAAAGCCCGGGCGGTCACGCTTGTGCCGTCGTGCAGTCCGTATTCCGGCCAGATTTCTTCCTTCACCAGGCAAAGGCTGCGCAGGGGTAGCCGCGCAAGATCAAAAGCGCCCGCGAGGCCGGCCAGCAGTACGGATGTGATGGGCGTTCCCGCGCTTTTCGCCCCGACAAGGGCCTCGCCCATTGCCAGAGCCGCGTTGACGGGGCCCACGCCGATAACACAGGCGAAGGCCAGTCCCCGCTTCAGACGCGCGGGGATGAGGCGCATTTCCCGCGCGTCTTCCGGCGCGATGCCCGGCAGCAGTGCCGCGAGTTCTCCGGCTGTGGGCGCGCAAATCAGCAGGGGCATGTCAAAGCCTCCAGTAATCAAAGCCGGCGGCCCGCATGGTGACGGGATCGAAAAAAGCTTTCACATCCAGCAGCACCGCATTGTCAGGATCGGCAAACAGAGTTTTGAGGCGCGCCGGCTCAAGGGCGGAGTATTCCCTGTGGGGCACGGCCAGAATCAGGGCGTTCAGGTCGCACAGCCGTTCAAGCGGCAGGAGTTCCTGGCCGTATTCGGCAAGTGCTTCCCGGGGATCGGCCTGCGCGTCGCTCACAAGCACGGTGACGCCGTAGTCTTCCAGTTCGCGCACTACGTCCACCACACGCGTATTGCGCAGATCCGGCACGTTCTCCTTGAAGGTAAAGCCCAGAATTCCCGCACGCGCTCCGCTGATTACGCGGCCACGCCTGATGAGACGTTTGACGGCGCATTCGGCCACGTATTTGCCCATGCCGTCATTGATGCGCCGGCCGGCCAGAATCACTTCAGGATGCAGGCCGAGTTCCTCCGCCTTGAAGGTCAGGTAATAGGGATCGACGCCGATGCAGTGCCCTCCCACAAGGCCGGGCCGAAAAGGCAGAAAATTCCACTTGCTGCCGGCTGCGTCCAGCACTTCCGTGGTGTCGATGTTCATGCGGCCGAAGAGCACGGCGAGTTCGTTCATCAGGGCGATATTCAGATCGCGCTGGGTATTTTCAATAACTTTCGCGGCTTCGGCCACTTTGATGGAGGATGCGCGGTGTATGCCCGCCGTGACCACAGTGCCGTAGAGACGCTCCAGCAGATCGGCCGTGGCTTCGTCCGAACCGGAGACGATTTTGGTGACGGTTTGCAGGGTATGAATCTTGTCGCCGGGGTTTATGCGTTCGGGCGAGTAGCCCACAGTGAATCCTTCCCCCAGATGCAGGCCGGATTCGCGTTCCAGCAGCGGCACGCAGACTTCTTCGGTCAGGCCGGGATACACGGTGGACTCGTACACCACAACAGCGCCTCCGGAAAGATGCTTCCCTATGGTTATGCTTGCGCTTACCACGGGCCGCAGATCCGGCGAGCGGTGATCGTCAATCGGCGTGGGAACAGCGGCAATGATGACGCCGGCCTGCCGGAGCAGGGCAGGGTCGGCGGTAAAGGTTACCCCGGCCGAGGCGAGTTCTTCGGGGCTGACTTCCCGCGTGTTGTCCCGGCCATTGCGCAGTTGCGCGATGCGGGTTTCATTGATGTCAAAACCGATGACATCCACATGCCGCGAAAGGGCCACCGCCAGCGGCAGGCCCACATAGCCGAGGCCCACAACGGCCAGGGGAACCCGGCCCTCAAGCAAATCTTCAAAGAGTACCATGCGTTGTTATTCCGGACAGTTTTTTGTTTGCGCCGCGCCCGACGGATTATCCAGCCTTTTCAGCAAGATGCAGGCAGACAATGCCGGAAGTGAGCTTTTGATGCCAAACGCGGGCAAAGCCCGCCTCCAGAAGCTCCGACTCCAGTTCCCGCGCTGTGGGAAAAGCGCGAATGCTTTCCGCCAGATAGCTGTAGGCGGACCTGTCTCCGGAAATCATGTGTCCGATGAGGGGCAGGACGGCGTTCAGATAAAAATTGTATATTCCCCCCCAGACGCGTTCGCGTCCGGAACCGAACTCCAGAATACAGGCGCGCCCTCCGGGCTTGAGTGAGCGCAGCATTTCCGCATAGGCCGCCCGGCGCGGCAGAATATTGCGTATGCCGAAAGCGATGGTGAGGCAATCGGCGAAACCGCTTCTCACAGGCAGGCGTTTCGCGTCGGCGGTGACAGGCAGCACGCGCTGAATGTTTTCCCCTGTAAGCTTGTGGCGGCCGCGCGTCAGCATCGCCGGGCAGCAATCAACGGCGGCAACGATGATCTTCGGTTGCAGGCGGCGCAGGGCCAAGGAGACGTCCAGAGTTCCGGCGGCCAAGTCCAGAGCCGTCCTCCCACCCTTTTCAAGGGCTTTCAGGGCCAGAACGGCGCGCCAATGCCTGTCAAGGCCGAGGCTCAGAAGATGGTTGAGCGGATCGTAAAAGCGCGCGATGCGGCTGAACATGCCGGCAACGGCGCTGTCGTGCGAGGCCGCCACCTCAGACCTTGTCCTTGCGCTTTTCTTCGCCGTCTTCGCAGCGCGGTGCTGCATTGCCGACAACTTTGCATATTATGGGGAAGATTTCAGCAAAGTTGTTGGGTGAAACGGTGCGGGTTTCAATGAATTTTGCGGTCAATTCCTTGGCGACCTGAAGAATTTCCTTTTGCCTCTTGTCCATGCATGCTCCACCCTTTCCCCGCGCCGGCGCCGGGAAAGGGAATAAATCCTTGGAGTAAAAACCCGCCCATTGGGGAATGGCCTGACCCGCGGCGGGTGAAAGCCGGACGGGTAAAAGAACGGAAACGGCCGGCCCCCGCCCTTTTTCGGATTATTTAGCCGACAAGGCGAGGATTGTAAAGTTCACCTTGCGGCACGGACAGGGCATGTATGGACCCGCCCCGCGTAAACAGGCGATCCTTTTTTTCGACGCCTGCTTCCTGATTCTGGCCCTGG
Organism: Desulfovibrio sp.; assembly: GCA_031291035.1. Taxonomy (GTDB): domain Bacteria; phylum Desulfobacterota; class Desulfovibrionia; order Desulfovibrionales; family Desulfovibrionaceae; genus Desulfovibrio. Next base: position 27,641 of record JAISLI010000018.1, read on the forward strand.
GCCTGCATGATGTCCGGCGTGTATACGGCCTGTCCGTCCACCTCGTAATGGACGCCGTACACGAGATACGTCTGATCTTGGCTTGTCGCGTAATATGCCTTGATGTCCGCCTAGTCCACATAGGGGAAGGTCAACGGATATTCAGCGCCAGCGGCGCCGGTGGTCACGGTGTACACAATTCCGGTTGGCGTTTCGTCCACTGTCATTGCGACAGCCTCCTCTGTTGCTGTTTGTTGCCAAAAGCCCGGCAATCGGATAGGGGGAAGGAAAGAGGGGAGGGTGATGTGAACGACGAGGACATTCTTGCGGAGTGGCTGCAGAAATACGAAAAATTGACCTTCCCAGAAATTCTAAAATTTTTCTAAAAATATAATCTTTTAACAGACGAAGTACACAAAAATTCTTGACGTGTTTCTTGACTGCAGCTAAAGAGAGTTCAAGGCATGCCGAACCGTAACAATGGGGGTAATCATGTTCAAACGCATTTTCCTCACAGTGGCGATTGTCGTCGCGCTCGCTGCCCCGGCGGCGGCGGAAGTCAACGGGATTTATGGCGGG